>NZ_CP110973.1:2065000-2684166 GCF_026248825.1 Larkinella insperata | reverse complement strand
CCGCGAATCTTGTCTTCCAGCGCGTTGCGGGCCGAAATGATGATGACGCCGGTGGTCGCCAGTAGCTTTTTCAACGTCTGGATAATCTGAAACCCGTCGCCGTCGGGCAGCGTCAGGTCCACGATCACGCAGTCGTAATCATAGAGATAAATTCGCTCATCGGCTTCCCGGAACGTGCTCGCCGTTTCGCAAAGATACCCCTCCTTGCTCATGTAATCGGTGATGCTCTCGGCCAGCCCTTTTTCATCTTCTACCACCAGTACTTTCATGCGTCATCAGCTTTTAAAAGCCGTCAAGGTAAACGCCAATGTTGGAAAGATTTGGGAGGTTTTCAGCTTTCCAAATTTTCCCCCGCCCATCCTGCCAACGGTATCACCCTGATTACTAACTCATGACAAAACAAAAACGGCGGCCGAATTGAACCATTCGGCCGCCGTTTTAATCAGGATTTAATTGGTTACGCCAGGGTAGCGTCCACGCTAATGGTGGTGTTGAACAGTTTCGAAATCGGGCAGTTGTGCTCGGCATGGTCAACCAGTTCATCAAATTTTGCCTGATCCAGTCCCGGCACGCCCGCTTTCAGCGTCAGCTTCGAGCTTGTGATTCCGCCGTCTTCCAGCGTCACGGCGCAGCTTACGTCCAGCGAATCGGCGGCAAAACCGGCCTGCTGAATGTTGAAGGCCAGCTGCATGGCGAAGCAGCCCGCATGGGCGGCCGCCACCAGTTCTTCGGGGTTGGTGCCGATGCCGTCGGCAAAGCGGGTATTAAACGAATATTGCGTCTGATTCAGAACGGTACTGGCGGTGGTCAGGGTTCCTTTTCCATCTTTTCCGGTTCCGGCCCAGTGTGCGGAGGCATTGCGTGTGATTTTCATGGCGGTTCTGATTTGAAGTAGTTCGTGAATTATTTTCGATGGTTCAAAGGTAACCGACGGTTTTCGGACGCTTTTTCACCTAGGTTAAAAAGCGTCCGACGCACCCCAATTTTTTGCGACGCGTGCAAGGAACTTGTTGGCGGGCAATCCCATTTTAAAGAAGATGATTTCGTCGAAACAAGCCATTTTATACCATCATCTTCAGCAGTTTGCCGGTATTTCGGAAGCCGACTGGCAACTGGCCCGGGAGTTCTGGCACGTCCGGACGATGGCCCGGCACGACTATTTCAATTTTCAGAATTCGGTCTGTCGGCAGGTGGGCTTTATCCTAAAGGGGCTCTTTCGGGTGTATTATGTGGACCCCAAAACCGAGCAGGAGCACAACCTCTACTTCATTCCGGAACACGCTTTTCTGACTTCGTTGAAAGGATTACTGACGCAAATGACCTGCCCGTACCTCATCGAAGCCCTGGAGGATGCGGAGCTGATGGTGATTGACCGCGACCATCTGCAACTTCTATACGTGCAGTCGCACGGCTGGGAGCGTTTCGGACGGTTGCTGGCCGAGCAGTACTTCATGTTCAACCAGAGCCGGTCGGAAAGTTTACTGACGCGGAGCGCCGAGGAACGCTACACGGATTTGCTGGACGCCTTCCCGAACATTCTGAACCGGGTTTCGCTGGGTCACATCTCTTCTTACTTGGGCATCAAAGGCCCCTCCCTGAGCCGCATCCGGGCGCAGGTGGCCCGGCGGTGATCCCTGATGCCATCCGGAAGGATTGAGGTCGCCCGATTCAGCGGTGGTTCGTTCCACTTCATCCCGCACTAACCGCAGTCCAGGCTTTTATGAGTTTTGAGCCGATGATTCAGGAGATAATTTGCCTCATTAACTCGTAAAAACAACAATGCTACTGAATCATCTGCTGAAAACGGCTGCGCTGCTGAGCGCAGTGCTGCTTACCTCCTGCCAAAAAGAGGCAACTGAAGCGATCACACCTGGTAAACAGGTTACCGTCTTTGAGCACGGAGCGGTCATTGGAGCGGCCACAACAAAAACCATCGGTGCCGAAGGAGGAACTCTGGCGACGGCCGATGGCCGCGTTGCCTTGACCATTCCGGCCGGAGCCGTTGCCAAAGCAACGGAATTTTCGATCCAGCCCGTTGAAAACACCCTGCCCGGCGCCCGCTCCGAATCGTTCCGGCTGCTGCCCGAAGGAACGACGTTTGCAAAACCGCTGACGCTCCGCCTTTCGTATGCGAATCTTCCGCTGGAAGGCACCGTGCCGGAAGCCCTGTTTCTGGCTTACCAGAACGCCAGTGGCCAGTACCGGCTGGTTACGAAAACCACGCTTAATACGACTGAAAAAACGCTGACGGTGACAACCACCCACTTCAGTGATTGGCAGGTTTGCGAATACTATCGCGTGGTGGCCGACCGAACGACGCTGAAAGCCGGGGAAAAGGCGCTTCTGAAATTGCAGCAGATTGGAAACCTGGAGATTATTGACGGGGTAGAGATTGGCTTAGTGGATAGTGTCTGGAAAGATTACCCGGGCAAAGATGGGGAGAAAATGACCTGGGAGCTAGACGGCGAAGGAAAGCTGGCACCCGCCGGAACGGTCTGTACGTATACGGCCCCCAACCAAACACCCGCCAAGAACCCGGTCTTTGTTAACTTTACGTTTTCTAATTTTCAGTATGATACAGACCCTGCCACGGGCGAAATTACGGGCCGGAGTCCTATGAAGATGATCTTTCCTGTTCCGATTGAAATCGTGACGGAACAATACCTAAAATTTACGTTTGACGACCAAACCTTTGACATCAACGGCGATTGTGCAACAGGCTGTATTACTGGCGAGTTTGACGGCAAATTTTTCCTCCGCGCCACCGCCCCCAATCGCCGGGTGCTGGACATTACCATCAAGGATTTTCCTGGTAGAAAGGGTCAATATGTTTTTGACAAGGATCTGGCGGCTCTTGAATTCAGCATGGGGCCCGGTTCAAAGGTTTATGCCGCCATGTATTCCGGTTGCCAATCCCCTTACAACACCGTCAACTCAGACGGCGCCATTCAGATTACTCAATGGGCCGCGAAACCCGGTGAATACGTAGAAGGTAATTTCAAGACCATTTTATACCCAAACGGCGAATGTGGCCAGGGCGGAAAAGCAATCACCTGTAAATTTCGCGTGAAACGACTTCGTTAAAAATAGGAAAGCATCGGTTTAAGGAGACTTTCCCAAATGTTTCCAGAATTGAACGATTGTTTTGTGGAATAATTGGTCGCGATTCTTACCAGAACCAACCCATTTATTCCGATGACACACGCTTCGTTTTTTAGTGGTAAGCCTCATAGGAAAGCCGCTGCTTCACCGAACGCCCGCCAGTACCGTCAAAAGGTGTTGGCGGTGCTCCTATGTATAACCAACCTTTGGTTTGCCGACGCCCGGGCGCAAACGCTGACCTTAACGCAGGCCATTGACCAGGGCACGCAGGCGTATCCGTTTTTAAAGTCCAAGCAGGCCGAAATCAAAAGCGCTGAAAAACGGGTTCAGGCCAGCCGAACGGAGTTCCTGCCCAGCATGATCGTTCAGGATCAGTACACCTACGCCACCAGCAACGCCCTGAACGGTTCGTTTTTCCCCAACGAAGGAACGGCCATCTCTACGTCCGGCGGCATTCGGCCCGACAACATTTACCAGGGCACCACCGGCAGCTTCGTCAGCGCCGTCATCGACTGGCGGATCATCAACTTCGGGCGGGTGAAGGCCAACGTCAAAGCCGCCGAAGCGGATCACCACCGGTCGCAGTCGGACTATGAAAACGAACTGTTTCAGCACCAGGTCCGGATCATCGACGCTTACCTGACGCTCCTGGTGGGCCAGAAGCTCGTGGATGTGCAGCGCGCGAACTTCGAACGGGCGCAGACGTTCAAAAACGTGGTCGATGCGGGCGTTAAATCCGGTATGCGGGCGGGCGTTGATAGCTCGCTGGCCACTGCCGAAGCCGTTCGCGCCCGGCTGCAACTGCTGGAAAGTGAGCAGCGCGAACAGGTGCAGCGGCTGCGGCTGTCGGAACTCGTCGGCCAGGTGCAGACCGATCTGCGGGTCGATAGCATGCGGTTTTACACGACGCTGCCCCAAACCCGTTTTGAATCCGATTCCATTTCCCCGAAAAACCCGGTTCTGCGGCTTTTCCAATCGCAAATGGATTTATCATCCGCCCGGAGCACGGCCTTGCAACGGTCCATGCTGCCCTCCATTTCGCTCGTCGGAGCGGGTTGGGCGCGGGGTTCGGGATTCACCAACGCCGACGAATCGTTCCGCATGGATTTCAACCGGGGCCTGGGTTATCAAGCCACGAATTACTTATTCGGTGTGGTGGCCCGCTGGAACCTGACCAACACCCTGCGGCTCAAGCACGATTACCGCAGTGAGCAGTTTCAGGTCGAGCGGTTCCGGCAACTCTACAACGACCAGCAACTGCGCATAACCCGCCAAAACCGGGAAGCCGAAACCCAGCTTTCGGTTGGTCTGGAACAGGCCCGGCAGGCTCCCGTTCAGCTCCGGGCGGCCCGGCAGGCCTACAATCAGGCCCAGGCCCGCTACCAGAACGGTCTGGCCGATCTGCCCACGCTCCTGCAAAGTTTTGTCACCCTCAACCGGGCCGAAACCGATGGCTACGTTGCCACCAGCAACGTCTGGCGTTTTCTGCTCCTGAAGGCTGCGGCCGAGGGCGACCTGTCGATCTTCATGAACCAGCTTAACTAGTCTATTCTATGTATCAGATCATTCGCTCCGCCCTGCGGAAACCCATTTCGGTGGTGGTATTGGTGCTCGGTATCCTGTTTTTTTCGGGGCTGTCGCTGGTAACCATTCCGGTGGATATCTTCCCGAATCTGGATTTACCCACCATTTATGTCGTCCAGCCCTACGGCGGGATGGCCCCCGATCAGATGGACGGCTTTATTGCCACCCGTTACCAGGACCACTTTCTGTACGTTTCCGGTATCCGCGACATCGACGTTAAAACCATTCAGGGATTGTCGCTGATCAAACTTTCATTTTATCCCGGTACCGACATGGCGCAGGCGGCTGCCGAAGTCGCCAACAACGTTTCCAGGGCAAAGGCTTACATGCCGGAAGGAACCGTGCCGCCACAGGTCGTGCGGTTTGATGCCAGCTCGGTACCGGTGGGGCAGTTGGTTTTTGAAAGCCAGAGCCGTTCGCTGAACGAAATTCAGGATTACGCGTCGTCGCGGGTGCGGCCGATGTTCTCCCGGATTCCGGGCGTATCCAGCCCTCCGCCGTTCGGGGGTAACCAGCGGACGGTCATTATCAAGGTCGATCCGCAACTCGTGCGCAGTTACCAGCTCACGCCCGAAGAGGTCATCAAGTCGATTGTTACCAACAACCAGCCCTCGCCGGCCGGTAACATCCGAATTGGCGACAAAGCCCTGATGACGCCGGTGAATTCGCTGGTGAAGCGGCCGGAAGATTTCCTGAACATTCCGATCCGCGTGGGCGCCGGACCAACGGTGTTTGTGCGGGACATTGGCACGGTGGAAGACGGAGCCGACGTAACGGTGAGTTACGCGCTGGTCAATGGACGGCGGGCGGTTTACATTCCGGTGGTCAAAAAGTCGGATGCTTCGACGCTCGATGTGGTAAACAACATCCGGAAGGCCCTGCCCGAACTGCGCGCGGCCGTCCCGGAAGACGTGAAGATTTCCTACGAATTCGACCAGTCGGTTTACGTGACCAACGCCCTCAAAAGTCTGGTCACGGAAGGGATTCTGGGCGCGGTGCTGACGGGTTTGATGGTGTTGCTGTTCCTGCGCGACTGGCGGAGTGTGATCATCGTAATCACGACCATCCCGATCTCCATTCTGGCGGCCGTCCTGATGCTCAATCTGTTCGGGCAAACCATCAACATCATGACGCTTTCCGGACTGGCGCTGGCCATCGGGATTCTGGTCGATCAGGCGACGGTGACGATTGAAAACATTCACCAGCACCTGGAGATGGGCAAGCCCAAAGCCGTGGCCATCTGGGATGCCTGTAAGGAAATTGTTTTCCCGGAATTTCTGATTCTGCTGGCGATTCTGGCGGTTTTTGCGCCCGCGTTCGTGATGAGTGGGGTGCCGCGCTCGATGTTTCTGCCGCTGTCGCTGTCGGTGGGATTTGCCATGATCGTTTCGTTCTTGCTCTCGCAGACCTTTGTGCCGGTACTGGCCAACTGGCTGCTAAAAAGCCACCCGGAACATGAAGCGCCAACGCTGGCGCTGGATGCAGCCGAACGTCATTCCATCCTCGATGAAGCCGCCCACCCGGCCAAGAATCCAACCGGTTTTGACAAGTTCAAGCAACGGTATTCGGCTGTCCTCGAAAAAGTCTTGAACCGCCGGGGGCTGGTGGTAGGTGGTTATCTGGTGGGCAGTCTGGCGGTTATTGTCATCTGTTTCATGGTCATCGGAACGGACATTCTGCCGCACGGCAACAGCCACCAATTCCAGATGCGCCTGCGAATTCCGGACGGAACGCGGGTAGAACGCACCGAGATGGCGACGCTGAAGGTGCTGGATATCATCAAAGAAGCCGTGGGTGCGGACAATGTCGAAATTTCGTCGGCTTACGTCGGCACGGTGCCATCCAGCTACGGTACGTCCAACATCTTCGTGTTCAACAGCGGACCCCACGAAGCGGTTTTGCAGGTGTCGCTCAACGAAGAACATCCGGTGAAAATGGACGATCTGAAAGAAGACCTGCGGGGGCGCATCGCCAAAGCTCTGCCCACGGCGGCCATTTCGTTCGAACCCATCGAGCTGACCGAAAAAATCATGAGCCAGGGCGCGTCCACGCCGATCGAGGTGACGGTTGCCGCCAAGGACCTAGCCGAAGCCGGGCGGTTTGCGAACAAGATCCGGGCCGAAATGGCGAAAATCGACTTCCTGCGCGATGTGCAGATTGCCCAGCCGTTGCAATACCCCGTCCTGAACGTTACGCTGAACCGTGAACGCGCCGGTCAACTGGGCGTCACGTCCACGCAGGTGGCCCGGTCGATGGTGGCGGCTACCTCGTCCAGCCGGTTTACCGATAAAAACCTCTGGCTCGACGAGTCGAAGGGGCTGGCCTATCAGGTGCAGGTGCAGATTCCGGAATACAAAATGAGCAGCGCCAGCGACATCGGTAATATTCCGTTGAAAAGTGGCGAAATGCACCCCTTGCTGTCGGACGTTGCCACCTTCACGGAAGGCACGGCCCCCGGTGAATACGACCGCGCCGGTCCGAACCGACTGGTGACGATCACGGCCAACTTGCAGGAAAAAGACCTGGGTTCGGCGCAGAAAGCCGTCACACAGGCCATCAAAAACGCGGGCGAACCGCCCCGGGGCGTCCTGGTCGAAATGGGCGGCCAGACCAACCTGCTGACCGATACGCTCAGTAGTCTGCAAACCGGTCTGCTCGTCGCCATCGTGATTATCTTCCTGCTGCTGGCGGCTAATTACCAGTCGTTTAAGCTCTCGCTGGTGATTCTGGCGGCCATTCCCGCGGTAGTAGCCGGAGCCTTGCTGATGCTGCTGGCCTGCGGAGCGACGCTCAACCTGCAATCGTACATGGGGCTGATCATGTCCGTGGGCGTGTCGGTGGCCAACGCCATTCTGATGGTGACGAACGCCGAAAACTTGCGGCTGGAGATTGGCGATACGCGCAAAGCCGTGGTCTTGGCGGCCAACAGCCGGATCCGTCCGATTCTGATGACCAGCATCGCCATGATTGCCGGGATGGTGCCGATGGCATCGGGCATGGGCGAAGGTGGTGACCAGATTGCCCCGCTCGGTCAGGCCGTGATCGGCGGTTTGATTGCCTCCACGCTGGCGGCCCTGTTGATTCTGCCCTGTGTGTTTACCCAGTTCCAGACCAAAGCCGCCCTCCAATCGGTATCCCTTGATCCGGAAGATCCGGAAAGCAAATTTTATCACCAACCCTTGAGTACTGTCGCATGAAACCGCTTTTAAACCTCGTTTGGCCCGTTGTTGCCGCAGCCGGTATGGCGGCCTGCACCTCAGCCTCCAGTGAAGAAAAGAAAACCGTCAAGGCGCCCGAAGTGCAACAGGTGGCTACGGCGGAAGTGCAGACCCTGCGCCCCAGCAAACAGATTGTTCTGCCGGGCGAATTGAAACCTTGGAACCGGGTGAGCCTGTACGCCAAAGTGAAAGGGTTCATCCGCGATGTGCGCGTCGACCGGGGTTCGGTTGTTCGCAAAGGGCAGGTACTGGCGGTGCTCGACGCGCCGGAAGTACTGTCGGAACTGGCGCAGGCCCAGGCCCAGTTGCAGGCTCAGGAAGCCGCCATCAACGAGCAGAAGGCCCGGTTCCGTGCCAGTCGGCTCACGTATAACCGCCTGCTGCAAACCAGCAAAGTGGAAGGGGCCGTTTCGCTGCACGAACTCGATCAGGCCGAAGCCCGGATGCTGGCCGACAGCGCGACGGTAGCCGTTGCCACGGGCACGATTCAGGCCAGCCGGTCCAATTACCAGACCAAAAAGGAACTGCGGCAGTACCTGACCATCACGGCGCCGTTCGACGGCGTCATCACCGAACGGAACGTCAGCGCCGGAGCGCTGGTGGGCGCGGGGGACAGCAACGCCAAACCGCTGTTTGTACTGGAAGATAGCCGGACGTTGCGCTTGACGGTAGCCGTTCCGGAAACGTTTGCAAACCAATTGCCCAGCAAAAGCACGGTTTCGTTCAGCGTCAGCGCCATGCCGGAGCAGCAGTTCAACGCAAAACTGGCCCGGAGCGCCCAGAGTCTGGTGGAAGCCAACCGGGCGATGATGGCCGAGTTCGATGTGGACAACAAGACCAATCTGCTCAAGCCCGGCATGTACGCCGAGGTTCGGCTGCCGGTTGAACGGACGGCTTCCACGCTGTTTGTTCCGAAAACCGCCGTGGTCAGCTCCAGCGAGAAAACGTTTGTCATTCGGGTCGCCAACAACAAAGCCGAGTGGGTGACCGTCGAAAAAGGCAACACGCTCGACAGTCTGGTGGAAGTATTTGGCGGACTGCACGCCGGTGAACCCATTGTCCGGATTGCGTCGGAAGAAATCCGCGACGGTCAGGCCGTAAACGCCGGTCGGAAATGAAGCGGTATCTAATCGGGTTGTGGGCGGTATTGCTCCTGGTTCAGGGCTGCCGCTCCCAGCGCAACCACTACCAACTGGTGTACCGCAACGAAACGGGCGGTTACCAGCTTCAGCAACCGGACCTGCGGGCGGTGAAAGTCCACTGGCATCCGTATCAGGTTCAGGTTACGACGGACGGGGGCCAGAAAAAGGCCGCGCCCACCGAGCAGCTTTGGGGATACCAGCAGACCAACGGCACGCTCTACCGGCTGTATTTGGGCAAAACCTACGAAGTGGTCGAGGAAAAAACGCTGACGCTCTACCGCCAGTCGGAGTTTGGCGAGGGCGCCACGGAGCACTACTTTTTCAGCGTGACGCCCGACGAACCGGTGCTGTCGTTAAACCGGCATAACCTGGAGGCCGCGTTTGCCAAATACCCCTGCATGCAGGAAATGATTCAGCAGACCTCCGCCCGGACCTGGCTCAAAACCCGGCAGCACCACAACCGACTCATTGAAGCCTACGAGCACTGCCGCCAGCAAACGGCGATGCCGCAGCTTTCCACGGCTCACTGATTATTCTTCGTAAAACTCGAGAGGCAACCCATCCGGATCGCTGAAGAACGTAAACCGTCGCCCGGTATGTTCATCGACCCGGATGGGCTCCACCTCCACGCCAGCCGCTTCCAGGGCGGCTTTTGCTTTTTCTACATCCTCAACCGCAAACGCCAGGTGACGCAACCCCAGGGCTTCGGGCCGCGAAGGGCGCGCCGGTGGGTCAGGAAACGAAAACAGTTCAATCACATACTGCCCGTTCAGCGCCAGGTCCAGCTTGTATGAATCGCGCGCAGCCCGGTAGATCTCCTGCATGATTTCCAAGCCAAGTATTTCCGTATAAAAATGCTTCGACCGTTCGTAATCGGAGCAGATGATGGCAATGTGGTGAATGTGGTTGAGCTTCAGCATGTAAAAACGGATGTTTCAGTAAGAAAATAGTGACATTTTTTATAACTATAAAGCAGATTTACAGGACGTACTGCTTTATACGTATAATCAGGATTTCCTGAACCCAAATGTACTATGATGAAACGAAGAATTGCCCTTAAAAATCTGGCAACAGCCGCTGGAGGGCTGCTGGTGTTGCCAAACTGGGCCAGCGGCTGGAATCCGGCTACGGTCAAATCCGAAACGGCTTTTCTGCCCCCCCACCTCGATGCCGTCCTGACCGAAGTGGTTGACACAATCATTCCGCAAACGGATACGCCGGGGGCCAAGGCCCTGAACGTGCAGACGTTTATTCAGAAAATGATAACGGATTGCTACGAAAAAGACGTGCAGACGGCCTTCACCAACGGCCTGAAGAACGTCGACGAAACCGCCCGGCAACAACACAACCAACCGTTCATTTCCTGCGACACCCCGCAACGGCTTGCGGTGCTGGCGGCCCTCGAAAAAACGCCGGAAATCCCGCTGAGCGATTTTTACAAGCTGGTTCGGCAACTGACCATTCAGGGCTTTACAACCTCGGAGTACGTCATGACGAAACATTATAATTATCAACCCATTCCGGGCCACTACTACGGCTGCGTACCGGTTTCTTCCCGATAAAGCAATGGCAAACTTGACTATTGACGCCGTAAAAGCCTTGACGTTCGATGCCATTGTCATCGGGTCGGGCATCAGCGGGGGCTGGGCGGCCAAAGAATTAACCGAAAAAGGACTCCGGACGCTGGTGCTGGAACGGGGCCGGGATGTGAAACACGTGAAAGATTACCCGACCGCCAACCTCAACCCCTGGGACTTCGAACACCGGGGGCAGGTGCCGCTGGCAACGCGGGCCGAATACGGCAAGGCGCGGTCGTTCATGCGCGAAGAAACCTTACACTGGGCCGTCAAGGAAGACGAACAACCGTACATCGAAGACAAACCGTTTACCTGGACGCGGGGCTACCACGTCGGCGGAAAGTCGCTGTTGTGGGCGCGCCAGACGCAGCGGTGGAGCGATTTCGATTTTGAAGGCCCGGCCCGCGACGGTTTTGTGGTCGACTGGCCCATTCGTTACAAAGACCTTGCGCCCTGGTACAGCTACGTCGAGAAATTTGCCGGTATTTCGGGCAACAAAGACGGTTTGCCCCACCTGCCCGACGGTGAGTTTCTGCCCGCCATCGAAATGAACTGCGTCGAAACGCATTTTCAGAACGTCATTGCCCGGAATTATCAGGACCGGCAATTGATTCAGGGCCGGTGCGCCCACATCACCAGTCCACAGCCGATTCACACGGCGCAGGGCCGGGCCAAATGCCAGCACCGGGCCTTGTGCGTGCGGGGATGTCCGTTTGGCGGGTATTTCAGCAGCAATGCCTCCACCCTGCCCTGGGCCGAGAAAACCGGCCGGATGACGTTACGGCCCCATTCGGTGGTGCACTCGATTATTTACGACGAGAAAAAGGCCGGGCCAACGTCTGGGAAAGCAATCGGCGTTCGGGTGGTCGATGCCAATACGAAGCAGATGCTGGAATTTTACGCCAACCTCATTTTTGTGAACGGTTCGGCCCTGAACAGCAACCTGATTCTGATGAACTCCACCTCGAGCCGCTTTCCGAACGGCTTGGGCAACGACAGCGGGCTACTGGGTAAATACGTCGCCTGGCACAATTACCGGGGCCGCATGTCGGCGGAGTTCGACGGTTTTCCCGACAAAGCCACCGACGGCAAAAATCCGAACCACAGCTACTTTCCCCGCTTCCGGAATTTGCACAAACAGGAAATGGACTTTCTGCGGGGCTACGCCGTGGGTTTCGGAGCCGGGCGGGGCATGTATTCAACCCAGGAAGGCATCGGAGCGGGGTTGAAAGAGCAACTTCTCCACCGCAAATGGGGCAACTGGAACGTCAGCGCCTGGATGATGGGCGAAACCATTCCGAAAGAAAGCAGTTTTCTGGCGCTCGACAAAGAGCGGAAAGATCCGTACGGCATCCCGACGCTCCGGATTTCGGCCGGCTGGGACGACAACGACGAGAAGATGATCAAGGATTACCTCGAACAGTTTACGGAGATGTTTACCAAAGCCGGGTTTACCAACATCAAAGCCACGGATTCCAAAGCCGCGCCCGGCTCCGACATTCACGAGATGGGCGGGGTGCGGATGGGCAAAGACCCCAAAACCTCGCTGCTCAACGAATGGAACCAGCTTCACCACTGCAAAAACGTGTTTGTCACCGACGGCGCCTGCATGACATCCACCTCCACGCAAAACCCGTCGCTGACCTACATGGCCCTGACCGCCCGGGCCGTTGATCATGCCGTTAAAGAATTAAAGAAGAAAAACCTCTAAAAGCCCTTAATTTAGTAGCCTGACATGTCATTACTAATGCGAATCAGCTCACTCCTACTCGTTGGTATTATTTTCTGTGTGCACGCCAGCATGACCGCCCGGCTGGCCGATCCGGTTTCTATACTGGTGTTTTCGAAAACCAAAGGCTGGAAACATACGTCCATTCCGTTTGGAATTGCGGCTATTCAGAAACTGGGCCGGGAAAATAACTTTTTGGTGGACACCACCACAAACTCGGCCCTGTTTACGGACGAAAACCTGAAAAAGTACGCGACGGTTATTTTCAACAACACCACCGGCAACGTGCTGAACGGCGAGCAACAGGCAGCTTTTGAACGGTATATCCAGGCCGGGGGCGGGTACGTCGGTATCCACGCGGCTGCCGACACCGAATACGACTGGCCCTGGTACGGCAAGCTGATGGGCGCGCATTTTGCCAGCCATCCGCACAACCCGAACGTCCGGAAAGCCACCGTTGAGGTTTCCAACAAAAAACACGCGTCGACCACTCTCCTGCCCGATCGCTGGGACCGGACCGACGAATGGTACAATTACCGCTCGTTTTACACCGGCATCAAAACGCTGGCGTACCTCGACGAAAACAGTTACGAAGGCGGCACCAACGGAGCCAATCACCCGATTAGCTGGTACCACGAGTTCGACGGCGGACGGGCATTCTATACCGGCAACGGCCACACCGACGAAAGCTTCAGTGAGCCGCTGTTTTTAAAACATTTGCTGGGCGGTATAAAATACGCCATCGGTGAAGGCAAACCGCTGGACTATCAGAAAGCCTACGCCAAAGTAACGCCGGAACCCAACCGCTTCGTCAAAACCGTGCTGGTCAACGACCTGGCCTCGCCAATGGAACTGGCCATTACGCCCGACGGCCGGATTTTCTTCACCGAATTGCAGGGCAATCTGTCGGTTTACAATACCAAAACGCGAAAACACTCGCTGGTTCATAAATTCCCGATCACCTACGCGGGCGGAACGGGTTTGATCGGCGTCACGGTTGATCCGAATTTTGCCAAAAACGGGCACCTTTTTGTGTATTATGCCCCCGCCGGCCAAACGGAAGAACCCGTCAATTTTCAGCTTTCGCGCTTTACGGTCAAGGCCAACAACACGCTTGATCTGGCGTCGGAAAAGGTGCTGCTGAAAGTGCCGGTGCAGAAAGTGAGCGGTTCGCACCACGGCGGTTCGTTGGCGTGGGACAAGGACGGCAATCTCTATTTGTCGACCGGCGACAGCTCCAGCCCGTTTCCGTCCGACGGCTACTCTCCCATGGACGAGCGGCCCGGCGCAGAATTTTACAGCCTGGATGCCCAGCGTTCGTCGGCTAATACCAACGACTTGAAGGGTAAAGTCCTGCGCATTCATCCCGAACCCGACGGAGCCGGGGGCGCGCCCGCCTACACGATTCCCAACGGCAATTTGTTTCCGAAAGGAACGCCGAAAACTTTACCGGAGATTTACACGATGGGCTGCCGGAACCCCTACCGCATTGCCGTCAACCCGAAAACATCGGTTTTGTACTGGGGTGAAATTGGCCCCGATGCCGGTCAGGACGGACCGCAGGGACCGCGCGGCTACGACGAGTTTAACCAGGCCAAAAAAGCCGGGAATTTCGGGTGGCCGTATTTTGTCGGTAACAATTACGCGTATGCGAAGTGGGATTTTGCGGCCAAAACCGCCGGTCCGAAATTCGATCCGGCCGCGCCCGTGAACAACTCCCCGAACAATACCGGTCTGAACCAACTGCCACCGGCCACGCCCGCCATGATCTGGTATCCGTACGCACCTTCGGAGGAGTTTCCGGAACTGGGCTTCGGGGGTCGCAGCGCCATGGCTGGTTCGTTTTATACCTACAACCGAAATTCATCGTCGGCCAGCAAGTTCCCGGATTACTACGACGGCAAGCTGTTTGTGTTCGACTGGATGCGCAACTGGGTGCTGGTCCTGACGTTCGACCAGGCCGAAAATTACGTACGCAGCGAACCGTTTATGGCGGGCAACGGCGACTTCCGGCGGCCCATCGACCTTGATTTCGGACCCGATGGAGCCATGTATATGCTGGAATACGGTTCGGTGTACGGAGCCGACAACGAAGACGCCCGGCTGGTCAGGATTGAATACAATACCGGCAACCGCGCCCCCATTGCCCAGGCCAGCGTTTCGGATACGGCGGTAGAAAACCACCTCGACCGCACGGTTTTCCTGACCTCCGAACGCCGGAATTTCCCGATTCTGCGCGAAGCAGCCGGCCAAGCGCCGTTGCGGGTGCAGTTCAGCAGCCGGGGCAGCCGCGACCTCGACGATGACGACGCCGTGAAATACGAGTGGCTGTTCGACGGAAAAACCGTGGGTGCCACTACGCCCAACCCCAGTTATACTTATAACAAACCGGGCGTTTACAGGGCCATTCTGCGCGTCACCGACCGGGCGGGGCTGGTGGGCCGGGATACGGTGTTGGTTAAAGTAGGGAATACGAAACCGGCCATCGCCATTGCCAGCACCCAGAATAAATCCTTTTTCTGGGAAGGAAAACCGTTTGCGTATTCGGTGAAGGTGCAGGACCGGGAAGATGGCAAAATTGACCCAAAACGCATCAAGTTCGTTTACGTTTACAACCCGCAGCCCAGCACGCTCGACCCGAACGCGGCCAAGTCGCCCACGTCGGTGCTGGTGAGCAATCCCCCGGGGAAAACCCTGATGGATGCCAGCGACTGCAAAGCCTGCCACACAATCGATAAAGTGTCGGTGGGGCCGTCGCTGCTGGCCGTGGCGCAGCGTTATAAAAGCGAAACCGGAGCCGTTGAAAAGCTGGCAACGAAAATCATCAAAGGCGGGGGCGGCAACTGGGGGAACGTGCACGTGATGAGCGCCCACCCGCAGGTAGCCGAAGCCGACGCGCAGGAAATGGTGCGGTATATTTTCTCGCTCACCGACAAGCCGCGTGACCCGAAACCGTTGCCCTTGCAGGGTTCGCTCGCCTTGAACGATCACCAAAAAGACGAAGTGCGGGGGCAATACACGCTGCTGGCTTCGTATACGGACAAGGGCGGGCAGGCCGTCGGGCCGCTGACCGGCACGGAGGTCGTTACGTTGCGGAATGCGAAGGTGCGGACGGTTTTTGCCGATGCACACGTTGGTTTCTCCCGGTTTCGGGACAATCTGTCGCAAGGCGGCCACAAGGCGTACATTTTGCTGAAAAACACTGACCTGACGAACATTAACCAGTTTGTCTACGAATACGCATCGGGGAACAACACGGGCGAGATTGAGGTCCGGATTGACTCACAGGCCGGACCGGTGATCAGCCGGACGTCCTACGGACCCAGCGGTGACTGGGGCAAACTAAAGCTGTTGACCGGCAAGGTTACTAAACCCGTCAGCGGCAAACACGATGTTTACTTTGTTGCCATCAAACGCGATAAGCCCAACGACGAGGTTCTGAAGCTGACCAGCATCGAATTTCAGGAGTAACGAGGCCAGTCGCGGAGGGTGGCCCAAGCATTTTATCCAGGTTGGCCATCTTCCGCGCCCAGCCTAATGATCCCGGCATTGTGCAAATTTTATTTTGAGAACTTGGGATTTTAACGGCTATTACTTGTATAAATCGCAAATGGGCGGTTTTTTATTTATGTTTTACCAATTAAAGCTGTTATTTTACCTTCTATTAACAAAGAGGTGCTCGTTACTTTGGATCATCGACAGCGTATTATTGAGGAAAACGACCATTTACTGGATCTCTGGCAGCGATCGAAAGCCGGAGACAAGATGGCTTTTTGTCAATTAGCCGAATCGCAGTACCGCGCGTTGTTTGGCTACGCGGTCAATTTTACTACGGACCGGGAATTCATCAAGGACTCCATTCAGGAGATTTTTATTAACATTTGGGAAAAACGGCAGTCGCTGACCATTCAGTACGTTTCCATTTACCTTTTTAAGTCGCTCCGTAATCAGCTACTTCAGGAATTCCGTCGAAGTAAGCACGCGGTTTCCGTTCCTATGTTCCAGGAAGTTGACCAGGTGTCGGATTGGGAAACGATTGAAACCGAAATGGAAAAGAGCGAAACCGATTCCGAAAGCCAGCGCAAAATCCGGCAGGCCATTGCGGGCCTCCCCAAACGGCAGCAGGAAGTGGTTTTCCTGAAGTTTTACAAGGGGATGGAAAACGAGGAGATTTCGGAATTGATGGAAATTAATCGCCAGTCGGTTGCTAACTTGCTCTATAAAGCCTTGACTTCCCTCAAAAGTCAAATGTCTATTTTTAAGTACTGGCTGATTGCGCTGTTTTTACTGCACTGAATACAACAAAATAGCCATCGAACTCTTTTCCGATGGCTATCCGGCATTTTAGACAAACCTAAAAACGCGCTATTCATTGCTAATTTAAAAAAGAATCAGAGCGATACGGATCATTCCAAACCCGGCTGTTGCCCGCTCTTTCCATGCAAAGCAACCGAGGGAAGCTTAGAAGTACGTTAAGAACTGCTTAGAATTTGCTTAACAACTTAGCGAATGCTTTTTTTGCCACGCCGAATTCCCATAACAATCTGAACAGGGTATGGTTAGGTAATGAATGATTGGCGCTCGACTATGAAGATTTTAGTGGTTGAAGATGAACCCAAAACCCTACACGCGATCCGACAAGGGCTGGAAGAAACGCAGTTTGAAGTAGATATTGCCTACGACGGACTGATTGCCAAACGGTTGGCGCTGAAAAATTCGTATGCCGCGATCATTACCGATGTCATCATTCCGGGCATCAACGGCTTCGAACTCGTTCGGCAACTGCGGGCTCAAGGCGTCACAACCCCTATTCTGATCCTGACGGCGCTGGATGAAACCAGCGACAAAGTGATGGGATTCGACGTCGGTTCGGACCAGTATCTGACCAAGCCGTTCCAGTTTGCCGAATTGCTGGCCCGAATCCGGTCTTTGACCAAGCGAAGCCGTCAGATCGAGATGAACGCCCAGACGCTGCGGTTTGCGGGTATAGAAATGAATCTGGACGCCAAAACTGTTAGTCGCGACGGCCATTCCATTGATCTGACCGCCCGGGAGTTTGCCCTGCTCGAATTTCTGATGCGTAATCAGGGGCGGGTGGTTTCCAAAGCGGATATTGCCGCGCAGGTGTGGGATCTGAACTTTGACGCAGGAACCAACGTAGTTGAAGTGTATATCAATTACCTGCGAAAAAAAATTGACAAAGATTTTCCCAAGAAACTCATTCACACCCAGTTTGGAATGGGGTATGTTCTTCGGGAGGAATAGACAATACCGAATGGACTTCTAAGTAAATTCTAAGGTTTCATTTAGTCCTGTTTAAGAAATTTGCTTTTTTTTTGTAGTCAAGCGTGTCTCTACCAACACAATATGACTTCTAAAATCCGGTACAACCATCCGTTTGGAGCCCATTCAGGCCATCTGGCCCGCTCCCCCAACCGTGTGCGTCCGTCCAAACCCGCCCCCCGGGAACCCTGGCAACCGGATTGGCTAATGATCCTGATGGTCAGCCTTTTCGTCCTGACCCTGATGATTGCCTGGCTGGTCGACATTCCTGCTTTGCTCCGATAATAACCGCGTCGGGCTTGCCGTTCTATAATTTTGCTCCAACGGTATGACCATCCGTACCCGACTGACTCTTCGCTTTACCGGCCTGGTTTCGGCTATTCTGGCCCTGGCCTTTACCTGTATCTACGCGTTTTGCTGGTATTTTATTTCTTCGGATTTCTACCGCCGTCTCGAACGGAAGGCCGACACCGTTGGTGAGTTGATGACGCGCCGGAACATGGGTCCGCAGTTATTAAGCCAGTACGCCCGTTTGCGCAAAGATCAGCTTCCCGCCCAGAAAATAGCGGTTTATGACGGCCAGAACGTTCCTATTTTCATTACGAATCAGGTCCGCGAAAGCCCCCCGCTGGCCGTATCGACGAAAGATCTGGATGCCATCCGGCGGCACGAGGGCATGCGCTTCCGGCAGGGGCTGGCTTACGTAACGGGGCTGGAATACCAGAAGGGCTCCGAACGGTACATTGTGCTGGCCAGCGCCGAAAACCTTTACGGCGATCAGTTTCTGCTCCGGATGCTGGCCGTTCTGATCGGGTTATTTATCGCCATTGTCGGAATCGTGGCCTTCTCCGGCTGGGTCTACGCGAGCGAAGTGCTCCGCCCGATGCAGCGAATGGAACAACAGTTAAACCATATCTTTCCCAACACTTTACAGGAGCGTCTACCCGTCAGCGTGGAAAATGACGAAATCAACCGCTTGTCGACAACGATTAATCACCTGCTCGACCGGATTGACGAATCGTTCCGGCTGCAACGGATGTTTGTGGCCAACGTCTCCCATGAACTAAAAAATCCGCTGACCCAGATCAGCTCCCAACTGGAAGTGGCCTTGCTCAACCGCCGGGAGTCGGAGGTTTACGAGGAGACGATCCGGTCCGTGCTGGATGATGTAAGCGACTTATCGACCCTGACGCGGGAATTGCTGCAACTCTCGCAGGTCAATCAGGCATCGGCGGTTTCCCTGCTGACCGACTCGGTGCGGCTGGACGAAGTAATCTGGGACATTCGGGACGAGGTCAGCGCCATCAATTCCTGCTACGAGGTAGCGGTTCGTTTTGAGGAGTTGCCCGAAGATTTTAACCAGTTGGCCGTGCCGGGCAGCACCGCGCTGCTGCGCACCGTCCTGAAAAACCTGACCGAAAATGCCTGCAAGTTTTCCAGCGACGGCAAGGCGCTGATCCAGGTCTATTTCAACGAAACGTCGGTGCAGATCAACATTCAGAACGACGGCGACCCCATCCCGGCCGACGATTTACCGTATATTTTTGAGCCGTTTTACCGGAGCCGCCAAACGGCCGGAAGCCGGGGCTACGGCGTGGGCCTGTCGCTGGTGGAGCGAATTGTGCGGCTTCATCAGGGCCGCATCTCCGTCAGGTCGGCCGAGGGTGAACCAACGGTTTTTCACCTGGAACTGGTGCGGGAGTTTACGTAAAGTATTCCCTATCCCCCGAAACCGGCATCCGCTTTGCCAATTCTATAATATCTTTCCCCTCCAGAATCTGCTTTTCGTAGCCGTTCCGCGCCGAGTTGATCATGGCTTTTCCCAATTCCTCCATCGTACAGAAACCGCTCGGATACAACGCCCGGCCAATGGGGAACAACCATTCGATGTAGCGGTAATATTTATTGGTATTCTTTAGGTTTTTCGTGGGTTTAATAAAACCCGGCCGGAAGTTAAACACCTGTTTGAACGGTAATTTAGTCAGGTCGTTTTCGGTTTTGCCCTTTACGCGAGCCCAGCGGGACAGGCCCTTTTCGGTGCTGTCCGTACCAGCGCCCGATACGTAACAGAACGTCATGTCCGGATTCAGGCGGCTCAAGGTGGTGGCTACGTGTAATGTCAGCGTATAGGTCACCCTGTAGTATTCCTGTTCGGGCATTCCGACCGACGAGACCCCCAGGCAGAAGAAACAGGCATTGTAGCCAACCAGTTGGTTTTCAATGGCTGCAAAATGATAAAAATCGGCATGAACGATTTCCTTTAGTTTGGGGTGCGAAAAGCCGGACGGTTTCCGATTGATCAGCAGGACGGCTTCTACGTCCGGATGTTGCAGGCATTCGTGCATCACCCCCTCCCCGACCATACCGGTTGCACCGGTAATAATCGCCCGTATTCCAGTTGTTGTCATCGTATTTCAGGGTTTGCGACCGTTGCCCAGGTCAATTCAAAAACGTCGTCGATTAGTTTGCGTTGCTCATCAGGCCCCACGGCTTTTTCCACCAGGTACTGATGGACCCCATTGATTTGGCTGGCCGTCAGCGTGGCAATCAGGTCCACCGGGAGCGGTTTTAGTCCGTTCAAACTCTGAGCTTCCTGAAGCAACTGCGTGTGCATTTCACTTTGCTGGCGGGTTTCTTCTTCCGAAACGAGGTTCAGATGCGGAGAAAACCGGAACTGCTGAATAAAGTAGAAAGCGTCGCCGTTGTTCAGCGCCCATTCAACCGAGCCGACGAAAAACCGCCTGAATTTTTCCTTGCTGGTTGAAGCGGTGTTGATTTGACTTTCTAAAAACTGGTTTAGTTCCCCCTTGATGGTTGTATACAGAGCCACCACCAATTCGTCTTTGGTTTTAAAATAATGAAAAAGCGTTCCGTTGGAAACGCCGGCTTCACTGGCAATCTTGCTGGTGGGCGTACCGTGAAAACCGTTCGTAACAAATAACCGGAGGGCCGTTGCTAATATCTTTTCGGGTTTGTCCATCGGATCTGATTGACTAATCGCTCCACAATGTAACTAAAAATGTTACTTAATTGGCAAATTTTAGTAACATAAAGTTTCAATACGTTTCACTAGAGTCCATCCCGGCTTCACTTCTTTTTTCTACCGTTCCACGGAGTTTACACCCGGTTTTCCTGATCACGGCGGTCACCTTTGCGGCAGTTATTCACACTTATCTGCAACACAATGACAACCTTACAACCAACCACCGGCATACAGGCCGGTACGGTTCGGAATCACCACGGCCACCTGATGACCTTCCGCGTCACTACCGAACAAACCAACGGAACCTTCTCCCTGATTGAGGTAATACTACGCCAGGGTTGCGAGCCTCCCAAACACGTGCACGAACGGGAGGACGAACTTTTCTTTATTCAGGAGGGGAACCTGCGTTTCACCATTGGCGACCGGATCATTGATGCCAAAGTGGGCGATACGGTTTTCCTGCCCCGGACGATCCCCCACGCCTTTGAGGTACTGACCCCAACCGCCCGGGCGCTTCTGTATCTGACGCCCGGCTATTTTGAAGGTTTTTTTCATGAATTAAGCGAAGAAGCAGCCGAAGGTATGTTGCCCGCTCCTCCGCAGGGCCCGCCCTCGGCCGAAGCCATGCAACTCATCGTGGATGCCTCAGCCCGTTACGGTATTCAATACGCCTAAAGCAAACGCCCACCGGGAGCCCGCAACGTGCGTTACTCCCGGTGGGCATTTTTTTCCGCTATTGCCGGTCTGACTAATACCCAATCTCGTACCCCATTTGCGGCAGAGGAGAGCCATTCGCTACCCGATTTAAGCGATTCTAAGTCAATTCTAAGCTTTTATTAAGCCCATTCTTAAGTTTAGGCGTTTACTTGCTCATTATTGCAATGATCATCCTGATATCGCTATTTCTAAAAAGTCCCTTAACCGAAATTACTGAGCTAACAAATAGATTATGTGTTGAGTGCGTTTGAGTAAGATGGTAGCTGGGAACCCTGCCGGGGCGGTTTAGACCTCTGGCAGGGTTTTGTTTTCCCGCACCTTCACAACGTTTCCGAACAGTAAGTCAAAATAGGCACTCCAACAATTACACTTAATCATTTTACCAGTTGGTAGCTTCCTGCAAACGCTCCGTTAGCAGCCGCATCAGGTCCGCAAGATCCGGCAGGCCGTTGTGGCGCCAGATTTCAGCGCCCTGTCGCAACAGAATGAACGACGGAAGCTGTTGCACCCCGAAACTTCGAACCACTTCGGGATGGACAACCTGGTCCACGCGGGTGATCCGAACAACGTCTCCCAGCTCAGCACCGACCCGTTCCAACAGGCGGTTGACCACAATTTGCTGCGTTAGCGAATCAGGTACGAATACCAGCAGAACGGCGGTCTTAGCGGGGACGATGAGTGGCTGAAAAAGAATCGTTTCCATAAAACAGTTTATTAGGATACGGCGGAGCTAAACCCGGTTCCGTAACGCTGTGTAAAATTGCACCTTTTCGAAGCCATCCCATATGACTTCGATTGGCCCGGAAACTGACAAATGTCAGCCATCTACTACTTTTTCGGACGTACCTTGCGGACAAATTCCGGCATCCGCTTTTCTTTGCAGCAAACCGGAAAACGTTGTATGATTACGAATCTATTTCCCGCCGTTTTTGCCAACGCGACCATCGGTATCATTCTCTCCGACAGTCATGGACGAATGATCTCAGTGAGTCAGTTTGCGCAGAAGCTGTTTGGGTATGCCGAATCCGAGATGGTCGGGCAAACCATCGAACTTCTGGTGCCCGAAACGCTCATTGACCTCCACAAAAAATTACGAAAGTCGTTTAATGCCCACCCGGAAGTTCGGCCGATGGGCCACGGTCGTGGTGATCTGTACGCCAAACGCAAAGACGGTTCGCTGTTCCCGGCGGAAATCAGCCTGAGCTATTTTCACCAGGACCAGGAACTTTACATCGTGGCTTACATCATCGACACGACGTACAAGGTGGAAGCTCAGCAGGCGCTCATCGAGCAGAAAAACCGCATCGAACAACTGAATGCGGAACTGGAGCAGAAAGTGGCCGACCGCACCAACGCCCTCATGGTGACGCTGCATCAACTGGAGGTGTCGAAGGATGAACTCTCCAAAGCCCTGGCTACCGAGCGTGAACTGGGCGAGCTGAAATCCCGGTTTGTGTCGATGGCATCGCACGAATTCCGGACGCCCCTGAGCGCCATCCTGACATCCGCCGATTTGCTGAACAAGTACACCACCACCGACCAACAGGAGAAGCGCAATCGCCACATCCACCGCATCAAGGCGTCGGTCAACCACCTCAACGACATTCTTGAAGAGTTTCTGTCGGTGGGCAAACTGGAAGAAGGTAAAATTGAAGCTTCTTACTCGCTATTCGATCTCAACGAGTTGGCTACCAGCATTGCCGCCGACGTTCAGGGAATTCTGAAGGTCGGACAAACCATTCAAATTGAACAGGATTGCCCCAATAAAGTCTGGCTGGACAAATCGCTGATTCGTAAAATCATTGTCAACCTGCTGTCGAACGCCATCAAGTATTCGGACGAAAACAAACCGATCCGGATCGCGATCTGGTGCCACGACGAGGCCGTACGTATCTCGATTCAGGATGAGGGAATTGGCATGTCCGAAGACGATCAGAAGCACTTATTCGAACGGTTTTACCGCGCCAAAAACGCAACGGCCATTCAGGGCACGGGGCTGGGGCTGCACATTGTTGCCCAATACCTTGCGCTGCTCAACGGCACCATCGATTTTCAAAGCCAGCTTAATCAGGGAACCACCGTAACCATCTCTTTCCGTTATGAAAACAATCCTGCTCATTGAAGATAACCACGACATTCGGGAAAATACCGCCGAAATTCTGGAACTCGCCAATTACCGTGTGCTGACGGCAGAAAACGGCAAAATTGGTGTGGAGAAAGCTCTGGAAACCAAACCAGATCTGGTGATTTGCGACATCATGATGCCCGTGCTGGACGGCTACGGGGTGCTCCATATTTTTAATAAAAACCCGGATTTGGCGAGCGTTCCGTTTATTTTCCTGACCGCCAAAACCGAGCGCGCCGACTTCCGCCGGGGAATGGAAATGGGGGCCGACGACTACCTGACCAAACCGTTCGACGAAATAGAACTGCTGAATGCCGTTGAAGGACGGCTCAAACGCTTCAACCAGATGCGACCGGCCTACGAGCCAACGAGAGACGGTTTGGGGCAATTTCTGGACGATGCGCACACCGTAACCGGCGTTGATTCGCTCCTGGTTGAACGCAAGGGGCATCTGATCAAGAAAAAGCAGTTCGTTTATTCGGAGGGTGACGAGTCCACGCGGCTGTATTTTGTGCAGGCCGGACGGGTGAAAACCTTCAAAACCAACCCCGACGGCAAGGAATTCATTACGGGCCTCTACCAGTCGGGCGATTTTTTTGGTTACGTAAGTCTGCTGGAGCAGACCGATCAGACGGATTCGGCCGTGGCGCTGGAAGATACCGAGCTGGTTTACATTCCGAAAGAAACCTTTATCGACCTGATTTCGCGCGATGGCGAGGTGGCCCGCCGGTTTGTTCAGCTGCTGGCCAACCGAATCACCGACCGCGAAGATCAACTCCTGGCGATGGCCTACAACTCGCTGCGTCGGCGGGTGGCCGATACGCTACTGCGGCTTCACAACAGCTTGCAAAGCAACGAACCTCAGCCCGTTATCCACTTCTCACGCGATGATCTGGCCGCGATGGTCGGCACGGCCACGGAATCCCTGATCCGGACACTCAGCGAGTTTAAAAGCGACGGATTAATTGACATCAGTGGCACCAGCATTCGGGTGCTTCAGCCCGAAAAATTGAAGCGGGCGCGCTGGTAACCAACCCTTTTTCGCGTTTAAGTAACCAAAAAGCCCCCGGTCTAAACCGGGGGCTTTTTGGTTAATCAGCTTAGTTTTATTTCTTCCGCATGGCCCACTCCCGGCCCGGCTTATCGACCCGGAAGCTTTCCAGATTCCCCTGATCCTGGAGCGTGACGTAGGCGGTACGGCCGTCTTTACCCCCAAAACAGATGTTTGTGGGCCGTTTGCCGACCAACTGAACTTCCTGGATCACCTTGCCTGCGGGCGATACCTTCGCGACCGTTCCTTTGCCAAACCGGGCGATGTATAAATTGCCGTCGGCGTCGCAGCGCATCCCGTCCATGCCGAAATCCGGGAATTCGATCAGCAGGCGCTTGTTGCTTACTTTTCCGTCTGCCGACAAATCGTAGACCCACACTTTCCGCTGGTTGGACTCATTGACATACAGCTGCTTGTCGTCGGGGCTTACTTCAATGCCGTTGGTTGTGCCCATGTTATCTTCCAGCAGCGTTACCTGGCCGTCCGTGTCGATGCGCCAGATGTTGCCGGTGTTATTTTTCCAGCTCGGATCGCTCGCGTACAGCCGGTCTTTGCCGTCGATGGCAATGTCGTTGGGCTGGTTCATGCGTGGTTCGTTGGCAAAAACGCTCAGGGTTTTGGTCCCCGCAGCCACTTTCAGAATATTGTGTTTGGGATAATCGGCAATAAACATATCCCCTTTTTTGTTGAAGCGAATGCCGTTGCCAATACTGCCTTCGGGCAGTTCGACAAATACGCTGGCTTCTCCGCCCGGCGTAATCTGCCCGATGGTGCCCTGTTTGGAGAAATTAACGGCGTAAACCGTCCCGGATTTATCTACCGCCGGGCCTTCGACGCCGGAAGTGAACCCGTTGGCGGGCGTAAAAACCGTGGATTTAAACAGGTCTTCAGCGGTATTGGCAGCCATAAAAACCAGACCGGTTAACGAGGTGGCAAGAGCCAGCGTAACTTTATTCATTCGTACAGGATTTATTAAAATTCTGCCCCGCAGGTTGCGGGGCAGAACATACGGTTTTTGGTGATCGTCAATGACGGCGGTATTCCATTTCCTGGACCGCTTCCCGCTCTTCTTTCGGCATACGGCTGTGCCACCAGGACGCCAGAATGGAACCCGTGATGTTCATCAACGGTCCAAAAATGGCCGGAGCCAGGCCAACCGTGGCCATTTTACCCATTTCCTTGGCAATGCCGGAAGCCAGACCACCGTTCTGCATCCCGACTTCAATCGCCATCGTACGGCAATCGCGCTCGTTCATACCAAAGAGCCGGCCGGACCAGTAGCCCAGGAAGTATCCCGACAGGTTGTGAATCAGCACCAGACCCAGCAGCAGCGGTCCGATGGTCAGCAAACTATCCCGACCGGCTGCGGTGATGATGACGATGATAAAGGCAATCCCGAACATCGACACAAACGGCATCAGATTATCCAGCCAGGCGGCCCGGCCACTGAGGAACTTGTTAAACAGCAGCCCCGCGCCAATCGGAATGATAACCATCTTCGCGATGTCAATCATCATATCCACGGTGTCGATTTCAACGAAGGCCCCGGCCAGCAGTTTCATCAAGACTGGCGTAATGAAAGGCGCCATCATGGTCGATACGGCCGTAATGGTGATCGACAGGGCCAGGTTGGCTTTGGCCAGATACGAAATGACGTTGGAAGCCATCCCGTTGGGCGAGCAACCGATCAGAATGATACCGGCGGCAATTTCCGGCGGCAGTCCGCTGATGCTGGCCAGAAAATACCCGATGCTGGGCATAATGATAAAGTGGCTAACTACCCCGATTAAAACCCCTTTCGGCATCCGGATGACGCCCACAAAGTCGTCGAAACTCATGGACGTTCCCATCCCGAACATGATGAGCTGAATCAGGGGGGTAATGAGCGTGCTGAACTTGAAATCGCCCGCGGAGACGAAGTACTGCGGGTAGTACAACGCCGTTGTGACAGCCGCAAAAATGACGACTGTATACGAAAAACCTTTCAGGTTTGGGTATCCCCGGAAGCCAATCGCAACGGACAGAAAGAAGGCAATCAGAAAAGGACCAGCCATCGGCAGATTACCGCTGACCATGAGTGCCAATGCCACCAGCAGACAAACCCCCGCCAGTCCCAGAATAAGTTTATACATGGTAATTTCTCAGAAGGTTTAGGAAATACATTCCCAAATATAACGGTTTTCCGGTTACGGTTTTCGGCAACAGAAGTCTCGTGGTCGGACCCTGGGAAAACCGCAACCGGAAAACAAAAAGGCACTACTGCGGCCGCTGGCGAACGACGACCGGCTCGGCAATACCGTTGAGGTCGTAAACAATCCGGCCTTTGCGGATGGTCATCTCGCAGGCCAGTTTTTGCTTGCCTTCAATTTTATGACCGGTGTAATCGAAAAATCCGAAATGGCCCACATCCCGCACCGCAAATTTTCCGTCCAGCAGGTCCAGAACGGCGACATCGGCTTCGGAACCTTCGGTCAGGCTGCCCAGTTCGGGCCGTTTGATGGCCTGCGCCGGTGCCCAGGTGCTGGCTTTAATCACACTTTTCAGGTCCATGCCCATCGCCAGGAATTTTGACATCACGTTCAGCATGTCTTTCATGGCGTTGTTCATGCTGCCGGTGTGAATATCCGTGCTGATCGTGTTCGGAAAAAAGCCTTCCTTCAAGGCCGGAATGGCCTGCGAGAACGCAAAGCTGATTCCGCCGTAGCCCACATCGAAGATTATTCCGCGTTTCTGTGCTTCCCAGACAAACGGTTTCACCTTGCCCGTCGCCACGTCCAGAATGGGCTCCCGGGTTCCCAACTGACCAAAGCAGTGGGTAAAAATGTCGCCCGGACGCAGGTGTTTCAGGTACAATTCTTCGATGGAAAGCGTTGGTTTGCTCCCCCCGAAGTCAATCATGACGGGTTTGCCCGCCAGCTTTCCGGCCTCCACGGCCCGGTCGGTCGGGGTCCAGTTGTACCCGTTGAAGTGCGCCAGTTTAACCCCCACAACCTGATCGGGGTATTTCTTCGCCATTTCCGCCGTCGCCTTCGGGTCCATGTCCTCGATGTTCTGCTCGAAATTGCCGCCCCGCATCCCGCTGCCGACAATGTTCAGCAGCGCCAGCACGCGTGTCTGCGAGGCATCGATGGTTTGCTTCTTGAACGCTTCAAAATCGCGCCAGCCCGAACAGCCCGCGTCAACGATGGTCGTCACCCCGTTCCGGAACGTAAACCCGTCGGGCGGCAGAGCATTCGGACCGTTGCTGTACGTCTGGTCCATGTTGGTACCGAAAAAGACGTGCGTGTGAATGTCGATCAGACCGGGCGTCACGTACAAGCCCTTGGCGTTGACCACCTGCCGGGCACCGGTTGCGTCGATGGACTTGGCCACTTTCGCAATCTTACCGTCCTGAATCGCCACGTCCATAATGGCGTCTACGTTATTTTTCGGGTCAATGACGTGCCCGTTTTTAATGACAATGTGGTAAGGCTGCGCCAGCGCCAGTTCGCTGACGGCCATGCAGAGCGCAAACGCAAAGAAAAATAGTTTCTTCATGGGTATTAGGTTAGTTAAACAAAAGCATACTGCTTATTTCCTGGCTTCTTTTCGCCGGCTTTTCTTCGCCATTTTTGAATCCGCCGGCAGGGTAACCTTCCAGATGTTACCGCCTTTACCGCCGTATTCGATGATGTACACGGTATTATCCACCAGCAGAGCGTCGGTCGGCTCCGTAAAACCGTCGACGATGCGGGTGGTTTTAACCGTATAATTATCCGTGGTTTTGTTGTAGGTCATATCCAGGTGCAGCAGGTCGCGGCCCTGTTTTTTCAGTGGGTTCACGATGGTCGAATTCCGGCGCGGTCCCGAATACCGGATCACAAAACCGTCGCCTTTGAAATCGTCGGCCAGTGCTTTTTTGGTATCGAAAAACAAGCCCAGCGGAGAACTGTGTGCGTTAAACGTTCCGACTCCCACGCCCGTTGAATCGCCGTCCATCACCAGCCCCGTAGCGCGGTCGCGGTATTCGTTGGCGTCCGGGCCCATGTTCAGCACCGGACCAGTAAACTTGATGTTAGTGGGTCGTTTCGGAAAATCCGGGTCGTTCCGGAAATAGCGCATCAGCCACGCGTGGGCAAACTTGCTCATGAACGGATCTTTCTCCGGATCGGGCTGCCAGTTGGGATCCTGCTGCGGGTTGTCGATACCGCCCCCCATCACCCACGGAAACCCGTAATGATGCCCCTGCCGCACCCAGAACATATCTTCGGCGTGGTCGTAGTCGCCGGAGTTGGAAACGGCAAACAGGTTGCCATTCCCGTCAAACGCCATGTCGTAGGCATTCCGGATGCCTACGGCGTAGATGTAACCGTCGGCTTTCAATTTGGCTTCGTCGTCCGGCAGTTCTAGATCTTTAACGCCCACCGGGAACCGGAAGATTTTGGCCGTCAGGGCGTTGTCGCGGGCGTTTGGATACACCCCGCCGTTGTCCTGCACCTCGCCGTGGTCGGTGCGGGCGCCGGTGTTAACGTAAATGTATTTTCCGTCCGGGCTGATTTCCAGCGCGTTCCAGCCGTGATCGAAGGTGGTTTTGTTGGTTCCGTATTCAACGGTATTGAACACCACCGTCATGGCCGGTTTGTCGCCCGACGCCAGATCGTAACGCACCATTCGGCCTTTTGTGCCTTTGTTGTCGTTGACGCTGA
Source organism: Larkinella insperata (assembly GCF_026248825.1). NCBI lineage: Bacteria > Pseudomonadati > Bacteroidota > Cytophagia > Cytophagales > Spirosomataceae > Larkinella > Larkinella insperata. The sequence continues at coordinate 2,654,970 of NZ_CP110973.1, read as the reverse complement.
TGTTACCGGCCAGAAACAGCGTATTTTTCAGGAAAGCCGCTCCCTGCAAGCGCGTAATACCGTGGTCGGCCGCCGAAAACACTTTCTCGGCCACCGGCGGCTGCCCGTTTATTTTAACCCGGAACACATCGCCCGTGAACGTGGTGTAATACAGATCGCCGGTCACCGGATGCTGAATTAGCCGCACGGCTTCGGGACCGACCGCCAGGAAATGCTCCACTTTAATGTCGGGCCGCAGGGCCGTGGGCGGAATCAGCGTTTTGGCTTCTTGACTCTGCGCGTAAAGCAGTACCGGACAGCAGAGAGCCGTCGCCAGCAGGCCGAATTGTTTCCGTAAAGAGGTCAGGGTTTTCATTTATTGTCGGTCTTAGGAGCGGATAACTTACGAAGGTAAGCCACTAATTGCCAGCGTTGCTCTTCCGAAAAAACGTCTTTGAAGGGCGGCATATTTCCCCGACCGTTGGATAGTTTCCAGAACAGCGCGCCGTCGGTTTGGCCCTTCACGTTTGGGTCGTGAAAATTGGCGGGTTTTTCACCCAGCGACCGACCCGCGGCCCCATCCCCCAGACCGGTTTCGCCGTGGCAGGACGAGCAGAATTCCATGAAAAGCTCCTCGCCCTGTGCCAGCGTCAACGGCTCCGTCGGGTAATGACTTTTCAACGTATCGGCCCAGGTCGGTGCTTTCCAACGGTCCTGTTTCGGATCATCCTGCCGCAGATTAGCCGTGAACCCCATTACACCGAGACACCCCAACGCGACAAAACCGGCAATCAGTAAGTTGTAGGAACGCATGGATCAATTAATGTTAACCGTCAAGAATAGTCAGTCTGGTTTGACCCTACCACGGCTGAAACCGTGGTGGGTCTTTGTATCGGCTCGGGCGATTCCGCCCGGCATTACTTTTTGTCTTTGATCTCTTTCCGAACGGCGCTGACCTCCTCAGTGGTGATGGCGCTGGCCGAATTGGCGAAATTTTGCCGGATAAACGTCAGCACCTCAGCAATTTCCGCATCCTTCAGAAAATCGTGCTGCGGCATCACGTTGTTGTACGATTGGCCTTTTACTTCAATCGGACCTTCCAGCCCTTTCAGCAGGACTTCGATCAGGCGCTTTTTGTCGCCCACCACCCACTCCGACTCCGAGAGGGGCGGGAATCGCTGCGAATCCCCCAGACCGTTCCGCTGGTGGCAGGCCCGGCAATAAATTCCGTAGATTTTACTGCCCAATACGGGTTTGTCTTTATCGAGATTGTCCTTTACCTCGTCGGGCGTCCGGATGTGCGACAGGGTTTTTCGTTTTTCCATCTGCGCCAGTTGCGCCGGGCCAAACTTCTTCTTGTCGCCTTTGTAAGTCACTTTCCAGATTTTCCCTTTTTCGGTTTCGGCCAGGTACAGCGAGCCATCGGGACCCATCGCGATACCCATTGGCCGGTACACCGCATCGCTCACGTTCACCACCGGATCAACGCCCGCAAAACCGTCCGCAAACACCTCCCAGGACGACGATGGAACGCCTTTTTTGGCGGGAACAAACGCGATGAAATACCCCGCCTGCGGATAAGGCGCCCGGTTGGTCGAACCGTGGAACGCGATAAACGAACCGTTTTTGTAGCGATCCGGAAACTGGTTACCCTGGTAGAAAAGAATGTCGTTCGGTGCCCAGTGGCCCGGAAAGCCAATGATTGGCTTTTCGTACTGGCCCCCTTTGCCGATCTCTTCCCCATCTCCACCGTACTCCGGATTCAGGACTTTTTTGCCCTGCATCTGGTCGTAATAAACGTACGGCCAGCCTCCATCGGCCCCTTCTTTAATCCGCAAAAACTCCTCCGACGGCAACACCGCACTCTGCCAGGGCGAGTAGACTCCGGCCCAGAGCATCAGCAGGTCGTCGCGGCCGTGTTGCAGGGCGTACAGCGTCTGGTCGGCGTGGTTCCAGTCCATCCCCACGACGCTCCGTAAGCCGGTGGCATACCGACGGCCGTCTTTCTGGGTTTGCCCGATTTTGTTGGCATCGAACTGCCAGATGCCGCCGTGGTCTTCCAGCATCGCGCAGGGCGTCATCCCCGGTGAACTCGGAATCCGGTTCCGTTCCTGGCAGGCGTTGGAGGGAGCACCGTAGGCAACGTAAATATGCCCTTTGTCGTCAAAGGTTAGCGGCTTGGCAATGTGTTCGTGCATTCCGTGGGGATGGTCGTCCTTCACGATGATTTCTTCCGGACTTTCCGGCACCAGCTTACCCGGTGTCAGTTTGTAGCGGTACACAAACAGCTCGGAGCTGAAATACAGGTAACCGTTGTGAATCCGCATCCCGGTACCGTACGCCCGTTCGCGGGCATGACCACCGAACCGCTTGACGATGTCGGCGCGGCCATCGCCGTTGGTATCGCGCAGGGCAATCACCGACTCCCCCGGCTCCCGGACAAACCGGGCTTTTACGTAAATATCACCGTTGTCGTTGACGGCCAGGTGCCGCGCCCGACCGGGCAGACTGTCCACCACAACCGTGGCTTCGAAGCCTTCGGGCAGGAACAGGCCGCCGTTTTCCGCCGTCTGAACCGGCAGGTTATGGGCCGTCTCATCGTGCGGAACAAACCCGACGATGGCTAGCAGAGCCAGCGCAAGACTTTTTTTGTACATGTGTGACATTCAAAGATTAAGGGAGCTACAGTGAAAGTTAGGATCAATTTTGCCTGACCACGATCGGGTTCGCAATTCCGTTAAGATCGTACACAATTTTGCCGCCTTTAATGGTCATTTCGCACTCAAATTTCTTTTTACCCTCCATCCGGTAGCCGGTTTTGTCGTAAAAGCCAAAGTTGCCTTCACGCATGTTCAGGACGGCCACATCGGCAACGGCCCCCACCGAAAGATGGCCCAGAATTTCACGTTTGATAACCTGCGCTGGCGTCCACGTACTGGCCTTAATCACATCGGCAACCGGAACGCCCATAACGACGAATTTGGACATGACACTCAGCATGTCTTTCATCGAACCGTTCATACTGCCGGTGTGCAGATCGGTGCTGATGGTGGTCGGGTAAAAACCGGCTTTGATGGCCGGAATGGCCTGCGAATAATTAAAGCTGGCTCCGCCGTATCCCACGTCGAAAACAATGCCTCTTTTGCGAGCCTCCCAGACAAACGGTTTCAGCTTTCCGGTGGTTTCGTCTACGATCGTCTCCCGGACGTTGCCTTCCAGCAGGGTGTACGTGTGCGTAAAAATATCGCCGGGGCGCAGGTGTTTTATGAACAGTTCTTCCACCGACAGCGGGGGATCGTGCATTCCGAAATCAATCATCACCGGCATGTTGGCCAGCTTTCCGGCTTCGACGGCCCGGTCAACGGGGGTCCAGGTGCCGCCCGTAAAGTGCGCCACTTTGAATCCCACCACGTCATTCGGATTACCCAGGGCCATGGCCGCGGCCATTTTGGGGTCCATGTCGGTGGTGTCCTGCTCCCAGTTGCCACCCCGCATGCCTTCCCCGACAATGTTCAGCAGCGAAAGCACCCGCGTTTTGGACGAAAAAATAATGTTCTTTTTGAACGTTGGGAACGACTGCCACCCCGCCCCGCCCGCGTCGACGATGGTCGTTACGCCCACGCGGAACGTAAAACCGTCGGGGACCACCGCTGTCAGACCATTGCTGAGGTAGTGGTTCGGTTCGGTGCCAAAATAAACGTGGCCGTGCAGATCAATCAGGCCGGGCGTGACGTACATGCCTTTGGCGTTGACGACCTGCTTGCCCTGACGCGCATCGATGTTTTTAGCCAGCAACGCAATCTTGCCGTCGTTAATGGCCACATCCATCACCTCATTGATGTTATTTTTTGGGTCAATAACCTGACCGCCTTTGATAACGATGCTGTACGTTTGGGCCTGCGCCAAACTACTGATGAAACAGGCCATGAAAAGAGCGAAAAGCGACTTCTGCATGCTCCTAGACGGCGGCTTTGGATAATTCTTCTTTCAACCGGCTGGCAACGATTTTCTCCTGCCCGGGCTTCAGCATCCAGGTTGTCAGGCTGATACCGTTCTGTTCGCCAACGATCTCGATGGACGGATCGCTGTTGCGCAGGTTTTCCTGCAGGGCTTTTACCGTCAGATTCACTTTGGCCGGTTCCCAGGTGATCCGGAGCGTCGGCGTGTGGTTTCCGAGCTCTGGCCGGAACGTTTCAGTTTTTACCCCGGCTACTTTCTTGACGGTATCGGAAATGTGCGTCACGCGGTCTTCCCACATCTGCCATTCTTTCTGCTGATCCTGCTTCACGAAGCGATCGAGGGCAACATACATGCCCAGCACTTCTTCCTTGTTCACCTTCATACCGCGGCCGATGGTTGACCCGCGGGGCGGCATGCTCAGCCGGGCGGCATCGATCAGGTTTTTTTTGCCCATGAGGATACCCGCGCTTTGCGGACCGCGCATGGCTTTCCCGCCCGATACGCAAACCAGATCAAAGCCCATGTCGTTGAACTTCCAAAGATTTTCGACCGGCGGCACGTCGGCGGCAATGTCGATCATCGTCGGGATGTTGTGTTTTTTGGCCAGGTTCACCCACTCCTGGTGCATGATCTTGCCCTTATCCGACTGGATGTTCAGGAACCACATCAGGGCGGTTTTCTCGCTGATGGCCTTCTCCACATCCTCGACGGTTTCCACGAAAACCATTTTGCACCCCGTGTTGGTCAGCGCGTGGGAATAGCCGACATTGTGGCCTTTCTGAATAATTACTTCGGACTTCATGCCCGTTCCTTCCAGGTGGGGCAGGGCTTCCACTTTTTTCTGGTCCATCCCGGTCAGTACGCCCGCCAGCCCCAGCGTCATGGCCGAGAAGCAGCCCGCCGTTACAACCGCCGATTCAGCGTGGGTAACGGCCGCAATTTTTTCACCGACTTTGGTTTGCACCTCGTCAAGCATCATAAATTCTTTGGAAGCAGCCTGGATGGTTTCCAGCACTTCTTCCGGCATCAGCGAACCCGTCATGGCTGTGTAGGTTCCGGCGGCATTAATGAACGTTCGGATGCCCAGTTCCTTTGCCAGATTCCGGGGCGCCACGGCGGTGGAAGCCAGGGTTGAAAGTGGCGTTGCTGTGCCTACCAAACCGCCCAACAGCGGCATGGTGGATAATCGTTTGAGTATACTTCTTCTGCTGATCATGGAATGGGTTAGCTAATAAATTAGGGAGCAGTTCCCGCCCGGCAGCGACCCGGGCGGGAGTGCAACAGTTGAATTAGATATAAGCAATGCAATCCATTTCGACCAGCGAATCGCCCGGAACCCCGCCGTAAACCGCTACCGTTGTGCGTACCGGTGGTTTATTGCCAAAGCGACCTTTGTACACTTCGTTCATGGCTTTGTAGTCGTTCAGATCGTGCAAGAACACGCTTACTTTCAGCACCTTATCCATTGAAGAACCGGCTTTAATCAATTCTTTTTCCAGTTCTTTCAGCACTTCATCGGTATGCACCCGGATGTCGCCTTCTTTGTGGTAGCCTTTGCCAGCCACAAAAACCAGGTTTCCAAATTTGGTTGAACCCGAAAACAGCGGAACATCCTGCTCCGTGACGATATTGAAGGCTTCCTTCTGCGGAGCGGCTGCACTTGCTTCGGCTTTAGAAGCAGCCATGCCCAGGCCCGTTGCACCGGCTACAGAGGCAAATAGTCGTTTTAAAAGGGATCGGCGTTGTGGTTTCATTAGAAAGTCAAAGAATAAATGGATGGTTAATAAATGATAAATAAATCTTGAATCTATCCAATCTTACTCATTGTCAACTTACTTTTTAACAAAGTATGACTTGGTACTCTGACAATTAAGCGTATTCGTAGCTACTGACAGCCTTTACTATCGATAATGATGTGGGCATCGAGCTGCTCGTACCGGGCGCTGATGGTATTACAGATTAAATCCAGTTTCTCAAAAAGCGGCTCATCGTCCAGCGCAGCCGTTAGGTAACAGGACTTCATGACTTCCTCGTCAAATACAATCTTGACCCCGTACGATTTTTCGAGGGTTGCAAAAACGTCAGAAATCGGAGTTCCTTTGAAACGAAACGGCTGATTCTGAGCGGCACTGGTCAGTAGAGCTGGTTCTTCAACCAAGCTTTTGATGATGCGCGTATTGGTGGGTGAGAAGACAACCTGCTGGTTGGGCGTCAGAACAATCCCCTCGAGCTTGGTATCTTCTTTATGCTGCGTTAAGGCGGTTTCATTACGGGCAAAAACCGACACTTTTCCGGTTTTAACCACAACTTTAACCTGCTTGTCACTTTCAAATGCCTGCACGGTAAAACTGGTACCGAGTACTTTCGTTACGAGCCCTTTGGCGTATACATAAAACGGCCTTGACGGATCTTTATGCACTTCAAAAAAACCCTCGCCGGTCAGGTATACTTCACGAATATTTCCCTGAAAGTTTTTCGGATAACTAACCCGCCCTCCTGACTTTAACAACAACGTACTACCATCGGGCAAACGCACTAATCGAGGCCCTGTATTTTCATTACTTACCTCCAGCAGTGGTTTGGAAGTCTGCGTTATCAACTCGCTATACGTTACGTCAACTTTAGTGCAGGGCGGATGAATTGAGTACCGCCAGAAAAGGCCCATTACAATCAGGATGCTGGCGGCAATCCCGTACTGCCAGGGCGCAAACCGGAACCGCTTTACTACTGACTCCGGCTGGGTATCGATTGCTTGATGCAACCGCTGAATTTCGTACTGAATCTCCCGATCCGAGATTGAAATCCGGTCGTTTGTTGACTGCGAATAGGCGCTGTTAAGCGCGTTTAGCAGGTAATGCGCCTTGTCGACCAGCTCTTTTTTGTCCGGATTCTCAACCAGCCAGTCTTTCCAGAAGTTGCTTGCAATGGGGTCGTTAAACAGTTTCCAACGTTGAAAAGACAGATCTATGGCTAATTCTTCAGGTTCAAAATTCCGGTAATCCTGCATACGAAACGGTAATGCTTTGCTATTTGCTTGTAAAGATGCAAGACTGTGCGGCCAATACCCTATTTTCCAAAATTATATTTCGAATTTTCAACAACCCAATCCTCCAGTCCGATTTACTATACAGGATTCCCACCTTCGGTGTGCAAAAAAAGAACCGGCGTCAACAGGTACGTCGAAGCACCGAATTACTGGTAGACTTCATCACTCTGCTCAAGTTATAAATTATGGTATCGGCTAACAGTCAATCGAAAAGCACACGAACAATCGAAAATTAGGTACGTAGAAAGTCTGAGAAAAGAACGAGTCTAACGTATTCGTAACAAAAACCAACACATTTTTTTTACAGGCTCTAAAAACCAGTATACCCTTTTATAATGAATAGATATAGTAGCCATTTTTCCGTATTTACAAATAATAGCCTTACCTTACAGCTCAACTATTGCGAATCTCCCTATTCCGGATTTTGATTTTGTTTTATAGGAAAGAACTATATACAGAATTGGCCCGTAAAGTTCACTTGATCAACGATTCATGTACGTAAAAAAGAGTCATTTTATTCACTCGGTTATTTGCTGCCTGCTGGCATTTACACTTCTCTCCAATACGGCCTGGAGTCAGAATAAAAAACCGGCTTTTCGGGTTCTGGCGATGGCGGAAAAAGATGGGGGCATCCATGCTCCTTTCGTCGCTGCGGCTAAAACGTGGCTTCAAAAGCTGGCTGCGGAGGAAAATTTCACCCTTGATTACATCGAAAACACCGAGCCGATCAACGACGCCTTCCTCGCTACGTACCAGGTGTTTATTCAATTGAATTACCCGCCCTACATGTGGACCGATACGGCCAAGGCGGCTTTTGAGAAATACATCCGCGAGGGCAAAGGGGGCGGCTGGGTGGGGTTTCACCACGCCACGCTTCTGGGCGAATTTGATGGGTATCCGATGTGGCCCTGGTTTTCGGAGTTTATGGGTGGCATCCGGTACAAGAATTACATCCCCGGCTTTGCAAAAGCGACGGTTCATGTGGAAGCCAAAGCGCATCCGGTCCTGAAAGGAATACCGCCCACCTTCGAAGTAGAAAAGGAGGAATGGTATACGTACAATAAAAACCCGCGGCCGAACGTCAAGGTACTGGCTACCGTCGACGAATCGACTTACGAGCCGGATTCGGACATCAAGATGGGGGGCGACCATCCGGTAATCTGGTCCAACGAGAGAATGAAAGCCCGGAATATTTACATCTTTATGGGCCACCATCCCGATTTATTCCAGAACGAAGCGTTCCAAACCATCTTCCGAAACGCCATTCGCTGGGCGTCGGGCCGTAAAGAAACCGCCCTCCGTTAACCTGCTAACCCCCATTTACACCAATGAACAAGACCGAAACCGCATCGTCCCCGATTCCGGCGTTGAGCACCCCGAATCCGGCGCGGGTGGGCGCCATCGACATCCTCCGGGCGCTGACGATGGTCCTGATGATTTTTGTCAACGATTTGTGGTCACTGGAAAACATCCCGGCCTGGCTCGAACACGTACCGCAGGGGGTCGACGGCATTGGGCTAGCCGACGTGGTTTTTCCGGCCTTTCTGTTCATCGTTGGCATGTCGCTGCCTTTTGCCATCGACAACCGGCGAAAAAAAGGCGACACCGACCGGCAACTCGTGGGTCATGTACTCTTTCGGTCGCTGGGATTATTGACGATGGGCCTTTTTCTGGTCAACGGCGAGTCCATCAATGCCGAAGCAACGGGAATACCGCGGCTTCTGTGGAACGTCCTTTCGTGCCTATCGTTCATTCTGATCTGGAATCTGTACCCAAAAACAGCTCCAAAAGCGCTCGTTGTGGGACTGAAAACCGTTGGCTGGCTCACCCTGCTGGTGCTGGCGTTTCTTTACCGCGGTGGTGAAGATGACCAGACTACCCGCTTCGAAACGCACTGGTGGGGCATTCTGGGTCTGATTGGGTGGTCGTATCTGGTGGCTGCCCTCGTGACGGTTTTCGCCCGTAACCGGATTGGCGTTCTGGTTGCGGCCTGGTTGGGTTTTGCCGCGTTGAGCCTAATCGCGCACGCAAGTTTGCTCCCGGATGCGGTCGATTTTATTCCGGGTGCCATCCGGAACGGTACGCTGGTGGGCCTGAGCATGGGCGGTGTTGTGATCGCTACCTTATTTCAGTATTACCGCAAAAAAGCCGATAACCGGCAAATGACGCTGCTTTTCCTGGCTACGGCGCTTGCCCTGGTCGGTTTATCGGTACTGACCCGGCCGTACTGGGGGCTGGCCAAATTGGGTGAAACCCCCGCCTGGCTGTTTCTGTGCAGTGCGTTCACGCTGCTTGCTTTTACGCTCATTTACTGGATTGCGGATGTGTGGGGTCAAAGCCGTTGGTTCAGTTTCATTAAACCCGCCGGTACGGACACGCTGCTCTGCTACCTGATTCCCTATTTCGCCTACGCCACAACTTATTTTCTCGGTATCAGCATCCCGTCCTTCCTGCTGAACGGCGGTATGGGCCTGCTGAAATCGTTTCTGTTTGCGTTGCTCTGCGTCTGGATTACGGGCCTGCTCGGCAAAGCGGGCGTTCGACTGAAACTATAAACTCCTTGACAAATACCAAAATTTCCCGAAAAGACCTTATATTACATCCGTTCGACACAGAAATGTAGCTTTTGAAAAAGGACGGAAATCATGTTCAGGAGGGTGGTTCAATGGATAGGTTGGCTGGTAGTTTTCCTGCCCGAAATCGGAATAGCCCAGAACTTGATTCCAAACGGCGGTTTTGAGGAATACCGGAACTGCCCCCGCCAGGATAATCTTCTGAAGGAAGCAACTCCCTGGTTCAATCCCAACGGCGCTTCACCCGATTTTTACCACCAGTGTTTCCCGTCCGCCCAGATGGAGTTGCCGCCCCACACAGGCCAGGGATTGGCCCGGCTGTTTCTGGACGCAAACTGGTCGGAATACCTGGCCGCTCCGCTGAAAGAGCCGCTGAAAGCGGGCGAGTGTTATTTTTTTGAATTGTTTATCGCCACCCCGACCCCATCCCGCTACCTGACGGGCACGATAGGCGCTCATTTTTCCGAAAATCCTCTTCAGTCGGCCGGTAAAGAACTATTTACCGCCAATCCGCAGGTTCTGGATCAAGCTTTGGATATCGGCATTCCAAAACTGCATTGGGAACAGATTTCAGGTTACGTTAAGGCCAAAGGTGGAGAGCGGTTTGTAACCATCGGGAGTTACGAAAAGTCGCCCGCTTTTCTGGGCTTTTTCTATCTCTTCATCGACGATGTATCACTGTTGCCGATCGAAACCGACCTGGGCCGCGATACGACGCTCTGTGGCCGCAAAAGCACCCTGCGGCTCAACGCCACCACGCCCGGCGCAACCGACTATCGGTGGCAGGATGGCAGCTCGTCGCCTACTTTTCTGGTCAACAAACCCGGCACGTATTCGGTTACTGTAACCACTCCCTGCAAAGTGCTGCACGATACCATCAAGGTCAGTTACATTCTTGATTTTGATCTGGGCCGCGACACCACCCTCTGCGAAGGTCAGTTATTTACCCTCAAAGCGCCACCCAACCTACCGCCCATTTACCACTGGCAGGACGGCTCCCGAATGACTGCGTACCCGGTTACGCAGGCCGGAACGTACAGCCTACAGATCGAACAGGGAAGCTGCGTGGTCGCCGACACCATTCAAATTCGGTACGTGTTACCGCCCCGCTTAAACCTGGGCCTGGATCAGAACCTTTGCGGTGCGGAGGTGTTTACGATCAGGCCGGAATACGCCGAGGGGAAGTTTAGCTGGCAGGATCAGACGCCGGAAATCGAACGAACGGTTGGCAACTCCGGTCAGTTTCGGGCATCGGTAACCAACGACTGCGCAACCGTCAGCGACACCGTTCGGGTTTCGTACAGCGATTGCGGATGCGTGGTTCACACACCGGATCTGTTTACACCCAATGCCGACGGTCAGAACGACCGTTTTCAACCGCTGGCCTGCGGTGACATTACCCTGAAAAGTCTGGCTGTTTTCAACCGCTGGGGCGAATTGATTTTTTACACCACTCAATTCCCCTTCGAATGGGATGGTACTTACCAGGGCAAAGCGTGTCCGATTGGCATCTACGGCTGGCAGATTTATTACGATTTGCGGCAGGGCAACGGCTTTTCAGCGCAACAAAAAAAGGGAGCACTTAGCCTGATTCGCTAGTGCTCCCCGCTGTTATCGTTGGCGAAACCGTCACCCTTTTTTCTCCGCAGACGCGGCTTCTTCGGCCTGCGCCAGTTTGACGGCTTCGTATAAATTCACAATAGCCCCGGTTTTCGACAGATCGGTGAAGTTCACTAGCTCGTCGGATTCCGGACGCAGTACTTTCCGGTTCTGTACCACCGCCGATTTTTCGATGATTCGTTTCAGGTCGGCATACGTCAGTTTCGGGAAGTACGATTTCAACACCGCGGCAATGCCGGTAACCACCGGAGCCGCCATGCTCGTACCGCTCAGGTTGTCGTACCCGTTTTTCGGGGTAGTGGAGTAAATTGACATTCCCGGGGCAAACACATCCACGGTTTTACGACCGTAATTGGAGAACGACGCGACCAGGTGCTCATCATTCTTCGCCGTTACGGCACCCACCGTAATCAGATTTGGAATGGCAGAACCGTCCATAAACCGATCCGCCGGAAAGCTGGCCGTTGTGTCCAGCAATTTATTGTCGTTACCGGCGGCATGAATCAGCAGAACACCTTTCGAGAGCGCATACCGCATGGCGTCGTCAACGGCTTTGCGCTGGGGTGATACGTCTTTGCCGAAGCTCATGTTAATGATTTGCGCCCCATTGTTGACCGCGTACCGGATGGCATTTGCCACATCCTTGTCGCGTTCGTCGCCATCGGGAACGGCCCGAACGCCCATGATTTTGACCTGATCGGCCACGCCCAGAACACCGAGGTTGTTGGTGCGGTCGGCGGCAATGATACCGGCAACGTGGGTGCCGTGCAGGGGGTCAGGACCCGTAATATCAGGATTTCCGTAGTTGGTTTGGGTCAGATCGTCGGGGTTGTCGCCCACAATCGAACGGCTTTCGTAGTCCGGGTTGTAAGCATATTCCGCTTTGGCCTTGAGGTCTTCCAGCCCCCGGGTCAACTCATCCTGAATATCTTCGGCCTGCGCAAAACCCTGAGCGGCTGTCATTTCGTAGAGGGCTGCGGCTGCTTTTTTTACAAAATCGTTGTCGGTGGCCGGATTGCGCAGAGTTGCGGTATCCAGTTTGGAAACGCCCAGCGCATTTTTCAAACCACTGATGATGGTGACCAACTGATTGCTGAAGCTGCTGTAAGACTGGTACTGTTCCTGATATTCGGCGCGTTTCTTCTCCACGTCCTTCTTGTACTTCACAAACAGGTCGTATTCCTTCTGCTGCGCCGGTTTCAGTTGCGACCGTTTTTTGCCTTCGTACTGCGAACGCAGCCGGACGTATTGCCGGGTTACTTCGGCGGTTTCGTACTGAACGTTCCGACCGTCTTTACCGCCAATAAAATTCCAGCCGTGGACATCGTCAACGTAACCATTTTTGTCGTCGTCAATACCGTTACCGGGAATTTCTTTCGGATTGGTCCATAAAATTCGTTTCAGGTCCTCGTGGGTAGAGTCAATGCCCCCGTCAATTACGGCGACAATGACTGGCGTCGGTTTGCGGTTGTTGAGCAGTTCGCGGTAGGTTCGGTCGGTGCTGATTCCCCAAACGCTGTCGGTTTTTGCATCCAGATGAAACCATTGGGAAGATTGAGCCAGACTCAGGGTAGAACCAGCCAGGATGATTGTATACAGACTCAGGAGTCGAAATACAAACGTTTTGAACGCCATAAAGTAGAATTTATCAGTTAATGATTTGGTAACAACCGAAATTGAATCTGTGTTCGTGTTGGTAACAACGTATTATAACGAATCACGGGCAGATTGCCGTATGTTTCGTTAAAAATTAGATCCTGATTCGGCAATTTCACCCAATGGAGGGGATAAAAGCCTCTTTTACAAAGCGATGTAAAACCAGTCTTTTTTTGATTGCTCCGCTTTTAGGCCCCATTACCAGTCGTGCTTCGGCTATAACGTCATCCATTTCAACCATTTTTCTTAATCTCCTTCATCGTTCCGGGTGGCTGGATGTGGTAGTCTGGCATCAATCAACGAACCAAAAACCATTGAATAGAACGACCATCACTTGAAAAAGCTCCTAGTTCTGAACCAATTAATTCAGGAGGCAAAAAAACGCTACGCATTCGATACCTGCTACCACGATGATGTCGTACAAGTTTCTCTTATGCTAGTTTTCAGCACGTCGGCTCATGAGCAGAACGGCCTGTCACGTGAGTATTTTCAAAAATAAGTAGGGCATTGCGCGGCTATGACGTAATTTTTTCTTACTTTTGACTTTCTAAATTTAATTCTAATGCAAACAGGAACTGTTAAATTTTTCAATGAACTCAAAGGTTACGGGTTCATTACCCCTTCGGACTCAGACAAAGATATCTTCGTTCACGTATCCGGTTTGATCGATGAAATTCGCGAGAATGACAAAGTTCAATTCGAAGTTGAACAAGGTAAAAAAGGTCAGAACGCCGTTAACGTAGAAGTTATTTAATCGGAAGATATAATAATGAAACGATGAAAGAACATGCCTCCGGGTGTGTTCTTTTTTGTTTTTAGGGATTTGGTCCGGTAAACTTTCTGTTAAACCGATCTTGGATCCGGTTAGAAATCCCCTCTCCGTCACTTTCCCGGGTGCATCCACTCTACACTATGCGACTCGGTATTCTTTCCCTCGTTCTTCTTATTGCGGCCCCGTTGGCCCAGGCCCAGAACTGGTACAAAGGCAACCTGCATACTCACTCGCTCTGGAGCGACGGCGACGACTATCCCGAAATGATCATGAACTGGTACAAAGCCAACGGTTACCATTTCATCGGCTTGTCGGATCACAACACGTTGCAGGAAGGTGAACGCTGGATTAAAGTGCCCCGCGCCCCCGAACGCCGTCGTGGGTTTGAACGGTATCTGCGAACCTTCGGCCCTGACTGGGTAAAGTACGAAACCGGCCCTAACGATTCGCTGAAGGTGCGTTTGAAGCCCCTGAGTGAATACCGGAGCTATTTTGAAGAACCCGGTAAATTCCTGATTCTGAAAAGCGAAGAGGTTTCGACCGGCTACCAGGGCAAACCGATCCACATCAACGTGACTAATGTGCAGAATTTACTGCGCCCCCTGCCGGGCAACAGCGTGGCGGAGGTGATGCAGAATAACATCGACGCTGTTGTGGCGCAACGACGGCAAACCGGACAGCCCATGTTTCCGCACATCAACCACCCCAATTTTCATTATGCCATTACGGCCAATGACTTGATGCAACTCCGACACGAACGGTTTTTTGAGGTTTTTAATGGCCACCCGCAGGTTCACAACTACGGCGACAGCACCCGCGAAGGTACCGAGTCGATGTGGGATAAAATCAACCTGCATTTTCTCCAACAGGGCCGGCCGCTGATGTTCGGCCTGGCTACTGATGACAGCCACCATTACCATTTTTTCGGACCCACGTACAGCAATTCGGGTCGGGCCTGGGTCATGGTCAACGCGCCGGACTTGAAGCCCCACACCCTCATTGAAGCCCTGGAAGCGGCCCGGTTTTACGCCACCACGGGCGTCACGCTGGAAAACGTAACGCAGACGGCCGCCACGCTGGCGTTCAAAATCAAAGCAGAGCCGGATGTGAAATACAAAATTCAGTTTATTGGTATCCGGAAAGGCGGAAATAAGGCGGAAGTCCTTCGGGAGTTGACAGGGACGGAAGCCCGCTATGACATTACGGATGAATGGCTGGTTCGCGCCAAAATTATCTCCAGCAAGCCCAAATACAACCCGTTCGAACCGGGTGATGTCGAAACCGCCTGGACGCAGCCCATCGCCCGGTTACAAACCCCGCCCCCAATCGCCAGCGTGGTGCCGCTGCCCAATGCGCACGCCCACAACGATTACGAACAATCCCGGCCGCTCTGGGATGCGCTCGACCACGGCTTTACCAGTGTAGAAGCGGATGTCTATGCCCGGAACGACACCTTGTACGTTGCCCACAACCGACCTGCTTTCTGGAATGTGGATCGGACGCTCGAGAATTTGTACCTGCGTCCGTTGGCCGAACGGGCCCGGCAGAATAATGGCAACATCTACCCAAATTACTCCGGCCCGATTTACCTGATGATCGACTTCAAAACGGGGGCCGATAGTACGTACCGGACGCTGGAAAAGCTTCTGCAACGATACCGGTCCATCCTGACCTCCTGCCGGGGAAACCGTTGCAGGCGGGGTGCTGTGACGGTTTTTATCTCCGGTAACCGCCCGATTGAAACGCTGAAGAGAGCTCGGGAACGGTTCGCGGGTCTTGACGGTCGGCCTGCCGACCTGGGCCAGGGTTTCAGCCCGGAGCTGATGCCGGTGGTGAGCGATTCGTACGGCAATCACCTCCACTGGCGTGGCCAGGGGCCGATGCCGGAAGATCAGTTCCAGAAGCTGAAGCAGTTGGTGCAGCGGGTTCATGCCGAAGGAAAGAAACTACGGCTTTGGGCCTGCCCGGAGGATCCGGCGGTCTGGTCGAAACTCCGGGAAGCTGGTGCCGATTTTCTCAGCACCGACCAACTGGAGCTTGTACGGGATTTTTTACTTTTGAAAGGGAAACCCTGATGGCGAGACGTCTGTCGTAAAGACTAAATCAAAAAAGCCCATATTACTTATTGATGGGCTTTTTTGGCTTCTATTAATATTCCAGACCGGCGGGTAACTCCTTTGCGGTATTGACAAAGCTGGCGATTTGATCCAATGATGGCGGGCGCGGAGTCAGTTGACGGACCTGATTGATTTCATTGACTTTCGCGTGCAGGTTTTCCGGCGAACGATGCGCCAGCTCCTTAACCGTATCCACCCCGGCTTCTTCAAGAAGGTCGCTGTAAACGCTGCCGATACCACTAATGCGGGCCAGATCCGCCCGGTTGGCCAACGCCAGAATAACGCTGGCGTCGACCCCGGCCACCGAAGCCAGTTGCTTTCGACCGGCGGGAGTTTTGGCCGCGGCCAGCAATGCATCACTGTTGGTTAACCCCTGGGCTTCAAAGACATTGAGTACGGCATCACTGATGCCCTTAAGTTCGCTAACGGGTAAGCTCATGTGTTACGTGGTTTAAAAGTAATCCATTGTTTGGACGATATTTTTCTAGAAAGTAACGACTTAAGTCCGGCATCCGTTAGAGCCCTCCGTCTCAATCGCGAACCCGGATTTTAAAACAGAAAAGCCATGAGTCGACGAGTTGCCATAAAATTGTAACTTGCCCGATCAAAGTGAGCCTTCCGCGAGCCAAACAAGAAAACTAACCATACCCGACCGACTGACACCCCTTTTTATGAGAATTCGTTTCCTGATGACCTTTTTACTACCCTGGCTAACTGGGGGTCTTTTAGCCCAGCCCCTTCAATTGCATCCGGCCAACCCGCATTATTTTAGCTATAAAGGTAAACCAACGGTTCTGATTACGTCGGGCGAGCACTACGGCTCCGTGTTGAATCTGGACTTTGACTTCATTACATATTTAAATACGCTTCAGAAAGATGGTCTGAACCTGACCCGAACTTTTACCGGTGCCTACCGCGAGGCTCCCGGTGATTTTGGAATTGAGCACAATACGATGGCCCCGGAAGCCGGACGGTATAGTTGCCCCTGGCCCCGCAGCGAGCAGAACGGATACGCGCTGGGGGGCAACAAATTTGACCTTTCGCGCTGGGATGAAGCTTATTTCAAGCGGCTGAAAACGTTTGTGTCGGCAGCCGAACAACGCGGTATTATCGTCGAGTTGGCGCTCTTCTGCCCGTTTTATGAGGAAAAAATGTGGACCATCAGTCCGATGAATGCCGCCAACAACATCAATAGCGTTGGAAAAGTTGGTCGGAATGAGGTCTACACGCTTGACAAAAACGGCGGATTGCTGGCGGTTCAGGAAGCGCTGGTTCGAAAAATGGTAACGGAGTTGAATGGTTTTGACAACGTGCTGTTCGAAATCTGTAACGAACCGTATTTCGGCGGAGTCCAGATGAACTGGCAACACCACATTGCCGACATCCTTGTTGAAACGGAGAAAAACCTCTCCAATAAACACCTGATTACGCAGAATATCGCCAACGGCTCGGCCAAAATTGAAAAGCCGCATCCGGCGGTATCGGTCTTTAATTTCCACTACGCAACGCCCCCTAAAACCGTTCCCCTGAATTACGGCTTGAATAAAGTCATTGGCGACAATGAAACCGGCTTTCGGGGTATTGCCGACTCGACCTACCGCAAAGAAGGCTGGGAGTTTCTGCTGGCCGGGGGCGGTTTGTACAATAACCTGGATTACTCTTTCACGACCGTAGCACCCGATGGTACTTATAAACCAGGAGCGAAATCGCCCGGTGGCGGCAGCCCGGCGCTCCGGCGGCAGTTGGGTTACCTGAAAGCGTTTATGGAGAATCTGGATTTTATCCGAATGCAGCCGGATTCGGTCCTTCTGAGCGGTTCGTTACCAGCCCGGGTACGGGTTCATGCGCTCAGCGAAGCCGGTAAACAGTACGCTTTATATGTCTATAACGGTAATCACCCAAAAGAGCGGCAATCCCTAAACCTAACGCTGACGTTACCCGCCGGACGTTACAAGCTTACTTTTGTGGAACCGGAAACGGGTCAAAAAAACCGTAGAAAGCTTCGCCATCCCGGCGGTTCAACAACGCTGATAACGCCGGCTTTCGGGGCTGATCTGGCTATTACACTAACAAAATAACCGTTTCCCAACCCATAGCCGGGAGCGGGAAACGGTTATTTTCGGGCATCAGAGCCTTCCGTTCAAAGAAGAATTTCGTCTGGAATTAATTGACCAGTACCTTCCTGACGTAGGAGAAATTCCCTGACCGCATCTGAACAATCTTTAACCCACCCGTAGCCAGGCCCGTTGGAGAAACTTGCAGGATGTACTTGTTAGCGCCTGCGCGCTCCACCTGCCGCAGGCTGGGCAAGCCCCGAACATCCACCAGATTGAACACCGGTTCAGGAGCATTGGTCTCCACCTGAAGACGAGCCCCCTCAAGCACCACCACCTCAAAGTAAACTCCTTGAGCATCATAGCCCACCGCCACAATCTTTGAATAAGCATAGGTGCCATCCCGATCCACCTGCCGCAAGCGGTAGTAGTTGGTGCCTTTCAGCGGAGCGGCATCCGAAAAACCGTAGGTCTGCAGGCTTTCCGAGAAGCCCTTGGAGGCTACCCGTCCGATGGCTTCGAAGGCCCGGGCATCCGGGCTGCGTTCGATGGTGAAGTAGTCGCTGTTGGCTTCGTAGGTGGTTTGCCAGCCCAGGCGCACCTGCTGGTCAACGCTTCTTCCGGCAAAATCCACCAGATGAACCGGCAGAACCGCGTCAGCCCAGTTGAAATTGGTGATATAGATGAATTGTCTTTTGGGGTCGTCCCAGTCAGGACCCGCAAAATACTGAATGGTTACTTCGGTAACGGGCGTACTGAAGCTAATCGAATTGGCAGCATAATCTTCGACACTGTTCGTACCCAGAATGGCATTACCGGTAACCGTGTTGGTCGAAGCAGAGCCAATCGCTGGCGTAACCGGTGTTCCGAGATTGGCTCCTACAACCGTCACTAAATCCTGGTACTGGCTATCGCCGTCAATCCGGTCGATGTCGAGCAGATTGAAGTTAAGGTTACTGACCGGCTGCGAGAAGGTAACTTTTAAGGAAACCGAATTTCCGTTGGTCAGAAAGTTATTATTCAGCTCCAACCCTCTGACAGATGGACGCGGGTAGTCGGTGTAGAAAGACCCAACCATCCCCGTAACTGTCACCGTAGCATCTACCGGAATGTTTCCGATATTCGTGAAAGTATAGGAAAACTCTCCTTCCGGATAATCTCCCCAGTCCAGATCCTGGCTCCAGCCCAATAGACTGACCAGTAACATCACCGTTACAAGTATTATTCGTTTCATTACCAATAAAGTTTATTTGTGTGTACACGCAATATATTTCATAAAACATAAATACACAAGCGTATGTACGGACTCGCGACAAGAAATGTACCATAATTTATCCACAGGCCCTTCAAGAATACCGGCTGTCCAACAAGTAAAAGCATATAAATTCGACAAGAATTAGAACGCACCACCGAGCTTATCAGGCTGATGAATCTTGCTTTCGGGTATTGGTGGACGATTCAGACCGGATTTATCCGAATCTCTTTTTCCGCATACCGTCTTTTTTCAAAGGTTAGTAAACGACTTTACTACTACTGAAAAAAATTATTGGTTGACCAACTAATTATTTTTAACAACTTATTTGCTTTTCTCTGTTTAAGGGCCCATTTTACTCCCTTTGAGCCATAAACGAGGAGAATATTTCTATGGATAACATTACTAATGATATCGTTGCCAAGCTTTGGAATCTCTGCAATGTGCTCAAAGACGACGGGGTGACCTATCATCAATATGTTACCGAACTGACGTATCTGCTCTTTCTTAAGATGGCCAAAGAAACCGGAACGCAGGAACAGATTCCGGACGGGCACCGGTGGGATGACCTGATTAAAAAGCCGAAGCTGGAACGGCTCGAAGCGTACAAGATTACGCTGATTCACCTCGGAACGCATGGAGCGAAGATTGTCCGGGAAATTTTCAGTAACGCGAGCTCATCCATTAAAAAACCGGCCACCCTTTCCAAACTGGTGGAAGGCATCGACAAACTGGCCTGGTATACGGCCGGCCGGGAGGATCTCGGTACTATCTACGAGGGATTGCTCGAAAAAAACGCGAGTGAAAAGAAATCGGGGGCGGGTCAGTACTTCACGGCCCGCTCGCTGATCGACAGCCTCGTTACGGTTATGAAACCCACGCTTGACGACATTATTCAGGACCCGGCGGCCGGTACGGGTGGCTTCCTGATTGCCGCCAATCAACACATCCGCCAACACAGCCAGCCCGAACGCTGGAACGAAAAACAGCAGGAAAAATACCGTCGCAACACGTTCTACGGCATGGAACATGTACACGATACGCACCGGCTGGCCCTGATGAACCTGTTCCTCCACGGTATTGATTATCAACCCGATGCGGGTGGCATTCACTACGGCGATACGCTTTCGCCCGACGGGCAGCAACTGCCACCCGCCACTTTAATTCTTTCCAATCCGCCTTTTGGCAGCAAAAAGGGTGGCGGGGTTCCGGAGCGTACCGACCTACCCTATCTGACGAGCAACAAGCAGTTCTGCTTTTTGCAGCACATTTACCTGCGGCTCAAACCCGGCGGACGAGCCGCCGTCGTGCTGCCCGACAATGCACTTTTTGAAGGCAACATCGGAAAACAGATTCGGGCCGATCTAATGGAAAAATGCAACCTGCATACCATTTTGCGGCTCCCGACCGGCATCTTCTACGCACAGGGGGTAAAAACCTGCGTTATCTTTTTCACCCGCGGACAATCTGATCAGGGCAACACCAAAGAAGTCTGGGTGTACGACCTGCGGGCAAACATGCCCCAATACGGAAAACGTACTCACCTCACGCGCGAGCACTTTTCGGAGTTTGAGGCCGCTTTCGGCGACGATCCGTCGGGTGGCCCGGCGGCTCTGACCCGGCGCAACGATCAGGGAGTTACCAACCGTTTCCGCTGCTTTAGCCGGAAGTGGATTAGCCAGAACAACGACAACCTGGATATTTCCTGGCTCAAGGACGAGAGCGAAGAACTTCCCGAACCGGGCGTGCTGGCCCGGGACCTGATCGATGAATTGGAAGGGGCTCTGGCAGAATTGCGCGGCATCATGGAAGAACTCGGAGAGGAGGTTGAAGCATGAACGAACTACCACCGGGCTGGATGAAAGTCAACCTTGGGTTGATCAACGAATTCTCATCGCAGACGCTCCTGCCCGCCAGGCAGCCGGATCAGTATTTTGAATTATACAGCGTACCGGCCTTCCCAAACCATAAACCCGAGTTGCTGCTGGGGGCCGACATTGGCTCAATCAAGCAGCTTGTCGAACCGAATGATGTTCTGATCTGCAAGATCAATCCGCGCATCAACCGGGTCTGGAAGGTCCTGCCCAAAGGACAGGTGGAGCAGATCGCTTCTTCCGAATGGATTGTGGTGCGTTCATCCGGGTTGTCATCCGACTTTTTGCAGCACTACTTCAGCAGCCCGGCTTTCCGCGACCTGCTTGGCCGGGTTGTCACGGGCGTGGGCGGATCGCTCACCCGGGCGCAACCGAAGCGGGTAGCCGCATTTCCGGTCCTGATTGCCCCCATCAACGAGCAGAAACGCATCGTGGACAAAATCACGGCCCTTCTGACGCGAATCGAAACGTGCCGCGAGCGCCTTGACCGGGTGCTTACACTGGCG
Organism: Larkinella insperata; assembly: GCF_026248825.1. Classification (NCBI taxonomy): domain Bacteria; kingdom Pseudomonadati; phylum Bacteroidota; class Cytophagia; order Cytophagales; family Spirosomataceae; genus Larkinella; species Larkinella insperata. Next base: position 2,633,561 of record NZ_CP110973.1, on the reverse strand, counting down.
AAGCAGTTGCGCCAGGCTATTCTTTCGGCCGCCATCTCCGGCCGACTGACGGAACGATGGAGCGGCAAAAACCGGGCGGACTGGACTCTGGAGCGGGCGGCAACGGTTTGCGAAAAAGTACAGAACGGCGGTACACCCCGCGAGGGGTTTGTGGCTCAGTCGAAAATACCGTTCCTGAAAGTCTACAACATTGTTAACCAAACCGTTGATTTCCAGTATAAGCCGCAGTTGTGCCGGATACTTACCCCGAATGGAATATCAATCAGGCCCTAACGCTCTTTCGACCCGGCAAGCGAATTACAACCGGATGGCTGTATTACCTGCTTTGCAAAGGCGATAACCTGGAGGCTATCATGCACCAAACCCGCGGATCGGCGGGACAGTTGAATATTTCGCTTTCCCAATGCCGTAATTTTCTGTTTCCTGTGCCGCCAATAGCCGAACAACGGGAAATCATTCGCCGGGTCGACGCCCTTTTTGCGTACGTTGACGCCATCGAAACCCGCTGTCTGACGGCCCGGGTGCAGATTGACCGCCTGCCTGCGGCCACCCTCGACCGCGCTTTTCGGGGTGAGTTGGTTCCCCAGTGCCCGGACGACGAACCGGCCCTGCTCCTGCTCAAGCGCCTGCAAGCCGCCCAATCGGAACCAGCCGTTAAACCGAAATCGCCCAAGCCCAACAAGAAGACGAACATGACCGAGCTTTCGACCGAAACGGTTCTGGAATCCATTCGACTCCTGCCGGATGATCAGTTCACGTTCGACGAGCTGCGTAGTCAGGTAGCAACCGATTATGATGCCTTGAAAGATATTGTATTTAAGCTTCTGTTGGACAAGCAGCCTGCCCTGAAGCAGGTCTTTGATCCAGAAAGACAGGCCATGAAATTTATCCGGGTAAAGCCATGAGACTAGTACGTGTTCACATTATTTCGGCCGATACCTGCGGGGGGCTGCTCGACGGGCTCGATCTTACTTTGCGCAGTCAAATGGATGAACAAACAAACTTCACTCCGCTTTGTCTGATCGGGGCAAACGGAACTGGTAAATCCCAGTTTCTGCAAGTGCTGGCCGAAATGTTCCAATTGGCTTTCCACGCCGTCGTGCACCAGGAGGAGCGGCTGGAAGGAAACACCAGTTTGCTCTTTGAAGTGGAATATTTGATTAAACCCCGGGGCAACGCACTTCCGGTTCACGTTCGCATCACCAGACAGGGCCAGAGCCGACGGCGTCCGGTCATAACCATTCAGAAAAAAGTTGACGGCAACTGGATCAACTGTGCGTTGGACGCAGCCGAAACGCAGGAATTACTACCCCGCAAGGTGGTTGGGTACACGTCCGGTGAAAACGAAACCCTGAGTCTCCCCTTCCTGCTCAGCCGCAGCGGTTACGCGGAAGAAGTACGCGAAAGTGCCATCAGCCAATCCCAGCCGATTGGGGCAACGGTTCAGGATACACGGCTGATGCTCATTGATTACGGAACGCACCTTGAAGTATTGGTTGCCAATCTGCTGCTGGGTAGCGATGAACAGCGCACGGCCCTCCTGCAGTTTGCCCACCTCGACGAGCTCCATTCCTTCCGTTGCATTATTCAACTGGCCCATAGTGCGGCTCCCCGAGCACCTGAACGATCCCGGTCACACTCCAAACGCAAAGGAATACAGCTCACCAACGAACTCGAAGGCTACCTCGATAAGCTGCAAAAATGCGCGACCTGCTATCAGTACGACGATAAAACGGAAACGTACACGTTCGATTTTCTGGTCACGCCGGAAACCAAAACCGCCTTCCGTTTTTTCTGGGAAACCGCTTTTGATCTGTATTCGGCATTTCATAAACTGGCCATGCTTAACGACCTGGTAATTCCGAAACACGCGCGGGAACGGTTCAACAAGGAAACCCGGGCGCGCCGGTTTGCCTCCCGGCTGCCCGAACCCCAGGAAGAAGATAAAGTGTTTCGTTTTGAACGGGTCAATTTCCAGGCCCGCAATCGGGCGGCCATTGTGGATTATGTTTCTCTTTCGGATGGCGAACATCAACTGGCGCAACTCCTGGGTACACTCAGCATGATTTCCTTTCCCAATGTGCTCTTTTTACTGGATGAACCCGAATCCCACTTTAATCCGACGTGGCGCCTGAAGTTTATTGACCGGCTCCGGGCGCTTCCTACCCCCGATGGCCGACGCAGCAGCAACACCGTGGCATCGCAGCAGGATTGCTTAATCACCACGCATTCGCCCTTTCTTCCCTCCGATCTGCCAAAAGAAAATGTCTTTATTTTTAGCCGAGCCATCGATACCCGCAAGGTAACCGTGAAGAATCCCGAAATTGAAACCTACGGCTTACCATTCGATACAATTCTCAAGGCGTGTTTCGACCTCTGAACTCCGTATTCGTAAAAACACCCTATCCGCAAAGCCGATAGGGTGTCTGTTATACACAAATAAACTTTATTGTTTCATTGATTAATTGACCAGTACCTTCCTGACGTAGGAGAAATTCCCTGACCGCATCTGCACAATCTTTAACCCACCCGTAGCCAGGCCCGTTGGAGAAACTTGCAGGATGTACTTGTTGGCGCCTGCGCGCTCCACCTGCCGCAGGCTGGGCAAGCCCCGAACATCCACCAGATTGAACACCGGTTCAGGAGCATTGGTCTCCACCTGAAGACGAGCCCCCTCAAGCACCACCACCTCAAAGTAAATTCCTTGAGCATCATAGCCCACCGCCACAATCTTTGAGTAAGCATAGGTGCCATCCCGATCCACCTGCCGCAAGCGGTAGTAGTTGGTGCCTTTCAGCGGGGCGGCATCCGAAAAGCCATAGGTCTGCAGGCTTTCCGAGAAGCCCTTGGAGGCTACCCGTCCGATGGCTTCGAAGGCCCGGGCATCCGGGCTGCGTTCGATGGTGAAGTAGTCGCTGTTGGCTTCGTAGGTAGTTTGCCAGCCCAGGCGCACCTGCTGGTCAACGCTTCTTCCGGCAAAATCCACCAGATGAACCGGCAGAACGACCGCGTCCCAATTGAAATTGCCGATGTAGATCTCCTGCGTTTCCGGATCAACAAAAGCTGGTCCCGCAATGTACTGAATGGTAACCTGGTTCACCGGGCTGCTAAAATTTACCGAGTTTTCGCCCATAATAGCACTGCTGTTAATTCCCAGAATCGAATTACCGGTAACCGTGTTGGTCGTCGTTGTTCCGATGGTCGGGCTCACCGTGCTTCCCGCGTTGGTACCGTTTACAACAACCAGGTCCTGGTATTTGCTATCGCCGTCTGTAAAGTCAATATCGTAGAGCGAAAAGCTGAGGTTATTGACCGGTTGTGAAAACAGGATCGTTACGGTTACCGAGTTTCCACTCGTAGCAAAGTCTGCATTCAGACGTAAGCCCAACGGCCGTCCATTCGGTTCTCGGAGATTAAACGCTGAGGTATTCCCAGATACGCCAACCCCCACATTCACCGCCGGATTACCTACGTTCGGAAACGTGTGGCTGAGCGACCCGTCCGGATAATTATTCCAAATCAGATCCTGTGCCCGCACATTATAGTGCACAAGCAACAAAATAGTGAAACATAAAAGTCTTGTCATGGCATGGAATTGTTTGTATTTACAAGCAATTAATCATTTATTTCTCAAATAAACAAGCGTAACTCAACTATTTGTTTTAGTGGCCAACCTCCGCGCACAGTAAAGGCTGATAATCAGAAAGATACATTCCCGTCACAAAATCAAGCCGAGTGTACTAAGAGCTAAGTCTAACCCGTGAGCCACAAAAAATTCAGGAGCCACCCCAGCTGGAATGACTCCTGAATGTCTGTAATTAACTAAGATTGCCATACCGGTACGCAGCCGCATACCGCAATGAACCTGCTCTATTTGAACAACGGCGCGTGGATCTCCCGCAGCGTTTCAATCGGAATCTTGATCACCTCCCGATCGTAGGTCAGCAAGCCGTTCACCTCCCCTTCCACATCCGTGGTTTGGGTGTAAACAGCCGCCGAAACACCGTTCTTCTGGTACATCTCCACCATTTTACCGTATTTGGTCTGGTAGGCTTTCAGTACGGCGTCTTTGTCGTGGTAGGTCTGATAACCCCAGTTCCGCTTTTTAGGGTCCCAGAGGTGGCCCGTCACCGGCCAGCCAATACCGCCAAATTCACCAACCACAATGACCCGGTCTTTCTTGGCGGCTGGCACATGCGGCACCTCCTGGTACGTGTGGATGTCGTAGAAATCACCCGCACCCAGGTCCGACCAGCCGCTGACGGCATTCACCAGACGGCTCGGGTCCATGGCTTTCACCCAATTGGCCATCCGAACGTTGTCGTACTGCCCCCAGCCTTCGTTGTGCACCACCCAGGTTACAATGCTCGGGTGGTTGTGCAGCCGGTTCATCATCCGGCGCAGTTCCAGTTCAAACTGCTCTTTGCCTTTCGACCGGCGCAGCGGCTCCACTACGTCCTCGTACCGCATTTCCTGCCCATCCAAAAATCCCGATGGCATATCCTGCCACACCATGATGCCCAGCCGGTCGCAGTGGTAATAATACCGGGCCGGTTCTACTTTGATGTGCTTCCGGAGCATGTTAAAGCCGGACTTTTTCAGGAAGTCAATTTCAAAAACCATCGCGTCGTCCGAGGGGGGCGTCAGCAAACTACCCGGCCACCAGCCCTGATCGAGCGGCCCGTTCTGGAACACCACCTTGTTGTTCAGCAGCAGCATCGGCTGATTGGGCACCTGACCCGGTCCCATCGAGATTTTCCGCATCGCGAAATAACTCGTCACTGCATCCACGGGATTGCCCGTTACCTGAGCTTTGGCGTAAGCCGAACGTTCAGCTTCGTTATGACGCGGCCGGTTGCGGAACTCGGCACCGGGAAACGGATCGGCCACCGTCACCAGTTCGGCTTTCAGGTTGTACAGAAACGGGCTGTCGGGCGTCCACAGTTTGGGGTTGCTAATGGGCAGATACGCTACGCGACCCGACCGAACCACCAGACTCCCTACGGTTTGCGTACCGTCCAGCGCCGTCAGGCGGATGGCACTCGTCGGGCTGTTCATCGGTTTATTCGACAGAACCTCAACCCGAATTCGGCTGGAATCCAGTTCCGGTGTAATGCGTACTTCTTCGATGTAGTTTTTCGGAACCGGTTCGAGCCAGACGGTTTGCCAGATGCCCGATACCGGCGTGTACCAGATACCGTTGGGGTTGAACACCTGTTTGCCCCGCGGTTGCTCGTCGTTGTCGGTAGGGTCCGTAACGCCCAGTACGACCTGGTTTTGCCCCGATTTCAGGAAATCCGTGATATCAAACTCGAACGGATCGGAGCCGCCGGTGTGGGAACCAACCAGACCGCCGTTCACCCACAGGTTGCATTCATAATCCACCGCGCCGAAATGCAGCAAAACCCGCTGCCCGTTCCAGGCGGCCGGAATCGCGACGTTTCGGCGGTACCAAAGCCGTTGATCGGGCGTCAGCGATTTAGTCACTTTCGAGAGCGTCGATTCTACCGCAAACGGTACCAGAATCTGCCCGTCGAACTTGGCGGGTTGTCCTTCGGTTTTGGGCCGAATGGCGTACTCCCACATGCCGTTGAGATTCTGCCAGTTGGAGCGCACCATTTGCGGACGCGGGTATTCACGCCAGGCATTTTCGGGGGTTACCTGCTTTTCCCAGCGGCTCAGGATGGCGGCTTTTTGCGGCACCGGCGCGGTGGTTTGCGCCGACAGGGGCGCCAGCAGGGAAGTACTGAGAAGAAAGCCGTACGAAATCAGGGCGGCTGACCGTCGAATCAGGTGTTTCATGGGTTCTAGGGGAAATAAAACCCGTCAGGCACGAAAACCCGACGGGTGGCATTGAATTACTTGGCTAACTTTTTCTCCAGCAATTTAATAAAATAGCCGCCGACTACACTCCGGGCCTGAAAACCAACCTGCTTGCCGTCGGTGGTTTCGTGCCAGTCACCCAGCGGAACGCGGCTGGGCGTTTTGTCAACGTACTCGTAAACCGGCTGCACGAGTTTTTCAAAATCCTGCTGGCTATCGGCGATGGTGGCCGTCCACAGAATCCAATCGGATTTGGTGTAGGTTTTCCGGCTATCCAGCGGCAACCCGTAGCGCTGCTGCTTGGTCAGATAATATTTGATCTCTTTCTGAGCGACTTCTTTAGGGAAGATATTCAGATCCAGCAGTTTGTCCCACACCAGGTTGTATTTCTGGCTCCAGCTTCCCTGCGGTTTGTCGAACGTCAGGGCGTAGTGATCGCCGTCCTGCGCCATTTGCGTCCATTTCTGGGCCAGGTCTTTCGCCAGTTGCAGGTGCTGCTGGCCAATGTCGGTTTTCCCCAATTGGTTTGCCAGCTGACCGTAAGCTGCGATGCCCATAATCGCCTTGATGCTCAGGTTGGCGTTGCGGGCCAGGTGACCGGCAAAATCGTCCGTGCAAAGCTGGGTGGCGGGGTCAAAGCCGTCTTTTTTCAGGTATTCCACCCACGTACTCAGCGTTTGCCAGTGCTGCTTGGCGTAGTCGGCGTTGCCTTCCACTTTGGCGATGGCCGCCGTCAGAATGAGCATGTTGCCGCTTTCTTCCACCGGCATGTCTTCGCCGTAAGTCTGACCGTTCGCCAGCGGATAGGTACCCACGTCGTGGGCGGCAAACGGTTTGGCCCATTTACCACTTTCCGAATACATAAAAATCGGCTCCATCATGCCTTTCAGCAGGGTCGGGTTATACACCAGAAACTGCGGGGCCGACGGATAGGTTATGTCCACCGTCCCGATGGAACCGTTGCTGAAGTTTTCTTTCGAGAAAAACAGGATTTCCCCCTTCGGACCGGCCACGGTTTTGTGAGCCGCAACGGCCTGACGGTAGGCCAGTTGGCACAGGTCAGCATACGCTTTACCGCCCGCTTTTTCGGCATCGGCGTACAATTGCTGGTCGAACTGGCGGCATTTCTGCATCAGCGATTCGTAATCGTTTTCGGCGTTAGTCAGCATTTTTTCGGCGGTCATGCTTTCATCCCGACGCCACCAGCCGCGCAGGTTCTGCCCGAAGAGTTGAACGGAATAAATATCGTCGTAGCCCACCGTGACGTGGCTCGTTTTGGCCGTACCGCTCACCGAGCCCAGCGATTGCACCACCGCCATCGTCCGGTTTTCAGCCGTTGCGGGCTGGCTCTCATCGGTTAGTTTACCACCCGTGGCAAACGCTTTCAGCAACGCAGCCGGTTGACCAAATCCCGTTTGAGTCGAAGCACCTGCGGGAGCTGCCAGCAGGGCGTATCCCCAGTCGATCCGGACATCATCGCCTTTTTTACCCAGTATTTTCTGTTCCGTTGTGCCCATCGACAACACCGTCAGTTTATCGGCCGAAGACCGTTTTCCAACGACCTGCTGCATGGGTTGATCGGTACTCAGCAAGCCGGAAGCCGCCGTATAAACCTGCACGGTATGCGGTTTTCCGTCCGTCGAGCGGGCGGAATAGGTAATATAAGAAGCCGGACGCGTAGCAATATCCAGGTTATCCAGCAGCATCGGCGTCGTGAAGGTTACGGTCAGTTCAACGGGACCGGCCGAAAAACCGTATTCCGTCTGGGTAGCTTTCACCTGCACGCTTTTCTGGGCCGCCAGCGAGACCGCGGCCCCTGCGCTCACCTGCCGCTCGTCCACCAGTCCGGCGTCGATGTAAGCGCCACCGCCCGTATTTTTGCAGGTAACTGCAATAACGTTCTGTCCTTTTTTCAGGGTCGCCTTGGCCGCCGAGGCAATCGGAAATGTCTGGTAACCGCCGATGTAACCCGGTCCGGTATCGTACGCCTTTACGCCGTTGATGTACACCACCGCGTCGTTGTCGTAGCTCAGGTAGAGCACCAGCTTTTCAAAATTCAGATCGGTCAGCGTAAACGTGCGCCGAAACCAGACATCCTTCGTTTTCCAGTCCACGGCGGGTTTTACCGGGTTGCTCGTGGCGCCGTCGCCAATGGGCGCTTTGCCGCTCTGCCAGCCCGTCGCCTTAAAATCCGGCTTCTCCCAGCCAGCCGCCGGGGTTTCAAAGGTGTAAACCAACGGATACGCTTCCCGTTGGGCCGTTGTGGCAACGGGTTTCAGGGTGGTCATGGGAGCGCCCATGAACCGGTAGGTTTTCCCGTCGACGCGAACCAGCCCGTCGAGCGGGTGGTTTTTGCCGGTCCAGTGGCGCGTGGGCGAATCCGTCAGTTTATCGTTGAACGACCAGATGCTGGTATACGGATCAATCGTGATCAACGGATAAGCCGGAGGCCGCTGGGCCAGGCCGATCCGCGAAAACGCTGCAATCAGAAAAAAAACAAAAAGAAGTTGACTAAAACGGTTTTGCATTCGGTTGATAGATAGGTTGTAATTGATTTAGTTGAGATTAGGGAGCCAGAAATCGAACGGCTGATCCCGCTCGCTGACCAGCGTACCGCCCTGAATGACCAGGGGCGCCACCTGAATAGACGAACGTCGGAGCGAATATGGCAACACCCCATCGCTGTTCAAGGCCGCTTCCGAATGCGATTTACGACCCGGATGCGTAAAATAAAAGACAAACGCCTTATTGCCCACTACAACCACGTCGCCGTGGGCACCGCTGGGGGCGTCTTCGGGCCGGGAGCTGGGTTTGTCGAGGATCATGCCCTGTTTTTCCCAGGTCGTGCCCTCTTTGGAGCGGTACACCCGCATACCGGCCCATTCGTCGGTTAGCATCCAGTCCAGCCGCCAAACCGGAAGGCTTTGGGGCCTTCGTGCGCCTTCCCGCCAATCGCCGGTTCGGGCGATACCTGCCAGCTTTCAAGGTCACGGCTTTCGGCCATCATCGTAATGCTGCCGCGCGTCTGGTCTTTGTACCACATCCGCCACCGGCCGGTTGGCAACTGAAGCAGCGTTGCATCGATGACCTCGTCCGAAGAAAGCTGGATAAAACGTTTAAACTGCCAGTCCCAGAGATTCTTACCGGTGTAGTGCGCCATTTTTGGCTTGCCGCCCCAGTGGTTGCGAACGCCCGGAATATACACCACAAACAGATGATACTGCCCGTTATGAAAAACGATGTCGGGCGCCCAGAAGGTATTCATGCCGCGTTCAATATCCAATTTTAAGGTGCCGCGGTACTCCCAGCTCTCTCCATTGTTATGCGACGAAGCCACCCCGATGGCGGTGCCGTAGCAGTAAGCCACATCGGCCGCATCGACGTTGGCCCGGCGCTGCGTGTAAAGCATCCACCACGACCTTTCCTGTGGGTTCCAGACCACGACCGGGTCAGCCGCGCCGTCAAAAATGGGGTCACGGTAAAGGGGCGTCGGGGCTTTATGAAGGGGTGTTGATGAAGTGTTTTGAGCTTTTGAAGAAGGTAGGACAAAGTAGGTAATCAGACAGAGGCAAAGAAACGCGGAGGCTATGATAGAAACGGTTTTACGCCGACTTTTGGGAAGGTTCGTGTTAATCCGTTTCCTGGATAGCATCCGCGTTTTGTTTTTTTACTAGAACTGTACTTTCTGAACCGGCGAGAAAATCATGTCTTCCACACCCGCTATTTTAACGCCAATTCGGGCAAAACCGTAGTTCTGCCCCGTGATGGTGGGAGCCTCCAAATCCAGCGAAACGGCGTTGAGGTCCTTGATGGCGCTTCCGGCCAGGTTGGTTGTGCCGACGCTGGTTCGCGCATCCACAAACTGCGTTTTACTCAGGTATAAAGACACCCGTTCAACGGTTTTGCCGCTCGTGCCGGTAATGATCTGCTCAAGCTTGCAGGTGGCCGTTACTTTCCGGGCGTTGACCGTAAAGGTTGGGTTCCGGACCATATAATACGGTTCCACTTCAATGTCGCGCTGCTGGCTGCCGCTCAGACTGACCATCACCGTGTCGGAGCTGGTTTCGGCGTTTTTCAGCGACCGGAAAGGACCCTGAGCCGCCGGAATGACGAGCCGGTAGTTGGCGTTGAAAAGCATCGCCGAATACGAACCATCCTGATCAACCGTGACGGTGATCGGAATGCGCTTCTGCCAGCCGGGCTCCCAGAGTTCAAACGTGACGTTGTTGTATTCGACGTTGATGGGTTCGCCTTTATACACAATCCGGCCTTCCAGTTTGGCTTTTGGTTCTTCGTAATTATCAAACTCACAGGAAGCCAACCCCGCGGCCAAAGTTAGTCCCATCAAATAAGGAAAGAAACGTTTCATGGTGTTATCGACTTACTGGTTCGGGTTGCGGACAATTTTAGGGTTGTTGTTGCGAATTTCATCGCTGATAAACGAGTAGTAGTTACCCAGCCGGAAGCGGTCGGCGTTCGTAACCTGGCTGGGCAGCACTTTCCGGAAAACCCACTTGCCGTTGTTCGGGCTGGTGGGGTCGTAGAGCTTGTAGGGCCACAAGCCGAACGGCCGGGTGCTGGGTTCGGTGGCGCTGGCCGGATCGGTGGTCAGATCGGTGCTGGCGCCGTTCCAGACCAGGTGGGCAATCCGCCAGCGTTTGTAATCCCACAGTTGGTGGCCTTCAAACGCCAGTTCCACTTTCCGCTCGTGCACAATCCGGTCGAACGTAATTTCGTTGGCGGTCAGGGCTTTGATCAAACCGGCGCGTTCGCGAACCTGGTTCATGTAATCGGCAGCAACGGTTTTCTGCCCAAGCTCAAAGGCGGCTTCGGCGGCATTCAGCAGCACCTCGGCGTAGCGGTAGCGAATCCACCAGACTTCACTCTGCGTTCCGATCTGGCCCGAACCCACCGTGGGGTCCTGGTATTTGCGGACGTAAAAACCGGTCTGGGCGCTAAACTCCAGGTTGTCGATGGGGCCGTCGAAGCCGACCACCTGTTCCTCGGCGGTTTTACCCGGTAACACTTTCTTACCACCGAGTGCATCCGACGTGACCACAGTGCCGTTGCCGAGCAGGTAGCCCGACCAGATGTCAACGGTTTTACCCTTAAACTGGCTGCCGGGCAGGATGATCGTTCCACCCAGCCGTGCATCCCGGCCCGCAAAAATATCCTGGGGATTGGTGTAGTAAACCGGTTGCCCGGTAGCGGTGGTGATGGCAAACGGCGCGAAGGTATTGTCGAGTTTTTCGAACGACTGCACCAGGTTCAGCGAGGGGTTCAGCCGACCGCCCTGCTGCTCCTCGGCCGACGACCGGGGCTGGTTCGACAGCGTCCAGCCGACGACTTTACCGCTTTTCAGCTTGAAATCTTCCGCAAAAATCACCTCTGAGTTGTTGCCTTTGTCGGTGAAAAGAGCGGCAAAGTTGGCCTGCAAATCCGGCTGTTTTTTGTAGAGTGAATACTTGCCGCCGGTGATGATTTCCTGAGCCGCCTTCAGGGCCGTCTGGTAGTAGGCCGTTGCCTTGTCCGCCGGAATTCCCACTTCGCCACCGGGTAGCGACACCTGCGGAGTGGTCGGGCCGTATTTGGCAATCGAACCGGCGTACAGAGCCGCGCGGGCTTCCATCGCCAGGGCTGCGCCTTTGCTGACGCGGGATTTGACATTGCCATCATCCGGCAGCGTGGCTTTGATGGCTTCCATTTCGCTGATGACGAAATCGTAAATTTCCGATTCTTTCGAGCGGGCCTTCTGCAAATAGCTCGGGTCACCGCTGAAATCGTACTGCATCGGTTCCAGCACGAGCGGCACCCCGCCCATCCGCTTCACGAGTTCAAAGTAAACGGCCGCCCGCAAAAACCGGGCTTCGGCCAGGAACCGGGCGCGGTCGGCGGCATCCAGGTTCGTGGCGGCTTCGCTTTTCTGAATGAACAGGTTCAGTTCCCGGATATAGCCGTAATCCCAGTAGCCCCAGTCGCCGTAGCCGTAGTCCTGGTTTTTATGCCGTCCGTACTGACCGAATTCCGACGCAAAGGCTTCGTCGAAGTTGGTGAAGTCCGACCAGTTTTTGATGGATTGGTAATCCGGAAACCGTCCGTACAAATCGGCCAGAACCGTCAGCACGAGGTTTTTGTCTTTCCAGACCTGGTCGTTCAGGAGGATGTTGGTGGGGGCCCGGTCCAGAAAGTCGTCGTCTTTGCAAGCGCCCGTGGAGAGCAGCGCGCCAAGAGTCAGAACATACACATATTTTTTCATCGCTGAAGATGGTTAAAATCAGAAGGAGAGATTAAGACCTACGTTTACAAACTTGTTCTGCGGATACTGAAGACCGTTTTCGTCCATCACTTCCGGTTCAACACCCAGCCGTCTGACGTTGTCGAACGAAAGCAGGTTGAAGGTATTGACGTAAAAACGAGCCCGTTGAATTTTCACCCGTTCGAGCCAGGCTTTCGGCAGCGAATAGCCTACTTCCATCGTGCGCAGCCGCATATACCGAACGTTCGTCAGCCAGAAGGTCGAGTTGCGGTTGTAGTTGCTGTGGCCGCCGTCGTTGAACCGCAGGGCGGGGTATTTGCCGGGAATCCACTCGCTGTCCGGGTTGAAAATGTCGGCCCGGTGCCAGCGATCATCGTAGAACTGAGCCAGCAGGTTACCCGTGTTCTGGTACGGCCAGCGCATTTCCCAGCCCTGGTTGTAGGAATACATCGTCCCGCCGGAGAAATCGACTTTCAGATCAAAGCCTTTGTAAGCCGCCGACAGATTCAAGCCAAAGTTAACCGCGGGGTTGCGATCGCGGGCGTAGCCAATGGGCCGTTCGTCGTAGCCGTCGATGCGGCCGTCGCCGTTAACGTCGTTGTAAATCAGGTCGCCCGGCAGCAGGGTTTTGTTGCCCTGACCGTCGATATTAACCGGGTATTCGTTGATTTGCTGCTGCGACTGAAACTGACCGATGACTTCGTAGCCCCAGTAGGTGCCGCTCCAGCGGTTTTCCTGTGAGGTCCGGTAATGATCCCAGGAGTTCCCCCAGGTTGGTCGGTAGGATTGCAGGAACCGGCTGCGCGAATACGAAACGTTACCACCGACCGAGAAGGTCAGTTCTTTTACTTTTCCGTTGTACGAAAGCGATGCTTCACCACCCACCTGCGCGTCGCTGTTTACGTTTTCATCCGGCAGTGAATACCCCAACTCGTTGGGAACCAACACATCGTACTTCCGGCCCCGCAAGCCCGAACGCTTCCGGTAGAAGTAATCGAACGTTCCGGACAACCGGCCGTTGTAGAGCGCGTAATCCAGACCCACGTCGGTCATTTTACTCGTAAACCAGGAAATATTGGTGATCGGAACACCCCGGTCGCGCGATCCTTTGATAACGTTTCCGTCCAGAATAACCGTGGACGAACCGTAGTTGTAGCCCGGAATATAATCGTAAGCACCGATACCGATGTCGTCGTCGCCCAGCTCACCGTACGATGCCCGCAGTTTGACTTCTGACAGCGCGTTCCAGTTCAATCCTTTAAAGAAGTTTTCCTCGGTGATCCGCCAACCCGCTGATACTGACGGGAAGAAGCCCCAGCGTTTGCCGGGCGCAAATTTCCAGGACGCATCCTGACGACCCGCCAGCTCCAGTAAATACCGGCCGCCGTAATCGTACGTAAACCGTCCGACGTACCCGACCCGCGCCTGATCTTCGTCTACATCGGCAAAGTCCTGGGCGTCCATGTCCGCAAATTGAAGCACCGGCAGCACGTTCGTTTTCGGAACCGCGTGCTGGAACGTATACAAACGACGGCGCTGGATGCGTTCGGCCACAAACGTACCACCGACGGTGTGTTTGCCGAACGTATTGTTATAGCTCAGTTGTCCCTGCAACACCTGCTCCATAATCTTCTCGGTCCGGCGCTCCCGCCAGGGGTTCGAGCTACCGCCCGTCCGGACATACTGGTCCGTTTGGGCGTTGTAGGTGTAGGCATCGTAGGTGTATTCGTGGCCGTTCACCAGTCGGTCGGCAAAATAGTAAGAATACATACCCTTGGCTGTCAAGCCTTTGATGGGTAGCTGGTATTCCGCATTGAAGTTGGTTTGCAGCACCCGCCAGTCTTCCGTCCAGTAACCGGATTTCTCCTTGTTGAGCAGCCCCCAGTTGGTGTCGTTGTGGCCGATGTCGTTCAAATACGCCGGGTTATCGTTGGCGAAAGGCCGTTCGGTGGGCCGGTTGCGGAAGAGCGCAAAGCGGGGACCCCAGTAATCATCCACGCCGGGAACGCCGGGATTGTCGCGGCTTTCGATCCGGCCGTTGATCTGAACGCCCACTTTCAGGCGGTTGCTGATCTGGGCGTCTACGTTCGACTGAATGTTGGTCCGGCCGAAGGTAAATTCCCGGCCCAGCACCGAATTCTGGAACAAACGGGTGGCCGACAGGTAATACGTGATTTTGTCCGAACCACCGGTTGCGTTTACGTTGAGCGAATACTGGGGCGAGTTGGGCTTGATGATAAACTTGTACCAATCGAAGCTTTGATACCCTTTTTCGGTTCCGGCGCGCCATTTTTCCAGTTCCTCGGGCGTAATGTTGGTTCGGCCCGTCTGGTTGATGTCGGCGTCGGCTTTGCCGGTCATCCACTCGTAAGCGTTTACGGTTTCGGGAAACCGCGCCCAGTTCTGCCAGCCGTAATAAGAATCGATGTTGACGGTGTTGCGGCTACCGGATTTGCCCCGCTTGGTCGTCACGATTACGACCCCGTTGGCCGCCCTCGAACCGTATACCGAAGCACTGGCATCCTTCAAGACCGTGATGCTTTCAATGTCGTTGGGCGAAATGTTGTTGAACTGCCCGGCATCTTTCTGAATCCCATCGATAACGAACAGCGGATTCCCGAGGTTCCGGATCTGGATGTTGGCGCTGGAACCCGGCCGACCGTCGGCCATCCGGAACGATACGCCCGGAATTTTACCGGCCAGGGCCGCACTGACCGTCGTCGTGTGAACGCGGTCGAGGTCTTTGCTCGTGATGCCCGAAATAGCGCCCGTCAGCGATTCTTTCCGTTGCGTTCCGTACCCGACAACCACTACTTCATTCAACGACTGATCGGTTGGGGTTAGATCGAGGTTGAGCACGCTCTGGGTGCCTACCAGTACTTCCCGAGTTTCGAAACCGATGAAGCTGAAAATCAGGACGGCATTCTGATCCGGTACATCGACGCGGAAATTGCCATTGGCATCGGTGGTGGCCCCGCGCTGGGTTCCTTTCACCACCACGCTCACCCCCGGCAGCGCCTGGTTGTTGGAACCATCGCGCACCGTACCGCGCACCGCCTGATCTTTGGGCTGCTGCGACACGGTAGTACTCGGCGCAATCATAGACAAGGCACCCGGTGTTTCCGGGGTTCCGGTGGGCAGGCTGGCCGGGGCTACCGGAATGGGATTAATGGAGACGGTTTTGGCGTCGGGCCGGTTCGTTACAATAATATACGACCGGTCTTTTACTTTTTTATACGCTAACCCAAAAGGCGTCAGGACCTTTTCGAGCGCATTCTCAACGGTTTCGGCGGCCGGAAGGCTCGTTGCCGGAACGGAAAGTTTTTCGACTACCCGGTTTTCAAACAGAATGTTGACCCGGTATTTGTTTTTAAAACCGGTCAGTACCGTACGCAACGAGTAATGATCAGGGGCGTGGGTGGTCTTGTTGACCTGATTTCCCGCCCGGGCCAGCATCTGAGCGTGTGCCAGCCCATACTGCCCATTCACAACGATACTGACGGAAAGCCAGAAGCGTAGAATTTTTTTCATGGGATAGATTGGTGTTAAGGTTTAAGATTTTTTTCGGAGAAGACGACCCGGTTTTTGTGCCGCACGACGTTGATTCGCATCAATTCTTTGAGCACATCCAGCAACTCATCGACGGTATCGGCATTGAAGCTACCGGTGATGATCCGCCCGGCCAGGTCCGTTCCCTGAATGTCGACGTTGAGACCGTAGTTTTCCTTGATCAGGTCGGCCACTTCGCGCAGGGAGGTATTGTCAAATACAAACAGGTGGTCTTTCCAGGCGTTGTATTTCTTCGGATGGATTTCGGGCCGGATCGATAGACGACCTTTGGCGTCGAGGGTGGCCTGTTCGCCGGGTCGCAGCACCAGCGGACGGGCTGGCGTATGGGCCGGGGTTGGATACGAGAGCTGTACCTTTCCTTTCATGAGCATTACCCGCGTAGCGCGCTCCCGGGCAAAAACGACAAACTCCGTGCCCAGCACTTCCACGTTGAGCTGCCGCTGGGTTCGGACCACAAACCGGCGGTGATCGATGGTATGTTTCACCGAAAACTCCGCTTCGCCGGTCAGAAACACTTCGCGGTCTTTCCGGCCAATCGCAAACCGGGGTACCCGCAGCGTCGAGTTGGCGTTGAGTATAACGTTGCTGCCGTCGGCGAGCCCAAACCGTTTGATTTCGCCAAAACCCGTGGAGTAGGTCTCGTACAGCAGGGGTTCGCGCAGCAGCCAGGCACCCAGAAAAACCAGCAGCAGCGCCGAAGCGGCCGCCAGCCAGGGCGAAAACAACCGACGGCCCGGCGCGGCAGGCAGAATCACCGACTGCGGCCGGGGTTGCGTTTCGGCTGCGTCCATGTAGTGACGGTACTGCGTCAAAGCCGTGTTGGTATCGACAATATACTGAGGGTGTTCGGACTCCCACTCGAACAGCGCCTGGTAGAATAACGATTCGTTGTCGGGGTTTTTCAACCAGTCCTCGATGAGCTTCACCTGTAACGGCGTAGCTCGTCCGGCGTGGTATTCCCGCAATAGTGATTTAGTGACCTCTTGCATGATAATCTAATCGGTTGTATCGGAAGCAATTCCGGAGAGACCCAATAAAAGCCGTGTTTATTGGCAAAATAGCAGCGCAATGACCCAAAGCCGCTCTTCCTTCAAGACCGTCCGTAGCATGGCCAGCGCCTTGCTCATGTGCGTTTCGACCGTCTTAACGTTGATGTTCAGTTCATCGGCAATTTCCCCGTACTTCTTGCCTTCAAACCGGCTCAGCAGAAAGGCCCGTTTGCATTGGGGGGACAATTTATCGATGGCCTGCTCGACCTTGCGGTGCAGTTCGTCGTACTGAACGATTTCGGAAGGGGAAGGCTGATAATCAGCGAGGTCTACCGTTTGAGCGTCGGTATTCTGCCGGGATTTGGACAACTCCCAGCGCAGGTAATTCAAGGTGCGGTACCGCACGGCCCGGAACAGATAAGCCTGATAAGAGGTGGTGATGGTCAGGTAAAGTTTTTCTTTCCAGAAATTATAAAAAATTTCCGACACAATATCTTCCGCGACCTCCTTGGAATAAACAAACCGAATGGTGTGGCTACACATGGCTCCGTAGTATTTACGGAACAACAGCTCACAGCCCTGCCGGGGATCGGTTGCAAAGAGGTGGTTCAGATGCCAGTCTAACTGACCCTCCGTTGGCGCTGCCGGACTCGGGTGCGTGCCGTAAACCGACGGATCAGAAATTCCTGTTGAAGTAAGTAAGGGTTGTTGCATAGAAATCGCAAAAACTGCCGAATTCCGGCCTGCCTTAAAAGACAAGTAGGCCGCTTGGTACCCTGAGTCCGAATTTAACTTTTTTTATATTTTTTTTAAAGTGGCCTAGAAAATAGCCACTTAGCTCATTTTTCAGACCGCAAAAAAACTGTCTATAGCTAACCAAAAAGAATAAGATGTTTCATTTTAGCCGTAAAAGTTACTAAAAATTTGGGAATGGATGGTTTTCCGCGTTTATTTTCCAGACTGATTCAAGTATTCCTAATCCGACCCGCAACGTCCGGTCCCGACCGTCTGTCTTTTTATGAAAACCCGCCTGCTTTCACTCCTGCTTACGGCTTTTTCAACAATAGTATTGGCTCAGCCCGCCCCCGGTTTATACCGCCAAACGAGCGATGTGCACCATCTGTTGACGCAGTACGAAGCGGATTGGGGCAGTCTCCGCCGGTTTTACACCGTGGAAAACTCACCCGAACGCCGGGAGCGATTCAAGATGTTCTATACCGATTATTTGCGGCAGTTGGGTCAACTGGATTTCGACCGGATGAGCACCGACAGCCGGGTAGATTATCTGCTGTTCCAGCGCGACCTGCGGAATGAACTGCAGGATCTAGCCAACGAAGAAAAGGAAATTAATCAGACTAAAAACTGGTTTCCGTTTGCCGACAAAATTTACGCGCTCGAAAAACTCCGTCGGCGCGGAATGCCGCTGGTGGCCGAACAGGTGGCCGCGGATTTGAACGGCATCGGCAAAGAAATCCTGGCGGCCCGGAAAGAACTCGAAAAAACGGAGAAAATGGACCCCGCGCTGGCCCGACGCGCCGAAGAAACCGCCAAAGGTTTGCAGGCCGCCCTGAAAAGCGTCTTTTCCTTTTACAACGCCTACGACCCGCAGTTTAGCTGGTGGGTGCCCCAACCCTACCGCAAAACCGACAGCCTGCTGACGGCCTACACGGCTTTGCTGACCAAAAAAGTCCGGGATGCGGCTCCAGTGAAAGACGATAGCGGAATTGCAGGCATTGCCGTGGGCCGTGAGGAACTGCTGCGGCAACTGAAAGTTGAGCTGATTCCGTATTCGCCGGAAGAACTCGTCGACATTGCCAACCGCGAGTTTGCCTGGTGCGACCGCGAACTCCTGAAAGCGTCGAAGGAGATGGGGTTTGGTACCGACTGGAAAGCCGCCCAGGAAAAGGTTAAAAATACCGCTGTTCCCGCCGGAAAACAGCCGGAACTGATCTTACGGCTTTACACCGAGTCGATTGCGTTTCTGAAACAGAAAGACCTGATCACGATCCCGCCGATTGCGGAAGAAACGTGGCGGATGCAGATGATGTCGCCCGAACGGCAGAAAGTGAGTCCGTTTTTTCTGGGTGGGGAAACCATCCTGATCTCGTATCCAACCGATGCGATGGAACACGAGGACAAGCTGATGAGCATGCGCGGCAACAACCCGCATTTCTCGCGCTCTACGGTGCACCACGAACTCATTGCCGGGCATCACCTGCAGGGCTTCATGAACAACCGCTACAAAACGTACCGCCATTTCCGCACCCCGTTCTGGACGGAAGGCTGGGCGCTGTACTGGGAGATGATTTTGTGGGATCTGGGCTTTCCGCAGTCGCCGGAAGACCGGATCGGGATGTTGTTCTGGCGGATGCACCGCTGCGCCCGGATTATTTTCTCGCTCAACTACCACCTCGGCAAATGGTCACCGCAACAGTGCATCGATTTTCTGGTCGACCGGGTGGGGCATGAACGGGCCAATGCCGAGGGCGAAGTGCGCCGGTCGTTCGTAGGGGGCTATCCTCCGCTGTACCAGTTGGCGTATATGACCGGCGGTTTCCAGTTTTACGCCCTGAAAAAAGAACTGGTAGACACTAAAAAAATGACGTACAAGCAATTTCACGACGCCATTTTACAGATGAACTCCCTGCCCGTCGAGATGATCCGCGCCATTCTGACAGACCAGAAATTGAGCAAGGACTTCAAAACGTCGTGGCGGTTTTATGATAAGGCAAACTAGCTGCACAAATCACGTAAAAGCCGCATACTCAACAGAATTGAGTATAAAATTTGGTATCAGAGGGCATTCACGTTATCTTTCGTGTTTACTTGTCATACAAAAGCTTCTATCAACAAATGAGCATGAGAATCTCCGCGCTGATTGCGGTATTCATCAGCCTGTCTGTAGCCGTCTGGGCGCAGGCCCCCTCCTCTCCCAGCTACAAGGCCAACAACCGCTTTGAGCAACTAGGCCCCCAGCTGCCGACGCCCAACACGTTCCGCACGGCTTCCGGCTCACCCGGCCGGGACTTTTTTCAGAACCGGGCCGATTATGACATCAAGGTTGAGTTGGACGACACGAACAAGAAAATCATTGGTTCGGAGGTGGTTACGTATTTCAACAACTCGCCCGATGAACTGAAGTATATCTGGCTCCAGCTCGACCAGAATCTGTTTGCTGAAGGCGCCATCGGCTCTACATCCGCACTCAACAAAATCAGCCCAAACGGCGCCAGCCTGCGGCAATTGCGAAATCTGGAACCGGACTCTGAAAAATTCGGCTATAACATTACCGCCGTTACCGACAAAGCGGGCAAAAAACTGCCCTATACCATCAACCAGACGATGATGCGCATCGACCTGCCGACGCCCCTGAAACCGGGCCAGCAGTTTAGCTTCAACGTTGCCTGGAACTACTTGATTACAGAGTATTATGGCCGTAGCGGTTACGAATTCTTCCCGGAAGATGGCAACCGCAATTACTTTATTGCCCACTGGTTTCCCCGGCTGTGCGCCTACGACGACGTCAACGGCTGGCAAAACAAGCAGTTTCTGGGGCAGGGTGAGTTCACGCTCATCTTCGGCAACTACAAAGTAGCCATCACCGTACCGAATGACCACATTGTTGGCTCGACCGGTGAATGCCTGAACTATAAACAGGTGCTGACCCCCACGCAACTCCAGCGGCTGCAAAAGGCATCGACTTCGAAAACGCCCGTTAAAATTGTCACTCAGGATGAAGCGGTAGCCGCCGAAAAAGCCGGGGGCGCCAATGCCAAGCCAACCGGCAAGAAAACCTGGATTTACAAAGCCGATAACGTGCGCGACTTTGCCTTTGCCTCCTCCCGTAAATTCATCTGGGACGCCATGCAAACCGATGTCTACGGCGATGGCCGCAAAATCTGGAGCATGTCTTTTTACCCCAAGGAAGGCAACCCGCTGTGGGAACAATATTCGACCCGGGCAGTGGAGCACACGCTCAAATCCTACGGAAACCGGACCTTCAAGTATCCCTACCCGGTGGCCATCTCCTGCCATGCGACGCGGTACGGCGGGATGGAATACCCGATGATCAGCTTCAACGGCGGGCGGCCCGAATCCGACGGCACCTATTCGGAAGCGACCAAAGCCGGTATGATCGGGGTGATTATCCACGAAGTGGGCCACAACTTTTTCCCCATGATCGTCAACTCCGACGAGCGGCAGTGGACCTGGATGGATGAAGGACTGAATAGTTTTTGCCAATATCTGGCCGAGAAAGAATGGGATTACAACTTTCCCAGCGATTTCGGCGAACCCTATCGCATCATTCCGTACATGAAGTCGGAACCGTCCCAGTTGTCGCCCATCATGACCTCGTCGGACAACATCCTGCAATTTGGTCCGAATGCTTACGACAAACCGGCGGTTGCCCTGAATATTCTGCGCGAAACCGTCATGGGTCGCGAGCTGTTCGACTACGCCTTCAAGGAGTACGCCAACCGCTGGCGCTTCAAAAACCCCACCCCCGCCGACTTCTTCCGCACCCTGGAAGATGCCTCGGGCGTGGACCTGGACTGGTTCTGGAAAGGCTGGTTCTACGGCGTCGAACCCGTCGATCAGGACCTGGTCGAAGTCGACTGGTTTACCCTCAACACCCAGAACCCCGAAGTCGAGAAGGCCCTGGCCCGCACCGAAGCCCAGAACCGGGCCAAGACCATCAGCAAGATGCGCGATGCGGCCACCCAGGCCCAGACCGTGGTGGCCCAGGACTCGACCATGAAGGACTTCTACAACCGCTACGATCCTTACGCGGTGACCGATGCCGACAAGAAGAAGTACGAAGAGTACCTGTCCAGTCTGAGCCAGGAAGAGCGTCAGACGCTGGAGTCGAAGAACAACTTTTACACCTTGACGGTCAAGAACAAGGGGGGCCTGCCCATGCCGGTGATTGTCCGGATGCAGTTTGAGGACGGCACGGATTCGATGGCTCGTTTTCCGGCGGAGATCTGGCGCTTCAACGATGCACAGATTCAGAAGGTGATTGCCACGGGCAAGCGGGTGGTGCAGTGGACACTGGATCCTTTCCAGGAGATTGCCGACATTGACACCGACAACAACGCTTTCCCGCGTCAGTCTCAGCAGCCCACCCGTTTTCAGCTCTTTAAACAACAGGGTTCAGGGCGCGGAGGAAGAACGCCAAACCCAATGCAGCAACAGCAGGCCACGCAGCCCCCGGCTCGCCAGGGCGGTGCCAACAAGAACGAGTAACTTTTCCCGGACTTTGATAAGCCCGAATTAGGTATAACAAATTGCAGAACTCTTAGCTGGCGCTCGCCGACGGATTGAGGAAACCGCTCCTTATTCCATCGGCGAGCGTTTTTTACTCTGGCGGGATCTCACCGAGATTGCAGAAACCTCCGCAGCAAGCCCCATTGCAGCCGGTAGATTAGTTTGTCTGAAAGATTTTTAGAAGGCCTTGGTTAGCAGATACCAGAAAAACCCGCCTTCCTCGACGGTTAAGCCCGACGATACTTTTACAATCCCCGTCCGCCAAAAAACCGCTTTGCGGAAAGAGCAGCGGCCGAAAGTTCCCCTTTCCGTCGCCCTTCAGGACTACCCCCGTTGAGGCATCGTACTGGCCCGCTACCGATTCCGCATCGTAGGCGTTCCCCACCGCCAAAACGTCCAGATGACCGTCCTGGTCAATGTCCTCCACCAGAAAGTCCTGAACAGGAGCCCACTGCGCCGGGGCCGGCAACGGTTTCAACCGGAAACCGCCCCCCGTATTTTCGAGCAACATACTTTGTTGCTGACAGGCCCGCAAAACCGTGCTATTCTTCTGCCGGTCGGGGGTGACCAAATCGGTCAGCCGGGCCTTGGCGTACTGCGCATAATCGGTGAACTGCTTTTTGATCAGGGGTAACTGACGGCCCAGTTCGTCGCGGGACGCCACCGGGTATTCCGTTCCGTCCAGATAATAAGTCATGATGGCGTCGATGCGTCCATTGCCGTCGTAATCGCCCGCAAACACCCGCATGGGCTGCTCCGGTGACATGCGGTAGCGGCTGTTCAATCCGAGGTTGCCAACCACAAAATCCAGATCGCCGTCGTGGTCAAAATCGCCGGAACGGATGCAGTTCCAGAAACCGTCCGAGTCCTTAAGCGCATCAACGGGCAGGGGCGCCAATTCCCCCCGGTTGTTTTTAAAAACCGTGATGGGCATCAGTTCGCCCACCACCAGCAAGTCGGGCCACGAATCCCGGTCTATATCGGCCCAGACTGCATCGGTCACCATGCCGATGTTTCGCAAATTTGGCGCCCGTTCGGAGGTAGCATCCCGGAACCGTCCGCCTTCGTTGATCAGCAGTGAACTCTCGCCGGGCATGGGGTATTGGAGAGCCCGGAGCCGCCCACCCCGGAACAAATCCAGATCGCCGTCGCGGTCCACATCCACCGCCCTGACGCACGAACCACTGTGCCGGATGGCAGGAAGCCGGTCGGTTGCCGGGGTAAATTTACCCTTCCCGTCGTTGAGATAAAGCCGGTCCTGGTAATAGTCAGAACCGTCGTGATACTCGTTCGACCCGCTGACAATGTACAAATCGTTATCGCCATCACCGTCGGCATCGAACAGCAGCGCCCCAACATCCTCTTCGTCTTTGGGCCGGGATTCATCCGTGTAAGGTTTCTGAACGAACCCTCCCGACGGCTGTTGCAGCAACAATTTACCGTAGTGCCGAAACGAGCCGCCCACAAATACATCGTCCAACCCGTCGCCGTTCACATCCCCAACCGCCAGCTTAGGGCCCTGCTGCGAAAGCTTGTGCGGCAAAAGCGGTTCCTGGTTGTAGTCCAGATACGGTTCTTCCTGGTGGATAAACGGAATACCGGAAGCCTCGGTTATGCCCGTCATCAGCGTCGGTTGCGGTTTTTCCGGCTTTCGGGCAACGGGGGAAGCCTGTCGGTGATCCAGCGCCAGAACCCGGTCGATGGCCGGTTTTGGCACCGTCTGTGCTTTCCCATCTGGCCAGATAACCGTCAGGGAATCAACGGCTTGATGATCGCCCAGCCCAAAATGAATTAGGTAGTCGCTGGACGATTGAAACCCGCGCGTGACGGTTTGGTGATGCGATTGGGTCAGACCGTTGTTGTAAACCGTTACCTTCGCGCCCAGACCAAACCGGTTTTGCGCCGGACCTTTCAACTGAACTTGCAGGTAGTGATGGTTCGCGGTATTGTTTTGCAGGATATAAGCATCCTGGTTGATGTTGTTGACGATCAGGTCCAGATCACCGTCGCGGTCCAGATCAGCGTAGGCGGAACCGTTCGAAAGCGAGGCTTCGGCACCAAACCAGTCGGCGGTTGCGTCGGTAAACGTCAGATCACGGTTGTTGCGGAAAAAGCGGTTGGCTTTCCGGATGCTCGGCATTTTGGTAGCGCCTTGCCGCAAATACTGGTTAATCTCCTCCGGCGTTCGGTTGCCGTCGCGGGCGAACGAGTTATTGAACGACACAAAATCCAGGTCGGTGATGTCACGCAGATAGCCATTGGTAATGAACAGGTCCCGCCAGCCGTCATTGTCCAGATCCGCCAGCAAGGGCGACCAGCTCCAGTCGGTTGCCGACACGCCCGCGAACTGCCCGATTTCCGAAAAAACCATCCGACCGTCGGGGGCTTTGCCGCCGTTGACCTGAAGCATGTTGCGCATAAACTGCGGATGGTAGCCCTGCCGGACGATGCTTTCAAACTGCTGATAATTAGCCGGACCGGCCATTTTCTTGCGCTGCTCATTGTCGGCGGGAAGCATGTCGGCCACCACCAGATCGGTCAGGCCGTCGTTGTTGATGTCGGCGGCATCGCAGCCCATCGAAAACTGGCTGTGGTGCTTGAAATACGTTTTGCTGACTTCCTGAAATGTCCCGTCGTGGTTGTTGACGTACAGGAAATCGTTCGCCAGAAAATCGTTGGCGACGTAAATATCCTCCCATCCGTCCTGGTTGAAATCAGCAATGGTGAGTCCCAGGCCAAAACCGTCGTGCAGAATGCCCGCCGGGCGAGTTACTTCCGTAAACCGTGGCCCGGAAGCGTCGGAATCGTTACGAAACAGCTTGTCGTTGGCCAGCCCAGAGCCATCGGCAACCACCGGCGTAACCTGATTTGGGTTTCGAACCAGATTGGTACTCGTGAGCAAGTACAGGTCCAGATCGCCGTCTTTGTCGTAGTCAAAAAAGGTGGCCTGGTTGGTGTAGCTCGTGTCGGCCAGCCCGTAGCGTTCGGCGCTTTCCTCGAAGCGAAAGTTTCCCTTGTTGATGTAAAGCCGATTTTTCCGCCCGCTGCCCGCGTAATTCCCGGACTTGCAGACGTAAACATCCAGTAGTCCGTCGGCGTTCACATCGGCCATTGTTACGCCCGTCGACCAGCCCCCTTTTTTCAATCCGGCGCGGGGCGTCACATCCTCAAATGTGGGATGATCGGACCCCGGCGTCGTCGTGTTGCGGTAAATCCGGTCGCCCACCTGATTGCCGGTAAAGTACAGATCGGGCAGGCTGTCGTTGTCCAGATCCCCGACGGCCACGCCCCCGCCGTTGTAAACGTAGTAGTAGTCAACCAGATTAAACGAATCGTTTTCGGTAACGGTATTCCGGAAACGAACCCCCGACTCAGAAGCGGACAAGGTCGTAAACAACGTCCGGGGTTTTTGCTCGCAGGCCAGCAGACTAAGAAAAATCAATCCTGAAAATAAATACTTCATGAAAGAAAGATCGCTAAAAAAATGGCATCAAAAAAGGGCTCGTGAAAGCCCTTTTTTGATGACCGGATACGGTTGTTACCAGCCCGGATTCTGCGTCACGTTCGCATTGCCCTGGATTTCTTTCAGGGGCATCGGCAGCACATAATCGCGGGCCTTGAGCGTGCGTCCTACGTTGTACTTGGCGATGTAATGCTTGATGTGGTCGCCCAGGTAATCCGGCTGCCCGCCAAACTTGCTTTTCCGGCGCAATTCTGGGTACATCACCTGCTCGAACACAAACTCCTGTTCCCGTTCCTTGATGATCGCGTCGCGCAGCGCCGACTGACCTAAACCGCTCAGCGCCGTCAGACCGGCCCGCGCCCGTACCTTGTTAATCCCCATAAACTTGTCGCCCGAATTGCTCTCGTTGCAGGCTTCCGAATGGCCCAGCAGAATGTCGGCCAGCCGGAGGTAGATGGTGTTTTTCTCGGTGTTGTTGTAGTTGATGCCCAACTCCACTAGTTTGCCCGCCCAGGCTTTTCCGAAGATCAACTGCGAAGGGTCTTTCGGATTGGCGTCGGCTTTGACCACCCCGCCGAAACGAGACAGGTTAAAATCCGCTTTCGGACTCCACTTCACCACCGGATATTGTCCGTCTACTTTGCCAAACCGGCCCGTCGGATACGACTCGATGAACGTCGCATCGATGCGCTTGTCTTTTTCGTCGTACGATGCGCGGAATTCCTGCGTGGCACTCAGCCAGCTCCAGCCCGCTCCACCCAGTTCGCTGGGGTAGTCTTCGGGGTTGAAGTGTGCCGAGTGAACATTCCATTCGCTGGCGTTGGCCCCGGCCGATACCTGCGCTTCGAAAATTCGTTCGCCCTGGTTTTCGTGCGCCAGATCGAAGTTGTGACCAAAGGTTTCAAATAATTGCAGACCGCTGTTGTTGATGATGTCTTCAGCGGTGGTTTTGGCGTCGGCCCATTTCTCGTCCCAGAGCTGGGTTTTCATCAGAATGGCCTTGGCCGCCCACTTGGTGGCCCGCCCGGCGTCTGCCCCCGTGTACGCTGCGGGCAGCACCTCAGCAGCGGCTTTGGCATCGGCATAAATCTGGTCGATGACGGCCCGTTTGCCCCCTGCGTTCGACGGCAGGTCACTGATGCCTTTGGTCGATTTAACGGTCAGCGGAGGGTTGTCGAAATAAATCAGCAAACCGTAGTAGTAAAACGCCCGCAGAAACTGCGCTTCGGCCTTCAGCCGTTTTACCAGCGCGTCGTTGGCGGGGTCCTGCATACCGTCGGCAATTTCAATGGCGGCATTGGCCCGGTTGATGGACCGGTAGCTGATCTGCCAGTAGGCTTCAATGTATTCGTCGGCGGTACTGACGTTACCCAGGTTGTATTGCAGCGGCCCTTTTTCCCAGCCAATCTGGTCGCCCGTCAGGCATTCAAACACGTAACGGTCGTAGAAATAGCCGGAATAGCCGGAGTTGAGGTCGTCGTAAATACCGTTGACGCCCAGTTGAAGTTCGTTGGCGGTTTTATAAAAGGTATCGGGATTGATAAAATCCGGGGTTTCTTTTAAGTCCGAGCAGCCCACGCCCGCGGCCAGAAAGGACACCAGCAGCAGGGATTTGAGTCGGGTTGAATGTCTCCAATTCATGTTTCGTTGTCAGTTGAAGGGTTAGCGGAATTACAGACCAAGGTTAACGCCCAGCGTGAACATCCGGGCGCGCGGATAGGCATCGTAATCGTCCCCCCGGTTCAGGTTGTTCTGGCCTTGGTTGTTCACTTCCGGGTCAAAGCCTTTGTAGTTGGTAATCAGGAAAAGATTCTGGCCGCTGGCGTAAATCCGGGCGCTGCGGATATACTTGGTATTCAGCGGCAGGTTGTAGCCCAGCGCCAGGTTTTGCAGCCGGATAAACGAACCGTCCTGAATGAAAAACGACGACCGGCGGAAGGAGATGAAATCCCGGCGACCATCAATCACGGGCCGACTCGCGTTGGGATTCTCGGGCGTCCACGAATCGGTCAGGATGTTGCCAATCTGGTTGATTTTCTGCACACCGTCGCCCATTTCCGACTGTTGCAGGTTGCGCACGTCGTTACCGTGAACACCGCGGAAGAAAACGGCCAGGTCGAAGTTTCTGAATTTGACGGTCGAGTTCAGTCCCCAGGTGAATTTCGGATTCGGATTACCAATGGTAACGTAATCGTCGGAAGTGTATTTGCCATCGCCGTTGACGTCTTCGTATTTCGGATAACCGGCGCGGGCTGCGAAGCTTTTGCCTTCGTCGTCGGTCTGGAACAGGCCGGTGTATTTATACCCCTTCCAGACACCGATGGCGTTGCCCGCTTCTACCCAGCTACCGAAAACGCCCAGGTGACCGCTCGTGCTATTGGCGAAGAAGGGCGTACTCTTGCCCAGGTCCAGAATCTCGTTGCGCAGAATGGAGATGTTACCGCTCACGTCCCACTTCCAGTCGGAACTGTTCAGGATTTTGTAGTTCGTTGAAAACTCAAATCCCTTGTTGGACAGCGAACCGGAGTTCAGCATGATGGTGCTGAAACCGGTACTCTGCGGAATGGAAACGTCCAGCAGCAGGTCGGTGGTTTTGTTATTAAACACATCGAAAGTCATCGACAGGCGGTTGTTCAGCAGCGACAGGTCCAGCCCGAGGTTCAGCATGGCGGTGCTTTCCCATTTGAGGTCGGGGTTGGCGATCCGGTTGGGTCCGTACCCGGCCACTAGCGTGCCGCCCAGCACGTAGTTGTAGGGCACCAGACCGGCCAGCGACCGGTACACCGGAATCTGCGAATTACCCGTCAGGCCGTAGCTGGCCCGGAATTTGAAATCGTCGAACACTTTGCTCAGGCCGGAATTCTGAAAGAACCCTTCGTTGACCACCCGCCAGCCCAGAGCCGCCGAGGGGAAGTTGGCCCATTTGTTACTGGGACCAAATTTCGACGAACCATCGCGCCGAACCGTGACGGTCATCAGGTACCGGTCTTTGAGGTTGTAATTGACCCGGCCCAGGAACGATTCCAGCGTCCAGTCGAGTCGCCCGGAGTTGGGCACCTGCGGGCGGCTCCCGTTCTGCATGTTTACCGACAGCGGATCGTCGGAAGGCAGCCCGCGCGTGGAAGCCGAGTTGAGCCGGTTGCTTTCCTGCTGATAGGTGTATCCCACGGTCACGTCCAGATTATGACCCGGCCGGATTTGTTTGTTGTAACTCAGGATGTTTTCGTTCAGGATGCTGCTGACGTTGCGGTTGGCGCGTTCCAGTTGCCGGGCGTACTGCCGACCCGTGTAAGTATAGTTGTTGTAAAACGTGGTCCGCTCGGCCGTCACTACATCCGCGCCCAGACTCGTCCGGAATTTGAGTCCTTCCAACAGGTTGATGGTCAGGGCCGTCGTCCCGAACAGGCGGTTGATGTTATCCCGGTCGTAGCCTTCCTGGGCCTCGGCCAACGGGTTGATGATGAAACGCTGGTCGTAGCTGGGGTAGTTGTAATTCCCGTTCTGGTCGTAAATGGCCACGGTGGGGTCCAGACCCAACGCCGTGATGATGATCCCTCCCGGACCGCCCCGGTCGGTGGCGACGTTGCTGCTTCCCGTGCGGTTATACGACCAGCTGTTGCTCAGGGTAGCCCGGCCGTTCAGAAAGTCGTTGTCCAGATTCAGGCGGAAGCCGTACCGTTTGAAAAACGTATTCTTAACAATTCCCGGATTGCTCAGGTAGTTGCCCACAAAAGCATACCGCATTCCCTTAGTGCCACCCGTGAACGAAAGCTGGTGATTCGACAGCGCGCCGGTCCGGGTGATGGCGTCCAGCCAGTTGGTGCCTTCGCCAATCTGGTTGATCTGCGCATCGGTAAACCGCGGACTGCCACCCTGGCTGCGCTCCAGAATGTTCAGGTACCGGGCGTAATCGGCCCCGTTCAGCACCTCAATGGGCCGGGCAATCTGCTGAATGGAATACGAACCTTCGTAATCGACCCGGCTGGCACCTTCTTTCCCGCGTTTGGTCGTAATCAGCACTACGCCGTTGGCACCACGCGACCCGTAGATGGAGGTGGCTGAGGCATCTTTCAGGATTTCGATGGATTCAATTTCGTTGGGGTTAATGGTGGCCATCGCGTTGCTGGCCTGCCGGTTGCCCGACGTTCCCAGCGCACCGTTGTCGGGGTACATCGGAAAGCCGTCGATGACGTACAGCGGCTCACTCCCGCTGTTGATGGAATTGGCGCCCCGCACCCGAATGGAAATCCCCCCACCCGGTGCCGCCGAACTTTGGGTCACCTGCACACCCGGTGCCCGCGACTGAATGGCCTGATCGACCGACACAACGGGCATTTCCTTGATGGCATCGGCTTTAATGGTGGACACTGAGCCGGTCAGGTCGCTTTTCCGAACTGTACCGTAGCCCACCACGACCACCTCTTCCAGACTGCGGTTATCGGTCGCCATCCGGACGGTCAGGTTGGTCTGGCTCCCGGCAACAACCTCCTGAGTTGCGTAGCCTACGTAGCTGAATACCAGCGTTTCGTTGGGACTGGCGTTGATCTGGAACGCACCCGCTGCGTCGGTTGTTGTGCCCCGGGTGGTCCCTTTGATGGTAATCGTCGCGCCGGGTATTCCTTCGTTTCGCTCATCCGTAACCCGGCCCCTGATCGGACTCTGAGCGTAGGTAATGAGCGCAAAGCAAACGAACACGAAGGTCGTTTGCAGACACCGTAGATAGGAATGCATAAAAAGGGCTTAGGGTTTAGTTAAGAGTTAGAGATCAGAAATTAAAATAGCTAGTTGGCGTGGTAAAATCCAAATCATTATTTGCTTAATTCCAAAAACACAAAGATTAGGAGCAGTTTTTGGTAAAGCAATGGAAGTAATTTTGATTAAGATGGACAATCTTACGGTTCAGTGGCCGACAAATGTCCCCTCTAATTCTTCCAGCGTTCTTCCTTTCGTTTCCTGAACCTTGTTCCGGACAAACCAGAAGCCCAGCAGGCAGATCAGGGCGTAGAGCCAGAACGGGCCGTAGGTGCCCAGCCACTCGGCAAGAATCGGAAATGTGAAGACCAGCACGAAGTAGGAGCCCCACAGCGCCAATACCGCCACGGACAACGCCAGCCCCCGAACGCGGTTCGGGAAAATTTCGGAGATCAGCACCCAGGTAATGGGCGCCAGCGACGTAGCATAGACACTGATGGCCAGCAGCACAAACACCGACAGCAACCCCGACGACGCGCCGGTTTTCAGCAGCGTCGCAATCACGACGTACAGCACCGCCAGGCCGAGCGTGCCGATGAGCATCAGCGGTTTGCGGCCCAGTTTATCCACCTGCCACATCGCCACCAGCGTAAACACCAGGTTGACAATACCAATCGCAACGGTTTCAAAAAGTTGACGGTCCAGGTTGGCCCCGACAGTTTCAAAAATCGTTGAGGTGTAATTGAAGACCACGTTGATGCCGCACAACTGTTGCAGCACCGCCAGCCCCATGCCCACAAAAACCGCCGGGCGGACGCTCTTTTCCCACAGCATCGCGTACGAGGCTTTGTCCGAAGTTTCTTTAGTCCGGTTGATGGCCGTAACGGTCTGCTGGACAAACGCTTCGCCACCAATCCGGCGCAGAATGGTTTCGCCCTCGCCCACGCGGCCCGTCTGCACCAGCCAGCGGGGACTTTCCGGAAGCCAGAACACGCCCACCAGAAAGCCAAGTGAGGGCACCGCGCCCAGCCCGAACATCCAGCGCCAGGCGTCGGGGCCGCTGTCGGCCAGGCTGTAGTTGACCAAATTTGTGACCAGAATCCCGATAACGATTGTCAACTGGTTAATCGACACGTTGCGCCCCCGGACTTCGGCGGGCGAGATTTCGGCGATGTACAAGGGACTCAGCGTTGACGCCATGCCGACGCCAATGCCAGCAACAAACCGCATGGCAATGAAGACCGATAGCGTTCCGGAAAAGGCCATACCGAGCGAAGAAAGCGCAAAGATCAGGGCCGCGATCGTTAACCCCGGCTTCCGGCCGTACCGGTCGGCCAGGTTACCCGCCAACAGGCAGCCCACCATGCAACCCAGCGCCAGCGAACCGGTCAGGAAACCTTCCCACCAGGCGGTCAGGCCAAAGTTGGTGCGCAGAAAAGGCAATGCTCCCGAGATGACAGCGAAATCGAAGCCGAACAGGTAACCGCCCAGGGCCGAAATAAAGGCAATACCGAATATGTAATTTGTATTAAGTCCGCTTTTGGTCATGATGATTAGGGTAGGAATTAAAAACCAGGGCTGCAAAACAAATTGAAATAAAATGGGATGGTTCACGTATTTTTACAAGTGACTACCTACCCCGTACCTAGATAATACTATGATATGCTCAAAAAGAAAGAAGGCTTTGCCGGACAACGCAGTTACGCACTTCCGGGGGAACTGAAAAAGCAAATTGCCGTTCATCCTCTTTGTGAGTCGTTATACATCACCGATATTGGTTATTATCCGAAAGCGGCTTTTCACGACCGGGAACGCCGAAAAGGCAGCCCTCAGCACATTCTGATCTACTGCATTCAGGGCGAAGGATGGTATTTTCTCAACGACCAGCGCTACAGCGTCAAGCCGAACCAGATGTTTATTCTGCCCGCCGATCAGGCCCACCGGTACGGCACCGACGCCCAGAATCCCTGGACGATTTACTGGCTCCATTTTACGGGTTCGCGTTCGCATCACTTTCTGGACTTTTTAAGGCCGGGACACGATAGTCCGGGGCACGATGGTCCGGGACACGATTTCTCTCCGGTTACGGTTTCTCCCCAGCCTGAGCGTTTTCAATTGTTTGACGATATTCTGGCGCATGTGGAGATGTCGTTCAATCTGGACAATGTCATCTACGCCAACAGCAGTTTATCGCGCTTTCTGGCGACATTCAACAATGCCGTTTACAACCCCAACCCCCTGACCCAACCGGAGAGTGACCCCATCAGCCGAACCATCACGTTTATGAAGGAAAACCTGAGCAAGTCGCTGAGTCTGGAAGAACTGGCGCAGGTGGCGGGTATGTCGGCTTCGCATTACTCGGCGGTTTTCCGGACTAAGGTTCAAAGCGCTCCCATCAACTTTTTTACTTTTCTAAAGATTCAGGAAGCCTGCCGCCTGCTCGAAAACACCCGCTACCGCATCAAGGAAGTGGCTTACCAGATTGGCTACAGCGACCCCTACCATTTCAGCCGGGTATTTTCGCACGTTATGGGCGTCTCCCCCCGCGACTTCCGGCAACGCCGGAAAGCTTAATCCGCCACTTCGGGAAGGGCCAGAAAATGGACCATTTTCTTATGCAGCGCAGCGCCCTGGTGGTTCACATCCAGCGCCAGCACCTGATCAAAACACTCGATGGCCTGCTGCGTGTGTCCGTTGCCCAGCCCCAGGTAGCCCAGCCCCATCAGGTAATCGCAGTGGATGCGGTTGCGCTCGTTCAGGTCGGCGTCGAAGACCAGCAGGTCGGGCAGCGAAACGGCAAAATAGTCGATCTTGATCGCGTCGTCGCGGTGCTTCTGGCCGTACTCAACTAACCGGTTGAAGAGCAATTCCGCCCGTTCGTGCTGACCCAGTTTTTTGCGGGCCAGTCCCTGATAAAACAGTTTGTCCGGCTGCTGGTCGTTGTAAAAGATGGCCTGTACCGGCGCTTCCAGCCCTACCGACGCCCGTTCAAAATAGGCCCGCGCGGTGTCAGGATCACCCAGTCCTTCGTAGGCCAGTCCTTTCAGATAGAAAATGTCGGGTTCATGCACGCCGTACAACTTGCCTTCACCCAGATTGGGGGGATAGCTTTCGGCGGCTTCCAGCAGGGCGAGCGCTTTGGCGTAATCGGCGTTTTGCAGCGCCTGTTTGGCCAGTTCGAGGTGACTGATCAGGTACTGGCCCACCACCTTGCCTTCGCCCCCCTCCCAGGGGTGAAACTGCCGGACCGCCATCAGTTGGCGGGCTTTGAGGTAGTCGCCCAGCTGGTTGTAGAGTGTGATCCGCTCCAGGTACAGATCGTCGCGCTGCTCCGTTGCGGAGAGGTGTTTTTCCAACAGAGTCAGGCGCTCGGCGGGCGGGTGGTTCAGCTTTTTATACAACTGATCCAGTTCCATCAGCACCCGCGCATCCGTGGGGTCCAGCGCAAACGCCCGCTCCATGGCCGTCCGCGCCTGCTCGGACTCGTGCCGTTTGTTGTAGTAGGCCAGCGACAGATTCCGGAGCACCGTCGGGAAAGCATCGTTCAACTCGACCGAACGCTCCCAGGCATCAATCGCTTCATCGTACTGGCGGTTGGCGTACCAGAAGTTACCCAGAAAATACCAGGTGTTGGCGTGATTGACCGATTGATCCTGAACCGTTTGCAAAGTCGCCCACTGCAATACGATGAGCTCTTCCAGCCGGTTGGGAAATACGAAGTTCGGGCTGGCGGTCGTCGCTTTTTCCAGGTATTCTCCTACCTTTTCGGCCTGGCCCAGCTGGTGGTGAAAATAAGCCAAGAAATAGTACACCATCGGGTAAACCGGTTGACCGGACGACTGCAATTCCGACAGCAGGGCAATGGCTTCGTCGTACAGTCCGGCGCGGCTGTAATCCAGCGCGTAGGCCAGATAATTATGGACGTAATGCCGCATCAGCGTATTCATCTCCCGGCGCGTTTGGGCGGCTTTCGACGGGTCATCCGGCTGCTCCAGGAGTGCTTTTTCGAACAGGCAACCAAAATGAAACCGATCAATAGCCAGCGTGTCGTCGATGAGCCGCCGGGCTTCTTCCGTCCGACCAGTTTTGCGCAGCAGGGCCACTTTCAGATGCCGCGCCGAATGCCCGTGCCAGTTGCGAATCAGCGACTGTTCCACCAGCTTCAGCGCCTGGGCGTCCGTTTTCCGGCGGGTGGCAATCCGGGCCAGTTCGAGGAAACTGGTGTCCTGCCAGGCCGCATTCCAGGTGGCCTTGTAAAAGGCATCGTACGCTTCGTCGTAGCGGCCCAGCAGTTGCAGACAAAGCCCGAGATTGTAATACGGTTCGCCGTCGTACGGGTTGGGGTTACGCTGCGTCAGCGTCTGAATGGCGCGCCGGAAATACGGCTCGGCTCCGGCGATCTGCCCGCGTCGGAGCAGCCACAGCCCCATCGCGTTGTTGCAGCGCACGTCGCCGGGATCGCGCCGGAGGGCTTCCCGGTAGTAATCGGTGGCCACGTAGGTCGCGTGGCGGTATTGCTCAATGTGTAGCCCCGTCAAATACAACTGCTCGTTGTTTTCCACCTCAGCCGGATCGTTGGCCGCCAGGGCCGGTTCCGGAATGGCCTGCTCGATCACCGCATCCGGCTGGTAAGCAACCAGTTCGACGCCGTCGGCCGTCACGACGCTTAGTCGCAAATGGGTTGAGTTTTCGAAGAATTGCCGGATTTCGTGGTGGAACGGTTGTTCCGGCGAAAGATCAACGGTTTGCGCAAAAACGACTTCTTCCTGTTGGGCCAGCCGGACGGTGGCCCCGGCGTACACGGCGGTGGCGTACACCCAAAGCTGAACGGTCTCCGGAGCCCATTCCAGGTTGACGGCGGCTTCTTTGGTGGCATTTTTCACAAGCCCGATCTCGCTGTACGGCATGAAATACTGCGTAAACTGCCGTTCTTCATTGGGCATGATCCACGAAAAATCCGGCTGATTATCGGTAAACACGCCCGTCATCAGTTCAATGTACGGCCCGTCTTCGTCGGTCAGGTTGCGGTCCCAGGCGTAGCCAAATTCGCCGTTGCCCCAGGTCCACTGCTTTTTGCCCGGCGACAGATGGTGATCGGCCACGTGCAGCAAACCACCCCGGCTGTCGTGTTCGTAACCGCCCATGAAATCGTACTTCGACGCCACGGCCATGTAGGAGGTCGGCACGGGAATGGTAGCGTAGCGGGAAATATCGGTGCCGGGCGAATAATCCACTTTGTAGTAGGTGCCTTTGGCAATCGGGAAGGAGGACACGTCCCGCTTTCCGTGATCGTAGACGGCGTACACATCCGGCGGAAAAACGGACTGATACTGGTCGTTAACCTTCACGGCGGGGTTGGCCCACCACAGAAATGTCTGCGGCATCTGGGTCCGGTTGTAAAGTACGCCCTGAATCTCCAGGTACGCCTTGTCGGGGTACAGCCGGAAACCCGCCATGCCCTTCGTCTGGAACATCCGCTCCACTTCGCTGACCCACACCGTCTTGGAACCGTCGGGGTGCGACTCGGTGGTGTAGTCCACCGGCTCGAACGTGCTGGGGCGGTGGTGCTGCGGCCAGTTGAACTCAATTCCGCCCGAAATCCACGGCCCCGTCAGTCCCACGAGCGCCGGTTTGATGACCTGATTATAATAGATAAAATGACGATTTTTGACCTTGTCGAACGCCATCTGAATCCGGCCGCCCAACTGGGGCATAACCATGATTTTCAGGTACTGATTTTCGAGGAAAACCGCCTGATATGCCCGGTCCTCCTTGTGGTCGTCGATCTTCTCAATGACAGCGTTCGGATACACCACGCCCGAGCTACCCTGGTAGACCCGTTTTTCGAGAAACATCGGATTTTTTTCGGGAACTCCGACTCCGTAGGTGGGAATAGTAACCGATTCTTCCCACACGTTAATTTCCTGCAAGGCCATAACTAATGATGGGTCAAGTGTCTTAGTCTTTTTTGGTTGGGATAACCAGTGAGGTTTCCTGTTGAAATAACGGTTTGATCTGCTCCACCGACAGCTTGTGACTCGGCTTGAACCGGCTACTGTTCATGTAGTTCAGGATGCTCTGTTTCAGTTGGCGGGCTCCGGGCCGGTGGGCCAGATCGTTGTCCAGATCGATGCTGCAAACCAGCAGATTCCCTTTGCCGACGCGTCCTTCAAAAGCCAAGGATAACCGACGGTTTTCAAACCAGGTATCAATCGGCTGAATTAGGGGCCGGAGTGTTTTCGGGAAATCGGTGAGCAGAATGGTCTGGGAATGGCTGACCAAGTCCTGCCACTGATAATTGCTGCTGGCTTCGGTCGGGAAGGTGGCAAACAGCGGGTGCGCCGGATCGCAGAGCAGTCCCAGCGTGTGCGGAGCCTGACCTTTCGTCCAGGACGTATTCCAGAACACGCTCGAAAACCCAATTTCCACTTCGGCCCCCTTGCCCTTCCGGACGTGGCCGTAGGGCAGCAACAGCACGTTCGCGCCGTTCTGCAACTGGTTCACCACGTCAGGTGTCAGGGATTGCGTCATAATCACCTTGCCTTTGGCCGCGTCGGGATTGACGCCCGCCGGATAGACCCAAAAATTCCAGGCATTGGTAATGTCGGTACCTTTCAGGGCCACTTTCAGCGTGAGCATTTCCGGCTTTTTGAAGCCCGCCAGCGGTACTTGAATGGCGCCCACGGTTTGGCCATTGTCAATCCCAACCCGATCCTTTTGCAGCGTCCCGCTTCGTTTGACTTTCCCCGCAGCATCCAGCACCTGCCAGACCACGGTCTGGTTCGTCAACTCCCGCGGTCCGAAATGGGCCATTTCCAGATCGGCCTTGAATGTCTCGTTGTTTTCGAAAATCAGCTTGTCCAGTCGGGCCAGCAACACCGTATTGTTGCAGAACGTGCGGTATTCTTCGGGCGTTGTGTAGCCTTTCGATTCCCAGAAAACGTCCAGCGCCCCGACTAGCGCCGTGCCCTGCCCCGGAAAATCGTGCAGGCCCAGCAGTTGGAAACCCGCAAAACCGGGCGTGCGCAGGGCCGCTTCAATGTCGGCTTTGTAACAAAGCGTCTGCAACCGGCCCGATGAATGGAGAAACGCTTCGGCCTGATCGCCCATGCCCGCTTCCTCGAGCGTTTCCTTGAAAATCTCAAAATTGGTCGGCTTCACCACGCCCGTGTATTTGGCCATTTCCTTGAAGTTCGGGTAGACGCACCACTGGCCAATTTCGTGGCTGATGTACGGCGCGGACGCCTTTTGAATGATCTCCCGCCAGTCGTAACCGGTTTGGGGAGGCTTCGCATTGATGATGCTTTTGACACCCTGCCCCCACTGCTGAATCCGGGCGTCGGAATGAATGTGGAACTGGTTTTCGGGCAGCATCGGCCAGCCTGCCCCGCTGGTGTACAGCCGCCGACCGTCTTTCTGCTTAAAATGCTCGACCCAACGGCCCAGAAAATCCGATTGAAACGCTCCGCCCGGTTCGTTGCCGTACGACATCATGCAGAACGAGGGGTGGTTGCCGTACGTCGCCAGAATCCGCTCGGACTCGCGGTAGATGAAGTCATCGATTACGCCCCCGGTCCCGACGGCGCTGCTCTGGTTTGCCCAGAGCGGACTTTCCACGTACAGGTACAGCCCCAGCCGATCGGCCACGTCGAAAGCCGCTTCGGGTGGGCACCAGGAGTGGAAGCGCAGGTGGTTCAGGCCGTAGGCTTTGGCCGTTTTCATGATTTTTTCCCAGTAGGGTTCGGTCGTGGGCGGGTAGCCCGTCAACGGAAAAGCCGCGCAATCGACGTCGCCCCGCAGAAAGACAGGTCGCCCGTTAATGGTCAGGCGGGAGCCGCTGACGCCCATTTCGCGCATACCGAACGGCACCGTCTTTTCGGATAGCACCTGCCCCTGGTCGCTGACCAGTTGAACCCGAAGCTGATACCGATTGGGCGTAAACTCGTCCCACAACTGCGGGTTCGGAATGGCGTAGGTAGCCGTGGCGCTGGATTCTTCGGTGGCGAGACGGACCGGCTGTTCCTGGCTGGGTAAAGCCGCTGCGTTGTTCTGCAAGGGTTTTGC
This sequence comes from Larkinella insperata, assembly GCF_026248825.1. Classification (NCBI taxonomy): domain Bacteria; kingdom Pseudomonadati; phylum Bacteroidota; class Cytophagia; order Cytophagales; family Spirosomataceae; genus Larkinella; species Larkinella insperata. The sequence continues at coordinate 2,595,436 of NZ_CP110973.1, read as the reverse complement.
CTGAAAGACCAGTTTCCCCTGAAACGTCTGCCCCCGGGGCTGCCGGAGCGCTACCATTACGTCGACGGCTTGGGTCGCCAGCTTCGGATAAACCTGGATATTTTCGAGATAGGTGGGCGATTCGGCGATCAGCGACAGGTCACCGACCAGGCCGTTCCAGTTTGTCTGCGTATGGTCCGCCACGCTGTGGGAGTTGGGGCCAATGTGCATTTTATAGCGGTTGTCCACCCGAACGACGATGGTGTTCCGACCCGGCCGCAGGGCTTTGCTGAGGTCGAACTGGTGGGGAGCTACCAGGCTGTTGCGCGTGCCGCAGAGCTGGCCGTTGACGTACACCGTGGTCTCCCAGTGGCAGCGTTCCAGATTTAGCGTGATTTGCTTCTTGGCCCAGTCGGCGGGAACGTCAATCTGCCGTTTGTACCAGGCGGGACCGGTGTAATACTTGACGGGCTTGAGCCAGAAGGGGATTTTGATGGCGCCCTGCCGGTATTTTTGGTATCGATCCGAAACAAAATACGTACTGTCGAAAATATCTCCCGTCCAGGGCGTTTGCAGGGTCACGTCGTTGCCTTTCCCGTTTTCCGCAAGTGAACCGGGCAGTGTAACCCGGTCGGCATAATCCATCTGCCACCAGTGCTGGCGCAGGCCCAGATCGTCCGGGTCCAGGCGCAATTGCCACTCACCAGCCAGCGAAAGTTTGTTCTGAGCCAGCGCTCGGTTGGCAAGTAAGAATCCAATAAGGAGCGCAAAAATGAAGATGCTCAGCCATTTTTTTTGCATACGTAGCAGTTGGTTACGGAAGAAAGATCAACTCGAAGAATATGCAAAAAACACAAGTTTATACCCGATAAACCATAGCATTAATTCGGAAAAAGATGGACAATTTAACGACACACTTTTTCACTTGTCGAAGAAAATCCGTCGGGTAGTTAAAGGTCTGAATGGCTCAGGTCACCCGAAAAAATGTTATCTGCTTCCGTGAAATGAAGAACGACTTGGGCGATTGAGTGGGCTGGCAACTCGTTTATCGGTAGCTGAAAATCCAGGCAGAAAGCCGTCCTGGGGTCTACAAGCCAGGAAGCCATACCAGAAAGCGGATGAACCCGTTGCCCCTGCTCGTTCATGAATTGCAGGGAAACTTCGCCCTGAGCAAACACACCGAATTGGCCCGTTACCTGGATGGTCTCACCAAGAAGCACGGCTTTCAGAAACTCCGTTACCACCCCGAATTCGTTAACCGTTTTCACTTCCGCACCGGCCGGAACCGTGCAGGCCCGCATCCGGTATACAAACCGCAGTTGCGCTCCGGGAAGCATGGTTTTCAGGGGCGACAGTAGCTCCATTTCCAGATACGGCGGGGTCAACTGCGGGTCATTTGGCAAATCGGTTACCTGATGATTGGCGTAAATCTGCCCCCGGCCCTGGGTCCAGATTTGCACGGAGGTTCCTTCGGGGTAAGGCATTCCGGGCTGGTAGGTCGCCGAGGCAACCAGCACCCGGCCGGTTTGCCGGTCACAGAAGGCCACCCAGTTGGCCGGGCTGTCCAGGCCTACTTTGCCCACCAGGTACTGGTAGTTCACAACCAGATTGCCGTGCGCATCCGGTCCAAACTGGGGATTATTTACCAACCCGTGCAATACCCGGAAGCCAGAATTTTCGGCCCGGTCCGGCGTCATCGGACTGGTAACCTGATACCGGCCGGCTGCCTGCCAGTCGGGCGTATTCAACTGCAACACCGGCCAGATGGACCACGGCCGGGGCGTGGTGCTCCGGTTGGCAAAGGTGGCTTCGACCACGACTTCCGAACGGTTTTCGGACAACATAATAGCCTTGGTGAGTTGGAGACCGGTGTAGGGATCGACCGCACTTCGCAGCGTCAGTCGGTTGGGAGATTTCTCTTCCGGGGGCAATACCTCAAACACCCCGCTGTCGAAAACGGGATCGGGCGGACCGGGCCAGCTGTCGGGCGAATCCCACCCCTGGGGAGCGGGCCAGATTTTTTCCCCGCCGAAGTTCAGCCAGCTCCCGTTTTCGCCCAGACGGCTTTCGTCGGGTTCGAAGCCTTCGAGGGCCGGGTTAACAAAAAAGAAATCGTAACCGTCCAGCGTCATTTGCAGGATTCGTCCGCCCAACTGCGGCAGAATCTGGAGCGTCAGCCATTGGTTACGCATCCCGAGGGCCGTCCAGCCTTTGTAAAGAGTGCGGTATACCTGCCCTTCGTTCATGGTGATGCGCGACAAACTAATCCGTGCCGATTCGGAAGCTTCCAGAATCATTCGCACGAATTGCTTTTTAGCTGAAAAGCGGAACTACCTGAATTTTTAACGTTCTGCCCAAATATTTACGCATCCGTTATTTTTTATCAATCCTGACCTGCTTTATTTCCTCGACCGAAACCGCCGATGCTTCCTTTGCCAGGTTGACGCGGGCGTACGAGACAACTTCGGCCAGTTGGGCATCGGTCATAAAACTGAAAGCGGGCATTCCCTCCCCAGACGCCGACTGGGAACCCTGCAAGACGAAGGCAATCAGCGCCTTTTTGTCGCCTTTCAGCCGGGCCGACGTGAGCAGAGACGGAAAAGAACCCGGTACCCCGCGCCCATCTGGTTTGTGGCAGGATGCGCAGTAACTCGCATACAACAAAGCCGCTGATTGGGGCCCGGTATTTTTCTGAACATTGGCAACCCGTGCGGCTTTCGGAATGACGCCCGCCCGGCTAATGCGGATAATGCGGTCGTCGGTGGGAAGTGGGAAATTGGCGGGTGGGTTCCAGTCACGGTTGCTGGTGGAGATATAGACCGCGCCCGAGGGCGACACACATACGTCGCGCAGACGGCCAAACTGCTTTGAGAAATGAATCTGCTCGTCGATAATCGTCTCCCGCCGAGCGTCCAGCCGGAGTACCCGCAGGCTTTGATCTTTCAACGTGGTGAGCAGCAGGGCATTTTTCCATTCCGGAATGTTGCCGTTGTAATAGTCCATCCCCGCCGGGGCAATGGTGGGCGTCCAGGCTTTGACCGGAAATACGCTGGGATGCTCAGCGGCATACCGTTCTTCGCCGGGAAGATCACTGAAACCGGCGATGTGGGGCCAGCCGTAACTAGCTCCCTTCACCACCCGGTTCACTTCGTCGTCGGTGGCATCCCCGTGTTCGGCAATAAACAGATTGCCATTGTCCGTATACGCCAGCCCCTGCGGCACCCGGAAACCCATCGACCACACCGGGCTGCCCGGAAAGGGATTGTCGGCGGGAATGGTGCCGTCGAGGTTCAGGCGCAGCACCTTGCCGTTGGTCGCGTTCGGCTCTAAAATGGTTTCGTGCTGCTTCAGATCGCCGGTGGCCCACAGAAGTTTCCGGTCTTTGCTGATAACCAGCCGGGAACCGTTATGCCCCAGATACCCCGGAATTTGGTACAGCAGCGTGGGATGGGTTAAGATTTTCCCGTTGTAGGTATACCGAACCAGTTTGGATACAATGACAGAATCCTTTTGAATGTGGGTGTAGTTGATAAACACTTGCGGAGTTTTTTTCCAGTCGGGATGCAGCACCATGCTCGCCAGCCCCAACCGCTTCCGGTAGTAGTCACCGATTTGCAGCAGGTCAATAATTTGCCCCGTCTCCGGATTGAGCCGCCGGACTTTCCCGTCCTGTTCGGTAAACCAGATCCAGTTGTCGGGTCCCCAGACCATGTCCCAGGGCACGTTCAGGTTGACCGCCACGGTTTTAACATCCAACCGGGTCGAATCCAGGGTGTAGCTTTCGGCGGGCTCCACCCTCACATTTAGCATTCCCGGCACGCGAAAGCTGACGGATGCGATCAGAAAAAGAAGTAGGCCGACCCATCCGATCGGCAAAGGCACTCGCTTCCGCATTCGGTTACGGGTTTTGGAAGTAATGGTAAAACACCTCCGGCAGTTTGCTGCCCAATAGGACCCAATCCTGGGCCAGCGGGGCTTTTTTCAAGCCTTCAATCCACTCGTAATTCAGCTCATAGACCAGCGCCTGGATGCCAAACCGTTCCATGAAACCCTCGCCCAGCGAGCCGGGGTTGCGGAACTGGGGATTGGTGGAACCCTCCGTAAACCAGGTGTATTTCCGCAAAAGCGTTTCGAGCTTCTTCATATTGGCTAGGTAAGCCGTGATGTCGCCCGCGGGTCGGCTGATGTGCAGGTAACCGCCGGGGTCGTTGTGCAGGTCGATGGCCAGGTCCGGTTTTTTGTTTTCCCGAATCATCTTTTGCAGCCATTTTTCCAGAAAATAGTTCTCCGGTGCCACCAGCGAATCAGCGGCCCTATCCCACTTGCGGTTCAGGTCGTAGCCGTTGGCGTTGAACCGCGTTCGGCCCCGCGCCACACCGTCCTTGTTGGCCATCGGCAGAATGTACACGCAGTAATTTTTCAGGTACAGCCTCGACTCGGCATCGTCCTTCAGCAACCGGTTGACCAGCCCTTCGACCGTCCAGTTGCCGCCCGTTTCGAAGGAATGCGCCCGCGCCCGGATAAACAGCCGCTTCGGCGCTTTTTCGTTGCCCACTTTAATAATTTCCAGTGACTTCCCCTCGGCGGTGTACCCGATGGGTGTGACGGTAATCAGTTTGTGCGTTCGGATTTTGGCCAGAAACCGGTCCAGATCGCTGATTCGGTAGGGCTCCAGGCTGGCGATGTAGGCACTAGGACCGGTCATTTTCAGCGTGAACTGCAACCGATTGCCCGAAATCAACTCGGTGGGGCGGCTCTCCCAGGTTTTGTTGTCAAAAGAAACAACGATGGGGGTCCGTTTGGAGATGGAACTGGCCGGAGTACGGTTCCAGATGTTATCAAAGTTTTGCAGGATAATCGTTACCTCCTTGCCAACCGGGGCTTCCACCCGGAAATGAAAGTGGTTAACCGCCCGGTTGATTGAAAACCGCTCGTGGTCATACACCAGACGGCCGACCACCCGCCCCTCGGCGTCGATCTCCCAGTTCATCGGGGACGCGTTCTCAAAACCGGTATGGATAAAAACCGACGAAGCCGACACCGTGTCGATCCGCATTGAATTTGGGCGGGACGTTAGCCCGAACGCATCGGCCCGAGCGACTCCCAAAGCGTTGGTTAATCCGAAGAGGGATAAAACCAGCAGACGCAGATAATTTATGTTGTTCATTAAATGCTTGATAAAGGTGGAGCGACCCTACCCAACGAAAGCCAATGCGAGTCGCTCCTGTGAAAGCTTGGTTGTTTTTTAGAAGGTATAACCGGGGTTTTGCGTGATTCCCTGTGGATTGACGTCAATCTGGGTCTGCGGAATCGGAAAAACCTTGTTGAACTCCTGCACGACCGGCCCTTTAAAATGACCATTCATCACCGGAACCGCCCGACCCGTCCGCACCAGATCAAACCAGCGGTGCCCTTCAAACGCCAGTTCCACCTGCCGCTCGTGCTCGATGGCCAGCGCAAAAGCCGCCTTGTTGATTCCTGATGGCAGCGGAGCCAGCTTGGCCCGTTTCCGAACCGCATTGATAGCGTCCAGCGCTTCCGCCGTCGGGCCGCCGTTCGCTTCGTTCAGAGCCTCGGCGTACATCAGCAGCACGTCGGCGTACCGGAGCACCGGCCAATTGTTGTCCGCATCGCCTTCCGCAAACGGCGTGTCCTGAAATTTCAGCGTGTAGGGGTCCGCCACAAACTTCCCCGTCACACCATCCGTGTAGCCCAAGGCCAGCGACGCGTCCTTGCGAACATCGCCGGGTTCGTAGGCGGCAATCAGATCCGCCGTCGGGATGTTACGTCCGCTCGGAAAGCCGACTTTAATGACGGAGGTGCCGGAGTTCCGGGGCGCAAAGTTGTTGTAAAAGTTGCTGCCCGTTCCGGTGCCGCCTTTCTTGAACTGCACTTCAAATAGGGACTCCTGGTTGTTGGCGTTCGCTACGAGCCACAGCGCCTTGTAATCGTCCAGCAGTTGATAGGTGTTCTGGTCGATCACTTCCTTGAGTTTGTCCTTTGCTTTCGCAAAATCGCCGGTGGTCAGGTATACCTTGCCGAGCAGGCCCCGGGCCGCTCCCTTCGTGGCCCGTCCCATGTCGCTGCCCGTGTACGAAACCGGCAGTTTTTGCTCGGCGTCGGTCAGGTCCGCCATGATCTGGCTGTAGACTTCCGACGCAGGTCTTCTCGACTGGGTGTACCCTTCGGCTACCGACTTGGTTTCGGAAACGACCAGCGGCACATCCCCAAACGTCCGGACCAGATTGAAATACATCAGCGCCCGCAGGAATTTGGCTTCTCCAATAAACCGGTCCCGCAGCGCCTGGTCCATCGTCGCCCCACCTATATGGTCCAGTACCGCGTTACAGGCCAGAATGCCCCGGTAGGTATCCAGCCACATCAGCCGGATGATTTCGTTGGTGGAGGCCATTTTGAACTGGTCGAGTTCGGCATCAGGCAGGTTACCCCCGCCTTCCCAGTTCATCGTATTGTCGGAGCGGACTTCGCCCACGTTGTAATAGGCATACCCGTATTCACCGGCCGTCGTCAGCATTCCGTAGGCGGCATTGACGGCGGCCTGCATATCGGAGGCATTCCGGTAAAAATTCTTGACGTTCATCGCGTCTTTGGGGGCCAGTTCCAGAAAATCCGAACAACTGGCCAGCCCCAGGCTGAGTGCGCCGATGATCAATAGACGAAATTTCATCTGTTACGTTACGTTAAGGTCAGGGTTTAGAAAATTACATTTAAACCAAGGGTATAGGTCCGGGCCAGCGGATACCCGTTGAAATCCACACCGGGTGTCAGCGAACTGCTTCCGTTCAGGCTCTGCTCGGGGTTGTAACCCCGATATTTGGTGAACGTCAAGGCGTTCTGCACCGACAGACTCACGCTGGCATTCCGGATAAACAGGGCTTTGCAGGCGGTTTCGGGCAACGCATACCGCAGGTTGATGTTCCGAATCCGGAAGAACGACGCGTCCTCGACCAGCAGGCTCGACACGTAGCTCACGTTGCCGCCCGTTGGAGACACATTGGCCCTCGGCGTCCGGCCATCACCCGGATTTTCGGGCGATTGCCACCGGCCCAGCACGTCTTTGCGGCTGTAGCTGCCGTTGACCAGACCAATGTTCCGGCGCGAACCGTTCAGCAGTTGCAGGCCCTGCACCCCGTCGCCCAGGATGCTGAGGTCGAAGCGGCCGACGCTGAAGTTGTTGGTGATTCCGTAAAAGAAATCCGGATAATTGTCACCGATGATCGTCACGTCGTTGGGCGTAATGGTTCCGTCGCCGTCGATGTCCCGGAATTTCAGGTCACCCGGTCGCGACCCGGTGCTTCCCTTGACGGCCGGACTATTATTTACTTCTTCCTGCGTTTGGTAAATGCCAGTCACCTCGTACCCCCAGAAGCTCCCGATGGGCGAACCGATGCGGGTGATGTGCGTATTGGGGCTGAACGAAGGGCTTTTGGAGATAATCGGGTTGCCTTCCGGCCCCAGCGCCAGTACTTTGTTTCGGTTAAAGGAAATGTTGAAATTGGTCGACCATTTGAAAAAGCTTTTCGTGAAATTTTTCGAATTCACGCTAAACTCCCAGCCCCGGTTGTTTACCTTTCCAATGTTCTGCAAGGCGGTTTCGTAGCCGGTCGATCCGGGGACCGGAACGTTCAGTAGCAGGTCGGTGGTGTTTTTGTTGTAATAATCCACCGTGAACGTCAGTCGGTTGCGCAGCACCCCGAAATCCAGCCCAATGTCCATTTGACGCATCATCTCCCAGCCGAGCTGGTCGTTGGTGATGGACGATGGGTACAGCCCGTACACCACGGTTCCGGTCGCGGCTCCGAAGCTGTACCGGCGGTTGGATAACAAACCAATCTGGCTGTAATTGCCAATGGTGTTGTTCCCGGCCAACCCGTAACTGGCCCGAATTTTCAGGTCGCTCACGACCGGCTGATTCTTGAAAAATTCTTCTTCCGAAATTGACCAGCCGACGGATGCCGACGGGAACGTTCCCCACTTATTGCTGGCGCCAAACCGCGACGAACCGTCCCGGCGAACCGTGGCCGAAAACAGGTATTTGCTCGCGTAGGTATAATTGACCCGGCCCAGATACGACAGCAGCGACCATTCCGAAAGGCCGGTGCCGCCACCGGTGACCTGACCGGCATTCAGCGTTGTAACCAGATCCGTTGGAAAGTTGGTAGCCGCCAGCGACGCGTATTCCGACCGCGCTTTCTGCGCCGTAAAACCGGCCAGTACATCCAGTTCGTGCTTGCCGTCGAAGGTTTTTTTGTAGCTGAGAATGTTCTCATTGAGCCAGTTCAAATCCCGGGCGGTGTTGGCCGAAGCCCGCGCCTGAACCGGGGGCGGCACGCCATCTCTCCCGAGGTCGGACGGATAATAAGCGCTCTGGCGGGAATCGGCGTAATCCAATCCAAACGAAGTGCGGAACTTCAATCCTTCGAGGATACGGATTTCGGCGTAGGCGTTGCCCAGCGTCCGGAAAAACGTCTTGCGGTCCTGGATTTTGCTGGCGATGGCCACTGGGTTGTCAATCACCCCGATGTTGTAGGTCGAAGGCCCCAGCAGGGTCGTGAACGAGCCATCCGGGTTATACACCGGCACCGTGGGCGGCAGCGAGAGAGCCGAGCCCAGAATCCCGCCGGTAAACACCTGATCTTCCACAGGCAGCAGTTTGTTGGATGAAAAGGAGGGCGACAGGTTCAACCCGATTTTCACCCGGTCCGACACCTGATGATCCAGGTTAATCCGGGCCGAATAGCGATCAAAACCCGTGTTCATGACAATACCGTCCTGCTTGAAATAAGCGCCGGAGACGAAGAACTGGGTTTTGTCCGTACCGCCGGAAACCGACAACTGGTGGTTCTGAATGGGGGCCGTGCGGAAAACTTCATCCTGCCAGTCGGTTCCTTCGCCCAATGAAGCGGGATTCATGAACATCTCGGGAATTTGCAGGTTGGCCGGACGCAGGTTGTTGGGGTCCGTGGCCTTGCCGCCCCGATCCACCCAGGCATTGTTGCGAGCTTCGGTGTTGTATTCGGCGTATTCCCGGGCGTTGAGCATCTCAATTTTGTTGGCAACCTGCTGCAAGCCGTAATAGGTATCGAACTGCACGGTTGACTTGCCCGACTTGCCGTGTTTCGTCGTCACCAGCACGACCCCGTTGCTGCCCCGCGACCCGTAGATAGCCGCAGCCGACGCATCCTTCAGAATTTCAATCGATTCGATGTCGTTGGGATTGATGGTCGCGAGCGGATTGAGGGTGCTGTTGTAGTCGCTGCCGACCGGAAAACCGTCGATGACGTACAGCGGCTCGTTACCGGCCCCGATGGAACCCGTTCCCCGCACCCGGACGGACACCCCGCCCCCCGGAGCGCCCTTGGTCTGAGCCACATTCACCCCGGCGATCTGCCCGGCCATGGCCTGGTCGAGACTGCTCAACGGCTGATTGGCAATGCTTTTCATGGGTACCGACGCCACCGACCCGGTGATGCTGCTTTTGGCCTGGGTGCCGTAGCCCACCACCACCACATCGTTCAGGGTTTTGGTGTCCACCGCCATCCCAAAATTGACTTCCTGCCGGTTTCCCAGCCGGATTTCCTGGCTTTTGTACCCGACAAAGCTGGCCACCAGCGTCAGATCGCCGGATTGGGCCAGCGCGTCCGGGATGTTCAGGCGGTATTCACCGGTATTATCCGTTGTGGTTCCCATCTGCGAATTCTTGACCACGATGCTAACCCCCGGAAACGCGTTGCCGTTTTCGTCGGTCACCTTGCCTTTGATGGGCCGATTCGCCCGCTGCGGAATTTCTTCGACGGTTTTCTGAACGGGGTTGATGGCCTGTTTGATCTCGGGGAGTTTCAGCGGCAGCAGGCTTTCCGGGGCGAAGGTTCTGACCACCTTTTTGAGCACAATCGTCTGATTGAAAATCCGGAATGTGAGCGGAAGGTTGTGAAAAACCGCCGTTAGCGCCTGATCAATCGTCGCGTTTTTGACCCGAACCGACACTTTTTGCGCTTCCGGTAAATCCAGCTTATCGTACAGAAACAGGTACGACGTTTGTTTTTCGATGCTGGTCAGCACCATTTCCAGCGGAGCATTCTTCGCGTTCAGGTTGATTTTCTGGCTGAAGCCGTCGGCCGCGACCTGCGTGAACGTGGCAATCAGCAAAAACAGGATCCGTGTCATAGCGACCAGTAATTTTACACGAAAGCATGCCTGCTTCGCCCGGGAAGGCCCGGGTAAGAAGTTTATTTTCATAAATTTGTAAAAGTTGAGGAATAGCAGATTGACTTTTGAGAGAAGTTGGGCTGGCCCCTTGACAATCGGGGAAAATGTTGGCGCATTTTCCCTTTTTTCTAAGCAGGACAACGGGTCAGGAAGTCAGATTACGGTTTGGTGTCATAAAAAAGGGTTTAGGAGATACAAACTTTAACGGTATTATCTATACGCACTCAGGAATCAATTATCAGCTTTTTGCCTTCAATTCGACAGTCTACCCCGGCGTAGCGCAGCATGTTGGTTACTTCCGACAGGTTAACATTCCGGGAAATTTTGCCGGTAAACTGCCGGACCGGTATTTTACCGGCAAACTGAATCTCCACGTCATACCACCGGGCCAGTTGCCGCATCACTTCTTCAATGCCCGCATCTTTAAAATAAAAAATGCCATTTCGCCACGCAATTACCTGATCGACGGAGGCATACTGGGTATCGATTTTCCCACTGGCCAACACGACGGCCTGCTGTCCCGGCTTGAGCGCCGTTTGCTGCTGCCGGTGGCTGATCCGGACGGCGCCTTCTACCAGGGTGGTTTTTGACGCCCCTTCCTCGGGGTAAGCCATGACATTGAAGCGGGTTCCCAACACCTGCACTTCCGACGTGTTGAATTTCACCCGAAACGGCCTGGCTTTGTTCTTTGCCACTTCGAAATAAGCCTCACCCGTAATTTCGACCCTCCGCTCAGACGCCGGAAATACGGACGGAAAGCGGATGGAGGAAGAGGCATTCAGCCAGACTTTGCTCCCATCGGGCAGCGACACCTCATACTGCCCGCCTTTCGGGGTGGTCAGGGTGTTCATCCGGCCGTCGGGACCTGCCGGGGTGGCCTTCGCGCGGTTGCCACCGGGGCTGTACACAAGAATACCGTCCCTGGTTTTTCGGATTTCAGCGGCTCCCTGCCGCGCCAGAAGCCCGCTCCCTACGCGGTCGAGCTCGATGGCCGAACCGTCCGCCAGGGTCAGCAGAGCGCGGTTGCCGCCGGGGCTGACGTCGTTCGGTTGCTGGGGTTGCTGGACTGCCAGTTGGTTACTGGTTTGCTGGTCGGCCCGGAACTGCCACCAGAAACCGAGACCCAGCACGACTAAAGCCGCAGCGGCTGCGGAATACCGCCAGTTTATCCGGAAAACGGTTGTCCGGCGCTCTTCCTTCTGACGGGCCGTCGCCAGAATGGAGCTGAGCATGTGCTGGCTTTTCTCCGGCGTAAACAGCGCATCTTCCGAAGCGGAGTTGCTCCATCTATTTTTTAGAAACTTCTCGATCAGCTCATTATCCTTCGCCGTCCGGATGTAGGCCATGAGTTCCTCCCGTTCTTCAGGAGTCGCCGTTCCGTTGTAATAACGGGTGAACAAATCTTCTAACCTGCGCGCTGTTTCGTCCATATACCTGCCGGAACCGGAGTGAAGGCCCTTTGCTTATAGGACAAAACCGGGGTGTAAAAAGGGGGTATTGATGGACAGATATTTTTTAAATAAAATTTTGCAGAACAAGCAAAACACTAATGATCAACTTTTTACGAATGTACGTAGCGATGGATTCCGTCGAAAGTTGCAGGTATTTTTTGACGGTTTCTCTGGAGAGGTTCATCCGTTCGGCGATTTCCGCATACGACAACCGTTCGTGCCGGCTCAGCAGGTAGACCTGTCGTTGCTGGAACGGGAGCCGGTCAATGGCTTCATCGATCAGCATATACCGGTCATCTTCCTCGGCCATTTCGGCCACCTGAAGCTGATCCAATTCCAGCCCAATCATTCGGGCTTGCTCATTGGCCACTTTTTTCAGACCGTTCAGGGCCGCGTTCTTCGACAGCACGAACAGGTACGCCGGAAAGTTTTCAATCTCCGTCAGCAATTCCCGGTTCAGCCAGATTTTCAGAAAGACATCGTGGACAATCTCCTCTGCCAGCTCGGTTGATTTGGTAATCCGGTAAATATGAAGTCCCAATCGCTGGTGATAATGGTTAAAAAGTGTAGCAAACGCCTTCTCGTCTCCCTGCGCAATACGCCCTAACACCTCGTTTTCCCCATGTAAGGCAGACAGGTACGACATTCTGAATTGCTACGAAGTTTTATTGGTGACGCTTACGTTGATAAAGATAGGTTTGAGATTGTAAACAACGAAAACAAGTTTATAAAATAACAACGCTTCCTGTCTTGCCGGAGCATTCGGGAAGCGTGTCAGTATTCCGGTCTGGTGAGACGGGTAAGAGAAAAATTTATGAAACCGATAGCCGGGCACTCTGTTTACAGCGCCAGTTCTTTAACCATAAAAAGGCTTCCTGCCAGTGGCTGCTGCTGTAATTCGCTTTCGCTCAAGCCGGTTTTGGCCGAGGTGATGTATAAGTCCTGGAGCTGATTTCCGCCAAAGGTGCAGGAGGTGATCCGGGCAGCGGGCAGCAAAATCTGGGTCAGCCGCTCGCCGGTATGCGGGTTGTAGCGCACCACGCTCCAGCCGTCCCAGAGCGCAATCCAGAGCATTCCCGTGCGGTCGATGGTCATGCCATCCGGCAAACCGTCAGCTTCCTGAAACTGAATCACTACCCGCCGGCTGCTGATGGCCCCCGTTGCTGGGTCGTAATCATAGGCAACGACCTGCCGCGTGGGCGAGTCGATGTAATACATTGTGCGTTCGTCCAGACTCCAGGCCAAGCCGTTGGAGCAACTCACGTTCTGAATTTTCGTCGTAACCGAACCGTCATGATCCAGCATGTACAACGCGCCCGCGCCGGGCGTATCGTCCAGCGCCATGGTTCCGGCCCAGAACCGACCGGCGGGGTCGAGTTTGCCGTCGTTGAAGCGGTTCCCCGGCAAATGCGCTTCGGGGTCGGCAAGCGGGGTCAGCGTTTCGCTTTCCAGCGAGATGTCGTAAAAGCCGTTTTGCAGGGCCGCCCGAAGCGTACCGGAGGGCTGGAGGGCTACGGCACCAACCATCTGCCCGGCGTTAAACGTCCGGTGTTCGCGGCTAACAGGATTGAAAGTATGAATGTCGCCCGCTAAAATATCCAGCCATAAAATTCGCTGATTGTCAGCGTCCCAAACCGGCCCTTCGCCGAGTTGGCAGATATAATTCAAAACAACTTCCCAGGGTTTTCGCGTCATCATTCGTTGAATGCAGGTAGATGGCAGCCCGCCCAACCATCAGGCGTAGCGGACGTAAAAATACAGAACAGCCGCCGTAATAAAAGCCCACCAGATGGCCGGGTTACGCCAGCCACGCTGCTGTTCGCGTTCTTCCGGCAGCAACGACAGGCTTTCCTTGTTCCAGATTAGTCCGGCGAGTTCGGCTTCCGGTTTGGGTTTGGTCACCAGACTCACCAGCACACACAGGGCCATGCAGGTCCAGAATACAATGCCGGTGCGGTTGAAAAACGGCATTTGCGGAAACAGCACTTCCAGCACAATGGAAAGCGGGATGGTCAGGATTCCGGCGGTCAGCGCCCCGGCCTGGGTGGTACGTTTCCAGAGAATACCGAGCAGAAACATCACGGCGATCCCGGGCGTAAACAGGCCATAAGCGTTCATCAGGTACAGAAAAACCGGTTTGTCGGACTGCGTAATAAAAAGCCCCGTGCAAAGGATACCAACCCCAATAATGACCACTCCGGCCAGGCGGCCAAACCGGACAGCCTGCGCTTCCGACGCGTTTTTTCGGAAATACGTCAGGTACACATCCACCGTCAGAATAGTCGTGCAGGAGTTGATAGCCCCCGACAGGTGCGACATCACGGCGGCAATCAGACCCGCCATCACCAGCCCCACCAAGCCCGCGGGCAGCAGGTTTTCCACCAGCGTCGGAAACAGCAGATCGGGTTTTTCCAGGGCCGGAAATAATTTGGGAGCCACCAGCGCCGGAACCGTGATAATCACCGGAATCAGAAATTTCAGGTAATCGCCGAACACCACGCCCATCCGTGCGTGCCACTCGTTTTTGGCCGCCAGTACGCGCTGCACGATAAACTGGTTGGTGGCGCAGTAGAAAATACTGATGCAGAGGGTACCGCCGAGGTACATCGTCCACGGAAAATCCGGGTCATCGGCGGGCAGAATCAGGTCCCAGTCCTTGGAGGTTTCGGCTACGGCGGAGATGCCCCCGGCGGCATTGACGGTGGCTACGGTTAAAGCCACTCCGCCCAGCACCAGCACGGCCAGTTGCAGCATTTCGGTCCAGATCACCGCCCGCAAACCGCCCGCAATCGTGTAAATGCCGGTAAAAATGGCCAATACCAACACGCTGGTCACCACCGGGAAACCCAGCAGCGAGTGCAGCGAAAGCGCCCCCAAATACAGCACAGCGCTGATTTCCACGAAGATATACGTCAGCAGAATAAGCGTGGCATAGGTAGTACGGGCCGCGGCCCCGAAGCGTTTCTGGAGAAATTCGGGGATGGTGTAAAAGCCGTTGCGGATGTAAAAAGGCAGAAAGATCCAGAGCAGGGCATTAAAACCGATCAGGATTGCTCCCCATTCCATGGCAATGGCCACAAATCCCCGGCTGTAGGCCACCCCCATTGCCCCCACCAGGTGATGGCTGCTGATGTTGGAGGCTATGATGCTGCCCCCGATCATCCACCAGGGTAGTTTGTCGCCCGCCAGAAAATAGTCCCGTTTGGTTTGCTGGCCCTGGCGGGACGCGTAAATGCCCAATGCGACAACGCCAAGAATGTATATACCAAAAATTGAAAGGTCAAGCGTTGAGAGGTTCATGCCGAGTCAGGTTGCGGGTAATTTGAATCGCACTTTCAATGAGCAATTCCAGGGAGCCTTGCGCAAAGGGAGTTTGCCAGACGGGGTACAGATCAAAATCATACAGGTTTTCGGGCGGCAGGTAACCAGTTGAACCGTTGACCAGGTTCATAACGGCGACGGCTTTGGGCGCAAACCGGGCGCGAAGCTGTTGCTGGAAAGCAGAATACGCTTCGTTCGGCTGGGCCACCAGCACGGACTCGCCCAGGTGCCAAACCCAGAGCGGCATCTTCGTTACCTCACCGTCGCCCACGGTTTTCCGGATACCGCGTTTACGCCAAAGCCGCTCTTTCAGGACATTATCCTGGCAGGCAGCCCACTCGTTTTCGATCTCGGCCAGCGACGGCAGCGGTTTCAGGGGGAGTTCGACCTCAACCCGTTCGGCCCGCAGTGTGGTGGAGGGCGCGTACGGTTCTTTTTTCCAAATCGCCAGCGGAGCCCCCGACTCCACCACGCCGGTAAACGACAGCCGGGTCTTGGCTGGTAAAACCGCTTCCAGTGTCGACAGCACGGCGTACCCCAACTGCCGGCCGTAGGTATCGGCAATCCGGGTATCCCCGACGTACTGTTCTCTCGGCGACAACTCGCCGGAAGCGCCCTGCAAAAACAGACAAGGCGCGTGGGTAGCCTGCTCCACCACCTCCCGCATGGCACCGATGTAGTCGGGCGAAATCAGGCGATTTTCCCAGGCCAGCGTCGTCGGATGGCAGGCGTAGTTGACGATGGTGCCCAGTATCCGGTCCTGCTGGTCGGCAATCCGGCCAACCAGCAGCGTGTTGTCCGCGCTTTCCCCGGGGTTCATTCCGCAGATATAGCGGTCTTGTTCCCGGTCCGGCAAATCCCGGCTAACGGCCAGCGCACAGGTGCCGTACGCCCAGGTCAGCGTGGCAGGTTGCGCCCCGGCCAGCGCCGTCTGAACAGCCTGGATCGTCCGTTCCTGAATCAGCCGCAAATACGGTTCCACCAGATGACCACCTGCTTTCGGGGCGTCGTCGCGACTCATGCTCGGTCCGGCGTGGGTGTGCGACAGACAAAACAGCAGCCGCGATTCGTCCAGCGACAGGGCTTTCAGAACCGCCGTTCGCAAAAGCTGCTCATCGTCGGAGCTGCGCCACCAGCCCAGGTCGGCCCCAATCAGCACGAGCGGCTGCGCATCCGGCGTGGTTTGGAACGTCACGCAGCTCAGCATCAGCGGCCGGTGAATGCCCTCGGCGACCTCATGCGTGGCGGCCCCCCAATTTCGGGCGTAGATGCCGATGGGCGGAGTAATGTCTTCCTGCGCAACACCGATCAAACCGGCAAACGCGGATTGTTCAAAAGTAGGGTTATGGAATGTGTTCATGCGATATTAGAGTGAAAGTCCGCCGTCCATCAGCAGCGTACTGCCGGTCATGTGCTCGTTGTCCGGGTGGCAGAGGTAAACCACCTGCTGCGCCACGGCTTCCGCGCTGATCAGCTTACGGGTCGGTACGCGTTGCCGGGCCTGATCGGCCAGAGCTGGTTCTTTTTCCCACAACTGGGCGCTCAAACCCGCATTGACGTAACCGGGGGCGATCTCGTTGACCAGAATCTGGTGCGGAGCCAGTTCCAGCGCCATGCACTGGCAGAGCATCCGGAGACCGGCTTTGGCAACGCTGTAGGCTGGAATGTGCGGATGAACCGCGTGGGCCGCCCAGCTCCCGACAAATACCACCCGACCCGGAAGCTGATGGGCCAGCAGCCGGGCTGTGGCGCTTTGCGTCAGAAAAAAAGCACCGTCCAGATTAACCCGGATTTCGTTCGACCATTGTTCCGGCGTAATCCGGTGAATGCCCCCGACGGTTACCGTTGCGGCATTGGCAATGATGATATCGGCCACCCCCAGACTGTTCTCGACGGCCAGCACCCACTCCTGCACGGCGCTGGCATCCCTGACGTCTACCTGGGTATAATGGGTTGCGACGCCCAGTTGATGCAGTTCGTTCCGCAGGGCTTCGGCCCGGCTGGCCGGGCTGATGTCGCCCAGGGCGATGGCGGCACCCTGCCGGGCAAACGCTAGGGCAATCGCCCGGCCAATGTCGCCCAATCCGCCACTAATCAGGACGGTTCTGTTGGTGAATAAGTTGTTCACTGTCCGTCCATTTTCTGTTTCAACCATACCGTTACCAATCGCCGACGCTGCCGTCTTTGTAGAATGTCCGTTGCAGAACTTCCTGCTGGAACGGGTGTTTCTTGACTTCGTTTTCGTTTATTTCGATGCCGAGGCCCGGTCGCTGATTCGGGTAAACGATCCGCCCTTGCTCCTGCACCGTAAAGCCCTCGCTCACCACGTCGATCCGCCACGGAACGTCGCTGTGCACGCTTTCGCAAATGCTGTACGAGGGCGTGGCAAAGCCAAACTCGATGGAAGCCGCCGTGCTGACCGGCCCCTGCGGATTGTGCGGAGCCACGGCCACCCGGTAAGCTTCGGCCAGGGCCGCGATCCGGCGCACTTCGCTGAGGCCCCCGCAGTGCGTGATATCGGGCTGAATGACGCTAACGGCCCGTTTTTCCAACATCTCGCGGAACGCATGAATACCCACGAGCCGTTCGCCACTGGCAATGGGGGTTTTGACCGCCCGCTGAATCAGGGCAATGTCCTCAACGGTTTCGGGCCAGCAGGGCTCTTCGAAGAAATACAGGCCGTAGGGCTCCAGGGCTTTGGCAAATTGCAGCCCCATACGCGGGGACGGGCGAGCGTGGCAATCGACCATGATATCAATGCCGTTACCAACGGCTTCGCGCATGGCTTTTACGCAGGCTTCGGCGTAGTGGATGGGCAGCAGGCCTTCCAGCGGCATGGTTTCCGGAACCGCCATTGACTTGAAAGCCGTAAAACCGTCGGCCACGGCCTGCTGGGCCAGCTCCCCAAAACGGATGGCATCGTCGGGGCGGGTCTGGTAAAAATCTTCCATTTTGCCCCCGCCCAGGTGGCAGTACAGCCGGATGTAATCGCGCACCCGCCCGCCCCAGAGTTCGTGGCAGGGCACACCGTGAATTTTACCGAGAATGTCCCAGAGGGCAATGTCGATGCCGCTGATGGCCGTTCCGCGCACGATGCCGTTGCCGTGCCAGAAATGCTGGCGGTACATCATCTGCCAGAGGTGTTCGATGCGCCGGGGGTCTTCGCCGATCAGCAACTGCGAGAGGTCTTCGATGGCCCCCACCACCGAGCGGGTGTGCCATTCGAGGGTTGCTTCGCCCCAGCCCCACAAACCAGGCTGGTCGGTGATCACTTTAACAAAAATCCAGTTCCGCATCCGGGCGTGGCAAACCAGCGTTTCAATAGCTGTAATCTTCATTCGTTGTGGGTGTTAATCAGGCAATTTGAGAATGGGGAATTTGCTGGAACAAACGAGTCACCACGTCCTCGGTTTTTTCGAGCGTTTCTTCAATGTCCTGCACGGTGTGGGCAAACGAAATACTGCCCTGTTTGATCGGGAGCGGAAAGTTAAAAATTCCCTTCTCAATCAATTTGACCCGGTAGGTTTTGTCCAACGCAAAATCGTGGTTGGCGGCAATGTCGTGAAAATCAACCGGCGCGTGATCCATGAAATAAAGGCAGTAGGCCGACCCCTGCCGCGCCAGGTGGAAAGGCCGCCCCGTCGACGCCAAAATGGTGTTCAGACCGTCTTCCAGCCGTTGACCCAGCTGATGGACGTGCTCGTAGACCTTGTGCACCGGCGAGGTCAGCTTTTGCAGGGTAGCCAGCGCGGCCACGGTCGTCAGCGGAAAGGCGTTGTAGGTGCCCGCAATCAAAACGCGTTTGTCGCGATCCGGGTGCACAAAGTAATCCATGTATTTCTTTTTCCCACCAATCACACCCAGCGGATACCCATTGGCGACGGCTTTCCCGAACGTACTCAGGTCCGGCTGGATACCGCACAGGCTTTGATAACCGCCAATGGCGTGGCGAAACCCGGTTTTGACTTCATCGAAAATGAGCAGAAAACCGTGTTCGTCGGCCAGTTGCCGCAATCCTTCCAGGTAACCGGCTTTGGGTTTGACAATACCGATGTTCTGTAAAATGGGTTCCAGAATCAGGCAGGCCACCGGGTGCCGTTTCAGGATGTACTCCACCGAATCCAGGTCGTTGTAGTTGACGATGTGCACCAGCGATTTGTGCACTTCCGGGATTCCCGCCGAGATGGCATCGAACGGATATTCGCCGGGACTGACGCGCGGCCCCACGTCGTTCAGGCTGCTGATCACGTTGCAGGCCACGTCGTTGTGCCAGCCGTTGTAGCCGCCCTGCATCACAATGACGTGATCGCGGCCGGTCACCGCCCGGGCGATGCGCATGGCGTGGTAGGTGGCCTCCGAACCCGTTGAGGTAATCTGCAGGCTTTCGACCGACGGAACGTGTTTGCAAAACAGCTCGGCAAACTGCCCTTCCAGATCCGTGGGACCAGCGCCCATCAGCACCGCGTCGCTGTTCATGGCCTGACGGACGGCTTCGTTGATATCCGGGTCATTATGCCCCAGGAACGTAGCCGCAAAACCAGCCTGATAATCAATGTACTCATTACCCTCAACGTCCCAGACGCGGCTGCCCACTCCACGGGTAAAGCAGATGTTGGGGTCGGATTTCCGGTTGAGCGATACCACCCCACCGGGTATCCATTGCTCGTTGGTTTTGAGAATTTCCTGTGATTTCGGCCACGTGTTCATTGTCAATTCAGATTGATTCAACTGATTTATTTTTCGTTTTCTGGATTCGCGTTCGGCAGACAGGAATCAATCACCGCCCCGGCGAAGGGTTAATCGAAGCTGGGAATTTTCAGGTACTCCCCGCCTTTCAGGGCCGACTCGTGGGCCACAATGCCGGGCGCGGTGTAGGCCAGAGCCTCGTGAATATTTACTTCCGGCTGGCGGTTTTTAACGATGGCATCGATAAACTCGTGGGTAATGAACGTGTGCGATCCGCCGTGGCCGCTGTTGTGCCGCAAGGGGGCCGGCAACCAATCGGTTTCCCACCAGAGCGGCTGTTTAAACGTTTCCACGGTGTTTTCTTTGTTTTGAAAACCGCCGTCGTCGCGCCCCAGCTTATCGGCTACCCGCACGATGGTGGAGTCGCCCGTTTCGTTCTGGGGCATGTAAAAGCTCATTTTTTCGCCCCGCCATTCGCCCCGTTCGGCGTTGCGCAGCGCCCCCCGCCAGTTGACTTCCACCCGAAACGGCGTTCCCCGGTTGGTTTTGAAAAACGCGGTTTCGTTCCAGAACGGATTCTTGTAAGGGTTGCCCTTCAACACCGGGCTGTCGTCGCCCCAACCCATGCCGCTGACGTGAGTCAGGCGCTCGCCGGTTACCGCAATCAGGAAAGCGGTGCAATGCGTCGGGTAGAGCATGGGCGGTAAACCGTGCCGCCAGGTCGCTTTGCCATTTTCAAAATACAGGACTTCCAGCCCCGGGTGGTTGTATTCGGCGGCCGCGCTGAAGATGGTTCCGAACTTTCCCTCCTGGTACATTTTCTTGACGGAAATCGTACTTTGCCGGTACGTGGTCGTTTCGGCCATCATGTACGTCAGGCCGCTCCGCTTGACCTCATCCCGCAGTTTGGCGCAATCGTCCAGCGTCAGAGCCGCCGGAACCGCGCACAAAACGTGCTTGCCCGCTTTCAGGCTCGCCAGAACGTGGTTGGCGTGATCGGGGGCCGGGGTGGCCAGAAAAACCGCTTCCACCTTGGGGTCACGCAGCAGCTTGTCGAGCGACTCGTAACTCTTTGAACACTTGTAGGTTTTCATGAGCGCGGCCCGGCGGTCGGGCAGCAGGTCGCTGACGGCTTCGACGATGCAGTTGGGGTGTTCGTGAAAATAAAATCCCAGCCCAAACCGTCCGCCGACAATGCCAACCCGGACTTTACGGTCCTGGGCCGACGGAGCCGCAAAGGCAAACCGGGGTGCCACCGACAGCGCAGCCGCCGACAACCCAGCTTTGTTGAGGAATTCACGACGCTTCAGGAAGTGTTTTGTTGTAGGGTGATTCATGCGTTAGGATAGGATTTTGTACTGTGGAATTTTCAACGTCTCCCCGCTTTTCATTGCTGACTGGTGGGCGACAATTCCCGAAACCGTCAGGTTCAGGGCCATGGCGATGTCTACGAGCGGCTGCCGGTCCTGCAAGATGGCCGTAATGAACTCGTCCGTCAGTCGACCGTGGGAGCCGCCGTGTCCTCCGGCGTCAACACCGGGGGGCAGCGCCGGACGAATCAGATCGGGCAGCGCTTTTTCCAGCCCTTCGTAACGCCCGTAGAATGAACCTTTCTGCCCGCGAATCCGGCCCCGTTCGCCGTGGTCGCCGGGCGTGTCCCAACTCACAGCCATCCGCGACATGCCCCCTTCGCTGGTGCGGAACAGGGCGATTTCGGAGCCAAAAGGATTTTGGTAGCGATTGTTGGCCGGTTTGAGCTGGTTGACAATGCTGGGTATCCCCAAACAGGAAACTTCGGTAAAACTGCCGCCCGTAACGCCGATGTAGTAGGCGTTGGAATGGGTTGGGTAGTATTGCGGGGGCAAACCGACGCGCCATTCTTTGTACGACGGCAGCGGATCATCCATGTAGTGGTAATACTCTCCTTCGGAATACACGAGCTTCCCCAACCCGCCCGCATTGTAAATCTGGCGCATGGCGTACAGATCCTCGTGGAAGCAGGACGTTTCGAACATCATGTACTTTTTCCCGCTGGTTTTCACGGCTTCGTACAACTGATCGGCTTCTTCCAGGGAACCGAACACGGCCGGAACCGCCGAGGCCACGTGCTTGCCGTGTTGCAGGGCCAGGATGGCTTGTTTGGCGTGGCTGGGGGCGTCGGTGGCAATGAAAACCGCTTCAATACGGTCGTCCTTGACCAGCTCTTCCAGCGACGGGTACGTTTTGGAACAGCGGCAGGCTTTGGCCAGTTGTTCGCAGCGATCCGGGAAAAGATCGCTGACGGCCACAATCTCGACGTTCGGGTGGTTCTGAAAGCCAAACTCGGCCCCGAATTTACACAGGCCGTAGCCAACAATACCGACGCGAACTTTGCGGTCCGAGACGGGGGTCCACTTTTTAGCGGTGCTGGCTTCCTGCGTCCGTTCGAAGCCCTGAATGGGTTGTTTTCCGGCGGTGGACTGAGCGGGTTGTTTTCCGGTCGAACAGGCCATGGGAAGCAAACCCAGGGCCGTGGCGCCCAGGCCCGCCGAACGCAGAAACGAGCGTCGGGTCTGGGCGTCCTGTTCGGGCGAAGCGGGGGTTGGAGGGGTGTTGGAGGTTTTCATGGTGGAATAGTCAGAAAGTTAATAGCCTGGGTTTTGTTTCAGCGTTGCCTGGCCATCTTTCATGCTCAGGTCAATCTGAGCCTGCGGAATCGGGTACAGTTCATTTTTTCCTTTGGTGAAGAAAGCACCTTTCATGTAATCCTGGTTAAAATAATTGGGTACGGCGGCTTCGTAGTTCAGGTATTTGTTCAGCAGAGTCGCCATGAAACCGCTGCCTTTGTCGTAGCGTTGCAGGTCAAAAAACCGGTGGTGTTCCAGCGCCAGCTCCAGACGCCGTTCAAATCGAACCGCCTGACGGGCAAATTCCTGCCCTTTCTGCACAAACTGACCGGTGTAAAGACCCACTTTGTAATTGGCGGCCGGTTCGTTTGTAAAGCCTTTCAACGGGGCGGCATTGTCGATGTATTTCCTGACAAACCCCGCCGGATTGGCCGCCCGCGCCCGAATTTGGTTAACATACGCTTCAGCCTGAGCCAGACTTCCAACCTCCACTTCGACTTCGGCCGCCCAGAGCAGCACGTCCGCAAACCGGATCATGTTGTACGGGTTGTTGGTATTGGCATTTTCCCGATCGGTCGCAATGCGGGCCTGCCAGGCAATGTTTTTGATGACGCTATAAGGACCGCCCGTATTCTGCTGCCGAATCCAGGCCATGCCCGGGTGCAGCCCCCAGTCGAGGTACGGAATGCCGCGCCGACCGACCACCCAGTCGAGTCGGGCGTCCAGCGTACCGGTATGGGGCGTGAAAGGAGCCGAAGAAGAAAGGCCCTGATCGTTTTTGACGGGCGTCTGGCTGTAGGTGTCCATCAGCGGCAGCCCCGTGTTTGGATCGGTCTGGTAGGCATTGACCAGATCAAACGAGGGCTGCAACCAACCGTAACAGCAGGAAGGCGGCCCGCCGAACGGCCCGTTGTACATATCGGCCCCGTTGCCGTTGGCGCCGTTGGCCCGGTCATACACCGACATCTGCACGGTAAAAACTGCTTCGGGACCGTGTTTTTTGTCGGTGCGGAAGTTGTCGAAATACTGTTCGGCCAGGGCGTACTTCTTGCCGTTGGCGGTTGTTCCGTTGGCAATGATGTCGGCCAGCAGCGGTTTGGCTTCGGTGTATTTGTGCTGAAACAAATAGACTTTTGCCAGAAACGCCCTGGCCGCCCATTGGTTGGCCCGCCCTACATCGGCCTTGGTGGGCGTCAGGTTGTCGGCAGCAAACTGCAAATCCGCTTCAATTTTCGGCCAGATCGGCTCCGTGTTGCTGACGTTGTAATTACCGGCGTCGTAGGTAACGGTTTCATCCACAAAAGGCACATTTCGCCACAATTTGGCCGCGTCCAGGTGGTAAACCGCCCGCAAAAACCGGGCTTCGGCCTGAAGCTGCGTAACTTCATCGGCCGACAAACCGGCCACTTTCGGCAACAACCGCAACACATCATTGGCGCGCTGAACGGCCGCGTACAGAAACTGCCAGCGTTCGTTGGTGGCGGAGGTGGTCGGGTCGTGGGTGTAGGCTTCGTAGGACGCCAGCAAGCCGTTGGGTTCGGTGCCAACGTGCGCATCGTCGGAAGCTACGCTGGCCATAACGGTCGGGCTGCTCCAGATGCCCCCGCCCGTCGCCCCCACCCCGTCGAGCAGGGAGTAAGCTCCCACCAGCACTCCGTTGATGCCGGCGCGACTCGCCAGGGTGTTTTCGTTGATGGAACCAATGGGTTCTTCTTCGAGAAATTCGTTTTTGCAGGCCGAAAAAAACACGATTAAGCCTGTCAGAATCAGTTTAAAGGAATAGCTTTTCATGATTGCTTGGGTTGAACAGGATCGGTTTCAGAACGAGAGGTTGACGCCCAGCAGGAACGTCCGCTGGTTGTTGGGATAATTACCATAGTCGATGCCGAAGTTGGAACTGCTGCCGCCCAACTCAGGGTCCAGACCGGTATAATTGGTGATGGTAAACAGATTGGCCGCCTGCCCGTAAACCCGCAATTTGTTGATACCCACCTTCTGCAATCCCGACGGTTTGAGGGTATAGCCCAGAATCAGCGACCGCAGCCGCAGGTATGAGCCATCCTCAACAAAGTAGGAGTTGAGGGCGCCCGAGGTGCTCAGCGACGTTCCGGTTTCAATTTTGGGTACGGTGGTGTTGGTGTTCTCCGGCGTCCAGGCATTTAGTAAGACGTTGCTTTTATTACCGATGTAACCGGCGTAAAAATGGGTGTACGAACGGATGGTATTGATGATTTCGTTGCCCTGCGAACCGTAGAAAATGGTTGAAAAATCGAAGCCTTTGTAGTTCAGGCCGAGGTTCAGGCCGTAGGTAAAATCCGGGTTCGGGCTGCCCAGAAACGTCCGGTCCTCGGGCGTAATGGCCCCGTCGCCGTTGACATCGCGGTACCGAAAACGGCCCGGAGCCGCCCCACTCTGGGCGGGTGCTTCGGCCACCTCCTGTTCCGAATTAAAGAGCCCCATTACGTCATACCCATAGAACGAACTAACCGGCTGACCTTTCTGGTTGCGGACCAATGTGCCCATGCCCTGCAAACTGGCCACATCAAAGTAACCGGGATTCGGAATTTCGACCGCCACGTTTTTATACGTGGTGATGTTGGTTCCGACGGAAAATTGTAGGTCATTGGCGATGCGCCCCCGGAACGTTACCGACGCGTCCAGCCCCGTATTCCGAATGTCGCCGATGTTGACCACGGGCGCCGTAGCTCCACCCACGGTTGCGGGCAGCGGCTGCGTAAACAACAAACCGTTGACCGACTTGCGGTAGTATTCCACCGACACATCCAGTTTGTTGTTCAGGAAGGTAGCGTCGAAGCCGACGTTCGATACAACGTTTTCTTCCCAGCCGGTCCGGGAGTTGCCAATCCGGGTTTGGATAAAGCCCTGCCGGACGCTGTTGCTGGTTCCGCCGATGTCGTAATAAGCATTGCCGTACCCACCCCCGTACAGACTAAAGGCGTTTTCCGGGCTAACGTTATTTTGCGAACCCAGGACTCCGTAACTGCCCCGCAGCTTTAGCTCGTTCAGCCAGGAAATGTCTTTCATGAACGGCTCGCCGGTAACGCGCCAGCCGAGCGAAACCGATGGAAAAACCCCAAACCGCATGTCGGAACCGAAGCGCGAGGAACCGTCCCGGCGAATGGTAGCCCCGACGAGGTATTTGTCGTCAAAGGCGTAATCGACCCGGGCAAACAGTGAATACAAACTGTTCACAAAGGCGTTGCTGAAGTTGGTCACCCCGGCGGTGCCGTTTCCCAGGACGAGGTAATTGTAATCGGTGGCAAAAAAGCCCTGTGAACTCCCACCGACGCCCCGGCCCGTATTTTTGACAATCTCCGAACCGGCCAGCACCTGAAGGTTGTGTTTTCCGAACAGGTTGCTGTAATTCAGCGTATTGGTCCACATCAGCGTGCTGCTGTAGCTGGAACTTTCGCTGTAGCTGTTTGGGGAACTGTTGCCCTGCTTGTTGTCGTACTGAGTAAAGCTAAACGCCTGGTTGTAGGCGTTGGTGACGGTGCCGCCGAAGCTTGTGCGCGCGGTAAAATGCTTGAGAAAATCCACCTCGGCGTACATATTCCCAACGATATTCCAGGAATGGTCGCGGTTATTGCGGGTCCGGTGCTGCATAGCCACCGGGTTCTGGTTACTGCCCAGCGACGGTCCGGCGAACGTTCCGCCGTAGTTGCCCCTGATGTCGTAGACCGGAATGATCGGCATCATTTTGTAAACGGCTGAGAGGTTGCCAAACTCGGCCTGGTTGCCGAAGCTTGGGCTTTGGCGGTAGTAGACGTTGGCGTTTTCCCCGATGCGGATGTGATCGCCGATTTTAAAGCCGGTATTGATCCGGGCCGAATACCGTTTCAGATATGTTTCGATCAGCGTGCCCTGCTGGTTAATGTAATTGAAGGAAAACAGGTAGTTGGATTTTTCGGTCCCTCCGCTGGCCGTGAGCGTATGGTTAGTCATCGGAGCCGGTTTGAAAAGCTCGTGAAACCAGTCGGTGCCGGTTTTGTTGACTTGCTGAATCAGGTAATTATTGGCGGTGTTGATGGGATCGAAGCTGTATTTGGCGGGATCGACGGCGGGGTCCCCGGCCTTGGCGACCCCGGCCACCCCCGGACCGGCATACAGATAATCGGGCATTCCGTTGGCAAAAATCGGATTGTTGGGCGTGGCAATCTGCACCACCTTCATGAAGTCCTGGGCGTTCAGGAGGTCAAACGGATTACCCGGCAGGGGGCGTTGGGTGCCGTAATAAGCATCGTAGGTAACGGTTGGGCGACCGGATTTCCCTTTTTTCGTCGTAACCACAATTACCCCGTTGGCACCCCGCACCCCGTAAATGGCCGCAGCACCGGCATCTTTCAGAACCTGGATGGACTCGACATCGTCGGCGCTGATGTTGTTTAAATCCGCCTGAATACCGTCGACAATCACCAGCGGCTGGGTATCGCCAAAGGACGTGACTCCCCGTACAAAAATGCGGCTGTTGGCCCCCGGTACGCCCGAGCTAATGACGTTGACCCCCGATGCCTGGCCCTGAAGCGCCTGAACCGCCGAGCCCGCGGGCACGGATTTGACGGCTTTCATGTCGACAATCGCCACCGAACCCGTAATGTCTTTCTTGCGCTGCGCCGAATACCCTGTCACCACAATTTCGTTTAGCGCCTGTACGTCGGTATTTAATTCAATATTGATGGTTGTCTGGTTACCGACGGCTACTTCCTGGCTAACGTAACCGATAAACGAGAATATAAGAACGTCTTCTGGCTTGGCGTTGAGGGAGAACCCACCCTCGGCATTTGTGCTGGTGCCCCGACTGGTTCCTTTAATCACCACATTGACACCCGGCAGGGCAACCTGACCGACTTTTTCCCGTACGGTTCCCTGTATTTCGCGGTTATCCTGGGCGGCCAGCGGGCCGAACGTACTAAGCACCAAGGCAATCAGGAGGATGAAAGCCGGTCCTGGCTGGTAAAAGTCTCTTCTTTTCATACATCAATCGGGTTAAACAGGATTTATGGTATCGACTAATTGATCGGTAATTCAATTTGACTATCAAAACCCCGGGTTAACCCGGACATGCAAAAGACGATTGAGAATCGTAAATAAATTCAGAGCAAATCCGTTTACTACCTTCTGCTCTACTTGCCCTGAACTTTATTTACGCTTGCTGAACTAGGCGGATCAGCGCTTTTTCTAAATGGAAGTGGAGAATAGCTTTTTCAAAGCTCACATGAATTCCGACCGGGCCGAATCCAAAGAGACTATTTATGCTGACAAAAATATACAAATTTTGTAAACAAAAAACTTAACATAAAAATTTTAATGAAATTGATCACGCGGGTGAAGCGGGTGACCATCCGAGACGGCACGGAGCCTTTCTGCGATATCAGAGAAGAAAAGGGAGAGCCAAAGCGGCTAGCAAGCCGAGCAGAGCGGAATAGAAAGAGAAGCGGTTTCCCGGCTTTTCGGGGGTAGGTAAAAGAGGGATTATTCGAGGTCCAGCGAAGCGACCTGCCCCCGGATGAGGTGTTTGGTGAGGGTTTCTTCGGCAAGTTTGAGGTCTTTCTCCTTTAAAGCTTTCAGGATTTGGCGGTGTTCCATATCGGTCAGCTCATAGTCATCCATGTGGGTCTGCGATTGCCCTAACTTCTGGTGGAAAAGCGGAATGTTACCGGCCTGATAAAGAGTACGGAGTTTTTCGTTGTTTGCGCTATCGATAAGGGTTTCGTGGAATTTAACGTCAGCTTCACAAGCTCCACCGAAATAGCCGCGCTGGATCATGGAGGTAAAATCATCGCAAATTCGCTCCAGCTCTTCAATATGCTGGCTGTCAATCTTTTGTATAGCCAGCCGCAAGGCTCCTAACTCTAGAACTTCCCGCAATTCACGGATTTCCTGAATATCGGCAGCCGTTAAGGATTTCACAAAAAAACCGCCTTTTTCGCCCAGTACAACCAGCTGCTCGCCCAAAAGCCGGGTGAGGGCTTCCCGGATCGCCATCCGATTTACGTCCAGACGGGTAGCCCAAATATCCTCCTTGAGCCGCATACCCGACACCAACTGATTGGACAAAATCTTCCTTCTCAACTCGCTGTAAGCTTTGTTAGCCAGAGAATCCTCTTTCATTATACTTATGATGTAAACAAAATTTGACGCATTAGGTAAACAAATATACAAAGATAAACGTAATAAAATACAGTGGATGCATCAATCGTCGTCTCCTAATCCATGCATTAAAGAGTAGACCGCTCCCGTCTTTACCTTAATCAAGGTTAATTGCCTGATAAGAAAAGTCCAAAAGATAAGTCCTGAACGATGCGGGTGGAAGGTTAAGTTTTGACCTTGCCGACTGGGGTAACAATTAGTTAAGTTGCTGGCATCAATGCGCTAAATCACCGGCATTTTCTCCGTTACTTCCTGATCCTGCCGCCGTTCCCCAATCTGCTGACGCCACATCGCGTAATATAACCCTTTCTGTTCAAGGAGTTCGGCGTGGGTACCGGTTTCGGCAATCTGGCCCCGCTCCAGCACAATGATCCGGTCGGCGTGCATGATGGTCGATAAGCGGTGGGCAATCAGGATGGTGATCTGCTCGCGCCGGGCCGAAATGCTGCGGACGGTGGCGGAAATGGCCTCTTCGGTCAGCGAATCCAGGGCCGAAGTGGCTTCGTCGAAGATCAGCAGGCGTGGGTGCCGGATCAGGGCGCGGGCGATGGAAATCCGTTGTTTTTCGCCCCCCGACAGTTTCATTCCGCCTTCACCCAATACCGTATCGATGCCTTTGTCGGAGCGGGCAATCAGCTGGTCGCAGGAAGCTTTATGCAAGGCTTCCCGAATGTCTTCATCCGTAGCTTCGGGCTTGACAAACAACAGATTTTCCTTGATCGTACCGGCAAACAACTGCGTATCCTGCGTTACAAATCCGATCTGCCGACGCATTGGATTATAGCGAATCTGGCTCGCCGGAACGTCGTTGAAGTAGATTTCGCCCGAAACCGGCTTGTACAGGCCCAGCAGCAGCTTCACCAGCGTCGATTTACCGGAACCCGACGGCCCCACGAATGCAACGGTTTCGCCCATACCAATCCGGAACGAAATACCGTCCATGGCGTTCTGCTTGGCCGTTTGGTGACGGAAAATAACGTTTTCGAAACGCAGATGCTCCAATACGCCGAAATCAATCGAATCATCGGGCCGACGCTCGATGGGCTTCTGCATGAGGCTATTGAATGAATAAAGAGAGGCTTCGGCTTCGCGGTAAAACAGGATGATGTTGCCCAGATCCTGCAAGGGGGCAAAAATGGCTGTCGAGATAAACTGCATCGAAATCAGTTCGCCGGTGGTCAGTACATCCCGGAAAATCAGCCAGAGCAGCGCAAACAGAATGGACTGTTTCAGTACGTTCAACGTGGTACCCTGGAAAAACGAAAGCTGGCGCACCTGCCGCGTTTTTTCCATTTCGAGTTCGTAAATCCGTTGCGTATACTGTTTCAGGCGACGAATTTCCGGAAACGTCAGTCCCAGGCTCCGCACCAATTCAATGTTGCGCAGCGACTCGGTAATGGCCCCCGACAGCTTGACGGTTTGCCGGTTGACTGCCCGCTGCACGGTTTTGATCTGCTTGCTCAGCAAACCCGTCAGCCCGCCCAGCACCAGGATACCGATGATGAAAATGGGAATCAGCGCCCAGTGTTTGGTGATGGCGTACCAGATCAGAAACCCCATGCCGACGATGGACGAAAACAGGACGTTGATGAAGGCATTGATAAATTTTTCGGTATCGGTCCGGACTTTTTGCAGCAGCGCCACGGTTTCGCCACTCCGCTGTTCCTCAAACTCCTGAAACGTCAGCCGGAGCGTTTGTTTCAGTCCATCGTTAAACACCTGCGTCCCAAACCGCTGCACCACCAACCGCATAAAATATTCCTGAAACGATTTGGCCAACCGCGCCAGCGTAGCGATGCCCACCGCCACCAGCAACCAGAACAAAACGCCCTGCACCAGTTCGTTCTCGGGCCGGACCGCCGGTTTGGTCGCGTACTCGTCGATAATTTTCCCGAAAATCAACGGGTCAATCATCGTCAGAATCTGACTGATCCCCGCCAGGCCCAGCGAAAAAACCACCAGCCAGCGGTACGGTTTGAGATAGCTCCAAAGTATACGCATATTGTCTCCTCTTCTAGTTCTACACACACCTGCACCATGAATCCAACCCCAAGGGGTTGGTCCTACTGGTAGGACCTGAAAAACGCAGGTTTTGTTATCCGATTTACGAGTCGGATCCTCTTACGAGCCGGAATAAATGGTAGATAAAAGTGGAGTTTTTAAACATTTTATCAGGCAAATACCAGTAATACTGAAATTTTAGTAATGATTCATCAGAATGCACTTTCTTTGCCGCTTCATATATAAAAAACAATGGCTAATCGCGCTCTTCTCTTAACAAACGGCTTGCTGGCTACCCCAAACGCCAAAACCGCCCACGGACTCATTCGTGACAGTGAACGGTATACCATCGTTGGCGTTATTGATCCGCCCACGGCAGGACGGGATGCGGGCGAGGTGCTGGATGGAAAAAACCGTCAGATTCCGGTGTTTGCCTCGCTGGAAGAGGCCCTGGAAACCGTCGGAACGGTGCAATACGGTATTGTGGGCGTGGCTACGACGGGCGGGATTCTGCCGCTGGAAGTCTTATTTTTAATTGAAACCTGTCTGCAAAAAGGCATCTCGGTCGTCAACGGCCTGCACGATTTGCTGGCCGACCGGCCGAACCTGGTGCAACTGGCGGCTGAACACAATGCCCAACTGATTGATATCCGACGCCCCAAGCCCCGCGCCGAACTGCATTTCTGGTCGGGGGAGGTTTTCAACATTACCGCCCCGATCATCGCTGTTCTGGGCATGGACTGCGCAATGGGCAAACGAACCACCACCCGGCTGCTGACCCAGGCTTGCCAGGCCGCCGGCCTGAATGCCCAGATGGTTTATACCGGTCAAACCGGCTGGTTGCAGGGCGGTCAATACGGTTTTATTTTCGACTCGACCCTCAATGATTTTATTTCCGGCGAAATCGAACACGCACTGGTGTCGTGCTGGCGCGAAACCGGGGCGGATGTTTTACTCCTTGAAGGGCAGTCGGCGCTACGAAATCCCAGCGGGCCGTGTGGCCTGGAGTTCATGATTTCCGGCAATGCGCGGCACGTGGTCCTGATGCACGCGCCCAAACGCCGGTATTTTGACTATGAACCGCATTGGGGCAAAATCCCGACGGTGGAATCGGAAATTGAAATCATTCAGAAGTTTGGCGCACAAGTGCTGGCCCTGGCC
The DNA here is from genome assembly GCF_026248825.1 of Larkinella insperata. Classification (NCBI taxonomy): domain Bacteria; kingdom Pseudomonadati; phylum Bacteroidota; class Cytophagia; order Cytophagales; family Spirosomataceae; genus Larkinella; species Larkinella insperata. Next base: position 2,563,830 of record NZ_CP110973.1, on the reverse strand, counting down.
CTGAACACGGAAGAATGTACGCTGGACGAAGCCAAACAATTCCAGCAGGAATACGCCGAACGGCTGGGCATCCCGGTGCTGTTGCCGCTGGAAGAGGGCGTCGCGCCGGTGGTGCCGCAAATCCGTCAGTTAGTCCAAAAACCCGTTTCCCATGCAGATTAAATCGATCCGGGCTTTCCGCCGGGACCTGGCCCTGACCAAACCGTATACGATTGCTTACCAGACCATTTCCACCGTCGAAAACATCTTTCTGACCGTCGAACTCGCCAACGGAATTGTCGGTGTAGGGGCGGCCAATCCGTCGCCGGAAGTGGTGGGCGAATCGCCGGACCAGACCCTGCTTAACCTGCAGAGCGATGCCATTCAGCAGTTTGTCGGACGCGATATCCGCCATGCCTTCCAGCTAATCGACGAAGTTCAGGCGCTTTTTCCGAACCTGCCCGGTACCCTGGCGGCTTTCGACATTGCGTTGCACGACGCCCTGGGGCAGTTGCTGGGTATTCCGGTGGTCGAACTGTACGGACAAAAAATCGCGGCTTTGCCCACTTCAATCACCATCGGCATCATGAACATTGCCGAAACGCTGGAAGCCGCCCGCGACTACGTGCAGCAGGGCTTCCGGGTGTTGAAGGTAAAAACGGGGCTCGATGTGGCCGAAGATATCGGAAGAATTCGAACCCTCCGCGAACAATTCGGCCCGGACCTGGTGCTGCGCGTCGATGCCAACCAAGGCTACAATGCCGACCAGTTGATCCGGTTCGTTAGCCAGACCGACGACGCCAACGTGGAGCTGATCGAACAACCGCTGGCGGTGGGTACGGAGGAAGAACTCCGGACGTTGCCGCTCGCAATCCGGCAGCGGCTGGCGGCCGATGAGTCCCTGAAAGGCGGTGAAGCCGCGCTGAAACTGGCGCAGCAGCCACAGCCTTTCGGTATTTTCAACATCAAGCTCATGAAATGTGGCGGCATCCGGGGCGCGTTCGACATTGCAACGGTGGCCCGCTTGAGTCACATTGACTTATTCTGGGGTTGCAACGACGAAAGCATCGTCAGCATCACGGCGGCTCTGCACGCGGCTTTTGCCTGCCCAAACACCCGCTACATCGATCTGGACGGTAGCCTTGACCTCGCCGAAGATGTTGTCAAAGGCGGTTTTATCATCGAAGACGGCATCATGCGCCCCAACGGGTTGCCGGGTCTGGGCGTCACCGACCTAACGCTATGAGCCGATGAAACCCGTCGCCAAGCTCGCCCGCGTTCTTAGTCTACCGACTGCCATTATTCTGGTCATAAGCACGATGGTTGGGTCGGGCGTGTTCAAGAAGGTAGCTCCGATGGCCGCCGAATTGCAGTCGCCCGGCCTGATTCTGCTTTGCTGGCTGCTGGCCGGACTGGTGAGTCTGGCCGGGGCGCTGACCAATGCCGAAATGGCCGGGATGTTTCCGCAGTCGGGCGGGGAATACGCCTACTACCAAAAGGTTTACAACCGCTTTTTTGCCTTTCTCTACGGCTGGAGCAACTTCACGGTGGTTCGAACAGCTTCCGTGGCGGCTTTGGCGCACATCTTCGCCCAGTCGCTGATCGGCTTACTGGCGCTGGACGATGAAGCGGGTTTCCTAACAAAAATCATCGCATCGGCTCTGATTGCGCTTCTCAGTCTGATCAATTACCGGGGCATCCGGTTTGCCGGGGCCGTGAGCTGGGTGCTGACCTCCGCCATTCTGCTGACCATCGTCGGGCTGAGTGCAATGGGTTTTAGCTCTCCGTTGGGTAGTTTTGCCAACCTGAACCACAACAGCCCGGTTTTCGACGCGGGGTCTATGAGTGGGCTGGTGCTGGTGAAAGCCCTATTCATTGCCTCCCTCGGCGCGTTTTGGGGCTACGACGGCTGGAACAACATCGCATTCATTGGTGAAGAAATCAAGAATCCGCAGCGAAATCTACCGCTGGCGCTCGGCCTGGGAACGTTCTTTGTCATGGGGGTCTACCTGCTGCTGAATGCCATGTATGTGTACGTGCTGCCGATTGAAGACCTGATGGCCCTCAGCCGAACGCCGGAGAAAATTGCCGCCGTTGAGGTGATCCGGCGGGTGAGCGGGGCAACGGGAGCCTCGCTGGTGTCAGTTCTGATTTTGTGCACGACCTTCAACGCCACGAACAGCACCATCCTGACTTCAGCCCGGATTTACTACGCGATGGCTCGCGACGGGTTATTTTTCCGTTCCGTCTCCCAGATTCACGCCCAGTTCCGGACGCCCTCGGTCTCGATCGTCTGGCAGGGAGTCTGGTCGGTAGCGCTGGTGTGGTCCGGCTCGTTCGATCAGTTGACGGACATGCTGGTGTTCGCGTCGTTTATTTTCTACGGCGCCACGGCGTTGGGCGTCATCCTTTACCGTCGCTCCCACCCCGATATGCCCCGCCCCTACCGAGTTATTGGCTACCCGGTATTGCCCATCGTTTTCTGCCTCTTCTGCCTGACCCTGGTGATCATCACGCTCCTGGAACAACCCCGCGAAGCCCTCATGGGTCTGGGACTGATTGCCACCGGCATCCCCTTCTATTTTTTCTGGCAGCGACAAAGCTCCCCGGAGAGCTAGCGCGACATCCAACCCCCGCCCGGGGGTCGGATGCGGTTACCGGTGCTGCTGCCGGAACGCCATCGGATTTTGGCCGGTTAGCTTCTTGAAAATCCGGTTGAAGTACGACAAGCTCTCGAAACCACTGGCGAAACAGGCTTCCGTAACGGTTTGGTCGGCCAGCAGCAACCGCTTGGCCTCCCGGACCCGGTGCTGGTTGACAAACTCGGTGAACGTCATTCGGGTCATCTTTTTGAAATACCGGCAAAACGCTGGTATGGTCAGGTGGGTTAGGTCGGCGAGTTCGGCCACCTCGATTTTTCGTCCGTAATGATCATCGATAAACCGGTATACGCGCTGGAGCCGTTGCTGCTCTTTCATGGTGTAGGGCGACTCAACCGGGCGGCTGTTGAGCAGCGTGTATTCGGGCGATGTTGCCAGTATCTGGAAGATTTCCAGCAGCTCAATCAACTGCCGGAAATGCGATAACTGGTGAAACCGCACCAGCCGCCGGCCCACCTGCCGCTTCGTATTTCCGTGAAAAGCAATGCCCCGGCGCGCCATTTCAAAAAGCCGGGCGATGTCGGCCAGCTCCGGCATTTTCTGGAAATTATCCCGCAGAAAATCCTCGCGCATCTGAACCACCACCTTCCTGTAATCCGTCCGAACCCCGTAATCGAAGTTCAGGTGCGGAATGTACGAACCGATAAAAACCAGATCGCTGCCTTCGTAGCGCGAAAGATGGTCGCCAACGTGCCGGGGTCCGTCGGCGTTTTCGATAAACACCAGTTCGTATTCCGGATGGAAGTGCCATAGAAAAAAATCGTTCAGGTGTGGGGTTAGCAGCAGACGAAACGAACTGTTGGTATCGGCCTGTATTTCCTCCAGATAAGCTTTCATGACGGTATTGATTTGCACAAATTTATACATCCAGCGGTCAAGAATAGTTTATTCATATCAATACAGTTCAAATAGTGGCTATTCAAGGTGTAGTCTTCAGCCGGGCGCACCGCTACCTTTGTCCTATTCAATCTAAAATCAATACCATTCTATGGAAACGATGACGCCGACCCTGAATCCGACGATGCTGCCGGACAATGCCCACAAAGATATTCCCGGAAACCCGTCGACGGCCACCAGCAGCCACCTGAAACTCAACGACCGCTCCAACGGCAAACCGTTGCGCGTCCTGTCGGAAGACGACTGGAAATTCTGGGTCGAGAACGGGTACATCGTCATTAAAAATGCCGTCCCCAAAGAGCAGGCCGAACGCCTGGCGCAACTGCTCTGGACATTCGAGGAAAAAGACCCCAACGATCCCGCAACCTGGTACGCCCCGCCCCGCGCCGAAATGAAGATGAAGGAACTGACCAACAGTGGCATGGTTGAAATTTATAACCATCAATACCTCTGGGACAACCGCCAGACGCCCCGCGTTTACGATGCGTTCGTGGACATCTGGGGTACCGAAAAACTCTGGGTGACCATCGACCGCGCCAACCTGAACCTGCCCGCCCGGCCCGGCTTTGAGTTTAAAGGATTCATTCACTGGGATTACGATCCGGAAACCAAACCGCAGAACGTGCAGGGCGTACTGGCGCTGGCCGATCAGACCGACGAAAACATGGGCGGTTTTCAGTGCATTCCCGAGTTGTATCGCACCTACGACACCTGGAAGCTGACCCAACCCGCCGACCGCGATCATTTCAAGCCCGACACCACCGGCTTTGAGTTGGTGAAGGTGAAGATGGAAGCCGGTGACTTACTGATTTTCAATAGCACGCAGCCCCACGGTATCCGCCCGAACGTGTCGGGTAACAAGGTCCGGATTGCGCAGTACATTTCCATGATGCCCGCGCAGGAAGACAACGAAGCCCTGCGGCAGTGGCGCATCACGTCCTGGCGCGACCGCAAAGCCCCCGAGGGGTACGCGTTTCCCGGCGACCCGCGCGGCTGGGAGCAAACCCGCTACCAAACGGCCGAATTAAGCGACTTAGGGCAAAAGCTGCTGGGACTCACCCGTTGGTAATTTAGGCTGGCCCGATTGCTCTCCGGAAGATCAGCGGCAACCGTTGTTCTTCCGGAGCTTTTTTTGCCGGCGGTCAGCTTACCCAATCCCTGCGCGGAGAACCGGTTGCTAACTCAAAGCCGGTTTTGCCCGGTTCAAATAAGTAATCCGACACGTTGCATAAATTGTCTGATTATTCAAACCCGTATGTTGGTATTTTCACGGCAAACGGAAAGACGATCCCGTAAAACGGCTTTCTTCTCACGAAAAACAACATACCACTAATGTCATCCTCCCCTTCTCAGCCACCGGTGCGTCCGGTGCAACTGGCGATTGCCGGTTTGAGCAGCTACGTTGCCGAACCTACGCCCATCGCCGACTGGGCCGAATCCTTTCAGGTCCCTGATCGAAAAAACCCTTCCAAGTACCTGGATGGTCCGATGGTTGAAAAAGTCCTGGGCGTACGGTCGAAAAGCTGGGCGCCCGACGTTTTCCAGAATCAGGAGGTCGTCACGGAGGTGGCCCGGGAAGCACTCGCCAACGCCCAGATTTCGCCCCACCAGATCGATGCCGCTATTATTGTCACCTGCTCGCCGTATCAGGTGTTGCTGGATCAGGATGCGTTTTATTTTCTGAAAAACTTACAGATTCCGGATTCTGTGGTGCCGGTTCAACTGGGTGCGGGCTGCGCCGGAATGGCCCGCGCCATGCAGCTTGCCACGCAACTTTCCGCCGAAAACATCCTGATTGTAGCCTACAGTTTGAGCAGTCTCTATACCCAGACCCCGCTTTACAAACAGAATCCGGTGCATCCGCTGGGCCGCTCGCTCTGGATGTCGTCGGCGCTTTTCTCAGACGGGGCTTCAGCGCTCGTGCTGCGCAAAACCGGTTACCGGGGCGGATTGGCCTTCTACTCCCGCGATTCGCTGGCGTTTGGTCTGGAAGGCGGTTTCGACGATCCGCTGATTCATTACATGGGCGGGGGGGCGCTGAATCCGCCGGGTCAGGCTAAGTCGGAAGAACTTTCCTGCTTCGGTATGGCGGGCGATCGTGTGAAGGAGTACTACATGAAGGGCATGATGCTGAACCACCAGACCCTGATTCAGAACCGACCGACGTATCTAACCGACGTCCGGAAAATCTACACCCACCAGGCCAGCCCCGTGCTGACCAACGGTTTTCTGAACCACCTGATCGAAACCTGCGGCATTCCCCGGTCCAAGTTTGGCGTTAACGTGGAGACGTACGGAAACCTGGTAGCAACCAGTACGGTCAAGCTGCTGCACGACGATTTGACCAGCGGCCTGGTCAAGACCGGCGACGACATCTGCATCTCCGTCGTGGGTGCCGGTCCGGAGCGGGGCGCTTTTATTACCCAAATGGCCTGAGTTTTTTCCAAATCTAGCCGATGAGAGCGTAACGAGCCCTCCGAATAAGCGAGGGCTCGTTTTTGTGTACTCTAGCCGCGCTTGTTCAGCCAGTGCGCGATCTGATCACGATAGGAAGGACCAATCGGTATCTCCCGATCCGGCAATTGAAGGAATGCCCGCCCCACCCGCTTTACACATTGAATATTCACGGCAAACGAGCGGTGCACCCGCAGAAACTGGCCCGGTGGCAATAAGGCCATCAATTCCGGCAGACTGGTCCGAACCAGTAACGGTTTTCCGCCCTGATCAATTTTTACATAATTATCGGCCGCTTCCAGGTACTTGATCGATTGCGGCAGTATACCGATCCATTCATAACCATCCTTGACAAAGATTGGCTGAGCGGGCAGACGGGTTTGCAGACGCTCCTGCGCTTTGTGGCAGCATTGTAAAAACCGGTCAAACGCAATGGGTTTGAGCAAGTAATCCAGCACATTCAGTTCGTAGCCTTGGAGTGCGTGTTCGGGATAAGCAGTGGTGAAAACAACCAGCGACAGATTTCCCAGCGCCTGCGCGAAGTCCAGCCCGGTTAAAACCGGCATATTAATATCCAGAAACACCAGATCGACCGACTCCGTTCGCAGGTAGTCCAGCGCCTGATTCGGATTGGTGAAGGCATTCCGCAGTTGGACAAACGGAATCCGCCGGGCAAAATTCCGAATAACATCCAGCGCAACCGGTTCATCATCGACGGCAAGGCAACGGAGCATGGCAGCGGGTTGTTGAAGTGCATTCATCGGTTGGAAAGGTACGGTTTCAGGCGGAAAGTTGGAGCGTTAGCACTACCCGAAATACGCCATCCGTTTCGTCGGTCGTCAGCGTATACTGATTCGGGTAAAGCAAGTCGAGCCGTTTGCGAACGTTGGCTAAACCAATACCGCCACTCGGGTGGAAAACCGTTTTAGGTACCACACTGTTGAGCATAGTCATACTTAGCCTCTGCTTTTCTACATCCAGTTGCAGATCTACAAAGCAAGGGCCGTCCGTCCGAATACCGTACTGGAACGCATTTTCGACAAACGGGATTAGCAGCATCGAAGCGATTTGAGCGGGTTGCTCATCATACCGAATCTGGTAGTCAATCAGAATCGATGGATGATCGGGAATCCGTTTCCGCTGAAAGGCAATGTACGCCCGCAGAAACTGCAGTTCGTCGGCCACGCGCACCAGTTCACTGGCTCCCGTTCGGGAAACATAGGCCATCAAATCGGTCACCTGCTGCAGACTCTGGGCGGCCCCCGATCTAGTGGAAGGTTCGGAGGCACTGGCCAGCTGTTCCAGTTGAGCCGTCAGATTTTGCGCACCGGCCTGCTGGTGCTGCTCGGCCTGTTGGCGCTGTCGTTGCCATTTACGGTTTTCTACCAACCCGTTAATGGTTTGATAGAGCCATCCACTCAGGAAGTAAACGGCTCCAAACATAATGAGTACCTGGAAAGAACCACTTCGAGACCGATTCCAGATACTTTCCCAGATTTGCGGGCCGGTGGCATATGGGCGCAGGCCCCACTCCTGGAGATTGAGACGCTCAAAGCCCTGATTGAGGAAGTCATGCAGGTGCAGATACAGCGAAAAAAACATCTGAACCAGCCCCAGCAACCAATGAACCGCTAACAAGAATACCAGACCCGCCAGGTAATGAAAATACCGTTTAGTCAGAAAATACGGGCGGTAGATAAATTGGTAATGCGTCCAAGTTAGGAGAGCAAAAACCAGACTACGAAAAAAGGCACCCGATGGGTTGGCCAGAATTCTAGACCAGAAAAACTCCCAGACGGTTTGCTGGGTAAAAATGTAGTTATGATTGAAACTAAGGAACGTGAAGTATAGAAAATTGCCGCCTGCAATCAGGAAAGCCGTTAGCCGGGCGGTGCGCCGTTCGTCCAGACTCGTTACGAATTCACGGACCGGTGGCGGGTTCATTTCCCGTACCCGGATGGCCAGTTTTTGTAGCTGGTCGGCCAGTTTGTTGTTCTCTTCCGTCAGCGCCTGACCATAGACGGTATTCAATGCGTTGAAGAAGAAGTGTGGACTGATCTGCGCCCGCAAGGCCGCCAGTTCGGCCTGCCGGTTTTCGCGCTGAATGGCCTTGCGCCGGGCACGGATTTCGAAGAAAGCATAAACGAGTGCAAAAAGGGTGCTAATGATGAAATGACCAATGGAGATAGGATAGATGTTGGTGCCGTCCGACAGGGCTATAATTTGGACCACCGCTCGCCATTGTGACCGATAATGATTTGGAGAAGTAATATGGCGCAGATAGGTTGGCAAATCGCGGGCGCTTCCGTCCGTCCAGGCAGTGCAGAAAAGCCAAATAACAAGCCAGGCCGTCAGATATAGCGGTATCCGGATTAGATAAGCCCCGTATCGCCCGGGTAGTAAATACGGATAGATCAGATACCGGTAATTGCCCCAGATCAGGCTGGCAAAAACCAGAGCCAGCAAAGCTCCCTGCACCAGACGCTGCGCCAGCGAAGTCGGCCCGGCTTCTGCTTGAAACAACAGGAATAAGAAAGCAAATTGAACGACAAAAATGAACGTGTTGCGTTGAACCTGTGCCATACGACCAGCAGTAGAATGTTGAAGCAAAGCAACTTCTCAGCCGCCGGTTGTGCAAAAAAAAGGGACAAATGCGGCCACTGGTGGGGTAAAGACGCGCATTGCCAAATTTATCCTATAAGCGCCTTATTCCTTTTTTAACGATTTAGCCGGATTCTCAGGTCGGCTTTTCTGGCGTTCAAGAGTGCCATCAAAACCATCAGCGGAGCTTGATGCGGCAGACATAAACACTGAATTTTATTCAGGCAGACGGGCCGTCCTGCCCAGTACCGGCCCTAGCCTTTCAAAACGCCGGAATAACCAGACACCTTTACCTCAACCAAGCTCGCTTCCTGCTCACCAAAAGCAGCTCACCAGCGGCAGACCAGCACCTTGTTTTATCGCAAAATCACAACAATTCGAAATTTCAGGAGTATTTATTAATAGTGCATTCGTGACAGCGAACTTGAAGAATTTGAAAAGAATTTGCCTAATGATTGTAAACCAAGGTCATTTTAAATACAACCCGTTTCGAGGAAACCGTCTGGTTTTCACCAGCCTGTTTTTGTTTTTTTTAGCGTTTATCCCCCAGCTTCATGCTCAGAAGAGGGGCGAAAAAGTTGACAGCTTGCCTATTATTCCGCAACCCGGTATTCCGGTCGATAGCATCATTGCCCGGCTGGAAAAAGGGCACACGGCTCTGAACGACATCAGCAACCGCACCCGCCGGGGGTTCAGCACCTGGCTGATCGACGACCGGCTGCCGGAGGTCCAATCATACGTCCAAACGATCCGGACCAACCTGCGCATCTACAGCAAGGTGAACGACATGAAAAATATGCTCATGTTCCAGGTTCTGCTCCAGGATATGCAAACGCAGCTCAAAGCCTGGCGGGAAACGCTCTCGGGCTACGAAAAAGAGCTGTCTGGCATGAACGGACAACTTATTTCACTCGCCCGGGATTCGCTGCTGGTGCTGCCCAACGATTCCAGTTCGCGCGCGGTTTACTTCAACTCGCTCAAGGATTTGCGCCAGCAGTGGATTCAGGCCAGCGAATCGACAAACCAGAACCTGACAAAGATCAACAAGATGCAGGCCAAGGTGTCTGACGCCTACTTTGAAACCATCGAATTGACCAGTGTGGTCAACGACCGAATCCGGGAGTTTAACGCCAGAATCACCGGCAAGGAAACGGATTTTATCTGGGCCATTCCCAAAACGGCGGGTTCCGACGAACACTTGAATGATCTGGTGGCCCGCTCGTACGAAGGGCAGCGCGATATGCTCAGTTATTACTTCAACCGCAGCGCCGGTAACTGGATTTACATGATCGTCATCGGAGCATCTTTCTTCATCTGGGTATCCCGGAGCCTTTCTGTCATTAACAGGCACGGGCAACGGGAAATGGTGCAGAACGACCTGAAGTTAAAATACCTCCGGTCGATTCCCATTTTCTCGACGCTGGTCGTTGTGTTCAACTTTGCCCCGCTGTTTGACCTCCGGCCCCCGGCCGTGTACGTCGAACTCATGCAGTTTGTGTTGCTGCTGGCCATGACGGCCCTGTTTTTCCGCAGCTGGCCCCGGCAATTGTTCCGAAACTGGCTGGCCATCGTCACGCTCTACCTGCTGGTGATCGTCACCCGGTCTTCCATCATCGACCCCGGCATTGGTTTCCGGCTCTGGCTGCTGGTCCTCAACGGCATCTCCGTCTTGTTTGGTTTCATTTTCCTTTTCCGCATCCGGCAGGCCCTGTCGCTGGCGGGATTTGTCAAACAGGTTTCGGTGCTGTACATCGTTTTAAACGCCCTGGCGATCATATGCAACATTTTTGGTCGCATGAGCCTGGCGAAGATCTTTACGACGGCCTCCATTTACGGTCTGACCCAGGCCATCGGGCTTTTCACGATGGTGCAGATCATCAACGAAGCCTTCGCGCTTCAGGTAGTCAGCGGAAAACTAACCAGCGGCCTTGCCTCCCGTTTTAATTACGCGAAACTGGAAGTAGGTCTGCACCGGCTGTTGAGCGTGGTTGCCATCATCGCCTGGTTAATTATTTTCACCAACAACATTTACGTCTACAACTCGATTTACGAGGTAGTTGCCAACTTCCTGGCGACGGAGCGGACCGTAGGCAGCACCAACTTTACCTGGGGAAACATCGTCCTGTTTTTCATCGTCCTGTATCTGTCCAGCGTTCTTCGGAAGTACATCGGTTATTTCTTCGGCGAAACCGACGACGAAATTGGCGGCAACATCACCAACACCGACTCGCGGCTGGTCATGGTCCGGCTTTTCATGCTCATCGGCGGTTTTCTGTTCGCCATTGTTGCATCCGGCATTGGACTGGACAAAGTGACGGTGATTGTCGGGGCGCTGGGCGTCGGGATTGGCTTGGGGCTTCAGAATATTGTCAACAACCTGGTTTCGGGCATCATCCTGATCTTTGATAAACCGTTCCAGATCGGCGATTTTATTGAGATTACCAACAAAAAAGGGCGCGTCAAAAACATCGGCATTCGTTCCAGCCGCCTGCTGACCACCGAGGGTTCGGAAGTAATCATACCCAACGGCGATCTGCTTTCGGGACAGGTCATCAACTGGACGATCAACCACAAAGCCAAGCGCATCGAACTCACCATTAAAGCCGACGCCGAGCACGAACTGAGCATGCTCAAAACCGTAATTCGCGAAGAAATTATGAAACATCCGAATTCGGTCAAGCGGCAAAAACCCGAAATCTTTCTGTCGACGATCACCGCCGACGCCATCGAACTGAAAGTACGGACCTGGATCAACTCCGTAAATAAGGAAGACCAGTTCCGCAGCGAAATTCTGCTTAACATCTATCGCCGGTTCAAGGAAGCGGGCATCAAGATGATGTAAAAAGTAAGAATGATGAGTTGTGTGAGCAATTCATCATTCTTACTTCCTAACTCTTACCTCTTACTCCGAGCGCAGTGACTTGACCGGGTTCAGCAAAGCCGCTTTGATGCTTTGAAAACTAACCGTTAGCAGGGTAATAACCAGCGTGCCAAGTCCCGCGACGGCAAAAATCCACCAGGACAATTCGGTGCGGTATTGGTAGTTCTGAAGCCAGCCCGACAACGTGTAGTAGGCCAGCGGGGCCGCCAGGCAGAACGCAATCAGGAGCAGAAGCACAAACTCCTTCGAGAGCAGCCCCCAGACGTTGAGCACCGATGCCCCCAGCACCTTCCGGATGCCGATTTCTTTCGTGCGCTGCTCGGCCATGAATGAAGCCAATCCGAATAGTCCCAGGCAACTGATAAAAATGGTCAAAATTGCAAAACCAGCCGCCAGTTTGCCGATGCGCTCCTCAAACCCGAACTTTTTGGCGTATTCATCATCCACAAATTTATAAGCAAACGGCGTGTCCGGGGTGTAGGTCCGCAACACCTGTTCAATGCGGGCCAGAGCCTCGCTGGTGGCGAGTTGAGGAGCCAGCTTGATGTTGAAGACATTGACGTTTCGCTCCTGAACCGCGAACAGCGAAGGACTGACCGGTTTGAAAGGATCCTCTTTGATCATGTCTTTGACGACTCCGATAATCCGGTATTCCCGGCCGTTCCACTTGATGATTTCCCCCAGCGGCTTTTTAAAACCGATCAGCTTAACAAAGGCTTCATTCAAAATAACGGAAGACGAATCCGTTGAAAATTGACGGGAGAAGTCCCGGCCTTCCTTGAGCTGCCAGTCAACGGTTTTGCCGTAATCGTGGGTGATCCGATTGGCCATTACCAACGGGTGCACGTCCGGCGTTTTTCCCCGCCACGATATAGCAGTCGTTCCATCGTACTGAACAGTGACGGAACCTGATGAAGCCGATAGCTCCGCAACGCCCCCGGATTTGAGCAAGTCATGGCGCAGGGTTTCGTAATGCCCCAGCAGTTCGGGATTCATCCGAATCTCGATCAAGCCGTTGCGGTTATACCCCACCGAACGGTCTTTGGCGTGTTCGATCTGGCGAAAAACGATGATGGTGCCAATAATCAACGAAACGGAAACCGTAAACTGCACCACCACCAGCACTTTGCGCGGAACAGCCGCCAATCGGGAGAGTAAAACGGTTCCTTTCAGTACGTTGACGGGTTGGAAGGAAGATAAGTAGAGCGCCGGATAGCTACCGGCAACCAGGCCCGTCAGCACCGTAAAGGCTACCCCCGAAAGCCAGAACCACGGATTGCCCCATAAAATAGTGATCTTTTTTTCGGCGACCTCGTTAAAAATCGGCAAGGCCAGTTGAACAAAAAGAATTGATAGCACAAACGACAGAAAAGCCAGCAACAGCGATTCGCTGAAAAACTGGGCAATCAGCTGGCTCCGAACCGAGCCGACGGCTTTCCGAATGCCGACCTCCTTGGCGCGCTTTTGGCTGCGGGCCGTGCTCAGGTTCATGAAATTGATGCAGGCCAGCAACAGCACAAAAATGCCGATGATCCCAAACAGCCAGACAAACGTAATCAGACCGCCCGTATTAACACCGTCTTTGAAGTCCCGGTAGAGGTGCCATTTGCTCATCGGGTGCAGCCGGAACTCCGGTTTGTATGACGGCGGATCTTCCCGCTTCATCCGAATGTCCTTGATTTTGGCGGATACCTGTTCAAAATCCGCACCGGGTTTGAGCTGAACGAAAATCTGGTAGGAGTTGGAATCCCATTGGCTCAGGTCCGATTTTGCGTTCGGATCGATGGCCAGAAATAAATTCCAGGGCGCCAGAAACTGCACGTCGCGAAAGGCGCTGTTCGTTGGAAAATCCTCATAAACACCCATCACTTTGACGGTTCGTCTATTATCCACTTTAACCAGCTTGCCGAGCGGGTCGGCAGGTCCAAACAAGGATTGAGCCACGGATTCGGACAGCAGAATGGAATTGACATCTTTGGCGTCAAACCGGCTGCCCATGACCAGATTCAGCGTCATCATGTCGGCGAAAGTCGGCTCCACGTAATTACCGGATTTGGTGAACTTCCGGTCGCCGGACGCCAGAATTACTTCCCGAAAAACCGACAAGCTGACGGACTGAAAATCGGGATAGGTGGTACGCAGTTCGGCCGCCAGCGGAATCGGCATCACGTCATACGACGACTTCTCCGGCCCGAAGGACACAAACTGCCAGAGCTGGGCAATGCGGTCGTAGTTTTTGTGGTACCGATCAAAGGACAGTTCATCGTAGATCCACAGGCCAATGAGCAGCGCCACGGCCATCCCCGTTGACAGCCCCAGGATGTTAATCGAGGAGTACCCTTTCTGCTTAATTAAGCCCCGAAAGGCAATTTTGAGGTAATTCCGTAGCATGTCCGTATGGGTTGGTTGGGGATAGTTATCAGGTTGTCGTTTGATAAAAGCCGGTCGCAGGTAGGCCAGCAGATCACGCCAATACCGTCGGCGAGCCTGGGCCGCCCCCGAGCGCTTGGCCCGCAGCTGGAACCGTTCGTGCATGTCGCCCAGCACCTCTTCGCGCAGGTGCGGAGCCACCAGCCAGTTCAGTAGTCGGTCGGCGAAACGGGGCGGAAGGGGCATAATTATAAGTTGGGAATGATGAACTTTTACAGAATATCAGGTGCTTCGTGTACGCCCACCGCCGGGCGGTCGTGTTCACTTTTTTGCTCTTCACGCCACCGGCCTAGCTCCATTTCAAAATCGTCTGCGGCACGATGCGGTCCCAAAGCCGGTTGCGCACCGAACGAACGTCCTGCAACACCCGCCCACCCAGGGCTGTTACGGTGAACAGCCGCTTTCGACGTCCCCCCCTTTCGGCCGTAGCCTCGCCCATCGTGGAGGTGACGTAGCCTTTTTGCTCCAGCCGTTGCAGAGCCGCGTGTACCGCCCCCGTGCTAACGGTCTGGCCGGTTTCCCGTTCGAGTTCTTCGGCAACGATCACCGAATAGGCCGTTGGCACCAGCACGGCCACCGTCAGTAAAACCACTTCTTCAAATTCGCCAAGATCACTGCGTCGCATGCGTTGAAAATCAGGGAGGTTAAACGTCTGATTTATTTCTTCTATTTCCGTATATCAAATCCTTTGCCAATTGGGTAAAACACCTCATCTGGGTCTTTTTACGGCTTTTCTGATCATCAGATTGTCCGTTAGTGGACAATGGCTGTACGCATCTGGACAGTCGGGGGGACTTGCAGAAAAGCCGTCGGTCTGAAGCAATTAATTCCTACTTTTGACGAATCAACAATCCGAACCTGACCCGGTCGGTACGGAAACTATCATTTACCTATGAATCGTCGTCATTTTCTACAACAGTCGGCTGCGGCCAGCGCGGGCCTTGCTTTGGGGGCTCACCAGTCTTTTGCGAGCAGCGACCCTTCCTTTCCAACCGTCCGGGTAGCGCCCGACAAGCGGAATTTTACCAGTGCCGCCGTGGAGCGGGCCATTGAGCGCGTGAAGAAAACCGTTAAAGATCCCGAGCTGGCCTGGTTATTTGAAAACTGCTTTCCCAACACGCTTGATACCACCGTTCAGTTCAGCGAAGCGGGCGGCCAACCCGACACCTTCGTCATCACGGGCGACATCGACGCCATGTGGCTGCGCGACAGCACCGCCCAGGTCTGGCCGTATTTGCCGCTGACCAAAGAGGATGAACCGCTGCGGAAGCTGATCGCGGGCGTTATCCGGCGGCAGGTGCAGTGCATCCGGCTCGATCCGTACGCCAACGCGTTCTACTCCGACCCCACCAAGGAGGGCGAATGGAAAAAGGACATTACCGCCATGAAGCCGGGTTTGCACGAACGGAAATGGGAGTTGGACTCGCTTTGTTACCCGATCCGGCTGGCGTATCACTACTGGCAGACCACCGGCGACACCAGCCCGTTTGATGCCGACTGGGCCGATGCGATGCGGCAGGTGGTCAAGACCTGCCGCGAACAGCAACGCAAAACCGACCGGGGACCGTATAAATTTGGCCGCACCACCGCCTGGTCGACCGATACCGTGCCGGGCGACGGCTACGGCAACCCGACCAAGCCGATTGGACTCATTCACAGCATTTTCCGCCCGTCGGACGACGCCACGGTTTTCCCGTTCCTGGTTCCCTCCAACTGGTTTGCGGTGGTGTCGCTCCGGCAGGCAGCCGCCATGACGGACAAAATCCGGCCCGATGCCGCTTTTGCGAAAGAATGCCGGGCGCTGGCCGACGAGGTTGAAAAAGCCCTGAAGCAATACGCCGTTTACACCCATCCGAAATACGGCAAGCTGTACGCGCTGGAAGTCGACGGGTTTGGTAATCACCTCCTGCAGGACGACGCCAACGTACCGAACCTGATTTCGTTGCCGTATCTGGGGGCAATGCCGACCAGCGATCCGATTTACCGCAACACCCGGCGTTTTTCACTCAGCGCCGACAACCCGTATTACTTCAAAGGGAAAGCCGCCGAAGGAATTGGCAGTCCGCACACGCTGGTGAACAACATCTGGACGATGAGCCTGACGATGCGGGCGCTGACCTCCACCGACGATCAGGAGATTCTGACCCAGCTCCGGCAACTGAAGAAAACCCACGCCGGTACGGGCTTCATGCATGAGTCGTTCGATAAAGACGATCCGGCGAAATTTACACGCAAGTGGTTTGCCTGGGCCAATACGCTATTTGGTGAGTTGATTCTGAAAGTGGTTACCGAAAAGCCCCAGTTGGTCAGTAAGCCGTTGTAATCCGTACCCTAACTCGACCCGGAGCAGGCTTGTCCGTCGGGTTTTGATCCTAAGCTCCGGACGGGCACTCCCGATCGATACGATCCAGGCTGCCCGTTCGGAGCTTATTGATGATTTAGGCGCTGTCGTCCGGAAAGTCCTACGCACTCAATTTTCCAGTTACGGCCCGTTGTTTGATTAACCGAACCAATCCGTAAATGGCCAGCACGGCCGTTATAAAGAGACTCAGCCATTTCAGGTTGCTAGCAACCAGGCAAAGCACGGCGACCGTGGGCTGGGGCGCCGGATACCCCCGGAGCAGGGTAATGATAAACGCGTTTTCCAGCAGATCAAACACCAGACTGGTGACGGGAAAGATGTTGACCAACGACCCGGGAGCGACCACGCGCCTGCGATACAGCAGCGATAAAATGACGCAGAATAGAAACGTATAGATGATCGGGTAAATCGTATCGTCGATCAGAGCCCCCTGCGCGTAAATAGCGCGGCCTTGCAGTCCGTAATCCGCCACCATCTTTTGAATTCTGGCCGGATCAAATTCAAAAATCAGCAGATCAATCGGGCCGATTTCGTAACCGGCCAACTGATTTAACCGCGCTTCGAGCGGCCTCAGCAGAAAGATGGGAATGGGCAGATAAAGCACAATCGCCAGCAAGAGGCTTTTCCAGGAAGCAGTTCGGTAAAAGAAAGCAGAAAGTGCGTAGAGCATGGCACAGCAAGCGTTTGACTATCAGCAGAATGCTCACAAATAAAGGTACTTGCTCCGTCCTTCTCCAACTTCTATTTAGCAACCGGTTTTCCGCACGCTGTTTCTGCTCTTTATTTCCGTTTCTGTTGTTCGAAAATATGCACGCCCTTCTTGTTGCCCACGGTAATGTCGGGCCGCTTGTCGCCGTTCAGGTCCTCCACCGTGACGTGCAGGCCCACGCCCGAATCGTTGTCGATCTCGTGCGGGGTCCAACTCGGATTCTTGCCCGGCTTGAATTCAAACCAGTACAAAACCGCCGGATCGTCCTCGCCCGGATCAACCTTACCGTTGTGGGCGTAGTAGCGTTTGCCCGTCACCAGATCGGGGTGTTTATCGCCGTTCATGTCCACAAACGCCAGACCGTGGCTCTGTGAAAAGCCCTTGTAAATCTCGTGCGTCGTCCAGGTGGGTTTGCCCTGGGCGTCTTTGCCCTGCTCGTGCCACCAAATGCCGTACTTGTGGGCCGACGATGAAATCACGTCGTTCAGGCCGTCGCCGTTGACATCGTAGACATACATCTGGGCACAATCTTCACCGAAGTTGGTCGGGTGCCACGTCCAGTTGCCCTGTTTCGGATTGGCCGGGGCCTCCCACCAGCCCGAACGGATGAGCACATCCGGCCGTTTGTCGCCGTTGACATCGCCCAGCCCCAGGCCGTGCGTGTACATATGAATGCCGGGTGTCGAATCGCCCTTGCTGATGACGGTTTTTTCCCATTCCGCGGTAAAATCTTTATCAGGTGACCGCAACCAGATGATTTCCTTGGCCGTCGGGTCGTTGCAGA
The DNA here is from genome assembly GCF_026248825.1 of Larkinella insperata. NCBI lineage: Bacteria > Pseudomonadati > Bacteroidota > Cytophagia > Cytophagales > Spirosomataceae > Larkinella > Larkinella insperata. The sequence goes on along the minus strand of NZ_CP110973.1, from coordinate 2,546,073 downwards.
CCAGGTCCTTGCGGCCGTCGCCATCGACGTCCACAAACAGGGGCGATTCGTTGCCTACCGACGGGTAAATCGGGTGCGCTTTCCAGTAACCCGGCTGATTCTTGGGGTTCTCGTGCCAGACGGCGGCTTTACCGGGAAAGTCGATCCGGATCACATCCAGCCAGCCATCCTGATTAACGTCCAGGGCGAAGTTAAGAAATGAGTTGCTGTAGCCCTCGTTGTAGATAAACTTCTGGGGCTTGGCCAGTTCGTGGGGCGTCCAGTTGGGGGCCTCAAACCAGTAGGCTCCGGCTACCACATCTTTCTTGCCGTCCTTGTTAACATCAATAACCGTAGCCCCTTCGGCAATAAATTCGCGGGACAGCGCCGTCTTTTTAAACTGCAGCTCGTTTCCTTTTTTCTCGGTACGCTGAGCATGGCAAACCAGAACACTCAGGGTCAGACAACCGCAGAAAACCGTACTCAATTTAGACCATCGACCTGCTTTTTGCGCCATATTTCTCATTCTTGTGTCTTCAACGGGTGGAGTAAGGGAAAGTGTAAAGAAGCCAAAAGCTACTTAACACTCAGTAAATAGGTTACCAGATTGTAAAAATCTTTTTCGGGAATGGTGTGCCGGAACTGATCGGGCATCAGGGTATACTTCGAAGCTTTGTACTCTTTCATGTCGCTCTTGGGTACCGAAAACTCCTTCCCGTCCAGGTTGGCAAACACGATTACTTCGCCCTCGGCCCGACGGTACAAACCGGTTTGCGTCTGGCCGTTCTTGAGCACGATGTTGTAAGTTCGAAAAGCTTCCGAAATGCTCCGGTTGGGGTCCAGAATTTTCTCGGTCAGGGCTTTCTGCCCCCAGTTTCCGATGCCGTCAAGCTGCGGACCGACCAGCCCGCCCGTGCCTTTGATCTGGTGGCACATGCTGCAGTTGTTCATAAAAACACTTCTTCCGGCATCCACCGAAGCGTTGGCCGTATTCAACCCGACCAGCCGCGCCTGAATCAGTTTTTCCCGTTCTTCGCGTTCGCTGGCGCCGTTGGCCCGCAAAGCCGTCAGTTGTTTTTGCTGCTCGGCGCTGGCTTTGGCCGTCAACCGCTCCATGACCGACGTTTCGGCCAACACATCGGCGCCCACCTGCTCGTCTTTCAGGGCCGCAATCAGGTGGCTGATTCCCCGCTCATCGTTCGCCAGGGCCGACGCAATGACGACCTGCAACGGCCGGGCACTCCCCGACAAACCGTTTTCAAGCGCCAGAAAAACCGCATCGGAAGGAGCTTGTCCCAACGCCGAAACCAGTTTTTGCCGGAAGCCCACCGGCTCCGTCCGATCCGCAAAAACCGTTGTGATCAAGGTTTGGTTCTGGTCCGGCGCAAGCGTCATCAGGGCATTTGCGGATGCGGTCCGCACGCGGGCATCCAGCCACTTCGCCCGCAGCAGTTTTTGCAGGGCCGGTTCCAGGGCTACAATCTTATACTTGCCGACGAGTTCAGCCGCCTGCACCCGTTGCTCAGCCAGTTCGTTGGGACCTTTGGCCGCAATCGACAGCACCGCGGGCTCCAGGTCGCTAAAACCAATGGTACCGATTTTCGAACTATCCACCACTTCCAGATAGCCGCGTTGGCCCTTGTACGGTCCCAGGTCCAACGTGGGCCGGGTTATCACATCATTCTTGGTCGCGGGCTTTTTCTGCTGCATCCGGTATTCCGCCACGATTTTATCGCTGCCGGCCAGCCGGACACGCACGGCATTGGCCGATATGCCCATCTTCGTCTCGCTATTCAGCAGATCGTTGTCGTAGACGGTCAACTGCAACGACGCGGGCAGCACGAAAGCCATTGAATGAAGCTGCGACACCGGAACCTGCTGGCCCATCAACAGGCGGGCGGGCCGAAACCGCTCGGTGGTCAGGTTGCTTGCCGCAAACCAGGAGCCTGGATCGCCGTTTTTGTCCAGCGGGCGAATTTTCCAGGTCTCTCCTGCTTCCGAAATGTTCGACAGAAACCGTTTGGCCAGCTCAACGCCCCAATCTTTCATCGGCGGCAAATCGGCGGCACCACTTTTGGCCATACCGTCGAGAATGGTGCGGTGCATGGTGAACTGGCTCTCAGGATCGTTCGTAAACCGGGCGCGTACGGCCGAAATCAGTTCGTCCAGCCGGGCTTCTGGCAAATACCGGCTCACAAAGGCTACGTAGTCCGTCAGTTGGTCGGTCGGCAGCCGGTTGTGGCGCAGTTCGTTCAGGACAAACACGGCGGCTTCCGGAGCCGGAACGTCGGTCATCGCTTTGGTTAGCAGGGCCAGTTGCGGCTGGGTCCATTGCCGACCGGCGGCCTCGGACAAGACGGCCTTGTTGCGCAGGCTGTTCCGCACGGCAATGATGGCCGTGTAGCGCAGATGCGAATCCTCAACCGGTGTTTTTTCGTATAAATCGCTGAGCATAGCCAGGTTATCGACATCTGGAAAACTCCCCAGTACCGCAGCGGCCGTCCGCCGAATGTTGGCGTCAGTACTAGCCAAGGCTTTGGTTACCAGCGCGTGTGTGCCTTTGTCCAGCTCTTTTCGTTCCATTAACACCCGCAGGGCGTGCACCTGGATCAGCGGTTCGGTATGCGTCAGGGCCAGCCGCAACTGATCGTCCGGCAGCGCCTTCAGCCGGTGCAGAATCCACAACCCCTGCACGTACGTTTGCGGATCGACGCTTGGTGTTGCCATCAGCTGTCGGACAGGTTCAACGGCTTTCGCACCCCAGGCATCCACCAACCGGTCGGCGATTTTCAGCCGAACGTTCAACTGCGGATGGCTCAAGCCCGCCACCAACTCCGCCAGACTGGCTTTCGACCAGTCCGTTACCGCCAGGTTCTGGTGCGGTTGCTTGCCCACGTATCGGATCTTCCAGATCCGACCGCTCACCCGGTCCCGACCCGGGTGCTTCAGATCCACCTCATAGTGGCCGATGATGCGGTTGTAGAAGTCCGCCACGTACAGCGCCCCGTCGGGTCCGACTTTAATATCAACAGGCCGAAACCACGGATCGTCGCTGATCAGAAAGTCGGCTTCCCGTTTGGAAATGGGCGTCGAACCCCGGTGCGTAATGCTGTTGCGGTTGATCTGGCAGGTGACCACATCGCCTGTAAAAAAGCTCTGGCGGTATTCCTGCGGAAACTGCACACCCGTGTAGTAGACCAGACCGGCAATGGCCGTTGACCCCAGCTCGTAGCTCATCATCTCGGGCGCAAACCCGATGCCCGGCGCTTTCTTGCCAAAGTGCGGGTAGTCCGCCCCCGCAATCAGCTGGTAGATGGGCTTGGAATGGCAATCCACCGAATACAGGTAGCCTAACTCATCGTAGGCGTTGCCAAAGGGGTTGACCCGCCCAAAGCTGGTTTGTTCCACCCGGCTGCCATCGATGCGAAACCGGAACGTGTTGCCCGACACCATTTTGATGGAGTCCCCGTCGGTCCCGGCCACCGTCGAGGCATTGGTAAAGCCGTGGCAGGCATACACCCAGCCGTCGAAGCCCCGCACCAGGTTGTTGACCATGCCGTGCGTATCGCGGTAGCCAAACGGCCCCAGCACCCGCTGCTGGCCATCCGCCTGGCCGTCGTGATCCGTATCCCGGTAGTGGGTCAGGTTGGGGATGCTGTAGGCAATGGCGCCCTCGGTGGTGGGCAGAATCCCGATGGGAATGTTGAGGGTGTGGGCAAACGGGGTAAAGCGGTCGGCTTTGCCGTCGCCGTCGGTGTCCTCCAGGATGGTGATGCGGTCTTTGCCGTTGCCGGGATCGGCGGGCAGGGGGTACTCCGAGGATTGGGTGACCCACAGGCGGCCCCGGTCGTCGAAGTCCATGTTCATGGGCTTGGTGATGTCGGGTTCGGCGGCAAACAGGGTGATCTCAAAGCCCTCGGGCAGGTGAAAGCCCAAGCGTTCTTCTTCGGGGGTGCGGAACGAGGTGGTCCGGACGTTGTCTCCGAACTTGGCCCGGCTGTCTTTCTGGCTTTCGTTTTTCGCGGGCAACTTACACCCTTGCATGAAAAGCAAAAGTAACCCCGTGTAACCAATGATCAATTTGTTGGTCAGCAACACGTTCATGTGTTTATTAGCTAATGTAAAAGGAATGACTGGCTTTTTTGTGTTTCCTGTCGGCCCGGCGGGGGCTTCTGTTTCGGCTACCAATCCCGTAAGGCAACAACTGGCGATTTCTACGCTAAGCAACTGACTGTTACGGCACTTTCACCGTAAAAATTTTGCTGTAATTGTATTTCTTCAGCGGATTGTTGGTTCGAGCGGCTATGCGAACGTAGTACGTCTGGCCCGACGACAAGCCCGTGACCTCATCCGAAAACATACCCGCCAGAATATCCGTATCGCTCACCGCAGCCAGTTCCGTCTGGGCCTTGAAGTCAAATACCGAGTTGTTGACCGTCGGCACGCGCGAAACCAGCACTTTCCGCTCCACGATTTTGTCGCCGACCTGCGCGCGTTTCAGCCGGTAATTTACCGTTACTTTACCGGCTGCCGGGGTTACGGTTGCGTCCGTAATGGCCAGAAACGGCACTACTTCAAAGTTATTTTCCGTGCTGGCGCCGATGGTGATCACGGCCGTATCAATCGGAAAAAAAGCGCCTTCTGTGACCAGCACTTTGTATTCGTTCTGGAAGACAAACGCATTTTCAAACGTGCCGTCCGGCTTTCCCTGAAACGCAATGGGCGAATTCAGCTTACCGCCTTTTTCAAACAGCTTGACCGTAAAGCCGTTGGGCTGCTCGGCCTGCAATCCCTCGTTCGTTATTTTATCAATCAATTTCCCGCGAATGCCGCCGTTGGGGGCAACGTAATTATCAATCTTTGAGCAGGAAGTGAGAATCAGACCGGCCAGCAGGCTGGTCATTATGCGTTTCCGGATCATGGTGAGATGCCTTTACAATTAATAATTCGGGTTCTGGATCAACTTGGGATTTTTGGCCAGTTCGGCCGGATCGATGCGCTCGTAGTAGACCTCCACCCCGAACGTTTTGTAGGAGGTGGCCACGGAGCGCTCAAAACGATAGGCTTTTTTCTGAACGTCGTAATACGGTTTCAGAGCCGTTGCCCGGGTGTTGTTGAACAGCTTATCGGACACCCGCCACCGGCGATAATCCCACCAGCGGTGGTTTTCGAAGGCCAGTTCCACCAGCCGCTCATGCCGAACTCTGTCGAGCGTTACAGCCGCGTCTTTCAGTTCGACAATCCCCGCCCGGGCGCGAATCAGATTTACCTTGGCTTTTGCTTCGGCCATGTTTCCTAACTCCACGGCAGCTTCGGCGTAGTTCAAAAGCACCTCGGCATACCGAAGCTCAATCCAGGGCTGCGAAGAACCCTGCGTCCGGACGCGCGACCGCTCCAGGCTCGGGTCCATGTATTTTTTCACGTAGAAACCGGAAGCCGATTTCTCCGAGCCCACCGTCCCGAAACCGCTCAGCCCAACGATCCGCAGCGTTCCGTTGGCGTTGTCGGGCTGGTGGGTGTTCAGGTTGTACAAAGCCGAGTAATCCCCGCTTTCCCATTTAACTCCCTGGTCATAAATACCGGCCTGTACATCAATGGCGCTACCTTTCCACTCGCCGAAAGGCACAATGACGGTGGCTTGTAGGCGCGGATCGAAGTTCCGGAATAGGTCGGTGGGTTTGGTGTAATAAATGGGTTCCGTGGGCGTGCCGATTTTCAGGGTTCCGGGCGAGCCGTCGATGTATTCAAACTGCTCCACCATTTCCAGCGTCGGCCCAACACCCGAACCGTATCCGTCGGGGCCGCGAATCCCGAAAGGAATCACATTCCGGTCGTAATTGTGTGTTTTGTCGGGGTACGAAAAGAAGCGGGACAGAATGGCTTCGGGGTTTTCCCGGTCGAGAAACAACTGCTCGAAGTTTGCCTGCTTGTCCGGATTCTTGTCGTAAAGAACATACTTTCCCGACTCAATTACGGCTTTGGCCGCGTCGAAAGCCGCCTTCCAGTAGTTGGGCGCTTCGGTGGCCGCGATTCCCAGAACACCGTTTAGCAAAACCGCCCCGTATTTGGCCGACGATGCCGCGTACAACATCGCCCGCGATTTGAGGGCCAGAGCCGCATATTTGTTGGCCCGCCCTTTCACGTTCGTTTCGGGCAACAACGAAGCGGCTTCGTCGAGATCGGCCGCAATAAAATCGTATACTTCCTTTTCGGAACTCCGCGCCACCTGAAGCTCGGGAATGTTGTCACCGGTATAGTTCTGTACGGTTTTGATGATCGGCACCCCGCCGTACCGCTTCACCATGGCAAAATAGTAATAGGCCCGGATGAACTTGGCCTCACCGGTCAGGTTCTTTTTCAGCCCTTCACCGACTTTAGCGGCCGGCAGATTTTCGAGCAGGTTGTTTACGTTCCGCACGTGGTTGTAGCCCCACCACTGCGTGCTGGTACCGCCCCGGACGCTGTTGTAGATGGACATGCCGATTCCGGCCTCGTCGGTATCGGCCGAAAAACCGCCAAAATTGAAATCTTCCATCGGTATGGCGTTGTAAAGGCTTGCCATATAGGCCGTGATGGCTTCTTCGCTCTGAAAAACCTGCTCGGTCGTCAGGATGTCCAGGGGACTGATGTCCAGTCGCTTGTCATTGCAGGAGTTGGTCAGGCACATCATGATCAGCACCGACAGCCCAAAAAGAATCTTATTTTTCATATCCGTAGCTTAGAAGGTGATGTTAACGCCCAGATTGTAGTTTTTGGTGATCGGGTACGTGAGCTCGGTGTTGCGCTCCGGGTCGACGTATTTCAGTTTTGTCCAGGTAAAGAGGTTGAACCCGCTGACGTAAAGCCGCACATTCTGAGCGCCAATTCTTGACAGCAACGACTCTTTGAACGTGTAGCCAATTTCCATACTCTTCAGGCGCAGGTATTTGGCATCCTGTAACCAGAAGGCCGAATTCCACTTGTTGGACGCCGGGTAGCCCGTGGACGGAAACCGGCCGGGCACCCACGGACTGTTTACATCATACAGATCCTCGTGGTGCCAGCGGTCCATAAAGTAACTCAGCGCATTCCGCCCGGCCCAGGTCAGCGGTCCGCCCATGTACCAGGTTCCCTGAAAGTTGAAATTGAAGTTGGAAGCGCCCTGAAAAAGCATATTTGCGTCGAACTGTTTGTAGGTCAGCGAGCCGCTTAGACCAAAGTTTATGTCCGGCACGTTACCCCGCCCGATCGGCACAATGTCCAGATCGTTGATGATACCGTCTTTGTTGACATCTTCGTACTTGAGGTCACCGGGCCGCATGGTTTTGTTACCCTGATTGTCCTGCAGGGGCGAATTGAAGATTTCCTCCTGCGTCTGAAACTGGCCGATGTACCGGTATCCCCAGGAAATATTGTCCCAGCGGTTGGTCATGTTGCTGCGCCAGTTGAGGTAGGAATTGGCATCGGCCACACGCTCGATGTACGATGCACGGCCGCGTGTATACGTCACGTTACCCGATACGGAATATCGCAGCACACCATTGCGTTTGGCGTGCCCCAGCACCAGCTCAAAACCCCGTTTCAGGTCTTTGTTCAGGTTTTCCTGCGGCAGATTGGCCCCAACGGTTCCGGGAATGGTCACAATGCGGGTGCCCAGCAAACCGGACCGGTCGCGCTGAAACAGATCGAGCTGCATATTAATCAGGCCGTTGTTGATGTCCAGATCCAGACCAATGTTTTTGGATGTGACGGTATACCAAGTGATGTTAGGATTGGGTATGCCCCGGAATCCCAGGCCCGATACGACGCCGTCGCCGAAAAAATAATTGCCGCTCGGATACGTATAACCCGTCAGAAACTGAAACGACGAAGCCCCATCGTCGCCCATCTCACCCCACGATCCCCGCAGTTTTAAATTGGATACATACGGCAGGGCATTTTTAAAGAATTCTTCATCCGAAATCCGCCATCCGGCCGACGCATACGGGAAAAAACCCCAGCGTTTTCCCCGCGGAAATTTGGACGACCCGCCGTAATTAAAACCAAATTCAAAAAGGTATTTCGACTGATAATCATAGTTCAACCGGCCGATAACGTTCTGATTATCGTTTTCGTAAATATTACTCGAATTAACCTGCGCGTTTTTGGAGAGCCCCGCAAAGAGTTGGTCAACATTCAGGGAGAATTCTTTTTTGGCCCACATGTTATCCGCCATCTCGTGTCTTTCTTCAAAAACCAGGGCTGCTTTTACGCCGTGCTTCTGTTTAAAAACTCGGTCGTACGTAACTTGCCCCAGCACCGTCGTGCGCTGAAACGTGGAATAATCTTCCGTCATATTCGGCGGATTATTCTTCGTACTCGAGTTGATATAAGTATCGGTTTCTTTGTTATACGTATACATCAAAAACTTTGGTCGCCAGGCTTTCATGAACCGATCCTGGTTATAAAAGCCGTACATAAACTTGGCACTTAACCCGGGCACCGCCGGAACTTTATAATTCAGCGTAAAGCTGCCCTGAAAGGTTTTATTCCGGGTCTTCGTATAACCGCCCATGTCGGCGTGGGTGATCGCCAGCGGGTGCTGGCCGTCGTAGGTGTCGCTGAGGTATTGCGGATTGTTATTGGCATAGACCGGAACCGTCGGGTTTTGCATAAACAGGGAGAAATACGTCCCGCCAATTCCGCCATCAACGTAAGCCGGAGCCCCCGGTTCGTTTTTGTTGTCCAGCAACGCATCAATTCCCACAACCGCTTCCAGGTTCTTGGTGATTTCGCTGGTTACATTCGAGCGGATGTTGTATTTCTTGTAATTTAAATCCCCGCTTTTCCAAAGGCCCATTTCATCTACATACCCGAGCGAGGTGAAATATTTAATTCGGTCGCTGCCGCCGGATACGTTGATGGTGTGGTTTTTCATGGGCGTAAAATCCCGCATGACCAGATCATACCAGTTGGTGCTCGGATAGGTACCGTCGCGGTATTTTTCCAGATCTTCCCGCGAAAACGTGGTGGAACCGGGCGCCCGGCCCGTATTAATCTCATTTTCGGTGCTGATTACCGCAAACTCGTAGGCGCTGTACGGGGTTGGCGTGTTCGTCACTTTGTTAACCTGATAAAAGCCCGAATAACTGATCTTGGGCTTACCGGGTTCGCCTTTCTTGGTCGTTACCAGAATCACACCGTTGGCTGACTTCACCCCGTAGATGGCCGCCGAAGCATCTTTTAATACCGTTATTTCGGCAATGTCGTTGGGGTTGATCCGGGCAAAATTGATGGCGTCCATCACCAGACCATCCACCACAATCAGCGGATTTCCAAATCCCCGGATATCGAAACGGGTGTTATAGGACCCCGGCTCACTGGAACTTTGCGTCACCCGCAGGCCCGGCAGCCGCCCCGCCAAACCCGTAACGAGGTTGGACGTGGGAATACTCTTCACCTCTTTGCTGCCAATGGAAGCCACCGAGCCCGTTACGTTGGCGATTTTTTGGGTACCGTAGCCCACCACCACCACTTCGTCGAGTCCCTTGGCATCGGCCTTCAGTTCGATGTCAATAAGGGTCTGATTGCCAACCGGAACTTCCTGAGACAGATAGCCGACAAACGAAAAAACAAGGACGGGTTCACCGTCGGGCAAGGCCAGGCTGTACTTTCCTTCGGCATCGGTTGCGGTGCCGCGCTGGGTGTTTTTGATGACAACGCTCACCCCCGGCAGCCCCTCCCCTTTCTCATCCTTGACCGTGCCCGTAATTCGTCGCTCGTCCGCCGTTTGGGTTTTCGGGGCCGTCTTCACCGGTTCAGCCAATGGCGTTTCAAGATTGATAACGACCTGCCCACCCACCACTTTGCTGCTGATCCGGGCGGGTTTGAATACTTCTTCGAGGGCTTCCGGCAGGGGGCGGTTCAGGATGTCGAGTGATACCTTCCGCTTGGCCAGTGTGTGCGAACTGTAGACGAATTTCACGCCCGCTTTGCTTTCGAGGGCCGCCAGCACATCCTTGATGCCTTTTTCCCGGATCGACAGCGAAACGGTTCGCTGGAATACGTCCTGCGCGAAAACCGTATTGGCAAAATTAATACCGGTCAACAGGCCACTTGTAATGAGTTGAATCAGGAAACGTTTCGCAATAATGGCACAAGCGGCTGCCCGGCTTTTTAGATATATTTTCATAGTTCCGTTGGTCTAAATCCTGAAAAATTTGACAAAGACATCCCGGCTCATCCAAAAATGAGGATCAGGAAACGTTAAAAGAATCGGCAGTATCGTGGTGGGCCGGAAGCGGCCCGGACCGTTAGCAGCAGGTAAGTGTTTTAGTCGATGGCATAGTTCAAGGCTTGGGGTTTAGTCATAAATTGTTATTGGCATTCTCCACCCGTAATAATGATGCGGGTTCCTATTATATCGTAATGTGCTTTGAGGGAAGCACAAACAATATCGAGTTTCGTATAAAGCGATTGTTCGCGCAGATCAGCCGTAACGGGGCAACTTTTTAATGGCTCGTTGCGCACGGTAATTTCTATTCCGTAAGCCGCTTCCAGCACCGTTATTACATCCCGCAAAGGCGCATCTCCAAACTTGAAGACATTGGCGGATAGCGTTTTCGTTGCAGCCTTTATAATAACCGGCTGGTTCACCAGGCCCGTCACAAAGCGACTACTTTCTGTATAATATGTTACTTTCTGATTTGGCGTCAGGAGGTGCGCATTCGTCATTGTTTTATCGCTGGCTTTCCCCACCATTACTTTACCGGTCAATACGGCTACTTCCAGGTGTTTACGTCCAACATGAATCGTAAAACTGGTTCCTACAACCCGGGTTACAATGTCGCGGCTATGGACCAGAAAAGGTTTCGCCGGATTTTTGGCGACATCGAAAAAAGCGTTCCCGTTTAAGTACACGACACGCTGGTCTTTTGCAAAGGATTTCGGATAGTAAAGACTGCCGCCCGGTTCCAGAACGACGTGCGTTCCATCTTCCAGAACCACCTCTTTCTTCCCCTTCTCCGTGTTGGTAACGAGTTGTAAGGCGGGCCGGGTACGGCTAACCCCGTTTATATCACCCCTCCCGTTTTGGTAGGAATAATAAAGCCATCCCGATAGGATGAACAGCACCGCAGCGGCAACTTTCAAGTACGGTGTCTGCCACCACCTCGTCCATAACGGAATGACGGCGGCATCCCGATTCGCCTGTATTTGATCCTGAATTCCCTTCCAGATCAAGGCTTCCCGCTCGCTTTGATCCAACCCGTTTTGCCCGGCCTTCGTTCGTCTGCCGGAGCCGGATGGCCAGTCAAACACCTCTGCGTGCTGATCAAAAAAATCATAATATGCTTCCACAAACCGTTTTTCTTCCGGCGTAGCCTTTCCTTCTACGTATTTTTTAAAGAGGCCCCCTAATTCACGCCGGTTTTCAAACGGTTCCATGAGGTTGTGTTTATAGGTATGTACCGGTATTGAGCAAAACTCCCAAGCCTGTCCAAAAAATAATTGAAATAATTAAACCTATCCGCAAATGCCCGGTTAGCAGTCTCTACAGCGGAATAATGGAAGCAAGGAGGGCGGCAAGAAGAATACGGGCCAGACGAGCCCGTAATGCCGTTGTGGCGGTGTGTAACTGGTTCTGAACGGTTTTCTGCGAAACGCCCAGACTGTCAGCAATGTCGGCAGTAGAAAGGTCCTGGGAGTAGTACATCAGGAAAATTTCGCGCCTTTTTTCGGGCAGAGCCGCCACCCATAATTTAACCAGGTTCAGGATTTCCTGCTCCAAAAGCGAGTCGTCGGAATGAATTGGCGATGTCAGGATTGCCTCAAACGCGTCCAGGAGGTCGGCAGTACCGGGCTGCCGGGAAACTTGTTTGAGCACCTGAAACCGAACAGCCGTAAAAAGATAGGCGGGTAAATTATCAATGGTATGCTGTGCTTTGCGTTCCCACAGATCTGTAAAAACATTCTGGACCAGATCCTGACACTGGTCTTCGTTACGCAAACGCTTATAAGCCGAACTGTACAGCCGTTGCCAGTATCGGCGGTATATTTCCGCGAATGCTTCCTCATCTCCCTCCGCCAGAAGCGGCAAAAGGTCGTGGTCAACATAATCGCTGTAGACAGACATATGCTAAAACAGGTTTTAGCATAAAAGTAAGACAATTATGGACATTTCTTGAGGACTACAAGGCTAATTGTTAAGGCTTTGATCAGCGACCAGCCTGAAAGCCAAGCCGTAGGCTGATTCCCCCCGAACCAAGCATTAAATTCTCGCGGGTAAACGGTCCAATTGGATATTTCAGATACGGTTCGGCGGATAACCGGAACTGGCTACCCATCCGACGTTCAACACCAATGGAAAAGTTGAGCAGCCGCCCCCAGTAAATTCGACCAAAAGCTGGTTCGGAGTGATTGACGATTTGCTGCTCCGTCACGTACTGCGTGACGGTTTGTTCCTGCCCGTTTGTGCCCATCACCAGAACAACTACTTCTTTCTGCTGCTCGTACGTTTCCGCGTACCGTTCGTTCAGGAAAGCCAGAGACGAAAAACCGGCTTCGATGTAAAAACCCATTTCGGACGACCCTTTTGGCCGGAAACGGAGGTTAATCGGAACGTCGATGGTAGTCAGCCGGATGTCGGTGGAAACCAGATGAGGGCTCGACAAGGCGATGATGGGCCCGGACTCCGTTGTGCCGAGTGTCTGCCGGGCCATCGACAGACCAGTTGACAAACTAAACCGCCTGCTGATCGGTAACTCGGAAAACAGTCCCCCACCCAGAGCCACCGCAGGCGAACTCCCGGCGGCATGCACCGACTGCGGAGCCAGACTGACCCCCCATACGGGGCCGGTTTTCGACGGGTTTGTAACAGTCACTTGCGCTCCCTCCACCTGCACATTCAGCGGCAGGCCCAGCGGTCGAAGCGACCAGCGGTAACCAGGCCGGGAGCGCGGTTTTATCCGGGCAAACGAACCCGACGAAGTGGCCGATTCATCGGTTGCTGCTGGAAGGTTTGCCGCCCGTTCGTTGGAGAAAGAGGCCGACGGCTCCGAAACTATCAACGGATTTGGTTCGGGGGCGCTTTTCGCCCGAAGCCTATTTAGCATTGGCTTATTCCTTACGTCGGTACGCGTTGTACGCACTTGTTGATGAGCAGGTAAAGCGTTTTCCCATGCAATACGGTTTTGAGGTAATTCCTGATTCTGCGGCACTGATGACGGGGTGGCTGATCGATTTGCCGTAACGGCTTTTTCTTCCACCGGCCGAATAGAGGGCGGTTGAGCAACCGATGGATGCGCAACATCCGGCTTGGGTTTCGGACCAACCGGTCTGAGGGCCAGTTTCGCGGGTTGAGACGGGCCCACGTACAGCCAGAGCGGCACGCCCAGCAAACCGAGCAGTAGACAAGCCGCCATTGCATACCGTAACCAGACAACGGATTGTCGATGCCTGCGCCGTTGCTGCAATCGCTGAAACTCCTCCCACGAGCCGGGTTCATAAGGCACTTCATGCTGCCCTATGGTTTTCCGGATGTGTTCGGTCAGCTTTTTATGGAAAGAATCTTTCATTGTGATTCGGAAAAAAACTCTTCACTAACCGGGCCAACTGCTCTTTCGCCCGCACCAGATACACCCGCGACGAACTAGTCGACAGGTTGAGTTGCCGGGCAATTTCCTCGTGCGAATACCCTTCGATTTCGTAAAGGTTAAAAACCATACGGTATTGCACGGGCAGGTGTTGCAGCAGGTTCAGGATGTCGTCCGCCGTCAGTTGGCTGATCACGGAATCTTCCATCGCAATTGTCTGCCCATCCGCCTGGTCCAGATCGAGAGCGTGGGTGTGTTTGGCCAGTCGGCGGTAATGATCAAGCGCGGTGTTGACCACAATCCGGCGCAGCCAGCCGCGAAACGTTTCAGCGAACTCATACCGGTCGATCCGGTCGAAAACCTTCATGAAACTGTCGTTGACCACGCTGCCCGCTTCCTGCCGGGCCGGGTGGTAGCGCAGCGCAATGGCCATTAGAAACCCGTAAAAATGCTTGTAGAACATTTCCTGGTGTTGCGGACTGCCGTTGCGGCATCCTTCGATGAGTTGTCGTTCGAAAGGCGTACAGTCGGGTGCCACCGGATACGGGCGGTAAAAAGAACGGGGAGCCGCGCGGCTCCCCGTTCAACGCTGGATAGTAACTTATTTATTGGAGACGCTGCCGTCCGGGTTCAGCGTGGTGTCCTGCTCCTTCGACCCGTTGTAAACGACAAACGTTGTATTGGAATGATCGCCCTCGCCCACCACTTTCGTGACGTCGATTTTGAGCGTGTGTTCCCTATCAACCGGGCAGCCGAATACTTCCGCCGTTTCGTGCAACAGCGCCAGGTGAATCGTCGGTGGGTAGATCATGATCTCCACTCCGCTCCAGACGGCTTTGAACGATTCGGGAGAACAACCGCCTTTTACTTTGACGGTCAGAACGTTGCCCTCACGGCTTACGTTTTCGATGGTAAACGGGATTCCCTGGGCTTTGGTCCGGGCGTTCATGGCCCGGTCGTATTCTTCCTGGCTCTTCACCAGCGTAGTAAGGCCCTTGTCGGACGGAATCGGTTCGTCGTTGCCCGAATTCTGATTACAGGCGCCGAGGGCCATCAACAGCACCAAGCTCAACAGGGCGATGATTTTTTGGTAATTCAGGAGGCTGGATAGAATGAACGTTTTTTTCATGGTAGTAGATGATGTTAAAGTATTCACCACCATGACGTAAATCGGAAACGAAACGCTACAGGCTAGCCCGATATTTCTTGAAATACCGTTAATTCACCGCAACACCCACCACGCAGGTCTGGTTGTAGGACTCCACCAGATCACCAAACCGCTTCCAGTCCCGGCGGGTGGCGGCCGGAAACTTCTGCACAAAAGCCGGGCAGTCGCCAAACAGGGCTTCGTGTTCATCGTCGAAGGTGCCTTTCTTGACAATTCGGGCGTTGGTCTGGTCTTTCACCACCACAAAGCTGAGGTCTTTCGGGTTGGTAGCGATGGTGAAGTTGCCGAAGGTGTACTCCGCATTCTTTTTCCAGCCATTGGCGTCGAAGTACAGCGTAATCTTTCCGGGATGGCTCAGCCGTTCGAGCAGGGCGGTTTTGCCGTCCTTGCGCGGATTCGGCACCCGTTCGAACACAATCTGCTCCCGTTCGCGGGGAATGGCGCCGGTTGTGTAGGCAAACTTGGGTATATCCTGGGTCACCAGCCGCAGTTTTTCCCCCTTGAAGGTCACTTTTTTATCGTCGGTCAGCCGGACCACGATGCTGGCGGGGGCGTCATTCACCATTGTGTTCACCCGGACTTTGCCGCGGATGGTATCATTCTCGGTTGTAACCACGTAGCCATCGGCCCAGGAGGTGATAGCGCCCAGTGGCAGGTACTGGGCCATACTTGCTGTCGTGCTGAGCAGCGCAAAGCAGAAGCTGAATGTTAGCGTTTTCATCATTTATTGTTGTTTACTGGTTTTCAAAATTAGGTACCAGCCTGATTGGGCCGGCAAATTTTTATGTAAACGGTAGCCCGTTTTTCACCTCCGCACTAACGGAACCGTTACCCGAAACTCTTCGCCATCGTCGCTGATGACCAGCGCTGGTAACCCCAGCCGCCGAAAACGGTCGGTCAGCGTGCCCAGGCCGATGGGTGTAGCGGTTACCCGCAACGGCTTGCGCTGAATGGGATTGGCAACCTGCAACTGGCCTTCATCGGTGGTACGGATCTCCAGCCACAACGGTTTTTCGGGCAGAATGACGTTGTACCGAATGGCATTTTCGACCAGCGTTTGAAGCGTCAGCGGGGGCAGCAGGGTGTCGGGCCACGGGTCGTTGATTTCAACGGTGTAGGAAATAGCCGCGCCAAACCGCTTCTGAATCAAAAACAGGTACGAATGGATGAAATTGACTTCGCTCCGCAGCGGGGTCAGCTCCCGGTCGGCTTCCTGCAACAAATACCGGTAGACGCTGGCCAGTTCGTCCAGAAACTCCCCCGCCAGTTTCTTGTCCTCGGTGATGAGCGACGACAGCGAATTTAGTGAGTTGAACAAAAAGTGGGGATTGACCTGATTCTTTAACGTGTCGTACTGGCTCTGCAGGGCCACTTTTTTAAGCGCTTCGGCTTCCAGAATGGCTTCCCGGTTTTTTTCGACGTAGTACATACTCTCGTAAAGCGCCCCGACCACAAAGGCGAACAGCAAGGCCATGACCAGGTGAATCAGGTAGACGCGCGGAAATTCCGGGGGAGCAATCAGGCCCGTCAGATCCAACTGGCTGACCGTCCAGGTCTCGGCCAGTTGCAGGGGAACGGTAAACAGCACATACCCGCCGAACGTCAGGAAGAGCCGTTGCCGAAACTGCGTCTGGTCGGCATACCGCAGCCGGACCCGCATCACCCACCACCGCAAGACCTGCCAGGTGATCGCCGTCGAAACCATGCCCCAGCTAAATGTCTGGACAAAAAGCCGCCATTCGTAGCCGTACTCGTGCAGGTAAAAAAGCACGAACGGCAGGACCGCCAGCGGAACGCCAACGACCTGGAGCCATTTGTCGTTGATCGGTTCGGCTCTTCTCAGCAGTTCGGGCGTATTTAAGGTAGTCACGGACACGTTCTACTCCTGATTTGGATGTGGTGGTTACGGAGGTTGGAAACCGCTCATTAAAAGTAGTCGGCCCGCTGGCGGTTTCAAAAAAATGACGGCGGAATTCGCATTTTTGCGTACCCGACTGCAGAAAGCACCCGCTGGCTTTTTAATGTTATTTGATTTCATTATTTTCAGGTTAAATTATAGAATTCCACTACCAAACAGCGTATTTCTATGATTTCTAAACCCTTACTCCAAAAATTAACCGGGATTGCCGGACTGGTCGTTCTGCTGGTCCTAGCGGCATCTGCGCCGAAGGAAGATCACAAAACGCTGGAAATTGGTGCGTCGGCCCCGGATTTTTCGCTACCCGGTATTGATGGCAAACAATACAGCCTGAAAAGCTTTGCCGGTTCGCCCGCGCTGGTGGTTGTTTTTAGCTGCAACCACTGCCCCACCGCCCAGGCATACGAAGACCGGCTTATCCGGATGGTGTCGGATTACAAACCCAGGCAGGTCAATTTCGTCGTTATTTCCCCCAACAACCCCACCACCGTCAGCCTGGCCGAGTTGGGTTATACGGATTTGAGCGACAGCTTTGAGGAAATGAAAATCCGCGCCAAAGCCAAAGGATACAACTTTCCGTACCTCTACGACGGCGACACCCAGGCCACGGCCTTGAAGTACGGCCCGGTGGCGACTCCCCACGTTTTTATTTTCGACAAAAACCGCAGGCTGCAGTATGCGGGCCGGTTCGACGCCAAAGAGAAACCGGGAACGGGCAACGCCGAAGACGCCCGGGCGGCTCTGGATGCGGTATTGGCGGGACAGAAAGTGCCGGTTCCGACGACCAAAACATTTGGCTGCTCGGTTAAGTGGCTGGAGAAAGATGATTACATCAAAAAACAGCAGGCTGAATGGGCGAAACAACCGGTTTCCCTCGAAGACGTTGATGTGGCTGGGCTGAAAAAGCTGATTCAGAACGACTCCGACAAACTGCGGCTGATCAACGTCTGGGCTACCTGGTGCGGCCCCTGCGTGCAGGAGTTTCCCGATTTCATCAGCATTGACCGGATGTACCGCGAGCGGGATTTCGAATTCGTTTCCGTATCGGCCGATAAACCCGATAAAAAAGCCAAGGCGCTCGAGTTTCTGAAGAAAAAGGAAGCGTCCAACAAGAATTATATTTTCAATTCGGACGACAAATACGCCCTGATCGAAGCGATTGACCCGAAATGGCAGGGCGCGCTGCCCTACACGATTCTGGTGGAACCGGGCGGCAAAATCGTCTACAGCAAACAGGGCGCCATCGATGTGCTGGAAATGAAACGCCGGATTGTGGAAAACCGCTTGATCGGACGGTATTATTGAGGATTTGGCCGGATGCTGAATACTAGACAACTTACAATTGATTATCTGACATCTAGAATCCAACCTCTTTCTCAAACCAGCACCACCTCCTCGGTCGGATCGATCCGGAGCCAGAGCAGGCCACTGCACAGGAGGAGAAATGCAATCAGAAACAGCGGCAGGTTGAAATCGCCCGTGACGTTAACGATGTACCCAAACAGGACGCCCAGAAACACGGCCCCGAGTTGCCCGATGGTGTTCATGGCCCCCGATACCATGCCCGATTGGCTCCGGCCCACATCGTTGCAGACCGCAAAGGAAACCGGCAGCGTCAGGTCCTTGAACCCCATGCCCAGCGACAGGAAAATGGCGGCCGTTGCGTTGTCGCTGGTCAGTGCCGACAGCAGAATCATGGCCGACGACAGCACCAGCCCTACGATACCGACCACCCGCCGGCCCACCTTCAGGCCATACCGTTTAGCCAGCCAGTCGCTCAGGTAACCGCCGGTAAAACAGCCGATGGCACCTAGAAAAAAAGGCAGCGTGGCAAACAACTGCATTTCTTCCTTACCGAAGTGACGGCCTTCGCGCAGGTAGGTTGGTAGCCAGCCGGTAAAGAAATAGGCTCCGTACATGTAGAAGTGGAACATCATCATGATGGCCCACATGTTCGGGCTCCGTAAAACCGCGCCCCAGGGAATGTGGTGGCTCGCCGTCCGAAACCGCCGGTTTTGCTCGATGTGCTCCAACTCCCCGGTGCTGATGGCCGGTTTTTCGCGGGGAAAATCGCGAAACCAAACGTACCAGCAAACGGCCCAGAGTAACCCCAGGATTCCCATGGCGTAAAAAGACGCCCGCCAGCCAAACTGGGTGGCCACCGGCACCACCATCCAGGGAGCCAGCATTCCGCCCACGCGCCCGGCCGCCCAGATATAAGCCTGCGCCCGGCCGGTTTCCTGTCGCGGAAACCAGCGGGATACCACAATTGACGCGTTGGGATACGCCCCAGCTTCGCCCACACCGAACAGAAACCGTACGACCACTAAGTACAACCAACTGTTTGCCGTGCCTATAAGTGCCGTAAAAACCGACCACCAGCCGACGACCCGCGTCAGAACCCGGCGCGGACCCAGCCGGTCGCCGAGCGCACCGGTTGGCAGTTCAAACAGGGCATAGGCCAGGGCAAAGGCGCTCAGTACCCAACCCCACTGGTCGTTACCGATTCCCAGATCACTCTTGATGTCCGACGCAACCAGCGAAATGCAGGTGCGGTCGATGTAGGTAATGGCCGAAAGCGCGAATAAAAAAGAAAGGACCCGTGAGCGGTAATTCATGGAAGAGTTGGTGGTAAATCCAACTCAAAATAATGAAATAATGAATGGTACGGGTACGGTTTTCAGGATTTCAGAAAATCCGCGCGCATGGGGGTAAAAACGTCGATCAGTACTCCGGCTTCCAGCGCTAAGGCGCCGTGCGGTACGTCGGGCGGTACGTGGTATACATCACCGGCTTTCAGTTCCCGGGTTTCGTCGCCAATCGTGACGGCAAACCGGCCGCTCTCAACGTAGCTCATCTGCGTGTGGTAATGGTGGTGAACAGCCCCGACACCGCCCGCTTCAAACGCCACCTTGACCAACATGAGGTTGGCGTCGTAGGCCATGATTTTACGCCGGACCCCGGGGCCAGCCTCTTCCCAGGGTTGCTGGTCATCATTGATAAATGGACTTGAAACAGCCGCCATGCCGTAGGAATTAAGTGAGTCGTTCGTTGCAAAAATACCAGAATGGATGAAAGAAAGAAGACCGCCCCCCCCTCCTGCCGACAATAGTTTTTGGCATTTCCCGCGAAAACTCAACAATTAACCAAGTATCTTAGTTGAATAAATTCCGAGCACTGTCCGCGCGATCTATTTATTTTAACGCCCTTGGATTCTACGATTGACCATTTAAAGAATGAAAATGCCCGTTTGCGGGCGCTGATGGACAGCTCACAATCAGCGCTGTATCTGCTAAAACCGGTTTATGACGGTCAGGGTCAGATCACGGATTTTGCGTTTATCATTGTTAACAGAAAGTTGTCGGCTTTTATCAATCAGGAACCGGAAGTTCTTACTGGCGCGCTCTACAGCCAGTGGTTTCCGCAGTACAAAACCAACGGTATTTTCGACTATTACTGCCGGGCATTTGCCCAACCGACGCCCCTTCAGTTTGAACACCATTACATCACCGACGGGTCGGACTCCTGGCTTACGCTGGAAGCCAGCCGCCAGGGCGATGAACTGCAGGTGACGTTTCTGGATATTACCG
The DNA here is from genome assembly GCF_026248825.1 of Larkinella insperata. Lineage (NCBI taxonomy): Bacteria > Pseudomonadati > Bacteroidota > Cytophagia > Cytophagales > Spirosomataceae > Larkinella > Larkinella insperata. The sequence continues at coordinate 2,525,868 of NZ_CP110973.1, read as the reverse complement.
AAAACAAGCGGATTCAGTACCAATTGGAAGCAACGATTCACCAGATCAAAAATTCCAATGAAAACCTGGAGCAGTTTGCCTACATCGCTTCGCACGACTTGCAGGAGCCGCTGCGGAAATTGCAGGCGTTTGGCGATGTGCTGCAAAGCCAGTTTGCCGATAGCCTGGTGGATGGCGAAATAGACCTCGTCCGGCGGATTCAGAATTCGGCCAAGCGCATGCAGGTGCTGGTGCGCGACCTGCTGACGTATTCGCGGCTGTCGACTCAGACCGAATCTTTTGAAAACATTTCCCTATCGCGCCTGATTAAAGAAGTGCTCAATGATCTGGAAATGATGATTACCGAAAAGCAGGCTACGGTTCGGGTGTCGGCCCTGCCGAATCTGCTCGGCAATCCGCTCCGTCTGCGGCAGTTGTTTCAGAACCTGGTTGCCAACGCCATTAAATTCCAGAAAGCCGATCAGAAACCACTCATCCAGATCAGCGCCCGCCATGCTGAACCGCATGAGCTACCCGAAGAGCTGGAGGAGCAGGCACACCGCTTGTTTCTGCTGGTGGAAGTAGCCGACAATGGCATTGGTTTCGACGAAAAATACAAAGCCCGGATTTTTCAACCGTTTCAACGGCTCGAAAACCGTTCGAAATATAGCGGCACGGGAATCGGTCTGGCGATCTGCAAGAAAGTGGCCGAGATTCACGGCGGAGCGATCGACGTAACCAGCCAGATCGGACAGGGCTCCACGTTTAAAGTGTTCCTGCCGGTTTACGGGCGAACCGGTTAAGCCACCGGCTGATCCTGCCGTTGAGTGTGTTTGAAAATGTCGTGATAAGCCCTAAACGTCCGGTGCGCGGCCTGGACGATTTTGTCGTGCTCCACTTCCGGCTGTCCGGCCAGAATTCCCCCAAACGCTTTCCATTTTTCCAACGCTTCGGCTCCGTATCCCCGGTAAAAGCGGGCGTTTTGCAGCACCGGCTTTAATTCGGGGCTTTTTTGCAAGTGATGAAAAACCACCTTCCCACCCAGCATAGATCCTTCGCCCACGTAAGCCGCGCCCAGTAGTTCAACGGGCGACCAATCCGCAAACAAGTCGGATTGAGGATCAGGTAAAGGAATGTTCAATTCGGCCAGATCCGCTGTCAGCCAGGGCGTTTTCCGGCGTTCGTTGGGGTGGTATGCCTGAAAAAATGCCGGATACCGGTCGATGGTCGCTTCCAGGGCGTAATGAAACAGCCAATGCACCCGGAGCAGGTGGCTGTATTGTTCCAATGATAACTGACCGGCCTTCAAGGATTCGGTATACAGTAGTTCTTCGGTTTCTTCGTGTACCGCACGGGTTTCGTACCTCAATCGTTCCGCTAACGTCATTACGTGGTTACAACATTGTTATCAATCAGCCAGAAATCGCAAAGCCGTCGTAACAATTGATTAATTGACTGATAACTACCGGGTTTAACAACATAGGCATTTGCTCCCAGGGAAAGTGACTGGGTAATATCCTGCGGGCTGTCGGAGGTGCTGAAAACCACAATCGGTAACAACCGCGTCCGGGCCAGGGAGCGAGCTTTCTGAATAATTTCAAAGCCACTGTATTCCGACAAATCCAGGTCGAGCAGCAAAAGCTTCGGCAACGGAGCCGTGTCTTTCTGGTACCTTCCCTGGGCGTTCAGGTAATCGATGGCTTCGGAGCCCAAATTGATTACTTTATAGGAGATATCCTTCTCCATTTTACGAATGACCCGACTAAAAACGTCGGCATCATCCGGGTTGTCTTCCACATATAGTACGTCCAACATGGTTGAGTGAGCTTATTGTATTTGTTGTTCCTTTGGAAACGAAACGAAAAAACTGGTTTCGCGGTTAGGTTCGCTATGAAACCAGATTTTTCCCCGGTGCCGGCTCATAATCCGTTTGACAATGGCCAGACCGACACCCGTTCCTTCAAAGCTAAGGGCATTATCCAACCGTTTGAACAGGTCGAACATCTTGGTGGCATGCTTCATGTCGAAACCAATCCCGTTGTCTTTGATGGTATAAATAACTTCCTCCTCAGTTTCCCGGCCATCCACCCACACCAAAGCTCCCTCAGCCCGCTGGGTATACTTGGCCGCGTTGGAAAGCAGGTTTGTAAAAACCTGATTCACCATGGTTGGATCGCCGTAAATCGGAGGCAGGTTGCCAAATTCAATCCGAATATTTCTCTTCTTTTTGGTTTCTGTAATCAGAATTTCATCCCGAATGACCTCCAGCAGGTTATTCATATCAAGCGGCTGGAAATTCAGCTCAGTACGGCCCATCCGGGAGTAGTACAGAATGTGCCGGATCAGTGACCGCATGCGTTCCGTCGAATCCAGAATTTTCTGGAACATCACGCGCGTATCGTCATCCATTACCGCCCCCTGCTCTTCCATGATGATTTCGGCGTAACACCGAATGGACGACAGGGGCGTTCGTAAATCGTGCGAAACCGTATAGCTAAACGCATCCAGCTCTTCGTAAGCCGTACGCAACCGTTCGTTCAGTTGCCGAACTTCGTTGACTTTGCGGGCTACCACCTGCAACACATCTTCCCGCAGTTTGATGGCGACCGAAATTTCAGCATCTCGCCAGGGCTCCGAAGTATTACGGACGGTTTGCGACCAGGCTTCAAAACTTTTCCGGGGGTGTAAAAACGGCCTGCCCCCTTCGTCGACCGTTACGGGCTTATCCGGATTTCCGGCCCAGGTAACCTGCCGGATGCGCTCAGGTTTGAACCAGAACAGGTACTCGTTCAACTCCTTTGACAGGATAATGACCATCATTCCGGAAGCCACATCGCGAAAAGCTTCCGCCGGCGGGTAGAGTTCCGGCAGACGGTCCGTTTGGAAAACCGTATCAACGGGCTGGGCGCTCAACCAGTTGGTAATACCTGCCACGGCCGATTCCTCGGGTACGGTTCCCATGGAGTAAAACTTGTTGTCGAACACCAGCACCGCACCGGTAGCATCCGTAATCTGTAGGGCCGTAACGGAGTGCTGTGTCAGACCCGCCACCACGTCCCAGTCTTTCAGAATCTGACTATTGAGCGTTTGCCCATTCTGCTGAACCTGAAACAGAAACGACTGATCCTGCTCGTCTTTCCGGAATTCAAGCGCCGACGACAGCAACTGGCTGACAAACTTAGCCGCCTGCCGCGCCGGAAAATCGACAAAACGGGGTGAGCTGTGGTGGCAGGAAATCAGGCCCCACAATTCACCGCGGTACAGCAGCGAAATGCTCATGGATGCCTGCACGCCCATGTTTTTCAGGTACTCGATGTGCACCGGCGAAACGGCCCGCAACACCGAGTGGGTCAGGTCCAGTGGACGGCCGTTCTCCTGACTGCCCACCGAAAAAATGGGAGAAGGAACACTTCCAACGTCGGCAATGATCCGAACCAAATTGATTTTGTATAGTTCACGCGCCTGCCGCGGAATGTCCGAAGCCGGGTAGTGCAGGCCCAAATACGGCTCCAGATGCGGTTCCCGCTCTTCGGCTATTACTTCACCGTGCCAGTCGGGTCCAAAGCGGTAAACCATTACGCGGTCGTAGCCGATAATCTGCTTTACGCGCCGGATGGTGTTCTGGATCAGTTCGGTCAGCGTCCGGTTGGATTGCACTTCGGTCAGCGCTTCGGAGATCAACTGTTGATCGAGGTTGAGGCTACCCGACGTTGATACTTCCGGCTCCCACTCGAGCACAATGTATTCGTTGTGCTGGTGGACAATCAGGTTCCAGTCTTTGCCGTTCAGCCGAAACCGGTGGGGATTCATCCGCGACCAGGCATTGTCCCGTTTTCCTACGTTCAGGATCGAGACCAGAGCCTCTATTGCTACGTCGGTTCCGGCCACCAGGCTCTCCAGCGGTTTGCCCAGCAAGTCCGCAGCGGGTTGATTGACCAGCTGCTGAATATTTTCACTGGCATACCGAATCAGGTAGGTATCCGCTGTAATGGCCACTAAATAACCATGAGACTGGATATAACCGGGAATGTGGATCGGTTCTGATTCACAATTGGTTAGATCAACTCCGGTGTTCGGTATATTGGCAGTAGGTACAGTCATTCTAAAAAGGCTGCCCAACCGGAATGGCCGGGCTGATTAATCAGTAAAAATCCTGACAAACAAATCGTAAAAGTTAAGCCAGGCTCGTCACCCTGACAAATAAAACTCAAAAAACTTATCAACGGTTTAAGGGATAGTATCTTTTTCGACTTGTATACTTTCATATGAAATCCTGACCGCTTATGAATCCGTCTGTCTGCTTACTTTTCTGGCTTTTTATCCATCCGTTCAGCCCCCCCACTGCCGACTGGAAACTGGTCTGGGCCGACGAGTTTAACACGCCCGGCCCGCCCGACCCTAAAAAATGGGTGTTTGAAAACGGTTTCGTCCGCAATGACGAACACCAGTGGTACCAACCCGACAACGCCCGCTGTGAAAACGGCTTTCTGATCATTGAAGCGCGCCGGGAAAGCCGTCCCAATCCGACCTACCAAGCCGGCAGCAGCAACTGGAAAACCAGCCGGGACTCCATCCACTACACTTCCGCCAGTTTGCAGACGAGAGGCTTGCACCAATGGCAGTACGGCCGGTTTGAGATGCGCGGGCGAATCGACACGCGTCCGGGGATGTGGCCCGCTTTCTGGACGCTGGGCGTATCGGGCGAGTGGCCTTCCAACGGCGAAATCGACATCATGGAGTATTACCGGAATAGGCTGCTGGCCAACGCCGTATGGGGTACCAACAAGCAATGGGTGGGCGAGTGGAGCACGACCAAAAAGCCGCTTTCGACGTTTAAGGACCCAAAATGGTCGGAGAAATTTCACGTCTGGCGAATGGACTGGGATAAGAATTTCATCAAGCTGTACGTCGACGACCAGTTGCTCAATTCGGTCGATCTGTCGAAAACCATTAATGGCGACGGCAGCGGCAAAAATCCGTTTCATCAACCCCATTATTTACTACTAAACCTCGCCCTTGGGGGCCAGAACGGCGGGGATCCGGCCGGGACCACCTTTCCGGCCCGGTTCAAAGTGGATTACGTGCGGGTTTATCAGCAACCTTAAGGCGCAAAAATGAGTTATTCTGCAAAGTCGGGCGGGGTGCCTTACTTAGCTCTGATAGCCTTCGCTTAACGCTGCGAAATACCTTTTCTTTATGAGCATCCACATCGGTACATCAGGCTGGAGTTACGATCACTGGCAGGGTGTTTTGTATCCACATCACACCCCGGTTCAGGACCGGCTGGCCTACTACGTTCAGCAATTTCAAACCGTTGAGCTGAACAGCAGCTTTTACCGGTGGCCCCAGCTCAGCACCTTTGCCGGCTGGCGCAGCCGCCTGCCCGACGGTTTTAAACTCACGGTGAAAGCCCCCCGCGGCTTGACCCACGCCAAAAAACTCTACCAACCCGAACTCTGGCTGGAACGCATCAAAACCTGCTGGCATACGCTGGGCGAAAAGCGGGCCATTTTGTTGGTGCAGCTTACGCCCCATCTGGCGTACGATTACGATCGGCTGGCCTATTTTTTGGAACAGGTACCCGAGTGGCTCCAAATCACCGTTGAATTTCGGCACCTGAGCTGGCACAACGAGGGAACATTTGCCCTTCTGGAACGCCACCAGGCGGCTTACTGCATCATGAGTGGTGCGAACCTGCCCTGCATTCTGCGGGCTACCGCGCCGTTTGTCTACGTCCGGATGCACGGCCCCGACACCCACCATCTGTACGGCGGCTCCTATTCCGACGACGACCTGCACTGGTGGGCCGACCGCATCCGGGAATGGACCGCCTTGGGAAAGGATGTGTACGTTTATTTCAACAACGACGGCGAAGGCAATGCCGTCCGAAATGCATTAACGCTGAAGCAAATTTTGGCGTAACCTGATTCTTACTGCTGAATCTTACAGCCGTGAGCACTGTTGAGCAGCTGGTTCTCCAGCGAATTTCCATCGAGCAGTGCCCAATGCTCACGGATCTTTCCGTTATTCAGCTTAAAACAGCGATAGCCTACTACGGACGCTTCCGTTCCGGCGGGTTCAATGCCGCGCCAGCTACCGACGTGCCGGACCGCCAGGCGGAATTTCACGATGCAGGTATCCCCTTCCGTCACCTGCTCTTCCAGCACGGTTTTGTGCTCAAAGGCCCGACTAGTGTCCGTAATCCATTGTTTTAATCCCTCCTGATTGGCTGGGAGTGCCGCCGGAAGCGAATGATCGACAAAGTCCGGGGCTAGGTAGGTATCCAGAACGTCCAGACGGTTTTTGTTCCAGACCTCTTCGATAAAATCGGCGACGGTGGTGCGGTTGTCGGCTAACATGGGCATTTGTCCTGCTGTCTTTTGGTTACTTACGCCAGCAAAAATCGCCGGATTCTCTGGAAATGACCTGTGACAAAAATCACAAACGGAAGCACTAGCGAATTTTGCGGATGCGGCTCAGCGTTTCCCGCGCAACGCCCAGATAGGAAGAAAGTTGCGAGAGAGAAACCCGTTGCAGCAATTGGGGATGCTGGTGCAAAAGATGGTGATAGCGCTCGGCAGGCGAGTAGATTTTAAACCAATTGGCGTGTTCTTCCTGCTTCATCAGCATGTGCTCAAGCAGGTTGCGGCCAAAGGATTCGATTTCGGCAGACTGGCGGTACAGATCCAGCAATTTATCCTTGTCGAACTCCCAAACCGTGGTTACTTCACCCGCCTGAATCGAGTAGGCGGAAGGCGTTGCCGTGCGCAGGCTTCGCAATTCCGTCACAAAATCGGTCTCGAACGCAAACTGGATGTTGATTTCCCGACCATCTTTGTCATAACACGTTCGTAGACAGCCTTTCTCCACGAACCAAATGGATTGGCAAATCTGGCCTTCTTTAAGTAAAAACTGATCTTTCTTCAACAATCTGGGCACCGTCGACGCCATCAGCAATGTCATGGCCTCCGGTGATAGATGCGCTATGGCCCTGACTTTACTCCCTAAACCCTGATCCTGGTTCATGGCTCTCTAGTCAAACTCCCATTTGCTGACCCACATATCTTTCGTCTGCTGTTGAAACCGTTTCAACTTTTCCTGCATCCGTTTCAGGACGGCCTGATGTTTCGGATCGCTGGCCAGGTTTTTGATTTCGTCGGGGTCGGTTTCCAGGTCGTAGAGCTCAAAACGGGGGCGGTGCAGATACGCTTCGACGGTTCGTTTGCCGTACAGTTTCCGGCCCGTCTGGCGAACGTCCTGCCAGGTAAACGACTGGTACAGATCGAGCGCCATCGGGAAGGGTAGCTCGTGGGCAATGTTAAAAATCAGCTTGTACCGCCGTTCGCGCAGCACGCGCATCGGGTAATACATGGTTACCTCGTGCAGGGTGTGCGAACCATACACCTCGTCCCAGCCCGTCACCCGGTCCTGCTCGATAATCGACTTAAAGCTCCGGCCCTGACTATAAACCGTATCCGAAAGCGCCCCGGCAAAATCCAGCAGCGTAGGCGTCAGATCGACCCACGAAATCAGGGCGTCCTGCACAAATCCCGGTTTTTGCGGTTTCGGCAGTTTGATAATCAGGGGCAACTTCATACCGGGTTCGTACAAGGTGGTTTTCGATCCGGGAAACGGCGCGCCATTGTCCGAAAGATACACAATCACGGTATTCTCGTACTGACCCGTTTCTTTCAGCAGGGCGACCAGGCGCTCCACTCCCTGATCCAACCGGCTGATCGATTCGTAATACTGCGCCAACTCCATCCGGGCCGCCCGCGTATCCGGCAAATACGGCGGTACCCGAACCTGAAAAGGCTGGTAGAAAACATCGTGCACCTGCGGATAACCACCGGGCCGATTGCCAAACAAATTGGCTTTATCACTTTTGAAAACCGGTGAACCGCTGGCCGACACGGTATTGCTCCGGTGCGGATCGTCGGTGGCGAAATAGAGAAAGAACGGCTTCTCGGCCGCTTCCGAAAACAAGGGATAACACAGATCAGCCATTTCTACGGGACTGCGGCCAATGGAAGCCGGATCGTTGGTTTTACCCCCCTGAAGCACTTTTTGAAAATGGTAGGCCCGCTCGGGAGCCACGTGAAATTTGCCGATTCGGGCGGTTTGGTAACCGGCTTTTTGCAGCATAACCGGCAGCGAACGCACCGTATCAAAAGAACTGAAATGGTGTTCGCGGTGCTCCAGACCGTACATTCCGTTAGCGTGGTTGTGCAGACCCGTCAGCAGCACCGACCGGCTGGGGCTGCAACTGGCCGTTGTACAGAACGCGTTCGTAAACCGGACCCCTTCGGACGCCAACTGGTCGATGTGGGGTGTTTTAACCACCGGATTCCCGTAGCAACCGACGGCTTCGCGCCCGTGGTCGTCAGCCACGATCAAAACAATATTGGGTCGGGGGTCTTTCCGGCTCTGGGTTTTCCGAAGCGGCCGGAAAGCAGTTACTAGCGTCAGGCCCAGCAAGGTCAGGGCGAACAGAATGCGTACCATCGTTCCTATTTTTACGGTAAAAATAGAATTTGTGCGCAAACCGGCACTGATCTCCGTCTTCTATTGCTGAAAAATGCTTTTCAGGAAGTTTTCAGCCGTTTTTCGTAGCAGAAAAACCGCAAACCGGGTCGAAAGCCCAGCCCGATCTCACCGGCAAACTGGTAGCCTAATTTGGGAAAAAGCCGTTGGGTGGCTTCGTTCTGGGTGTTGGTATCAATCCGTAGCACGCCGATGCCACGCTGGCGAGCCACCTCTTCGGCCTGATTCATCAGCCGAGCCGCAACACCCCGCCCCCGAACGGCCGGATCGACCGCCAGCCGGTGCACCACAACGGCGGTTTCGGCCAGGTCCCAACCCACTTCGGCGTATTCGGGCTCCTGATCGGTGGTGATGGCGGCTAACCCCACCAACTGATTATCAAGCTCGGTCACCCAAAGCTGATTCTGGGCGATGTCTTTCTCAAAAACAGCCGCATTGGGATACTGATTATCCCATTGAAGATTACCGGTCGCCCGCATGAGTGGCACCACGCGCCGAATCAACTCAAGGATAGCCGGAACATCGTCTAAAGTAGCTAAACGAATCGTCATTTTCTAGCCTTAAATTCCTAACTGTCAGCCGTTAACCAATCTCATGCACCAGTTTTTTGGGCCGGCTGGTGTTTTTCTGCAAAACCGGCTCGGCTTCTACCGGACTGGGTTGCAGGCGCATGCCGACAAAGAAAAACAGGGACGTAAAGAAGGAATAAAACGTAATGCCCTTTTGCTGCGACCAGACATTTTCGGTAAAAAAGGTGACGATAAAAATCATCAGCAGAATCGCGTATAAGTGATCACGCCGACGGACGGCATTGGCAAACTGGATTCCCAGCACCAGGATAAACAACGTAATGCCAATCAGGCCAAACGAAAGCCATTGATTCAGGTACTCATTGTGGGTATCGAACGCTTCCAACGGGACGTTTAACCGGCGGGCATACTCCTCGTACTTGGCTTTCAGAGCCGGATCAACGCCACCGGGCCCAAGGCCTGTTACCCAGTTCTGAGCTAACACGTCCAGGTCAACCGACAAAATAACCTGGCGCATCTGCACCGAGTTATCCATCGGATTGTCGTTCGGTTTGGCATCTAGCACCGCCGAAAACTCGCCGATGCGCTGGCTGCTGAACGGGATGGAAATGCAGGCGATGGACAACGAGATCAGCAATACGGCCAAAATTGGCACAAATTTGTGCTTCTGAGCCCGATTGATCCAGGCGTAATAACAAAGAATCACGAAGAGTGCAATAACCGGCGCTTTGGGCATCAGGGCCATTAAAAATAAGAACAACGGGAATTGAACGGCTACCAGTTTCCAGCCCTTCACCTGCTGCCGGTGTTTCGGAGAAATCAGCAGAATCGCCGAGGCAAAACAGAGGTATATCCCCATGTAGGTTGGGTGCATCCCCGTAATTTTTTCAAAATAAAGCCGGTATTGAATGTGGGCGTCTGGACTGCTTACGTGCCAGCCGTATTCGTGCAGATAAAATAAATTGCCCACCAGACAGGATATAAAACAGGCGTAGACAAAGTAAATAAGCTCGCCAGCGATGATTTTCCGCGTTTGGGGCTGCATCAGGAGAAACGCAAAGGGCCCCGCGAATAAACTGGCTTTCTGCTCCAGATCAAACAAAACATCGGACTGATAGGCCGAATTGGTAAACGGAGCACAAACTGCGTAGAGCAGGTAAATGCTGCCTAAAAGTAAAGCTCCTCCGTAGGGGCGAAAATGCTGGTCTTTAACGAAAAAATTATCTCTGACGGCCCAGTAAATAAAAACGCCCATCAGGATAAAAATCTGCACCCGGTTGGGCAGAAAAAAACAGATCATTACAAGCCGGGCTAAATACTTATCGTACGCAATCAGGTTGTTCATTTAGTGTCGAGTTTGCTGGAGATACGCTATCGGATCAGGCCAGGTACCGTTCTTCCAATTCTGCTAGTGGCTGTTAATCAAACCATTTTGCAAGAAATTAGTTATTCATGAACCGGTTATTTGCTCCAACAGGTGGTTCCTTTATTTTCATAAAGACCCATACGACCAGAAAGTGGTTGCAATTGTTGTGTTAATCTTATCGTATAGCCTACCAGGCAGGGCCAGATTCCGGGTCTAAATCCTTGTTCATCAGAGATTCCCTGCCCGTAAATTATTTTCACTTTTTCACGAATTACCACCTGGCAGGTTCTCCTTAATACGCTATTGTCTGACAATTATTTCATTAAACTGAGATTTTTCAGGACAAAATAGCGCATCTTTTTGACTTTATCCCATTTGGGCTAAAATTAGAAAATTCGGTTAATATTCAAGTCAACCGGTCTTTAAACAAAACAGCCCGGCACAAGCTGTCCCGGGCTGTATTTACTATCCCTAAACCCTTAATCTCAAAACTCTGTCACTTTATTTTTCAAGCTGTACATTCCCCTGGGCGTTCGCCGTAAAGGTATTGGCCGTAGAGGCATCTGCATTCAGAGTAGCGCCGTAGCTGGCGTAGATTCCGTAGCCCCCACTTTTAGCGATGTTTGTATTTTTAATGGATAAGTAACCATTGCCAAACAGAGCAAGGTTGGCTTTTTTACCCGACACAATGACCTGGCTACCCCCGTTGCTGATTTCCGCATTTTCGATCACGTTCCGTGAATTGTTGGAATAGATCATCATCCCTTTCCAGGAAGCGCTCGTACGGTCTGAACCAGTAAACGTCACTTTTTCGGTCGTTGTCCCTTTCGCAATCAGGTATCCTTTGCTGTTGATCATAATCATTACGTCGCGATCTGACTCAATCGTAACGCCGGGGCTCAGCGTCAATCCGGACTCAACGGCGAAGTCACCCACCAGACGATACGGTGTTTTATCTTTGAAACCACCCCAGGTCACGTCGTTGCCATCCCGCAGGTAATAGCCTCTGATCTCGATCACATTCCGGCCGTTTTCGCCCGTAAAGACCGAAGCCTGGTCCAATTTGTGAACGTTGGCGGGGTCCAGCAAAATCCCGGCTTCGGTGTGTTTGGTAAAGGTGTTGGCCGCAAATTCGCGCAGAATACCACCTTCCTGAACGAGCAAACCGTAGCCGTCGTTTTCCGAGAATAAACTGTTTTTCAGGGCAATCTGCGCTTTCCCTCCGCCAAACAGGGCCATACCGGCCTTGGTGGCGCTGATGAGTGAGCGGCTGCCCGTGTGCATGACGTCGATATACTCAAGTACGTTGGCGTTGCTGCCCGAGTAAATCATGATCCCGCTCCAGTAGCCTTTGGATTTTTCGGCTCCGATAAACCGGATTCGCTTCTCGGCGGTTCCTTTGGCGATAATCAATCCACCGCCATCATTGATATCCAGACGCGTATCCCGTTCGAAGGCAATCACAACGCCCGGGTTGATGGTTAGCTCGTGCGACACCGCAATGCTTTTCGTGACGATGTAATCCGGCAGATCCGGGTTGGCGACGCGGTCGGTCAAAACGGTTTTAACTTTGATGCTTTGGTCGAGAACAATCGGCTGGGCCACCGTAGCGGCAATTTTTACTTTATCCTTGCTGGTTCCGTTGGCGTTGGAAACCGTTAATTCCAGTTCGTAATCTCCCACTTCATCGGGTACGAAGGTCGGCTTGGCTGTGTTTGCGGATGAAATGGCGGCCGTACTTTTAGCGGGTTTGGCCGCAACCGTCCACTGGAAGGTCAGCGGAGTTCCTTTGCTGTCGGCCGAAGCACTACCGTCCAATTTAACGGTTTCACCTACCTGCACTTGCTGATCAGCCCCGGCATTAGCCGTTAGCGTGCCGGTTTGGTCGGGGGTAGGATCTACTTCGTCTTTTTTACAGCTGGTTACCAGTAACGTGGTAGCGGCAAGGAGAATGGCAACCGCGCGTTTGGCAAATGAGCCATTAACCCACATGGGTTTACTCGCGACGAGTGTCGCGGCAGGTACTTGGTTTCTCATGGTTTGATGTTGTTTACTGTATTGGCAAGTAGCGTTCAACTACGGCTACAAAATTGGCGGCTTTACCGGAATAATTATATTTCATTTTACGACGAAAAAGCGGCTTTTTACGACAACCTACGCTTTTGTACCAATCCCTTTGAAGTAAAGAGAAAATTACATTAAGTTATACAGTATTCCGCAATACAATACGTAAAGTTATAGCATTTCTTTTCCTGGCGCTTACCTTTGCAGCATGTCCAGGTCACTGGAAAGAGGGTTGCAGCAGCGACTCTGTAAGGGCCGTTCCCGAAGTTTCGCTGCCGGAATCTCTACATCCAGAGCCAGATAAGTTGGACTTTTACGGTTTTAAAAGTTCCGGCGACACCGACATCATTCACACCAGAAGCCATTGAAACAGTAACTGACAAAGACAATGATTACCACTGACATTTGCATTATCGGCGCCGGGCCCGTGGGGCTGTTTGCCGTTTTTGAAGCTGGTTTGTTAAAAATGCGCTGCCACCTGATCGACGCCCTGCCGCAGGTGGGTGGGCAGCTATCCGAAATTTATCCCCAGAAGCCGATCTATGATATTCCCGGTTTTCCGGACGTAAAAGCCCAAACGCTGGTGGACAATTTGATGGAGCAAATTGCTCCTTTCCATCCTTCATTCTCTTTGGGTGAGCGCGTCGAAAGCCTGGACCGGCAGCCCGACGGTTCCTTCCACATTACCACCAACGAGCAAACCGTGGTACACTGCCAGGTGGTGGTGATTGCGGGCGGACTGGGTTGTTTTGAGCCCCGAAAACCGGAAATCACCGGACTCGAAGAGTTTGAAGGCAAAGGCGTTGCCTACATGGTTAAGAATCCGGAACTCCTGCGCGACCGGCGGGTGGTACTGGCGGGCGGGGGCGACTCGGCCCTCGACTGGACGGTTTTTCTGGCCAACGTTGCCCGTCAGGTAACGCTGGTTCACCGGAGCGACAGTTTCCGGGGCGCACCCGACTCGGCCGAAAAAGTATTTGAACTGGCGAAGGAAGGCCGGATTAACCTGATTCTGCAATCGAACATCAGCAGCGTTTCGGGCCAGGGGCATTTGCAGGAAATTACGATTACAGCCAAGAACAAAACCGTTACGAAGCTGCCCGCGGATCACCTCATTCCGCTGTTTGGCCTGACGCCTAAACTCGGCCCCATCGCCGACTGGGGGCTCCAGATCGATAAATCGGCCATTGTGGTTAACACCGTAGATTACTCCACCAACGTGGAACGGATTTACGCCATCGGCGACATCAACACCTATCCGGGCAAGCTGAAACTGATTTTGTGCGGTTTCCACGAAGCCGCCCTGATGTGCCAGAGTGCCTTTCAATACGTTTATCCTGATCAGAAATTAAGCTTCAAATACACCACTGTCAACGGAATACCCACTTTTTAGTTAGTACGGGAGAGAAATGATCTGCGATAGCGTAGCTCGGAACCTCTTGTCTCCTTTCTAACTCCTCTTTTCTACTACCATGATTCACATCACCATAGAAGACCGTAACGGCGACCGACAGCCGCTGGAAATTCCGGAAGGCATTAGCCTGAGCCTGATGGAAGTGCTGAAAGCCTCGGACTACCCCATTCAGGCCACCTGCGGAGGCATGGCATTGTGTGCAACCTGCCACGTCGCCGTGCTGGAAGGCGCCGATTCCCTGCCGCCGGTTAACGATGCGGAGGGCGACCTGCTCGATACGCTGCCCGATGCGGATGCTGACAGTCGGCTGGCGTGCCAGTTGCGGGTGGACGAAACCATGCAGGGGGCAATTTTTCGGATACGAGCCGAGTAACGTGTTTATTCCAATCGTTTATCTGGCTAACGCTCCTGTTATAACGACTACACAATTTTGTAGATAAAAGCAGCAAGACTGGGCGAACCCGGTCTTGCTGCTTTGTTTTATACTCGGTAAACTATCGTTTACCATCAAGCTAAATTAAGTAGCCTTTACAGAACGGCCAACAGTGAGCTATTATAATTCTCTTAGTTGAACATATATTCTACTTTATTACAAATAACCGTTCCAAAAAAACTCTTTTAATAAAACAGACAACTACTCATCGCTAACAAGGAATCAGAAACAAATAAATTTAACCAACTGCAAAATCAATTAACAAACACACTGACAATAAGAACTCTACAAAAGCATTCGCTTCCGACAGAGCGCTCTATAAAGTCCGCAAATCACATACCTACCTATCTATAAATTCAGCCCGTCACGAATAAAACCAATCATTTACAAGAAGTAATAAAGAGCAAATTGATGCCCACGAAGACGTTATACCTATAACTATTTATAATTAAACAACCGTTCGCTCATCGCATCTACCGGTTACTCAAAGCTTTAATAAAACGACTTCTTTTCTCTTTAAGATTGCTCGTTAATTGTCAAAAACGACAAGCTTTTCCATCCCTAAATCCTCAACCGGTGGCACAGACTAACTTTTTCGAGTCAGCGCAGTCGTTGCTTCGCGATCGGGCCTATGCGAATTATGCGGCTCATCTAAACGAAATTGAACGGGTTCAAAGCGGTATTCAGCAAAACCGGACGGGCCAGTTATCCTTAACGGATATTACCAACGACGCGGCCCGGCTTTCCAAACGCATTGCCCGGGAAGGTGTTCGTCTGGACAAAGCGCTGGAGCGGATAAACGGCGTACCCAACTTTCAGGATGTATCGATCGTCCGGAAGATCCTCCGCAGTGCATCCAGTGTATGCCGGATTATTATCCAGAATCAGTTCGGGGTTAGCGGGTACGGCACGGGGTTTCTGGTGAGCCCCAATGTACTGATTACCAACAATCATGTTTTACCGGATCTGGAAACCGCCCGCCGTTCGCAGGCCCAGTTTAACTACGAACTCGATCCCGACGGCCGGGTGCTGACGCCCGTTACCTTCAACCTCCGTCCCGACCTGTTCTTCCTAACCTCAACCTACGAGGAACGGCGTGATTTCCCCTTCGACGGACGTGACTTTACGCTCGTAGCGGTTGAAACCACCGGTTCTGAAGGAGCAGCCCTGGACCGGTTTGGGTACATCCAGATGGATAGCTCGCTCGGTAAAATCATTGAAGGTGAAAACTGCGTTGTAATTCAGCACCCGAAGGGCGACTACAAAAAAGTGGTCCTGAAAGACATCCGGCTGATTACCCTGACGGACAATTTTCTAATCTACGAATCGGACACCTTACCCGGCTCGTCGGGCAGTGTGGTACTGGGGCTGGGCACCGGCGCGGTCGTTGCGCTGCACCACAGCTCCATTCCCCGCAAGGATACCGCGGGCAACTGGCTGCGAAAAGACGGCTCCATTGTCCAGCCCGGCGACGCCGACGAGCAAATCGACTGGATTGGCAACGAAGGTGTCCGCGTCAGTTGTATTGTTGAAGCATTCAGCAACATGCCGGTGCCGGACGCAATGCAACCCCTCCGGCGCCAGATCATTGAAGCTCAAACCCCCTCCCTCACCATCATGAGCCCTTCCCCCGCACCCGCCGAAGTCCGGCCAGCCCGCACAACCGCTCCGGTCTCCGAAAAAAAGGAAAACGCCTTGCCGGCCGACCGGCTTCACTATTTTGAAATTATCCTCTCCAGCCAGCCCGTTTTGCAGGACGATTGGGAAGGGCGGGCCAGCACGCTGGTGGAAGGTTTCGTGGATGAAACGCCCCTGATTCCGTCGTCGTTCGATCCCGAAATCCGGCGAAAACGGTATTTAACCCTCCGCTCCAACCGCAACCCGTGGGAACTGGCGCAACAACTGGAAACGCTGCCGCACGTAGAAAGCTGCGAGCCGGACCTGGAAACGCTGACCGACATTGGCGTTGATGCCGACCCCAACGGTCCGGACCGATTCGAATCGTTCAATCCCGGCAAAAGCAATGGTTTGGCAACGTGGCAGCAGGAAGAACAGCAATTTTTGAAAAATTTCGGCGATTCGGTCTGCGTCGAAAAAGCCCGGAAAGTCACTATACCCGCTTCCTACCACCGCTGGTGGAACTGGTCGGCCGTCAACTGCCTCGACGATACCGAGCGCATGAAAAACGCGGACTGGCAGCAAATCCGCGATCATTTGGGCGAATTGCGGTTTGTGCAGTTGGACACCGGTTATTCGACCCACTCCAAGGTCTTTGCCGGATACGATACCGACAAGGATTTTGATTTTATCGACCAGGACACCGATGCCCGTGATCTGATGGAGCGAAAACTCCTGAAATTTCCGGGTCACGGTACCCGAACGGCCAGCATTGCCGTCGGAAACACCCTGCAGACGGACCCCAATACCGTCAACGGAAACAGCGGCCTGCTGACCTTTGGCGGAAAAACGCTGGCCCGACTGATCCCGTACCGCATCGCCAGGTCGGTTATTTTGCTGGGGCGCGGGAAAGAACTCGTGGATGCGGCCAACTACGCGATTCAGAGCCAGGCTGACGTGATGTTCATGTGTATGGGTACGTATCCCAAATCCATGTTTGCGGCCATTGCCCGCGAGGTTTACGAACAGGGCATCATCTGGGTTTGTGCCGCGGGCAACCAGGTCGAGCTGGTGGTAGCTCCGGCCATTTATCCCGGCACGATTGCGGTAGCGGCCACCAACCCGAAAGACTTCCCCTGGAAAGGCAGCAGCAACGGAACCACGGTCGACATTGCGGCTCCGGGCGAAAGCGTTTACGTACCGATTACCGACGAAGAAGGCAACGAATTCATGTCGTACGGCGACGGCACCAGCTACGCGACTCCGCACGTAGCCTCGGCGGCTATGCTCTGGAAAGCCAAGCACCTTCGCGATCTGCCCGAGAAATACCGGTTTCCCTGGCAGATCGTCGAAGCCTTCCGGACGACCCTGAAAAAGACCGCCCGCAAACCGAATGGGTGGACGCCCAAGATGTTTGAAGTATACGGGGTCGGTATTCTGGATATTGATGCGCTGCTGAACGCCGACTTGCCGGACGCTGACACCCTGACCCATGCGTATGAAACCATCTCAACCGAATTGCCCAGGGATATCGGTTTTGTGGAAGCGGGTCACTTTATCTGGAACATTCTGCGCCGGAAGCTGCGCCCCGGTTCGACCGAAAGTACCACCGGATTGACCCCGCGCGGCCAACTGGCCCTCGACGCGTTCACCACCCGCCCGCCAGTTCGGGCCGTTGAATCCACCGGTTTGGGCGATCCGGTCGGCACCGAAGCTTTGTTGCGTGAATTTTTCAAGCAGTAACCTCAACCCTCTACCAAGACATGGCGGCTTCCCACTATTTCGATTTTCATTTTCACCCGGTTTTTAAACAGTTTATTTGTGATTTTGAAGGGCAATATCCTTCGAGCCGGGCGGCAGAAACGCTGCTGGAACCCATTGATCTGAAAAACCCGCTGACCGATTTTCTGGAAGAAGAATTTCTTCATATCCTGGAAAGTCAGTCCTGCTTCAGTCAGCTCAAGTCAGGCCAGGTAACGCTGGGCGTGGCCAACATTGCCCCGATTGAACGGCTTTTCGCCCAGAAACAGGGCTTGTTTGGTTTTGTCCTGAACTCCAGTTTTTTCACCAGCCCGGTTGATCAGACCTACATGGATAAAATCCGGACGGGCCAGATTTCGTACTATCAGCTGTTCATTCGGGAACTGAGTTTGTACCAGACGCTGCACCAGGCGGATAAAGTGACGCTGCTCTCCCGCAAAAAACCGGCTCCGCTCGCCACAGACCGACCGAATCTGACCCTGGCACTGGAAGGAGCCCACAGCCTGTGCCGAACGCTGATTGGTCAGCCCGGCAAGCTTGATCTCCTGCATACCAGTGCCTCAACTCCGCTGGTCGACGATTTCAAAGCCCATCCGGCCCTCGACGCGGCCCAGAGTTTACAGCATTTGCAGCAAGCCCTCTGGGATTCCGACCTCGATCTGATGTCGCTCGTCATTACGCACCTGTCGCACATTCCCGAACAGTTGATTGCCACGCACGCGTTTGGTCTCAAAATGCTGAAGGACGAAGCGGCTTACCCGATCGGAAACGGGATTACACCCGCCGGGAAACGCCTGATCGATCAGGCTTACACGCTCCGGGTAAACACGGGCGCTTCCGACGCCCCCAATTCCGAAGCGGCTCCGGTTTTGATTGATATCAAGCACATGAGCTTAAAATCCCGTCTGGACTTTTACGAATACCGCCGGTCGAAAGGCTACCAGTTGCCGATCATCGCGAGCCATATGGGCGTGACCGGCTACTCGGTCGATGAGTGGAAAGCCGCCCTGAACGAAGCAACGGTAATCCGGCTGAAGGCCAGCAACACGCCGGTTGTCAGGGTGGAAACCGAGCGAAGAGTAGCTGGCGAGTGGGGAACCATCAACAAGACGTTTACCTACAATCCGTGGACCATCAATCTGATGGATGAAGACATTGAAGAGGTGCTGAACAGCAACGGTTTGATTGGAATTAGCCTGGACGTGCGGATTCTGGGCTGGCAAAACGCGCTGGGGAAAGGCGAAAAAGAAGAATACCTGTCGGCGGAAGAATTCCGGTTTTTCTTTCCGGATTTATCCAAAAAGCTAGCCGTTGAAAAGATCGATCCGGCCGAATCGTTTCTGGTTCCGACTAAAGAAGAACGGCATCCGCTGGCCATGTGCTTCAACATCCTGCACGTTGTTTCGACCGGCCAGATCCGAACCGACAAAGATCCCTGGCAACACATCACCATCGGCAGCGATTTCGACGGGCTGATCAATCCCCTCATCAACTGCCGGGACGCCAGCAAAACGTCTGCGCTGGAGGCCGCCCTGATTCGGTGGCTGCCCGTGGCCGAAGAAGCGTACCGGAAGGAAAACGGGGGCGGGCAGCTCCTGCCCAAAGACGCAAACGGCCGGGTTGATAATACCGCGCTGAAAACCCTGATCCGGGGTATTTTGTACGAAAACGGGAAGCACTTTATTAACCAGTGGCTTACCCGTTCCCTGTAACGTTTTATAACGTTCTGTAAACAAAACCGGCTCCCGAAAATACCCGGGGAGCTGGTTTTGTTTTGACCTTGAGCCAGCTTTCATACGGTTTTCAAACTCGCGGACCCGCTCCTGAAAGAAGCCGGTTGCTCGTAATCTGTAAGCGGTGAGGGCATTTTTGCCTACCTTTGGTTTTTGCCAACCACCGTTTTCTTGCTGATGAGACTACTTGTTGCCCTTCTGCTCGGCCTAACGCTTTCGTTTTCACTTTTTGCCCAATCCGACAACGCTTATAACCTTCTCCCCTTTCCGGCCCAGTTTTCGGGCCAGGGCGGTCAGTTCACCGTCACGGCCGCAACGCGGGTTTTGGTGGGGGCCAAAGACGCGGGCCAGCGTGCTGCCGCCCAGACGCTGGTTACGCAACTAAAAGCCGCCAGCGGTTTGCCGGTTGCCGTTGCCCCCACGACGCCCGCCCTAGTAAGAGGCAAACACATTGTTTTTCAGGCCCACAAAGCCGGAAAATGCGGCCCCGAGGGGTACATCCTGAACGTATCGCCCAACCGGGTTGTGGTGGAAGCCGAAACCCCGAAAGGCTACTTTTACGCCGTCCAGACGTTGCTGCAACTCTTGCCGACCGAGGTGTTTAGTCCCGCGAAAGTGACCGGCGTAACGTGGGCCATTCCGGCCTGCCAGATTCTCGACCGGCCGCGCTACGCCTACCGGGGCCTGATGCTCGACGTAAGCCGTCATTTCATGCCGGTGTCGTTTGTCAAACGGTTCATCGACCTGATGGCGCTGCACAAGTTCAACACCTTCCACTGGCACCTGACCGACGATCAGGGCTGGCGGATTGAGATCAAGAAGTACCCCAAACTGACGCAAATCGGCTCGAAGCGGAAGGAAACCGTGGTTGGGCACAACGCCGAAAATTACCCGTTCAAATACGACGGCAAAGAATACAGCGGTTTCTATACGCAGGAGCAGATCAGGGATGTCGTTCGGTACGCGGCTGCCCGGCACATCACCATCGTTCCGGAAATTGAAATGCCCGGCCACGCGCTGGCGGCCCTAGCTTCCTACCCTGAATTTTCGTGCGATCCGGCCAAGAAATACGAAGTGGCCACCCGTTGGGGTATTTTCAAAGACGTGTACTGCCCGAGCGAACCCACCTTTGCGTTTTTGCAGAATGTGCTGACGGAAGTAATGGCCCTGTTTCCCGGTAAATACATCCACATCGGCGGGGATGAATGTCCGAAAGATGCCTGGAAAGCCAGCGCGTTCTGCCAGGATTTGATCAAAAAGCTGAAGCTGAAAGACGAAGACCAGTTGCAGAGTTACTTCATTCAGCGGATGGAAAAGTTTGTTAACTCGAAAGGCCGGGCCATCATTGGCTGGGACGAAATTCTGGAGGGCGGGCTGGCCCCCAACGCAACGGTTATGAGCTGGCGCGGCACCGAAGGCGGGATTGAAGCCGCCAAACAAAAGCACAATGTGGTGATGACGCCCGGCGAATTCTGCTACCTGGACCAATACCAGGGCAATCCGACGCAGGAACCACTGGCCGCAGGAGGGTATCTGCCCATCGAAAAGATGTACAGCTACGAGCCCACCCCCGCCGAATTAGCGCCCGATCAGCAGAAGTTTATTCTGGGCGTACAGGGCAACGTCTGGACTGAATACATCCCGACCACCCAGCAGGTCGAATACATGGTTTTTCCGCGGGCGTCGGCGCTGGCCGAAGTCGGCTGGATGCCCAAAGGACCGCGCAACTTCGAGGATTTTGCCATGCGGCTGAAAGAACACCTCAAACGGCTTTCGTACCTGAAGGTCAATTATTCCAAACGCCTGCTCGACGTCCGGGCCGTTACGCAGTTTACCGATGCCGATCAGTTGCAGGTGCGGCTGGAGAAGCTCGATTCCGACAGCAAGATTTATTACACCACCAACGGCAAACAACCGTCAACATCTTCCACCGAATACGCAACGCCGATTTCGCTGAAGAAAACCACGACCATCAAAGCCATCACCACCGCCGGGGCGCAGTTCGAGGAAACGTTTTACATCCACCGGGCGAAGGGCAAACCGTATACCTACGCAAACACGGCCGCCGAGAAATCCGACCCGAACCGGAAAAAACTGACCGACGGACAGGTGGCCCAAAGCCCGCGCAACAAGTCGGAATGGGTTACGGTGTTGGGCAACGACCTGGAAGTAACCATTGACCTGGGTGACGTTCGGCCCGTCACGAAAGTTTCCGCCAATTTTCTGAAACGCATCACCTACAACGATTTCCCACCCACTTCCGTCGAAATCGGCTTGTCGCAGGACGGCGCGACGTACAAAGACGCCATCAGTCAGCCGGTGAAATACGAGCTGGAAGGCTCGTGGGGAATGCTGCCCGTGGTGGCCGATTTTAAAACCGCCCGGGCGCGGTACATCCGCATTCGGGCCAAAAACGCGGGTCCGGCGCCGGCGGGTCTGCCGCGCGAAGGATTGCCCACCTCGGTTAGCGTGGATGAGGTGGTGGTGGAATGACAAAATCGGTATCTTTACCAAAAGACCGACGAAACCATGACCCCATCATCCAACCGACTGCAAACGCTCGACGCCGTTCTAGACGGCCTGATGAGCCGCTACCGGGAGCGCGTGCCGGACGTATTAGGCATCATTAACGCGCTGGTCGACGAGAAGGTGATTCCGTCGGCCGACGCCATTGAAAACGACCATATTGCTTTCCGGACGATGGGCGTACCGAGCCTGGGCATCCAGTCGTTCGAGAAGATTTTTCTGCACTACGGCTACGAAAAGCGCGAACCGTACGATTTCAAGGAAAAGAAGCTGAACGCCTACTGGTACAGCCCGCCGAAACCGCACTACCCGCGCATTTTCGTCAGCGAGCTGCGGGTGCGCGACCTGTCGGACGAAGCGCAGCACATTATTTACCGGTATACGGATTCGGTGGTTTTCGATCCGGTTGACGGCCTGGATCTGGACGATGCCCAGGCCGTCGACCAGTTTTTGCACCAGCCGCTCTGGCAAACGCCCACGCGGGAAGACTACCTGACCCTGCTGGCCGAAAGCGAATATGCCGCCTGGGTCATTTACAACCGGTATTACCTAAATCACTTCACGATCAGCGTTCATAACCTGAAACCGGGCTACAACACCATTCAGGCGTTTACGGACTTTCTGGAGAAACGCGGTTTCAAGCTCAACAACGCGGGCGGCAAAATCAAGATCAGTCCGGACGGAGGCTTGTTGCAGGCTTCGACGGTGGCGCAACTGCTGGACGCAGAGTTTGCCAACGGCCAGACCCACCGGATTGCGGGTTCCTACGTTGAGTTTGCCGAACGGCGCGTCCTGCCCGAATTCCAGCACCTTCCGCCCGACCAGATCCGGCGCGAACACCGGCGCGACGGTTTCGAAGCCGGAAATGCCGACAAGATTTTTGAAAGTACGTTTACCTCGCAGACGGGAAAAAGCTAGAACCGTTGCGTCAGCCATTAACAAACCGTAAAGTTGACTCCGAAATGGGCCAACTTTTTTACATTTGCGGCCATTCTGATTTCTTCCGCTTATGAAAAAACTAGCCATCCTGACCCTGCTCGGTTGTACGGTTTGGGCAGCCTGCCGTACTCCGAAAACTGCACAAACCGCTTCCGATAGCGAAAAAGCTGTCACCACCCTCGCCTTCGGTTCGTGCAGTGACCAAAAACGCCCCACACCGCTCTGGGACGACATTGTGGCCCAGAAACCGGATGTCTGGATCTGGCTCGGCGATAATATCTACGGTGATTCGGAGAACATGGACACCCTGCGGGCGAAGTACGACAAGCAGAAGTCGAACCCCGGTTACGCCCGGTTGCGGCAGTCCAGCCGGATCATTGGCGTCTGGGATGATCACGATTACGGGGTCAACGACGGTGGCAAGGAATACCCGCACCGGACGGAGAGCCAGCAGTTGATGCTGGATTTTCTGGATGTGCCCCCCAGCGATCCGCTGCGTAAGCAGGAAGGCGCCTATTCGGCACACGTCTACGGGCCGAAGGGGCAGCGCGTAAAGGTCATTTTGCTGGACGGCCGGTATTTTCGCGATCCGCTGAAGAAGGAAAACAAGGCAAACGTGCCCGACCCGTCTGCCGATATGCTGGGCGAAACGCAGTGGCAATGGCTCGAAAAGCAATTGACCAATTCCGACGCGGAGGTGCACATCATCGGCTGCGGAATTCAGTTTCTGGCCAACGACCACGTTTATGAAAAGTGGGGCAACTTCCCGACCTCCCGCCAGCGGCTTTTCGACTTGCTGGGGAAAACCAAACCGAAGGGGGCCATCCTGATCAGCGGGGATCGGCACATTGCCGAAGTGTCGAAGACGAGCGTGCCGGGACTGGGCTACGATTTGTACGACATCACCAGCAGCGGGTTGACGCACACCTCCAAACCCCGCGAAGAACCCAACGCCCTGCGCGTTGGTAAAGTCATCTTTGACCTGAATTATGGTTTGTTTACTTTCAACTGGAACCAGAAACCGCTCACGGTTACCGTACAGATCAAGGGCGACAACCAGGCGACGTATTTAACGCAGGAGATCCGTTTTTAGCCAAACTTTTACTGGCCTAAGTCGCTCGAAATCGTTATATTGGGAAAATAACCTTTCCCGCCATGTATCAGGAAAAACAACAATTCAGGCAGCCCTGGCTTTGGGCGCTTCTCATCGGTGTTTTCGGTTTGGCGCTGTACCGGCAAGAGCCTATTTCTGTTGGTATCGTCGTGGCCGTCCTGGGCCTGTTCTGGGTTTTACGGCTGGAAACCCGAATTGACGAAGAAGGCATCTCCTACCGCTGGTTTCCTTTTCAGCTTCGTCGCCGGGTTATCCGCTGGAATCAAATTCAGCAGGTTACTGTCCGAAATTACTCGGCACTGGGCGAATTTGGTGGCTGGGGAATGCGGTATTCCTGGAACGGAACGGCCTACACGGTATCCGGCAACGCCGGTCTGGATATCAGAATAAAAGGCAAAAGACGGTTTTTACTCCTCGGTACCCAGCGCCCCGATGAGGTCCGCCCATTGCTGGAACGGGAGCCATTACGTGTCTCCTGATTTTACTGACGTACTGCTATAACCCGAAGCCGTTTGTAGTCGGCATACCAGCGACCGTCGCGGAACAGCACGGGTTTCAGAGCGGCCCGGGTGGCTTCCAGCACAGCCGCCCGGTCAGTAGCCGAAACGCCTTCGAAGAAGTTCGGGCCAAATTGCTCAATCCAGTCGATCAGTCCGTTTTCCGGATCATCCAAAAGCGTATCCCGGTCGTAATGTTGGGCAAGCTGCACGCGGAAACCGTGTTTCTCCAGAACCGATGCGTATTCGCCAACCGACGGGAAATACCACCAGGAAACCGTCTGATTGTAGCCCCGCTGCCCCAGCTGGCGAATCACCTCGTCTGTGATTTGCTGGACATTTCCCTTCCCGCCAAATTCGGCAACCAATCGCCCACCCGGCTTCAAATGCCCATGCATCTGCCGGACTACGGCTTCAGAGTCGGTAATCCAGTGCAGCGTTGCATTTGAAAAAATGGCATCGAAGCGGTGCGGTAACTGGAAACGGGTTGCGTCCGCCAACTGAAAATTCAGGTCGGGAAACTGCTGCCGGGCTTTGAGCAGCATCGGTTCGGAAGCGTCCAGACCCATTACCGTGGCGCCCCGGTCGGCAATCTGCCGGGTCAATTCGCCGGAACCGCAACCCAGGTCCAGGATCACTTCGCCCGGTTGCGGATTCAGTACGTCAATCAAACCTGCGCCGTACTGGAAAACAAACGCGTGCTTTTCGGTGTAGAGATCAGCGTTCCACTGCATATTTTTTCATGGCTAAGATGGTTTCCGGAACTACGTCTGGATCACGCCCACGTTGAACGGTTTCGTGATCGGTGCCTGGTTGGCAGCTTCGATGCCCATCGAGATCCAGGTGCGGGTTTCGAGCGGATCAATGACCGCATCGACCCAGAGCCGGGAGGCCGCAAAATACGGAGACAGCTGCTCGTTGTATTGGGCCGTAATTTTTTGAAGCAATTCCTGTTCCTTCTCCGGCGTGATGGTTTCCCCTCTGGCTTTCAACGATGCCACCTGAATCTGCAACAGCGTTTTGGCCGCCGACGCCCCACTCATGACCGCCATCTGCGCCGTGGGCCAGGCTATCATCAGCCGGGGGTCGTAAGCTTTGCCGCACATGGCGTAGTTGCCCGCCCCGTACGAATTGCCCACCACCACCGTAAACTTCGGCACCACGGAATTCGCCATCGCATTGACCATTTTGGCGCCGTCCTTGATGATTCCGCCCTGCTCCGACCGGCTGCCCACCATGAACCCCGTTACATCCTGCAAAAACACCAGCGGTATTTTTTTCTGGTTGCAGTTCATGATAAACCGCGCGGCTTTGTCAGCCGAGTCGGAATAGATAACGCCCCCCATCTGCATCTCGCCCGGGCCGTTGGTGCCGCCCACACCCGTCCGGCCTTTCGCTTTCACCACCTTCCGCTGGTTGGCCACAATGCCCACCGCCCAGCCGTCGATTCGGGCGTAACCGCACAGGATGGTCTGGCCGTACAACTCTTTGTATTCGTCGAACTCGGAGTTATCCACCAACCGGGCGATGATCTCGCGCATGTCGTACGGTTTGACACGGTCGTTGGGCAGCAGGCTATAGATTTCCTCATGGTTCTGGGCGGGTAAAATCGCTGTCGTTCGGTTGAAACCGGCTTTTTCCGGCTCCCCCATTTTGTCGAATATCCGGCGAATGGCCTCCAGACAGCTTTTATCGTCGGGATACTTGTTGTCGGTCACGCCCGAAATTTCGCTGTGGGTGCTGGCTCCGCCGAGCGTTTCGGCATCAACATCCTCCCCAATTGACGCTTTGACCAGATACGGACCGGCCAGAAAAATGGAACCGGTGCCCTCCACAATCAGGGCTTCATCTGACATAATCGGCAGGTAAGCGCCCCCGGCCACGCAGCTCCCCATGATGGCCGCCACCTGAACAATGCCCAGCGCCGACATCTGGGCGTTGTTCCGGAAAATCCGTCCGAAATGCTCTTTATCGGCGAATACTTCGTCCTGCAGCGGCAGGTAAACGCCCGCACTGTCAACCAGGTAGATAATCGGCAGACGGTTTTCCATCGCGATTTCCTGCGCCCGGAGGTTCTTTTTGGCCGTAATCGGAAACCAGGCCCCGGCTTTAACGGTCGCGTCATTGGCGACGATGACACATTGCCGCCCCGATACATAACCCAGGCCCACCACGACGCCCCCCGAGGGGCAGCCGCCGTGTTCAGCGTACATGCCTTCGCCGGCAAACAAGCCGATTTCGAGGAAAGTCGAACCGTTATCGATCAGGTAGTCGATGCGTTCGCGGGCGGTGAGTTTGCCCTTGCGGTGCTGGTCGTCGATTTTCTTCGGGCCACCGCCGAGTTTGGCTTGAGCAGCCTTACGGGTTAATTCGTCCAGGAGTGGCGTCATGATGATCAGGCAGGTTAGTATCCTTAAAACTAAAAAGACCTGCAAGGTTATCAAACCCCACAGGTCTTTGCATGTTTGCGGGTCTGTTATTGGGTCGAATCCGAAACGATGACGGTAGCACTCTGGGCGGGCGTGGCCGTAGCCGATTTCTTTTCTTTCCGGCCAAAAAGCGAGAAGTGGACATACCGTTTCGGGTTTTCGCGGAAATCGGTCAGCAGTTTCTCCAGGCTGGCGGTAGCCCCGTTGACGTTTTTGTAAAGCGCTTCGTCACCTTTCAACTTGCCGATGGTGCCTTTGCCGCTGTTAATGTCCGCCAGCATCTGCTGCAATGTGCTGATGGACTGGTTGGCACTCGCCAGTGTCTGACCCAGTTTTAGGGCGTTAAGTGAATCAGCAAAAGTGCTAGCTTTGGTCAGCAACGGTTTTACTTCCTTTTCCGTCTGGGCCAGCGACGCCGACAGGTTGCTCAGGTTGGTCATCAACCGCCGGATGCTCTCCCGGTTTTCGCCAACGGTCAGTTGCAGGGTTCCGGTGGTAGCTTCTACACCTTCGAGCGTCTTATTGAGAATCAGCCCGGTACGGTCGAATTGTTTAACGATCCGGTTCAGGTTAACGGTCAGCGAATCCACGCTATTTAGAACGGGCAGCGTTTTTTCTTTGATCAAGGCCGTTATTCCTGCTTCTTTCCCGCTGACGAGCGTGTCCCCGCTCTCCATCTGGGTAGTCGACGGATTGATTTGCAGGATGATCACTTTGCCCCCCAGCACCCCGGCATCCGCCAGAATGGCTTTGGTGCCTTGTCCAATTCGGATTTGCTTGTCGACATCGAGCGTAACCAGCAGTTGGTTGTTTCGCGTTTGCAAAATATCAATCCGATCCACGCGGCCAACGCTTAATCCATTGAGTTGTACTGGGTTCGAGGCCGTCAGACCGTCAACATTGTCGTATACAACCAGGTATTTATTGGACCGGGAAAATATGTCGGAACCCTTGAGGAAGTTAAATCCGAAATAGAGCATCACCAGTGTCACCACGGCCAGAATGCCTACTTTTGCTTCTTTTGAAAGTTTCATGCGTGGATTGTGAAGGGATGAATGATTAGCATGGTTTCCTGGTTAAGAATGGTTGAAATGATTGAATGGTTCAGTATGAGTCACCAGAACCTATCAACCAGCGTTCAGCCATGAACGAATTAACCATTTAACCACGCGTTCATTCAACAATAAAAACTGTTGCGAAGTTAGCAACATCTAGTTACCCTTCCGCATCTACCTCGCCTTTATACGCCTTAAAAGCCCGGAAAATGGCGTTGGCCAATTCATGCTGCCCTTCTTCGGAAGCCAGGTACCGCTCTTCATCCGGGTTGGTAATGTAACCCGTTTCGACCAGTACGCTGGGCATGGTGGTGCGCCAGAGCACCAGGAACCCCGCCTGTTTGACGCCCCGGCTAGGCCGTTCGGCGTTTTTCTTAAAGCTCCACTCCACTTTCTGGGCAAAATCGACGCTGCTGTTCATGAAGGCGTGCTGGTAGTTGGCCAGCATGATGTGCGCCAGGGGCGAGTCGGGATCAAAACCCTGGTAATTTTCCTTATAATTGCTTTCTTTCAAAATAACCGCATTTTCCCGCTTGGCCACATCCAGGTTACCATTGGTTTTGTGCAGACCCATGGTGTAAGTTTCCGTACCGTTGACGCGACTGGAGGACGGACTGGCGTTTACGTGAATCGAAATGAACAGATCAGCTTTGTTGCGGTTGGCAATGGCCGAGCGTTCGTTGAGTTCGATGAAGACGTCCGTCGTGCGCGTAAAAACCACTTTTACACCCGGCAGCTCCTCCTTGATTCGTCGGCCCAGTTCCAGGGCAATCTTCAGGACAATACGGGATTCACGGTTGCGTTTGGTCATGGTACCGGGGTCTTTTCCGCCGTGGCCGGGGTCGAGCACGACGGTTCGCAGGCGTCCGGGTTTGACTTCGGCCGGTTCCTGATCCTGTTTTGGATTATCCTGCGGCAAAACCGGTTTCATACCGGGTAAAACGACCAGAAGAAGCGTGGCAATCAGAAAAGTACCCGCAATCCATAGCGATCGACCGGTGTTTTTAACTACCGTTCCCGAAGCTTTAATAATTTTTAACAGGTTTAACCGTTTCAAGGCAGTGATTGGAATGAAGTTAGCTACTAACTTTGTAATTCGGCTTACCGGAATCCGATTGGCAATTCACTCTGACGATCGACAGCGTAAGCCAGCGCTGTATTACGGGCAAATATAATTTTTTTGATAAAACTGAAAAACACATACTTTATTTTACGGAACCTGGTTAGTTGCCTGCTCGTTCTGCTCCCGCTGGTTATTCACGCCCAGCAAAAGCCGGTACGTCGTACTGTTCCGGCCTTCACTCCGCGTTCGACGACTCCCATGTCTGCGACGGTAACCGGTAATTCGGTGGTAGTTGATACCACGCGTCAGGATTCGCTTCGCGTATCGCGGCCGGATTCCGTCAATGCCAGCGGTGATTTGCAGACCACGGTTAATTATTCCGCCAAAGATTCAACCCTCTTCGACGCCACTGGCCAGATTGTTGAACTTTTTGGCGATGCCAAAGTCGATTACGGAGACATCCACCTGACGGCGGCCTACATCAAACTCAACTGGACTACCAACGAAGTTTTTGCCCAGGGACGGTATGATTCCACGGCAAAAAAGATGGTTGGACTTCCTGTCTTTCAGGACAATAGTGGGCGGTACGACACCCAGGAAATCCGCTATAACTTCAAGACCCGGAAAGGTTTTATCAAGGGCGTTATTACGGCGCAGGGCGAGGGCAACGTGCGCGGAAAAACCGTTAAAAAAGACGCGGAAGACAATCTGTACATTCGAAACGCCATCTACACGACCTGTAACCTGACCACCCCCCACTTTCACATCAACGCCAGTAAGATCAAAGTTGTTCACAACAAGCAGTTGATATCCGGCCCGTTCAATCTGGTCATAA
Source organism: Larkinella insperata (assembly GCF_026248825.1). Taxonomy (NCBI): domain Bacteria; kingdom Pseudomonadati; phylum Bacteroidota; class Cytophagia; order Cytophagales; family Spirosomataceae; genus Larkinella; species Larkinella insperata. Next base: position 2,495,969 of record NZ_CP110973.1, on the reverse strand, counting down.
ACGACATTCCCACGCCGTTGGCATTGCCGTTCGGCTTTTTTCCCGTCCCCAAGAAAAACGAAATCGGAACGTCCGGGCTGATTTTTCCGCAATACGGGGAAGAGCCCAATGGCCGCGGCTTTTACCTGCGCGACGGCGGTTATTATTTTGCCATCAGCCAGTACGTCAACGCCAGCATTCGGGGGCAGATCTACTCCAACGGAAGCTGGGGTCTTGGTGTTACATCTGAATACCTCAAACGGTATCGCTTCGGTGGTAATTTCTCGCTGACCTACGCCCGAAACCGTACCCGGTCGCTATTTGACGAAACACCGCCCAGCAACGACTTCAGCATCGTTTGGTCGCACTCGCCCCGCCCCCGCGGCAACTCCCAATTTTCGGCGAACGTCAACGTCAGCAGCAACAGCTACAACCAGTTGAACACCCCGCTTTCCTCGGGCCGCTACGTGTCCAATGCGGCCAACTCGGGCGTCAACTTCAGCCGCAAATTCGGGCAGTATGTGACCAGTTCGGCCAACCTGAACGTTAGCCAAAACTTCGGGCGGTTCAACCCAAATACCAACCGACGGGAAAACGGTCAGACCAATATTTCATCAGGGGTCAACTTCGGGGTTGCGCAGATTGCACCCTTTGCCCTGAAGGGCGGTACCGGTCGCTGGTACGAAAGTTTCCGTCTGGGGCTGGATTTCAACTCGCAGATAACCGTTAACAACACCGTCCGCAAAGTTGACACGACGGGTCTGGGCTTTCCGATCTTTACCAATCTGACGTATTTGGGTGACCCTCTGCAAAGCGTACGCGACAGTCTGGAAGCAGTCCGCAATCAGGATATTTATAGCAGTACCAGCCTGCTTCCGTTTAATGCCGCCAACCTGCCCACCATTCTTAACAACGCGCAGATTACGACCCGGTATTCGCTGCCCATTTCTCTGCCGAACTTCAAGCTTGCCCGCTACCTGAATTTTACGCCGGGAGTTTCCCTGAGCGGAGATATCTACACCAAATCGTTGCAATACGTCTATTTGCAGGATCGCCGGTCGGTCCGGGTCGATACGATTTCCGGCATTTCCGCTACCTACTTCCTCTCGTTCAGTGCCTCGATGAACACCCGGGCCTACGGAACGTTCTTTGTTCGTGCGGGGCGTCTGGAAGCCATTCGACACACCATCGCGCCGTCGATTTCGTTCAGCTATACACCAGACCTGTCCAGCGCCTTTACAACCACCCTAGACCAGTTTCGTGACCCTTACGACTCGTCCAGGCCCCTCCGGGTTTCGCGCTACCGGGGCCTGGGCGGCACGGCCGGTTCTACCACCTACACCAGTCGGTCAGCGGCTATCAGCTACAGCATCGTCAACCAGATCGAAATGAAGCTCCGGTCGCGCAGCGATTCGGCCAAGAGTGAGTTCGAGAAAGTCTCGCTGTTCGACAACATCAGCCTGGCGGGTTCGTACAACCCGTATGCCTCCCGCTTCAAGTTGTCGCCCGTCAACCTAAGCGCTAACACCCAGATTCTGAAGAAAATCAGTTTTAACTTCTCGGCGGTATTTGACCCTTACGCTTATAATAGCAACGTTCCGACACCGACGGGGGTCTACCTGATTCCGGATCAGTCTTACTTTATCCAGACGGGGCCTTACGTCAATGTTTTCCGGCTAAATAAAATTAACAGCCTGGCCATTACGGAAGGACAAGGCCTGGCGCATTTGCAGAACATGAATTTTTACCTGAGCACGCAGTTTGCCCCCAAAGGGGCAAAGAAGCAGAAGGTAGCCCCGAATCCGCAAAATCAGACGCCTACCGATGCCGCCGAACTGCGCAACATCAACCGGAACCCCGAAGATTACGTGGATTTTAACATTCCCTGGAGTGTTAACCTGAGCTATACCTTCAGCCTGACGAAACTCACCCCCATCGAGAGCCAGATCATTCAGGCCCTCCAGGTCACGGGTGACCTGAGCCTGACCCCCAAGTGGAAGGTCTCCGTACAGACGGGCTTCGATTTCGCGGCCAAAGCGCCCTCGCTGACTACCATCACGGTTCACCGGGATCTGCATTGCTGGGATATGAATTTCAGTTATACGCCGTTTTCCGGCAACCGGCTCCGTTCCAATTTTTATTCGTTCGACCTTCGGGTAAAGTCGGCCATCTTGCAGGATTTGAAAATCAGCCGCCGGCGCTCAACGGGTGGATACGGTTATTATTGAGTAGCCGACAAGCAACATTCGGGCAACGTTACATTGCCCAAAATTACGTCCATAAGCCTTCACCGGCTTTTTCCAGAAGCTTGAATTTGGGCCGTCCTCTACAAAGTTTACTTACGCTTTATCACCAGCGGAAAAAGATCCATTGCCGAATTAGTTAGTAACCGGCCTTCAACTGTTTGAGTTTACCGAACCCAAAAACCAAAAAGGGCGGCCCACGTTGGTGGGCCGCCCTTTTGAGCTAACTTACTTTTATAGCCTATTAGCGAGTGCCTTTCTTCTTGTTTTTGTCAGCGGCTGGCGTTGCCGGAGAAGCAGCAGCGGTCTCTTTCGAGGTAACCTCACCCGTCAGTGTCAGGGGAATGGATGACCGTTCTGCGTTGCTCACTACGGTTACGTTCTTGTTGAACGAGCCCATCGAAGCCGCATTGTACGTGGCTTTCACGAACCCTTTCTGACCCGGCATAACAGCACTTTTGGTCCAGTCAGGCGTGGTACAGCCGCAGGAAGGTTGAGCGCTGGAGATAACGACGGGATCCGTACCGGTGTTGGTAAATTCAAATGTGTACGTAACCGGCGTTCCTTGCGGAACCTTGCCAAAATCGTGCGACTCTTTAGTGAATTTAATGACGCCTTTCTGAGCGAAAGAAACCGTCGCAAACGCCAGAAAAACTACGATTAGTGAGAAAGCCTTTTTCATTTCTTTTAAAAAATTTAGTTACAAACAAACGGGTAAACAACTTTACAATCCTATTCTGTTACAAAAGGTTTGCCAACATTTATTTGGTGCCTGTTCGCTTAACAAAGAAAGGCAAAATTTCGTTTTTTTGAAAGCTGCCAAACTTTATATTATTTTTACTCCGACCGCCGGAGTTACTTTGTTTGTTCAAAAATTCTGCGTTTTCGGTATCTCACTGAAACACAACAAGAACCTTTTGAACAGGCAGTGAAACGCAAACGAGAACCTCTTAAACTGTGGCCGTTCTGTGATTGCAAACGAACAACTGAACATAACCGATACACTGACGCCGGAAAAAATCCTGCAGGACTATCGACTGGCTTGCGAGAGCCGGGCCGCCAGCCTGCTGGGTCGGCGCGAAGTGATGGGGGGACGAGCTAAGTTCGGCATCTTCGGCGACGGCAAAGAAGTTGCCCAGCTGGCAGCCGCCCACGCTTTCCGGGCCGGAGACTTCCGTTCGGGCTACTACCGCGATCAAACGTTTGTAGCGGCCCTGGGCGAACTGACCTGGACCGAATTCTTCGCCCAGCTTTACGCCCATACCGACCTCGAAGCCGATCCGAACTCGGGCGGCCGCCAGATGAACGCCCACTATGCCACGCGCTGGCTCGATGAAAACGGCCTTTGGCGTGACCAAACTAAACTCTATAATTCCGTTGGTGATATTGCCCCGACGGCAGGCCAGATTCCAAGATCCATCGGCCTGGCCTACGCATCGAGGCTGTATCGTCAAAACCCGCATCTGCATGTTTTGACGACATTTTCCCGAAATGGTAACGAAATTACTTTCGGAACCATTGGTGACGCGTCGACCACGCAGGGGATGTTTCTGGAAACCATGAATGCCGCTGGTGTTCTGCAGGTTCCGCTCCTGATGTCGGTCTGGGACGATGGCTACGGCATTTCCGTTCCGGTTGAGTACCAGACCACGAAAGGCAGCATCTCCAAAGCCCTGGCCGGTTTGCAACGCACGGAGACGGAAAAGGGAATCGAAATTATGACGGTGAAAGGCTGGGACTACTTGGCCCTGATCGAAACCTACCAGAAAGCTGCCCGCCTTTGCCGGGAAGAACACGTCCCGGTTCTGGTACACGTTCAGGAACTTACGCAGCCGCAGGGCCACTCAACCTCCGGTTCGCACGAACGGTACAAAAGCCCCGAACGACTGGAATGGGAACGCCAGCACGACTGCAACCGGCAGTTTCGCCAGTGGATTCTGGAAAACGGCTACGCCACCCACGACGAGCTGGATGCCATCGAACGGGATGCGGCCCGGGTGACCAAAATTGCCCGTCAGGAAGCCTGGAACGCTTACCTGACTTCCCTTAAAGGAGATTACGAGGAAGCGATGCTTCTGCTGAAGCAAGCAACCGAAACCGCCCAAACAAGCGAACCCATTGCCAAACTCCGGGAGCAGTTGCGGACAACGCACGTACCCATCCGTCGGGATGCCGTTGCGGCCGTAAAACGGGCGTTGCGGTATTTAACTACCGAAGATTCTGAAGCTAAACAAGGGTTGCTGTCGTGGCTGAACCGCACCAGCGCCGAGAATGAAGAACGCTATAGCTCGCATTTGTACAGCCAGTCGCCGGATTCGCCCCTGAAGATAACGCCAATACCGGCCCACTATACAGACGAAAGCCCGCTGATCGACGGTTATCAGCTGATGCAACGGTATTTTGACAGTCTTTTTGCCCGCGATGCCCGGGTAGTAGCCATCGGTGAAGACGTTGGGCACATTGGTGACGTAAACCAGGGATTTGCCGGTTTGCAGGAAAAATACGGCAAACTTCGCATCACCGACACCGGAATTCGGGAAACCACCATCATCGGTCAGGGTATCGGTATGGCGATGCGCGGACTGAAACCAATCGTTGAAATTCAGTACTTTGACTATGTATTTTATACACTGGCAACGCTGACCGACGATCTGGCTACCCTGCATTACCGCACCAAAGGCGGTCAGAAAGCACCGGTTATCATCCGCACACGGGGCCACCGGCTGGAAGGCATCTGGCACTCCGGTTCGCCCATGAGCGCCATGATCAACAGCCTGCGCGGAGTGCACGTTCTGGTGCCCCGCAACATGACCCAGGCGGCCGGTTTTTACAACACGCTCGTCAAAGGCGACGACCCGGCCCTGCTGGTCGAACCGCTGAACGGCTACCGGCTGAAAGAGCGTTTACCGGAAAACCTGGACGAATTTTGCCTGCCGCTCGGCGTTCCGGAAACGTTGCGCAACGGCTCCGACATTACCATTGTCACGTACGGTTCGATGTGCCGGATTGTGCTGGAAGCCGCCGAGCACCTCGAGCAATTCAATATTGACGCGGAAGTGATCGACGTACAGACGCTGTTGCCGTTTGACCTCTCTCATTCGATTGCGGAGTCGATCAAAAAGACAAACCGGGTTCTGTTTGCCGACGAGGATTTTCCCGGGGGTGCTTCGGCGTACATGATGCAGCAGGTGGTTGAGGATCAGGACGCGTATCACTACCTCGATTCGGCCCCGCGCACGCTCTCGGCCAAGGCCCACCGCCCGGCCTACGGCTCCGACGGTGATTATTTTTCGAAGCCCAGCGTGGAAGATGTTTTCGATGCCGTGTACGAGATCATGAACGAATCCGACCCGGCCCGCTTCCCGAAACTATACTAGGAAAAGTACCGTTTCAGTCTTTCGGCTTCAAAAAAACCGCCTGCCCGCCGGATGCCAAGAGCCTGACGGTTAGCTTGTCTTTGGCGGTCACCGTCCGAACGGTTTTCCGAACGTTACCGGCCCCGTCGTCTTCGTGGCATTCCGCCGTGTATGACTTACCAACCGGCAGAAACGTCAGCGGAAGGGTTACGGTACGGGCTTCGGTACTGGTGATGGTGCCGAGATACCAGTCGGCCCCCTTGCGCCGGGCAACGGAAACCCACTGCCCGGGTGTTCCGTCCACTACTCGCGTATCTTCCCATACCGTCGGCAGGTTTTTCCAGAACGCAATTTCCTCCCGATTGGGGAAATCCTGCGGTTTGCCGTACCAGTAAAGGTATTGCAGGGGGCTAAAGTAGATCACTGGCAGGGCCAACTGATGGCATTTTGTATTCTTCAGGCGGGGTTGGTTGAAACAAAACGTATAGTCGGCCGCTCCGGCAATGAAGCGAGTGAAGGGCAGAACCGTATTGTGGGTAGCATCCGGCCATTCCTCGTTGCCCCGAACTCCCTCCTGGGTCAGCAGATTCGGGAACGTGCGGCTAAAACCGGTGGGGCTGTATTCGTCGTGAACATCCACCACCATCTGATGCTGAGCGGCTTTCCGAATGGCTTCGTGCAGCCATACCGTCCACCGGTGTGAGCCGGTATGCACAAATCCGAATTTAATGCCACTAACACCCCAGCTTTTGTAGAGCGGCAGAATGGCGTCCAGCTGCCGTTCCAGGGCCCGGTGGTTAACGTATAAAATCACCTTCCTGCCTTTGGAACGCGCGTATTGAATGGCCGCGGGCAGATCCAGATCGCCTTTTGGGTTGCGCCGGGGGTCAACCGAAACCGTGGTGGCATCGGACCCCACTTCGTACTCGTACCCGTACCAGCCTGCGTCGAAATGGATGTACTCAATGTTCTGTTCCACCGCAAAATCAACCAGCTTCTGCGCTCCGGAGGTCGATAACGTCACTTCCCGCATAACTTTCCCCGGCTGAATCCAGCTCACCTCTTTGAGCTGATTAGGCGGATTCAAATTCTGAATCAGGTAATTATGTTCCAGCAGATCGCCGGGCCGGTTGCCCACCAGCACCACCCGCCAGGGCAAGGCATACGGCGATGTTTCGGTTACTTCACCGAATGATTGGCTAACCAGTTGACCTTCTTTTGCGGTACTCAACCGGATGCGGGGGTAATTGACCTGTTCAGCCTGCGCAATACAGGCCCAGGAACCATCGGCTAATTTCAGCGTAACGGGCAGTTCGGCGGGCCGGGTCCATCCGTTCGGCGCCCGCTCTTCGTAACTTCCCTGCGCGTGATCGGTAAAATACGCTTTGGTGCCACTCGGCAAGGTAAAATGGGTCCGTTCCTGACCGATGTCCAGAATCTGGGTCCGCATGTTCTCCGGGAAATAATACCGGAACGCAATGCCTTCGTCATAGGCCCGGGCAATCACCTGCAACATCCCCCGATCGGTTGTGCGGTGTTGTAAGGTAATAATCAGCTCATTAAAGCGGTCCGAAATCAGCGCGCGTTCACCCCAAACCGGCTTCCAGGTTGTGTCGCGCCGGGTCCGGGCTACGGAAATGATCCGCAGATCACGGTCCCAGTCGGGCCGGCCGCTGTTCGGGTTGCTAATCAGGCCCAGCGCCGATGGCAGAATAACCGGCCGGTTCTGATCCTGAATTTCGTACGTGGGAATTCCTTCCGCCCCCACGGAAAAAGCGAACCGCAGCCGGCCATTGGGCGAGCGAACCACCAGCGAATCGGGCGTCTGGGCCGCCAAACCGGTAGGCAGCAGAACGGAAAGAAAAACCAGGTAGTAGAGATGATGAGTCAGCTTATTCATTCTTTTAAAAGCAAGAGTTCGCTGGTTTTTAATGCTTGGCCCTTATCTTTCCGTTTATTAATCAGTCCAAATAAATTTCGAAAAATCAGAAAGTTTCAGGCGCTGAGAAACTTTATCCGCCTTGTTTCCTCTTTATTTTTATAAGCAGGAATTACTTTTGTTACCAATGAATCAATATTTTAAAGATATACAGGAGGGTATCCAAACTACGCTGACGGGGCTTAAGCTTACGTTTCGGCATCTTTGGAATGCCCGCCAAAGCCGCCCACCGATCAACGTCCAGCAACCGGACTATTTCGGACAGGACACGGGGATTGTCACGCTCCAGTATCCATTTGAAACCATTCCGCTGCCGGATAACGGCCGCTACCGGCTTCATAATGAAATCGACGATTGCATCGTCTGTGATAAATGCGCCAAAGTTTGCCCGGTCGACTGCATCACCATTGATGCCATCAAGGCCACCGAAGAAGTCGGGAAAGCGTCGGACGGTTCGCCCATTCGTCTTTATGCGGGCAAATTCGACATTGACATGGCCAAATGCTGCTACTGCGGCCTTTGTACCACCGTTTGCCCCACTGAGTGTCTGACGATGACCAAAACCTACGACTTCAGCGAGTTTGAGTTGGGCAACATGACGTACCACTACGCTAATCTGTCGCCCGAACAGGCGGATGAGAAGCGGGCGTTATACGAGCAGTTTGTGCGGGAAAAAGAAGAGCTCAAAGCCCAGCAGGCCGCGGCCAAAGTGGCTCCGGCGGACGCCCCGAAAAAGCCCGTCTTCCGGCCTGGCATGAAGCCCGCGGCAAAACCCGTTGAACCGGAAGCCGCCGAAACCGCCCCTGCGGCCGAAACTCCGGCTCCGAAACCGCGCCCGGTGTTCCGCCCCACCTTAAAAACTCCGGCAAATGAACCGCCGAAAGAAGAGCAGAAACCGTTGGCGGAGCAAAATTCGGCCGGATCGGCGGCAGAACATCCCCTGACGGATGCGACGCCCGATGAAGCGGAGAAAATTGCGATGGAAGGGTTGGAAGAACCGGCCAAACCGGCCCCGAAACCAGCGTTCCGGCCTACGCTTCGACCGAAAACCGCCCCACCGGCGGAAGGCGTTACGCCCACAGAAGCCAAAGGCCTGGATGAAGCGGCTGCGGATGAATCCAAACCGGTCTCCGCTAAACCGGCCTTCCGGCCCTCAATGCGGCCCAAGTCAGCCCCAACGGATGCAGAAGCCAAGGCGACCGAGTCCGCAGCTTCGGAGCAGCCAGCAGCGGAAGAACCCAAAGCCGTTGCGCCGAAGCCGGCCTTTCGGCCCACCATGCGACCCAAATCGACACCTTCCGACGAAACAAAAGCCGTTGAAGACCCGAAAACCAGTGAGTCCGCAGCTTCGGAGCAACCGGCTGCCGAAGAGTCCCAACCAGCAGTTGCTAAACCAGCCTTCCGGCCCACGATGCGGCCCAAAACGCCACCGGTTACCGGCGGGGAGGTGAAACCGGCGGAGGAGCCTAAACCCGTTGAGCCGCCTGTCTCCGAACAGCCTGCGACGGATGAAGCGAAACCCATTGCGGCCAAACCGGCGTTCCGGCCCACCATGCGGCCCAAAACGGTGCCAACTCCGCGCGTTGAGGAGCCTAAACCGATTGAGCCGGTTGCCGAGAAAACCGAAACTCCGGAAGCTTCCGCAGCGGAGGATGCAGAACCCGCTCCCACCGAAGCGGCCAAGCCGCGTCCGGCGTTCCGGCCGACTATGAAGCCGAAAACACCGCCTGAAAACGAATCCTAATTATCCCGTATAACCGTGGTTCAGATTGTTTTTTATCTGTTTGTTCTTTTCACACTTGGCTCGGCGCTGACGGTTTTGCTGACAAAGAATGTCCTGTACGCGGCCTTCTTTCTGCTGCTGACCCTGCTCGGCGTTGCCGGGCTGTTTGTGCTGGCGGGCGCCGATTTTCTGGCCGTTTCGCAAATCATGATTTATGTTGGCGGGGTGCTGGTGCTGATCATTTTCGGTGTGATGCTTACCCATAAAAACCAGTCCCAACAAACGGAGTACACGCAGCCCAACTACATCCTGACTCAGCACCGAAGCTGGCTGTGGGCGTTGCTGGTGGCCGGAGGCATTTTCAGTGTACTATACACGGCTCTGGTGCGGGGTGACTACGTGCTGCTTCAGCAAGGAGCTTCGACCTACCGCCCAACGGTGGATACGATTGGGCGGCAACTGATGACCGAATACCTGGTTCCGTTTGAAATTGCGGGGGTGTTGCTGCTGGTGGCACTGATCGGGGCCACAACCATTGCCAGTTCGTCAAGAAATAAATGAGTTGAAGATGGAAATGAACTCCGGAATATTTCTGCTCGTCGGAGCCGCGCTGTTCAGCATCGGCCTGGCTATTGTGCTTCTGAAACGTCACGCGGTTATGGTGCTGATGGGCATTGAACTGATGCTGAACGCTGTCAACCTGAACCTGATCGCGTTTAGCCAAAACGATCCGGAACGGCTGCAAGGACAGCTGTTCAGCCTCTTTGTGATGATTGTGGCGGCTGCCGAAGCGGCCATCGCGCTGGCCATCATCCTGCAGGTCTACCGTCATTTCAATACCGTTCAGCTTGACGAACTGAACGAGCTGAAAAAATAAAAAGCGCAGCCGCGGATTCCGCGGCTGCGCTTTTTACGCTTCATATTCGACAGACTAGTGTAGGGCGTTTTTCCATCAATGGGCAGGCACTTCGCTGGCAACGGGAACCTGGCCGGTCTTTTTGATGGCCGACATACCGCCTTCCACATTCACCAGATTGTCGAAGCCACGGGCTTTCAGAATGGAGGCCGCTACCATGGAACGATAACCGCCCGCGCAGTGTACGTAAACCGGTTTGGTTTTGCTGACTTCCGCCATGTGATCGTTCAGATTATCCAGTGGTAGGTTTTCAGCGCCTTGAACGTGTTCGGCAGCAAACTCGTCGGGTTTACGAACATCCACTACCTGACCTTGCGGATAGCGTTCAGCAAATTGCTCCGCTGAAATGGATTCAACGGTATCCACTTCTTTGCCCGCTTGCTGCCAAGAGGCAAAACCACCGTCGAGGTAACCCATGCTCTGGTCATAACCAACCCGGGCCAACCGCCGAACTGTTTCTTCTTCCTGGCCAACGGGGGTTACCAGCGCGATGCGCTGCTTCAAATCCGGGATCAAGGCCCCAACCCAGGGCGCAAACTGGCCGTTCAGGCCGATATTAATTGAATTGGGGATAAATCCTTTGGCAAACTCCGGTGCGTCACGTACGTCGAGCACCAGCGCACCGGTTTCGTTGACGGCCGCTTCAAACGCATCGGGCGAAAGCGCACGGTCTCCGCGATCCATCACCTCGTCGATGGCTTCGTACCCTTCCTTGTTCAACCGCGCGTTTTCGGCGAAATAAGCGGGCGCTTTGGTTAGGCCATCGAGCACGGCTTTGGTAAACGCTTCTTTCGTCTGCGCCCGGAGTGCGTAATTGAAGCGCTTCTGATTGCCGAGTGTATCCGTGGTTTCCTTACTCATGTTTTTTCCGCAGGCCGATCCGGCACCGTGGGCCGGATAAACGACCACATCGTCTTCCAGCGGAATGATCTTCGTATGCAGGCTGTCGTAGAGCAACCCCGCCAGATCTTCCTCACTCAGGTCGCCTTTGATGGCCAGATCCGGGCGGCCCACATCCCCGATGAACAGCGTATCTCCCGTAAAGATGGCGCGGTTTTTACCGGTTTCGTCGATGAGCAGGTACGTAGTGGATTCGAGCGTGTGCCCGGGCGTATGCAAAACTTTGATGCTAATTTTCCCCAATTTAAACACCTCGCCGTCCTTGGCATGATGGGCTTCGAAGTGGGTTGGAGAATTCGGCCCGTAAATGATGGGTGCCCCGGTTTTCCTGGACAAATCCAGGTGACCAGAAACAAAATCGGCGTGGAAATGCGTCTCAAAAACGTATTTGATTTTAGCACCGTTCCGCTCAGCTTTTTTTAAATAGGTGTCGGTATCCCGCAGGGGATCAATGACGGCAGCTTCACCCTCACTTTCCAGGTAGTAGGCTCCCTGAGCCAGACACCCCGTATACAGTTGTTCAACAATCATGATTTGTTAATTTCTTTAAGCAGCATATACACCGCAACGAATAGTACCAAGCTACCAAAACCGCGTTTTAAATAAACCGGGGATACGAACCGGGCCAGGTAGATGCCGAGCAGGATTCCACAGATGGAAAAAGCTGTAAATTCCAGTAAAAAGGACCAATCCAGATCCCGTCGGTGCAGATCACCCGAAAACCCAACAAACGAATTAACGGCAATGATCAGAACCGACGTTGCCACGGCCCGCCGAATGGGCAAACCCGCCAATAGCACCAGCATGGGCACAATCAGAAACCCACCCCCGGCACCGATAGTTCCCGTCAGCACACCAACACCCAGCCCGTCCAGCGCCAGCAAACCCAGGCGGGGGCGACCGGGAGTGGACTGCGTCAGATTAGGCTGACGAATCATCGCCTGCGCTGCCAGGATCATGACAAAGGCGAAAAAATAGAGAATGGCTTCGTCTTTCGGTAAGCTCACCGAGCCGAAATGAAACAGGGGATCCGGGATGGCCGGAACCAGCAGTCGCCGGGTCAGGAAAACCGAAAAGAACGAAGGAACCGCAAAAGCCGCCGTTACCGTAAAATCGACCTGCTTTTTCAGGGCGTAGCTGATTGAGCCCACCAGCGACGTCGAACCCACGACAAACAGCGAGTAGGAAGTGGCCAGAACGGGCGGAATCTGAAACAGATACACAAAAATCGGCACCGTCAGAATGGAACCGCCCCCGCCCGCCAGACCGATGACCAGCCCGGCCACTACGGCGGCTCCGTAACCGATCAGGTCAGTCAGGTTCATTCATTCGGGAATTTATCGTATAGCCTATAGAATAAGCAGAAAAGCCCCCCGTATTCGAACGGGAGGCTTTTCCAGACTTGGCAATAAGAATTAATGTTTTACAGATCATTCAGTTTACTGTGACGCCGACTGTAGGCAAAATAAACAATCATCCCCAAGAGCAGCCAGACAATCGCCAGTTGCTGGGCCAATCCGCTTAGGTTGAAAATCAGAATCGTATTGACAATAATCCCCAGTGGAGCAATAATGTTTAGCGCCGGAGCTTTAAACGGGCGCTCCCGTTCCGGATCACGGCGACGCAGAATCCAGACGGCCAGACAAACCATAGCAAAGGCAAACAGCGTTCCGAAGCTGGTCATGTCGCCCAACAGGCTAATGGGCGTAAAAGCCGCTACAATAGAAACAATCGTTCCGACCAGAATGGTGCTTTTCCAGGGGGTTTTAAACGTCGGGTGAATCTCGCGGAAGAAGCCCGGTAGTAAGCCGTCTTTGGCCATGCCCAGGAACACGCGGGTTTGACCCAGCATCATCACCAGCATCACCGACACCAGACCAACCGTAGCCGCCAGGGTAATGATGAATACCGCCCAACCTTGTCCGGCTTTATCGAAGGCATAAGCCACCGGGGCCTTCAGCGCATCACCAACAATGTCCTGGTAATTGATCATACCGGTCAGGACCAGCGAAACAAGGATGTATAAAATCGTACAAACCAGTAGCGAGGCAATGATGGCAAACGGCATGTCTTTACGCGGATTGACGGCTTCCCCGGCCTGGGTCGAGACGGCATCAAAACCGATGTAGGCGAAGAAGATAGCCGAAGCACCACTGAGCACCCCTCCCCAGCCGTAGGCTTCATGGGGCTGCCCGTCTTCACCCGGAATGGTAGTCGGTTCGGGAATGAACGGTTTCCAGTTTTCCGGGACGACATAAAACACCCCGACCACAATGACGAAAATAACGGCGGCTACTTTCAAAATCACGATCATGTTGTTGGTGTTGGCGGCTTCTTTGATTCCTTTTATCAGGATGTACGTAACCAGCCAGACGATCAGGAAAGCGGGTAAGTTGATGGCAAATCCTGGGTCGGCCAGACCGTTTTGCTGCGCATAGTTAGCGGCCGAAACCGGATCGTTGCGTAACCAGAAAGGAATATCGATACCGAAGAGGTGAAGCAGTTTATTGAAATAACCCGACCAGCTAACGGCAACTGTCATGGCGCCCATGGCATATTCCAGGATCAGGCCCCAGCCAATCGCCCAGGCAAACAATTCGCCGATGGTTCCGTAAGCATAGGCGTAGGCCGAGCCTTCTACCGGCAGCATGGAAGCAAACTCACCGTAACAAAGTGCCGCGAAAATACAGCCAATACCGGCAACGATAAACGACAATGCCAGGGCCGGACCGGCATGGTAGTGAGCGGCCGTTCCGGTTAACACGAAAATCCCGCCCCCGATAATAGCGCCGATTCCAATGGCGGTTAGGCTCCATTTACCCAGAACCCGCTTTAATTCACTCTTTTGAATGTCCTGTTCAAACAGGTACATTGGCTTTTTGCGCCAGACACTCCGGTCATTGACTGGGGTTTTGGTTTCCATGTAGGAAAGAACGTTTAGGGACTAGTATAAATGTTGACGAAATATTAATTGGCGAATATACCAGTAATGCTACAAAATAATTCGCAGAAAAACGAAAAAGCTGAACTTCACAGTCCAGCTTTTTCGCCAAAATCACGTGTTATGCACGCGCCGTTTTTGTGGGTTTTGCCGCAATTTCGGGCGTCGTCGGCGTGTCGTTCAGTTGGTCCTTACTCAGCGCATCAACCACAATCGGAGTTGCTACGAACAACGAAGAATAAGTTCCCACGATAACCCCGATCAGCATCGCGAACGAGAAACCGCGAATGGTTTCACCACCGAAAATAAACAACACGATCAACACCAGCATCGTAGAAAGACCCGTCACGGCCGTCCGGCTCAGCGTACTGTTCAAGGCGTTGTTGATAATGACGGCAATGCTTTCTTTCCGGCCTTTCGTATCCCGCAGGTATTCCCGAACCCGGTCGAAGACCACAACCGTATCGTTCATTGAATACCCCATAATCGTCAGCAAGGCACCGATAAACGCCTGGTCAACATCCAGTGAGAACGGCAGAAAACCGTTACCAATTGAGAAGATTGCCAAGATAATCAGAACGTCGTGGAACAGGGCAACCACGGCTCCGTAACCGAATGCCAGCTTCTTGAACCGAATCAGGATGTAACCAAATACAACCGCAACAGCCAGCAGGATTGACCAAAGCGCCGAATAAATCAAATCATTGGCGATGGCCGGGCCTACTTTCTGGGAGCTTTCAATGCTTCCTTTGTTTCCCTGGATTTTAGCAATACCGGCCAGCAGTTTTGCTTCTGTTTGCTTATCGGATTCGGGATTGGTAGCGTCCGCCAGATAGCTGGTCGTTACCCGAACCTGATTAGCTCCCCCCACACCGGTACCACCGTATGTTTTCACTTCCAGCGAACCCGGTAACTCATTTTCCAGTGCATTGCGGACATCGTCCGTACTCACGCTTTTCTCAAAACGAACGACGTAGGAACGGCCCCCTTTGAAGTCAACACCCAGACCGAATCCTTTGAAGACAACGGAAAGGATACCCAACGCAATGATCGTCGATGAAATCGTGTAATACAGTTTACGACGCGATACGAAGTCGAAAGCCGAATCCTTAAAGAGATTCTTTGACCAGTTGGTCCCGAAGGCCAGCGTTTTGCCGTCTTTTACATACTGCTCCAGAATGATCCGGGTGATGAAAATAGCGGCAAACAACGAAGTCAGAATACCGATGACCAGCGTGGTAGCGAAACCAAGAATCAGGCCCGTTCCGAAAATAAACAGGATAACCCCGGTCAACAAGGTGGTTACGTTCGAATCAATGATCGACGAGTAGGCATTCGTAAAACCGTCGGCAATGGCCTGTTTAAACGGTTTACCCAGCGCCAGCTCTTCCTTGATCCGCTCGAAAATCAGAACGTTGGCATCGACGGCCATACCGATGGTCAGTACGATACCGGCAATACCCGGCATGGTCAGTACCGCTCCCAGCGAAGCCATGATACCCAGCAGGAAGAACAGGTTGACGAACAAGGCTAAGTCGGCAATGAAACCGGCCCGGCCGTAGTAAGCCACCACAAAAACCAGTACGATGATCAAACCAACCACCGACGAGAGGACCCCGGCCGAAACGGCTTCAGAACCCAGTGTTGCCCCCACAACGGCTTCTTCTACAATGTTGGTGGGCGCGGGCAACTTACCGGCTTTCAGGATATTCGCCATATCCTTGGTTTCGTCGACGGTGAAGTTCCCCGAAATGCTGGAGCTACCGTTCGGAATTTCGTTCTGAACCGTTGGTGCCGTGTATACCAGGTTGTCCAGAATGATGGCCACGGGGCGGTTGATGTTAGCCGCCGTCAGCGTCCGCCATTTGCGGGCTCCATCAGCGTTCATGCGCATCGTTACTTCCGGACGGCCCCGGTCGTCGTAGTCGTTGGTTGCATCCACGATTACGTCACCTTCCAGGGGTGCTTTACCGGCTGGCTTGCGAATGAAATACAACGGCAGAATTTCTTTGTTATCGTTGGTCGTAACGGCTTTCCGATCCCACAGCATCATTGCATCCGCCGGGAACAGGGCTTTCACAGCCGGACGATTCAGAATGTCGTTGGCGCGGGCCGTATCTTTCAGGTAAACTCCCAGTTGGTTTTGCGACATCGGCACAAACAGGCTGGTCAGCGCGGCATTCTGAGCCGCCGTAGCTGAGGTGTCGGTTTTGGCCGAATCGCCTTTGGCTGCCTGGTTTTTCTGCGCTAACTGAGCCGCCAGTGAGTTGTCTTTTTTGGTAGTATCGGCCGTAGTGGCAGCACTCGCCTTTTGGGTAGCCGCCTGTTTCCGTTCCGCTTCCAGTTGCACCAGGTACGCGCCCAGTTGATCCAGACCGCCCGCTACTTCGTTCAGCGTATACACTTCAGCGAACTCCAGTTTGGCCGCACCCGACAGCAGCCGGCGAACGCGCTCGGGGTTGTCGATACCCGGCAGCTCGATCAGGATCCGGCCTGAACCCGGCAACCGCTGAATGTTCGGGTTAGCCACCCCAAATTTATCAACCCGCGCCTGAATGATCTGGAACGCCCGGCTGATCGAACCGTCTACTTCGTCGTTGATCAGCTTACGAACTTCGGCGTCAGACGACTGGAAGTTAATTTTACCCCGGTTTGCGCTGTTGGCAAAAATGGATGCCAGCTTCGCATTAGGGGCAATGTCTTTGTAGGCGTTGATGAACAGATCTACGAAGCTCGACTGGCTCGACTTCTGAGCTTCAGCCGCCTGTTTCAGCGCCTGCTCAAATTTCGGGTCACGCGTTCCACCGGCCAAGCCACGGAGGATTTCGGCGGGGGATACCTCCAGAACCACGTGCATACCGCCCTGTAAGTCCAGACCCAGACCCAGCTCGCGGGTCGTTACTTCTTCGAGGGTGTTGCCCAGGTAGACCGGCTCTTTCCAGAGCGAATCCATGTAGTGCTGTTTTTTGTCCAGATCTACCGTCCCGTTTGCCAGGGTAGCGTAGTTCGTCGCGTCTTGCTTTATGCTGTTCGACACGAACGTGAACGACAGGTAATAAACGCATAAAAGTGCGATCACACCCGTCAGAATAAGTATTCCGACTCGGTTTTGCATTAGACTTTAAGTAATAGAAAAAAGAGATGAGACAATAGAAAAAAGATAACGGAAGTAAATGGTGAAGAAGAGCCGCTCTCGAACAGCCGACCGATACGGTTTTGCCCCTGCTCTTTCGCTAAACTCTCCCTTCAGGGAAATAAATAAATTCAGGGTGCATTAATGGCAATGTGATGCCCAAAAACGTAGCAGAAAAACGAAAAATAAAAATACGGTATCTCGAAGAAGCGGGGAATAACCGTCTGTTTGAGCACAAAAAACAGCACGGGGGGAGGCAGCAGGTAAACCGTTTGTGAGAAGCCAAACGTGAGCGCGGGCGTAACGACGGCATCAAACGACGTTGCCTGAACCGTTGCCTCCTTGGTGTCGCCCGCTTTTTTTTCGTTTTTCGACGTCTGAACAGTTTGCTTTGTCGGCAGTTGTTCAACAGACAGCCATGCAGGTCCGCCCGAAGCCACCAACAGGAGCAACCCGGTCAGAAACAGGCTCATCAAACGAATAAAGTTCGTACGCTGTTGTTGCTTCATGAACATTTACAATCGGCTCGACGGAACGAGGGCAACAAATTTCGCAATATTTCCGCAAGAAAGCAAATGGCTTTTTTGCGGGCATTTTTCAAGAAGTCCATTAACTTTCGCCGAAATAAGTAGACAATGACATTACAGGAATTTATTCAGTCTGCCCTGGCCGAAGATGTCGGCGATGGCGATCATACCTCCCTCTCGACCATCCCGGCCGACGCCAAACGGCGCGCCCGGCTGCTGGTCAAGCAGGACGGTATTCTGGCGGGTGTTGAAGTGGCCGAAGCGGTTTTCCGGGAAGTAGACCCGGAGCTGGAAGTCCACGTGAATATGCAGGATGGCTCGGCAATCCATTACGGCGACATTGTGTTGACGGTCAACGGCCGGGCCCAGTCCATTCTGAAAGCCGAGCGGCTGGTGCTGAACTGCATGCAGCGCATGAGCGGGATCGCCACCCATACGCGTACGATGGTGAGTTTGCTGGAAGGTACCAAAGCCAAGCTGCTGGACACGCGCAAGACCACGCCCAATTTTCGCGTATGCGAAAAAATGGCGGTCAAGATTGGCGGAGCCGTCAACCACCGGTTTGGCTTGTTTGATATGATCCTGATCAAGGACAATCACATCGACTACGCCGGAGGCATTGAAGCCGCCGTGACCAAAGCCGTTGAATACCTCGAAACAACCGGCCGTTCGTTACCGATTGAAGTGGAGGTTCGGAACCAGCAGGAAGTCGAAGAAGTGCTCCGGCTCGGTCACGTCGACCGTATGTTGCTGGACAACTTTGAACCGGAAGAACTGAAAAAGATGGTTCAACTGATCGACGGACGGGTCGTTACGGAAGCTTCGGGCGGCATCAACGACACCAACCTGCGGGCCTACGCCGAGACCGGCGTTGATTATATTTCGTCCGGCGCCCTGACCCACCAAGTCAAGAGCCTCGACATGAGCTTGAAAGCGTATTGATTTCCTCCGATGAACGCTGATTTTCTTCGCCCGGCGCTGGCAGAGAAAAGTAGCAGTTAACGGAGTTTTTAGCGTTAGTTTTTGTTTACTCACTATGGCAACGATTCCACTTACGTTAGATGAAGAAATTCGGCAAATTGGCTACATCAGCCGCTCAACGCCGAAAGATAAACAAGTGTTGATGGACGAAATCCGGCGGATGAAAAAAGAAAAAAACGCTGTGATTCTGGCCCACTATTACGTCGACAGCGACATCCAGGATTTGGCCGATTACATTGGCGACAGCCTGGGTTTGTCGCAGCAGGCAGCCGCCACCGACGCCGAAATGATTGTGTTCTGCGGGGTTCACTTTATGGGTGAAACCGCCAAAATTCTTTCACCCGACAAGAAAGTTGTCATTCCGGACCTGAACGCGGGTTGTTCGCTGGCGGATTCGGCGCCGGCGGATGAATTTGCGGCTTTCAAGGCCAAGTATCCGGATCACCTCGTGATCAGCTACATCAACTGCTCGGCGGAAATCAAAGCGCTGTCGGACATTATCTGCACGTCTTCCAACGCCGTCAAGATTGTCGAAAGCCTGCCCAAAGACCAGAAGATTATTTTCGCACCGGATGCCAACCTGGGCCGTTTCGTCGCCAAGAAAACCGGTCGGGAGATGGTGCTCTGGGACGGTGCCTGCATCGTTCACATCGACATTTCGCAGGAAAAGCTGACGGCTTTGCGGCTGAAATACCCGGGTGCCAAGTTTATTGCCCACCCCGAGTGTCAGGAACACATTCTGAGCCAAGCCGACTTCGTGGGGTCCACTACGGCTTTGCTAAAATACGTGGTCGATCAGCCCGATGAGGTGTTTATCGTCGGTACCGAAGCCGGTATTCTGCACAAGATGAAGCAGGCCGTTCCGAACAAGAAAATTATTCCGGCTCCGGCCAGCGAGAACAACACCTGCGCCTGTTCGGAGTGTCCGTACATGAAAATGAACACGCTCGAAAAGCTTTATAACACGTTGTATTACGAAAAACCGGAGATTTTTGTTCCGGAAGACGTGCGTGTAAAAGCCGAAGCTTCGGTGCTACGGATGCTGGAAATGAGCAAGGGATTGTAAAATCTGATCGTATAAGAGCCTCATGGATGATAACATTGAGGCTCTTTTCCTTTATTTTGAGAACTTGTAGGATTGTTATCCTTACTTGCCGGACGCTTCCTTCGCGGGGGTGCCTTGATTTTAGTACGCTAGCAGTAACCACCTTTAACCCCTATGCCCCAACACTTCGATTTCCTTGTGATCGGTTCCGGTATCGCCGGACTGAGTTACGCTACTAAACTGGCTATTCATTTTGAAGAAACCGGCCACCCCGTCCGAATTGCCGTGATTACGAAAGTTCGGGCCGACGAAACCAACACCAAGTACGCGCAGGGCGGCATCGCTGCCGTGTGGGCCGAGGAAGATTCATTTGAGAAACACATCGAGGATACGATGATTGCGGGCGACTTCCTGAGCAACCGCGAAGTGGTCGAAATTGTGGTGCGGGAAGCCCCCGAACGGATTCGCGAACTGATCGACTACGGCACCCGCTTCGACAAGGAAGACGACGGCGACTATGATCTGGCCAAAGAAGGGGGCCATTCCGACCACCGGATTCTGCACTTCAAGGACATTACGGGCGCCGAAATCGAACGGGCTCTGCTCGAAAAAGCGCAGTCACTGCCCACCATTGAGATTTTCACGCACTACTACGCCGTCGACCTGATCACGCGCCACCACCTGGGCGAAACCGTTCACCGGTACGATACCGACAACCGCTGTTTCGGTGCCTACGTGCTGGATACGCAAACCGGCCGGGTTGAGAAGTTTCTGGCCAAAACGACGCTGCTCGCAACGGGCGGCATCGGCAACGTTTACCAAAGCACGACCAACCCCACCATCGCAACCGGCGACGGGATTGCCATGGCCTACCGCGCCAAGTCCGTTTGCAAGGACATGGAATTCATCCAGTTTCACCCAACGGCCTTGTACGAACCGGGCAAAAAACCGAGTTTCCTGATTTCGGAAGCCGTGCGCGGTTTTGGTGGTATTCTGAAAAACATGAAAGGCGAGACGTTCATGGAAAACTACGACGCCCGCCTGTCGCTGGCCCCGCGCGACATTGTGGCCCGCGCCATCGACTCGGAAATGAAGAAGTCCGGCGATCCGCACGTTTATCTGGACGTAACGCACCTCGATTTTGAAAAGTTTGTGGAGCATTTCCCCAACATCACCGCCTATTGCCGCGACAACCTCGGTATTGACATTCGGAAAGATTACATCCCCGTTGTTCCGGCCCAACACTACATGTGCGGGGGTATTAAAGTGAATGAGTTCGGGCAGACAAACATCAATTTCCTGTATGCCGCCGGGGAGTGTTCCTGCACGGGCCTGCACGGCGCGAACCGACTGGCTTCCAACTCGTTGCTCGAAGCCGTGGTATTTGGTCACCGGGCTTATTTGAAAACCGTCGAGAATTTCCATAAAGCCGCCCTTCCCGATAACCTGCCGGAATGGAACGACGCCGGAACAACGCATCCGGAAGAACTGGTTCTGGTGACGGAAATGCAGCGGGAACTGGAGTCGATTATGTCGAACTACGTCGGCATTGTCCGCACCAACCGCCGGATGAAGCGGGCGCTGGACCGGCTGGAACTTATCTATCTGGAGCACGAAGAGCTTTACCGCCAGTCGAAGGTGTCGAGCCGGATCTGCGAACTGCGCAACATGATTGAAGTGGCGTATCTGGTGATTAAAGCTGCGATGGCCCGGCACGACAACCGGGGGCTGCACTTCAACCTGGACATCGAGAAGCAGGAGACGGTCTAAACGTCGACCTCGCCGGTTTCGGCCTCCGGCTCGGCGTTGGAAGGATGACCGTGCAACACTTCGAGCAACTCCTTCACCTGGTAGACCGACTTGTTGTAACGGTTCCCGAGCAGAATGATCACGAAATCATCTTTGGGGCTAAACCAGAACAGGCTGTTGTACCCTTTCCACCATCCGGTGTGGTAGATGTATTCCGGCTGGTTCTGGTTGTTGACATACATCCGAAAACCGTAACCGTAATTTTTGGTGCCTTTGCGCTCAAAACTCCGGGGCAGGAAGGCTTCGGCCAGCAGTGTTTTCCGGAGCAGGCAGTCGCCGTTGAGCGCCCGGTACCACTTAAACAGGTCGCCGACAGTCGAATAGATGCCTTTGTCGCCCACCACATTATCGTAATAATCTTTCGGGATCCGGCGGTTCCACTGGTAGCCCGCCGTGCGGTACTGGTTGATCGAATCGTTGCGGGTTGTGGCCACCCACGTATTTTTCATGCCCAGCGGTTCGAAGATGTTTTTCTTGGCAAACTGATCGAACGGCATACCCGTAATCTTCTCGATGATGGCCGCCAGCACGCAGTAGTTGGTGTTGCTGTAGCTGAACGTCCGGCCCGGAACGTTGTAGCGCTGGGGGGTTGGGTGCACGTTGGCAAACCAGTGCATGATTTCGGCGTTGGTCGGATACGGCTTTTCAAACCTGTAAAAGTTGATCCGCATGCTGTCTTCAAATGCGTAGGCGTAGTTAGGCAAACCGCTCCGGTGCGACAGCAGGTTTTCGACGGAAATACCGGGGTAGGGAAAATCCGGAAAGAATTTCTGAACCGTATCTTTCAGGCTCAGCTTCCCGGCTTCGATGAGCTTGAGCGTGGCAACCGCCGTGAAAGTCTTGGAAAGCGACGCCAGTTGAAACTTGGAGTTTTCGTTGAGTGAATCGCGGGAGGAACGTTCGAGGTGGGCCAGTCCAAACGAGTTTTTGTAAAGAACCACCCCTTTCTGCGCGATGAGTACGTTGCCGTTGAAACCCGCCCGAACTTTACTCCGGATAATGGCTTCGATTTTCTGAATTTTCTCATCGGCACCGATTTCCTGTCGAATGGCCTGTTCCTCGGCAGCAGTCAGCTTCTGTTCTTCGGCGCAATTTTCCATTGCTCTGGCCGAACGCTTCAATTTTTTGTCTTCACTCGAATCGCACCCGACGATGATCAAAACGGCAATAATACCCGCCCAAATTCCCGAAACTCTCATTCCTGACGTTGATTGTACTAACTCAATACTACATACGGCTCTGACGGCAAAAATACATTTTTTATAACGCCACCAAAGGCTTTTTTAGTCAATCGTCAGTATTTGTAGTTCGTCAGTTCTTCCTGTTCGGCTTTCCCGAAGGCTTTTTCCATTTTGGCCCGATCAAACTCGTTTTCGTTGTTGGCGATAAAAATCGTCGCAACGGTATTGCCGATGATGTTCGTAATGGAGCGGGCTTCCGACATAAACCGATCGACGCCCAGCAGCAGCGCCAGCCCCTCAACCGGGATCACGTGAATAGCCGTCAGCGTGGATGCCAGCACGATAAAGCCGCTGCCGGTAACACCCGCGGCCCCTTTTGAGGTGATCATCAAAATACCGATAATCGTTAGTTCCTGCCCCAGCGTCAGATCCACGTTGAACACCTGCGCCAGAAAAATCGTCGCCATCGACAGGTAAATCGTGGTGCCATCGAGGTTAAACGAATACCCCGCCGGAATCACCAGCCCCACCACCGAGCGCGAACAACCCATGCTTTCCAGCTTGTCCATCACCTGCGGCAAGGCCGACTCGGAGGATGAGGTTCCAAAAACGATCAGCAGTTCCTCCTTGATGTACTTCAACACCGACCACAGGCTGATGCGGTAATACCGCAGAATGAGGTTCAGCACCACGAAAATAAACAGGAACATCGTCGCATAAACCGTTCCCATCAGCTTGGCCAGCGGCAAAAGCGTCATAAGTCCGTATTTACCGATGGTAAACGCCATCCCACCGAAAGCACCCAGCGGAGCCAGAATCATGACCACGCTCAGGATGTTAA
The DNA here is from genome assembly GCF_026248825.1 of Larkinella insperata. NCBI lineage: Bacteria > Pseudomonadati > Bacteroidota > Cytophagia > Cytophagales > Spirosomataceae > Larkinella > Larkinella insperata. Next base: position 2,472,455 of record NZ_CP110973.1, on the reverse strand, counting down.
AAAACACGCGCGACAGCTTCTCAAACGTCTGAATGAGTGAATGGCCCCGTTCGCCCATGCGCGTCAGGCCAATGCCAAACAGGACCGAAAACACCAGCACCTGCAGAATTTCACCCTCCGCAAAAGACCGGATGGCGTTGTCGGGTACGATGTGCAGAAAGAACTTAACCCAATCCATTCCCTGACCCTGCGAGGTATACGCCGACACATCGCCCCCCTGCACGGCTGTTGTCTGTACGCCCGCGCCCGGCTTAACAACATTGGCAATGACAATCCCGATGATCAGGGCCAGCGTCGTCACAATTTCGAAGTACAGCAGCGCCTTCCCCCCAACCCGACCCACTTTCTTTAAATCACCCATATTACTGATTCCCAACACGATCGTCAGGAAGATAATGGGCGCAATCACCATCTTGATCAGGTTGATGAACAAGTCACCAAGCGGCTTGAGCTTGGCGGCCGTTGCCGGAAAAAAATGGCCGACGATGATACCGAGCGTAATGGCTATTACTACGCGAAAGGTTAAATTATTGAGAAGTTTACGCACGGGTTAGGGAAGTTTCGGGATCAATTATCTAACTCAAAGCTGCTGTTTTTGAAGAACCGGCTCCAGCACTTTCCAGACATTATCGGCTACAATTTTGTGGCCTTCTGCCGTGGGGTGAATGCCGTCGGGCTGGTTGAGCTTCCGGATACCGCCCACGTTTTCAAGCAGAAATGGAATGAGGGCGGTTTTGTTTTTGTCGGCCAAGTCGGTGTACATCTTATAAAACCGCTCGGAATAGTCCTGACCCAGGTTCGGCGGAATGCGCATACCGGCCAGCACAATCTGTGCCTGCGGACTTTTTAGCCGGACGGTATCAATAATGGCTTGCAGGTTTTTCTGGGAGTCGTTGATTGGAATCCCGCGCAGGCCGTCGTTGCCCCCAAGTTCGAGCACAAACACGTCAACGGGTTTGCGCAACACCCAGCTAATCCGGCTTTTGCCGCCCGCCGTCGTCTCTCCGCTCGACCCGGCATTCACCACCTGATACTCATAACCGGCGGCTTTGGCTTTTTCGCCAACCAGCGCCGGGAAAGCCTCGGCGGGGTCCAGGCCGTAGCCCGCCGTTAGGCTATTGCCGAAAAACAAAATGGTTTTTTGTTGCTGGCTGGCCGGTTTTTCCGACGGATCAGCCGTTGCCGCCGATTTTTCATCCTGCGTCTGATTGGTCTCCGTTTTGGAATTGCATCCCGACAGCACCGCCACCAGCAGCCATCCGCCCAGCCAGACCTTTTTACACAGCGTATGTTTCAGTAAATTCATTGCTCACAAAATTTTAAGACTCCGAATTAAGCCTACATCAAACAAAAATAACGGTATTTTATCCATTTAGCCCCATTTCTGGCCCTTTATCAAATAAACCGTTCGTTGCGGTGAATAAAATGACAACGAATTGGTTATCTCCTTATCCCGTTAAGCTATTCATTTATGAGCATTCTGCGTGCTGAGAACCTGACAAAAACCTACCAGAGCGGAGGTCGCACCCTAACTGTCCTGAATTCTGTAAGCTTTGATATCCAGGCTGGTGATACGTTTTCCATCGTAGGACCGTCCGGAAGCGGCAAAACAACCTTGCTGGGCCTGTGTGCCGGACTCGACCGGGCGTCGTCGGGCAGCATTTACCTGAATAATATCAAACTGGACACGCTCAGCGAAGACGAGCGGGCGGCTGTCCGAAATCAATACGTTGGTTTTATTTTTCAGAATTTTCAGTTGCTGCCCACGTTGACGGCCTTGGAAAATGTCATGGTGCCGCTTGAACTACGCGGAGAACGACGGGTGGAGAAAACCGCCCAGGAACTGCTCGAGCGCGTCGGTTTAGGGCAGCGCGGCCATCATTACCCAACGCAGCTTTCGGGTGGGGAACAGCAGCGGGTTTCGCTGGCGCGGGCGTTTGCCAACCGTCCCAAAATCCTGTTTGCCGACGAACCCACCGGCAACCTCGATGCCGACACCAGCGCTACCGTCGTCGACCTGATCTTTGAACTCAACCGGGAAGCCGGCACTACCCTCGTTCTGGTAACGCACGACCTTGAACTGGCCGCCCGCACGCAACGCATCATCCGCATCAAAGGCGGAAATCTGGTCTCGGACACCCTCACCGAAAACCGCATCATTACCAACTAATGGATCGTGAACTTCCTAAAATAAAACCGCAGGCCGCATCGATTTTCGATCCCTGGCTGTGGAAAATGGCGTGGCGCGACAGCCGCCGGAGTCGCAAACGGTTGTTTTTGTTTATGTCGGCCATTGTGCTGGGCATTGCGGCTCTGGTAGCCATCAATTCGTTTGGCGATAACCTGTCGCGCAGCGTCGATGAGCAGGCCCGCGAGCTGATCGGGGCCGATCTGGTGTTGACTTCCAACAAAGAAGTCAGCAAAAAAACGGAGCAGTTTCTGGCCCGCATCAGTCCGGAGCGCAGCCAGGAGGTAGCGTTTCCGTCGATGGTGATGTTTCCACGCTCGGGCGGGGTCCGGCTGGCGCAGGTGAAAGCCCTACAGGGAAAATTCCCGTACTACGGCGCCTGGGAAACCCAGCCAGCTAACGCCGTGGCGCAGTTTCGGAAAGCGGCCGAAAAACTTCAGTGGATTGCCCTGGTGGACGACGCCCTGCTGGTGCAGCTCAATGCCAAACCCGGTGATTCGGTGAAAGTCGGCAATCGGATGTTTTACGTCGCGGGCCGGGTGATGAAAATACCGGGTCAGACGGCCGTGACGACGACCGTCGCGCCAACGGTTTTTATTCCCCGCGGTTTACTGGAGGAAACGGGTCTGCTGCAACGCGGCAGCCGGGTCACCTACCGCTCCTACTACCAGTTTGAACCCGGTACCGACGTGGATAAATACGTCAAAAGCATTTCGCCCCGACTCGACAAACTGGGCATCAGTTCGGATACGGTAACGGAACGCAAAGAACAAACCGGCCGCGCTTTTGCCGACTTGACCAAGTTTCTGAATCTGGTAGCGTTTGTAGCCCTGCTGCTGGGTTGCGTGGGGGTAGCCAGCGCCGTGCATCTGTATGTGAAGGAAAAAATTGCTTCGGTGGCGGTATTGCGCTGCCTGGGTGCGACGGGTCGGCAGGCGTTTCTGATTTACCTCATTCAGACCTCGCTGATGGGCTTTCTCGGGGCACTGATCGGGGCCGCGCTGGGGACGGTTTTGCAGTTGGTTCTGCCCGCAGTTTTCGACAGTTTTCTGCCGGTTGAAGTCGTAACGACCGTTTCCTGGAAAGCCGTGGCGCAGGGCATCGGCGCGGGGCTGGTTATTGCCATTCTGTTTGCGCTACTGCCCCTGCTGGTTATCCGAAAAGTCGCCCCGCTGCGGACCCTTCGCAGTTCTTACGACGAGGACGTAACCGGCCGTGATCCCCTCCAATGGGTGGTTTATCTGACCATTGCGGCTTCGATATTTGGTTTTGCCTACTGGCAGATTCGTGACTGGATGACGGCACTCGGCTTTACGGCCGGGCTGGCGTTGGCCTTCGGTCTTTTGACGGGGATGGGGCAATTGCTGATGTTTTTGGTTCGGCGGTTTTTCCCGGTTTCGTGGAGCTACATCTGGCGGCAAAGCCTGGCGAATCTCTACCGCCCGCAGAACCAGACGCTGATTCTGGTTATTTCGATCGGTCTGGGCGCCTTTCTCATTGCAACGCTCTACCTCACGCAGACCCTGCTCTTGAGCCGGGTTCAACTTTCGGCCAGTGGCGGTCAGGCCAATATGGTCTTGTTCGATATTCAGAATGAGCAGAAAGCGGGCGTTCAGCAACTGGCTCAGCAACACCGTTTACCGGTACTACAAAACGTTCCGGTAGTCACGATGCGGCTGGCCGAAATCAACGGGCGGACGGTCGCGGCCATTCAGAAAGACACCAGCGTCAAGGTGCCCGACTGGGCGTTAACCCGCGAATACCGGGTGACGTACCGCGATACGCTGATCAGTTCGGAAAAACTAACCGCCGGAAAAGCACCGCATCAGGACGGCGGCAATGTCTACATTTCGGTCGAGAAGGGGTATCTGGAGCGAACCAAACTGAAACTGGGCGACACCCTGACGTTCAATGTGCAGGGGCTGCTCATCCCAACTATCGTGGCCGGCACCCGCGAGGTGGACTGGAACCGAATTCAGACCAATTTTCTGATCGTCTTTCCCAACGGTGTACTCGAACAGGCACCGCAGTTTCACGTCATGATGACGCGCGTAGGTGACACGCAGCAGTCGGCCCGGTTTCAGCGCGATCTGGTACTCCGGTATCCGAACGTGTCGGCCATTGACCTCGGCCTGATTCTGCAAACCATCGACGAAGTGCTGGAAAAGGTGTCCTTTGTTATTCGGTTTATGGCCCTATTCAGCATCGTCACGGGTTTGCTCGTCTTGAGCAGTTCCGTGATTATCAGCAAATACCAGCGGATTCAGGAAAGCGTGCTGCTGCGAACGCTGGGGGCTAACCGTCGGCAGATTTTGCTCATCACGCTCATTGAGTACCTGTTTCTGGGGTTGATTGCGGCCCTTTCGGGCATCGTGCTGTCACTGCTCAGCACCTGGGGCCTGGCGTATTTCGTCTTTGAAATACCGTTCACCCCCAACTTTGCCCCGCTGCTGGCGGTTGTCGGCGTCGTGACGGGATTGACCGTTCTTATTGGCTTGTTTAACAGCCGTGGCGTTTTGGTGCGCCCGCCGTTGGAAGTGCTGCGAGCAGAGGCATAAGGAACAGCGGGTCAAGGCATTTCAGATAAAATGCCTTGACCCGGCAACCACTTATTCGTTCCGCAAACTTTTCACCGGATTTACCAATGCGGCTTTGATACTCTGAAAACTTACCGTCAGCAGGGCAATGCCGACGGCCAGCACACCGGCCAGCGCAAACACCCACCAGTGGATGTTGATCTTGTAGGCAAAATCCTGCAACCAACGATCCATGAGGTACCACGCGATGGGCAACCCCAGGGCGATGGCAATCAGAACCGGTTTTAAAAAATCGCTGGTCAGCAAAACCACCAGACTTCCGATAGAAGCCCCCATTACTTTACGGACTCCGATTTCTTTCGTGCGCTGTTCGGCTGCAAACGCACTGAGGCCAAATAACCCCAGACAAGCAATCAGAATGGCGATGGTCGCAAATACCGTAAACAAGTACTCGACCCGCTGCTCAACGCGGTACATGGCCTCAAAATCATCGCTTAAAAACGAGTACTCAAAGGGGTGGCCGGGCGCAATTCGCTTCCAGGTTTGCTCCATCGAAGCCAGGACCGCCGGAATATCGGCGGTGTTTAGCCGAAACGAAACCGCAGCCAGGGCCGACTGTTCAAGGGCGCTGCCCAGCATACCCGCGTTTGCAACCAGTCCAACCGGTTCGACGGTCGACCGAAGCGATTCGTAGTGAAAATCCGCCACGACACCGATAACGGTCAGTTGCTCACCACCGGTTTTGTGAATGGTTTTGCCCACCGGATTCTGGTAGCCAAACCGTTTGGCTGCGGTTTCATTGATGATGACCGCTGCGCTGTCGGCGGTTTCCGCGATCCGGAAATTTCGTCCCCGCACCAATTTCATGCCGAACGTAGAGATATAACTGGCATCCACCTTCCACTCCTGCATGTTCACCGAATATTTCTGGTCGGTTTCCCGCTCCGGGTACCACCTATCATTCCAGCGCCGGGACGTTACGGGCAGAAAACCGCTGACGGTTCCGGTTTTTATAGCAGCCTTGCTGAGCATTTCCTTGCGGAAAGTAACAACTTGTGACTCCGTAGCCTGGTCGGTTTTTACAATCACAACCTGCTCTTTGTTGAACCCAATCTTCTTGGTTTGAATGTAGTGAAGCTGCTGCTTAATGAGCAACGTCCCGACAATGAGTAGCGTGGACAGCATGAATTGCAAAACCACCAGATGACTCCGTAAATTTTGGCGTTGGGGCAGTCCCCACAGCTTTCCTTTCAGCACTTTAATCGGCTGGAACGACGATAAATACAAAGCCGGGTACCCCCCAGCCAGAACCCCAACCAGGCCCGCGCCCATCAATAAACAACAAATGGAGGTTCCGTTCACTAGCTGCGAAAAGGACAATGTTTTGGCGGCCAGCGTATTGAAGGTCGGCAAAAGTAGATAGACCATTCCCAACCCTGCCAGTAAAGCCAGGAAGGTGATCAGCACGGATTCGGCCAGAAATTGACCCATCAGCTCGGTTCGGTTGGAACCCATCACTTTGCGCACACCGACTTCCCGCGCCCGTTTGCCCGATTGGGCCGTTGTCAGGTTGATAAAATTAAAGACCGCAATCAGCAGAATAAACAGCGCAATCAGCCCGAACAGATAGACGGATTCCATGCTGTTGTTGGGCGCCAGTTCGCCCTGCCGGTCAGAATGTAAGTGAATATCCCGAAGTGGTAGCAGTGTATAATTAAAATTATTGCCCGCTTTTCGGGTGTCGGCCAGCGTGGTTTGAAAAAATTGCCGCAACGCCGGGTCAACATACGTCTGAAGAATCCGCTCAAATTTGGCTTCAACAACCCGAGGATTGGTACCCGGTTTCAGCAGCAGGTAGGTGTTGAAAATATGATTTCCCCACTTGTTTGCTTTGGCGTCTTTGGTTGCGTGCAAAGGCAGGATGAAGTCAGCCCGAAAGTGCGACTGAACCGGAATGTCTTCAATGACCGCCGTTACGCGTCGAACATCGTTATGATCAAACGTCAAAACCCGGTTTACGGCATCTGGCGAGCCAAAGTACCGGATGGCCGTGCTTCGGGTAAGAACAACAGATTGCGGTTCGGTCAGTGCTTTTTCTGCATTCCCCGTCAGTACGGGCAGCGTAAAGACATCAAAAACGGTGGAATCAGCGTACAAAACGTTCTGCTCCCGCAAAATGACCGAACCGCTTTTTACCAGATGACTGCCGTATTTTCCCAGCCGGGTCGCTTCCTCCACTTCGGGAAAGTCCCGTTTCAGGGTTTGTCCCATCGGCGTTGGTGCAACTGCGCCCTTCGATTCTTTCCCGGCGTAGGTAATGGTGCTGTTGATGCGGTAAATGCGATCGGCACTGGTATGAAACCGGTCGTATTTGAACTCGTCCAAAACGTACAGAAGGTTCAATAAACTGACCGCCAGACCGAGCGCCAGACCGAAAATGGTGATCGCGGAGTATCCTTTACGTTGGCTCAGGTGTCGCCAGGCAATTTTGAAATGATTCCGAATCATATCAGCAGCATAAAACGAACGTTGACGGTTAGAATCGACCTTTTGACGTCGGCGTACCAACGGCGGTAGCGCCGAAAAGACACTCAGTACATAGCGCATCTTTGCGTGCCGGGGCCCCTTCCGCCGGTACCAGTACCCGTACAATTCTTCCAGATCGCCCTGAACTTCCTCCAGCGTTTCGGCCGGATGCAGCCAGCTCAGCAGTCGTTCGGCCCAGCGGGGCGGTTTTGTGTGGGGAGCGCTCATAGACCACTGACTTTTAAAGCGTGGGGCGGTACCAAGTGCCAGAGCTGATTCCGAAGTTGCTGGATATCCTGCAAAGCTTGGCTGCCCAAAGCCGTTACCTGGAACAGCCGCTTGCGTCGTCCACCCCGCTCGGCGGTGGCCCCGCCCAGTTCCGAACTTACAAAGCCTTTTTCCTCCAGCCGAATCAACGTGTTGTGAACGGTTCCAAACGTAACCAGCCGACCCGTATGTTCTTCAAGGGCCTGACTGACGGTAACACCGTACGCTTCGCCGTCCAGAATGGCAACCATTAACAGAACCACCTCTTCAAATTCTCCCAAATAGGTACGACGCATGAATTCAGGATTAGTTTCTATTTTATCGTACAAATCTTTTGCCAGCGTTAAAAACGACGTTTATACCGCAGAATTGGCGATATGCCTTCAGGGGGCTGTCCAATTACGGACAAACTACGTCCTCTAACGGACACGCGGAGACTGGATAAAAAAGACCGGAAACCTCGCAGTTTCCGGCCTTTTATGGGGTATGAATGGTACGGATAGATTATTTCGCAATCATGACTTTGACGGTTTTCTGCCCCTCTTCGCCTTTCAGCGCACAGAAATACATTCCGGCGGCCATATCCTGTAAAGTTACTTTGAGGTAATATTTTCCAATATTATGATGTTTACGCGCGACGATTGTCTGAACGGTTCGGCCCTGTTCGTCCACCAGATCGATGCCAGCGTTGCCAGCCGCTAGTAATTGATACCGGACCACTAATTCAACGGTAGCCGGATTCGGCGTTACGACCAACGATTCCGCCCCCAACAGATCAAGATCATTGGCGTTAGTCATACCAATAGTCTGGGCGTCCGTGGGCGACTTGGACGCTCCCACTGCTGTAGGGTCAACCAGAACCGTTTTCTTGAAATCAATCTTCTTCTGAAGGTCGTTTTTGCAATAAAGTTGCTCGGCCCGCACAAAGGCTTTGACGGGTGACTGGATGGAAATTTCATTGCTGATATTACCGCCGAATTTGCTCAAAATCTCTTTCTGAACCTTTTCTCCGGTATCAACAATTCGTACGGTTCCCTCCTTGGCGGTTGATGGAAACGAAAATAAAGGCACGGGTTGACCCGCCGTGACAGCCCCGATGTCAGTTGCCTGCGGAGCCATCCCCACCTGATGAACGACAATCCCTTCGAGCGACGCCAGGGGCGACATGGCTTTTGAGGTAAACAAATCATTATCAAAAACGAAATCTTGCCAGGAGCCGTTGATGTTCGTGATTTCCAGCTTCGAATCCTGACCTGATCCCGTTTCCGGCGCCGTGAAACCGTCGGGGGTTACAATGCTGAACTGCCCCGTTACCAACCGGTGCGTACTGGATATGGAAGGCACGTACCAGGCGGTAATGCGCTGATTGGCTTTATCGTATGTAAGACGAAAGTCAACGGACTGATCCTTTCCATTCTTTTGGGCGCATTGGGCCAGTGCTGCGGTGGCCCCCAACAATCCTGAACCCAGAACCAACGAAATCTGTCGCAGAGCCGCGGTCAGACGCGTAGTGATTTTCATAAGCTGTCTTCCGTAAATAGTAGTATCGTACAAGCGTACTACTTTAGAAGAATTTCGTTTCTGAAAGTCACTTCGGGCGGCCAAAATGTCGCACCAGCACCTTACACCTTTGGCACGTTCCAGTTGCCGTGGTAACGGGCCTTGGCCAGTTCAGCGGCTTTTTCGTTGCCAACAATCTGATTCTTTTCAGCATCCCAAACCAGTTTCTGCCCCGTCCGGTAGGCGATGTTCCCCAGATGCGCGTGCAGGGCCACAGCCTGGCCTACCTCCGCCGGGCAGTTGGGCTTTTGCCGGGTCCGGACGCAGGTGACGAAGTTAAGCGTATGGCTGTCGAGGTCCCGGCCGTTGCCGAATTTCGGCGGCTGGGCCGGGATCAGGTAATTGCCCGCGTCCACTTCCGGAAACAATTCCCATTTGGAGCGATCAATCACCACTGTTCCCTGGTTACCGATAAAAGCCACACCGTGTTCGCGGTCAAAAGGCCCGCGGCCTGTGCCGAGCGATTGTTCCCAGAGGAGCGTGAAATTACCGTAGTCATATACCACCTGTAGCGTATCGGGCGTTTCGCTGGCGTGATCCGGAAAGCCGTATTTGCCGCCCAAGGCGACGACGGTTTTGGGAGCTGTAACGTTCATTCCGGCCAGCGCCATGTCGATCATGTGGGCCCCCCAGTCGGTCATTAGCCCACCGGCATAATCCCAGAAATACCGGAAGCTGCCGTGAAACCGGTTGGGGTTGAAAGGCCGTTTGGGGGCCGGTCCCAGCCACATGTCGTAATCGACACCCGCCGGGACGGCTGCGTCCGGCTTAACCGGGAATGTTTTGCCGTAGGGCATAAACGCCCAGGTTTTGACTGAGCGAATGCGGCCAATTTTTCCGGAACGCACAAAGTCCAGGGCTGCGTTCCAGTGCGGACCGCTGCGCTGCCACTGCCCCACCTGCACGATGCGGTTGTATTTTCGGGCGGCTTCCACCATCAGGTTGCACTCCTCAATGGAATTGGCCATCGGTTTTTCCACGTACACATCCTTCCCGGCCTGACAGGCGTAGACGGTTTGCAGGCAATGCCAGTGGTCGGGTGTGCCGATGATCACGGCATCAATGTCTTTGTTTTCCAGCAACTTCCGAAAATCACTGTATAAAACCGGCTTCTTGCCAGACATTTTCTCCAGCTCGGCGGCCCGTTTGTTCAGCACATTGCTGTCAACATCGCATAAAGCCAGGCAGCGAACACCCGGGTGTTTGAGCATGGAGTTCAGGTCGGACCAGCCCATGCTGTTGCAGCCGATCAGGCCCACCCGGATCTCGTCGCCCGGAGCGGTTTGGGGGTGTGAAGCCAACACATCGGCCGGGAGGGCCGTTGCCAAGCCAACGCCGGTGGCTAACTGGGAAGATTGCCGGAGAAATTTTCTGCGGGAAGTTGTCATGAGGGTTCAGGAATGATCAGGATGAATTTGAATCGGCAGAATCCAACATAATCCCGCCAAAATTTCATACCAACTTACAACCCTTCCGCCAGCTTTTCAACCTCAAGCAATTTTACGTTCAGGTTTACAAACTAATTTCCACCGAAACCGGCATGTGATCGGAAGCATGGGGGTACTTATCCCAGATCTTCCGACCATCGGGCATTTCGGTGTAAATCCGGGCACTGGTTACCCAGGGTTGTGGACGGTTTCGGGAATACAACACGTGGTCGATCCACTCTTTATGCCAGGTGTTGTTGAAAATCGGGTCACGAAAAGAAGTCGTATAAATTTTTTCGAACCGCAGATTCAGCCGATCGGCGGGCGTCAGGCAGTAATCAAACAGGGCGTTGCCCAGACACAGGGCGGGATACCAGACCGTCCCCATCAACCGTTCGATGCCGCTGCCCAAAATTCGTTTCTCACTAGCATCCAGGCCGGGGCCGTCGTTGATGTCGCCACAGACAATCAGCGGAATGTTTCGGGTGTCCTCGTTCAGCAGGTATTTGTTCAGGAAGTTCAGCCGAATCTGCGTAGCCTGCGCCAGCAGCTTTCGGCGGTTGGCGTCGGCCACCTCCCACCATTTGCTCCATTCGTAGGCGTCGAAAATGCCCTTGCTCTTCAGGTGCAGTCCCAGAAACCGGACAGAATGGCCACCCGCCGTCCGAAGCTCCACGTACAAGGGAGAGCGCTCAAAGCGGTAGCGTTCGATTACACCGTCGTCTTCGGTATCGATGTCAAACGGCTGAAACTCGGGAAATTGGTCTTTGTTGGCGGTATCGAAAAACTTCAGTGGATTTGCCGCATCGAACTTACCCCGGTCGGTCCGGATGGCACAGCCAACGAGTTGGGAGGACCCTTTGGTGGGTTGTACTTTCGTGATCCAGGTGCCGGTTATGTCCGTATCAAAAAACAGTTGCAGTTCCTTATCGGTGTTTGGCCCTTCGACAACAATCACCACATCCGGGTCTATTTCCGCAATAACGCCCGACAGCTGGGTCCGACGGGTCCGCACGGTGGTGTCCGGCGCATGCTGCGGAACGGCATCATCCGGCCGAAAGGTACCGCTGCTGTCAAACAGGTCATTCATCCACTCCATATTCCAGAGCAATACATTCAGCTTTTCCATGCCGTTATAGTTGAAATACCGTTGTGTGCGTAAAACGGACGTTAATCGGACAACTTACCACGCATAAATACTTATTTTAAGGTTTCTTCGGATGATTTTATCATTAAGTTTCTTTAATCATTTAGTGAATGGACAAGGCCAGGAATGACGATTTATTCCTTTGTAAGACCGTTTATCCAAAATCTCAGGGTGGTACGCAATGAAACTGATTCAGAAATTGTTACTATTCTATGGCGTAAACCCCTAATTTTGCAGAACTTTATTGAAACTTTCGTTTAATAGATACTTAGAATGATTAACCTCATAACAAAGGGCATTACCAAACTCTTCGGTACTAAGTCGGATCGGGACATTCGCGAACTGCTCCCGTACGTCGACAAAGTAAACGCTGAGTTTCAAAAATTACAGTCTCTTTCCAACGATCAGCTTCGAAACGCAACGGTTGAACTCAAGCAGGTTATTGCGCAACGGTTGCAGCCGATCGATACCCAGCTCGCCGATCTTCAAAAGCAGGTAGCCGATCAGCCTGATCTGGACGTGGATGCCAAACAACGCATCTTCAACCAGATCGATAAACTGGAAGCCGACCGGAACAAGGAACTGGAAGTGGTTTTGCTCGATATTCTGCCGCAGGCGTTTGCCGTTGTGAAAGAAACGGCTAAACGGTTTAAGGAAAACGAGCAGCTGGAGGTAACCGCTACTGAATTCGACCGTGAATTTGCCGCCCGCAAAAAACACATTACCATCACCGGCGATAAAGCCTACTGGGCCAATAGCTGGGATGCCGCCGGAACCCAGATCAAGTGGGACATGGTCCACTACGATGTGCAGATCATCGGGGGTACGGTATTGCACCAGGGTAAAATTTCGGAGATGGCAACCGGGGAAGGTAAAACGCTGGTTGCTACGTTCCCGGCTTACCTGAACGCCCTGGCCGGTCGCGGAGTTCATATCGTAACCGTCAACGACTACCTGGCGAAACGCGACTCCGAGTGGATGGCCCCGCTGTTCGAGTTCCACGGCTTGCGCGTCGATTGCATCGATAAACACCAACCCAACTCCTTCTCCCGCAAACAGGCGTATCTGGCCGATATTACTTACGGTACCAACAACGAATTTGGTTTCGACTACCTGCGCGATAACATGTCGCGGGGGGTCGACGAACTGGTTCAGCGCAAGCACCATTACGCCATGGTCGATGAGGTCGACTCCGTGTTGATCGATGACGCCCGGACGCCGTTGATCATTTCCGGTCCCGTGCCGCGCGGTGACGAACAGGAGTTTGCCGAACTGAAGCCCCGCATTGCCCGCGTCGCCGAAGTTCAGCGCAAACTGGTTCAGGACCTGCTGAACGAGGCCAAAAAGAAAATTGCCGCCGGCGACGAAAAAGAAGGCGGTCTGGCCTTATTCCGCGCCCACCGGGGTCTGCCGAAATACAAGCCGTTGATCAAATACCTGAGTGAAACGGGGATCAAGGCCGTTCTCCAGAAAACGGAATCGGTCTACCTGGCCGAAAACCAGAAGTTGATGCCTGAAGCCGATGCCCCGTTGTACTTCACGATCGACGAGCGGCACAACAGCATCGACCTTACCGAAAAGGGAATTGATTACATCACCGGTTCCGGCGAAGATCCCAACTTCTTTATCCTGCCCGATCTGTCGATTGACATGAACGCGATTGACAAAAGCACGGAGCTGGAGGAAAAAGAGAAAATCTTACACAAAGAAGCGCTCATCCGCGATTATTCGGTAAAAACCCAGCGGATCAATACCGTTAACCAGTTGCTGAAAGCCTACTGTCTGTTTGAACTCAACGTTGATTACGTCATTATGGATGGCAAGGTCAAAATTGTTGATGAGCAGACGGGCCGGATCATGGAAGGCCGCCGGTGGTCCGACGGATTGCACCAGGCCGTGGAAGCCAAAGAAGGCGTGAAAGTAGAAGATGCCACGCAGACTTACGCAACGGTTACGCTGCAGAACTACTTCCGCATGTATCATAAACTGGCCGGGATGACCGGTACCGCCGAAACCGAAGCGTCGGAGTTCTGGACGATCTACAAACTGGACGTGGTGGTGATTCCGACGAACCGGGGTATTGTCCGGAAAGATGAGGAAGATAAAGTCTACCGTTCGGTGCGGGAAAAATACAATGCCGTGGTTGACGAGATCGTCAGCCTCGTTGAGAAAGGACGTCCGGTGCTGGTGGGTACCACTTCCGTTGAAAACTCCGAATTGTTAAGCCGGATGCTGTCGCTGCGGAAAATTGCGCACCAGGTATTGAATGCCAAGCAACACCAGCGGGAGGCCGAAATTGTGGCCGAAGCCGGTAAGCCCGGAACGGTAACGATTGCAACGAACATGGCCGGTCGGGGAACGGACATCAAGCTGACGCCGGAATCGAAGGCAGCGGGCGGTCTGGCCATCGTTGGTACGGAGCGGCACGAATCCCGGCGCGTTGACCGCCAGTTGCGCGGTCGGGCCGGTCGTCAGGGTGATCCCGGTACGACGCAGTTCTTCGTCTCGCTGGAAGACAGCCTGATGCGGCTTTTCGGTTCCGACCGGATTGCCAAAGTCATGGACCGGATGGGTCTGGAAGAAGGTGAAGTAATTCAGCATTCAATGATTACGAAGTCCATCGAACGGGCGCAGAAGAAAGTCGAAGAAAACAACTTCGGAATTCGGAAACGCCTGCTGGAATACGACGACGTGATGAACTATCAGCGGGAGGCCATTTACAAACGCCGTCGGAACGCGCTGTTCGGCGATCGGCTGGCCCTCGACATCGCCAATACGATGTACGACGTCTGCGAGGACCTGGCAAACAACAACGAAGGCAACTACGACGAATTTGCACTCCAAACGCTGACGGCCCTCGGGTTTGAGACCGCCATCAGCCGCGAAGAGTTCAGCCGCCTGAAGAGCAAGGAACTGGCGCAGAAGCTGTACGAAGAAGCTGATCGGCACTACCACGATAAAAATACTGCCATTCGCGAGAAGTCCGGACCGGTTCTGCAATCCATTCTGGAAGAGCGGGGAGCTACCATTCAGGACATCGTAGTTCCGTTCTCCGACGGGCTGCGCGAGCTGACCGTGGTTGCCAACCTTCGCAAAACCGTTGAAACGGAAGGCCGCGAACTGATTACGGAAATGGAAAAAGCCGTTTCGCTGTCGGTGATCGACCAGGAATGGAAGGAACACCTGCGCGAAATGGACGACCTGAAACAATCGGTGCAGAACGCTGTTTTTGAACAGAAAGACCCGTTGCTGGTTTATAAATTTGAATCGGTGGAGTTGTTCAAACGGTTTTTGAGCAAGGTCAATTTCGATACAATTAGTTTCCTGACCAAAACCGACATTCCGGGCCAGGAAGCCGAGGAAGTGGAGCAGGAGGTTCGGCAGGCTCCGCCCCAGCGCCATCCGGAACCGCAGCCGGAGCTGCACACCAACAAAGAAGATCACGAAGAGCCCGTCGCCGGTGGACCGCAGGAGTATGCCCGCAAGATGGCAACTGCCGAAAAGCAGGCGCCGATGCGGTCGGTGAAAGTGGCTAACCGGAACGAAAAAGTGAGCGTTCAGTACATGGACGGCACCATCAAACGGGACGTTAAATACAAGGTAGTCGAAAACGACGTCCAGAGTGGCCGGGCGGTTTTAATTGACTAACCGGTTTTGATCACAGGGCAAAGAGGTAAGGGCAAAGCGTAAGGTATTCTGAACGCCTTGCTTTTATCTCTCTGCCTTTTTCTATGAATCTCACTAATGAAAGAAAATAAGCCCGCAGATGCCTTGATCATGCGATCCTCCAATCTTTATTCTTTCTTTGCGGGACATTTATAATCAGACTACCGACTAAACGCATCGACGGGCAGACGGAATCAGTTTTTTAACCTTGTCGTAATTTGCATTAACAACTAATTCATAAAGAAAGGAAGATGTTATGGTATTGTTCTAATTTTTAATACTACGCTTTCCCGGAAATACTTAATTTTCGGCGTGGAATCACGTAAGCGGATTCCTTTCTTTCATTCCGTATGATGTATATTCATGCAGTTAGCCATTACCTTCCTAGCGAAGTAGTTGGCAACGAACACTTTACCAAGCTCAACGGTTTATCGAGCGAGTGGATTATCGAACGAACCGGTATCCACGAACGTCGCAAAGCAGCACCGGACGAAAATACAAACACTATGGCGCTGGAAGCCGTCCGGCGTCTGTTCGAGCAAACGACGATTGTTCCTTCTCAGATCGACCTTATCGTAGGTGCTACCTACACTCCATACGACACCATTGTCACCCTGGCCCACGTTGTCCAGCACAATCTGGGTGTAGCCGATATCCCGGTGGTTTCGATCTCAACCGCCTGTTCATCGCTGATCAACGCCGTCGAAGTGGTAGAAGGCTATTTTGCCATGAACAAAGCTTCCCTGGCGGTGGTGGTTGTTTCGGAGCATAATACGGCTTACAACAACGAATCAGACACGGTGTCGGGGCATTTGTGGGGCGACGGAGCAGCCGCTCTGCTGATCTCCAAAGAGCGCATCAGCGAGGACGACATGACGATCCAGACCATCATTACGGGCGGGGCCGCGACCAGCGGAAAAGCCACCACCGGCGTCATGCTGAAACCGTTGGAAAAAGGCGTTATCATGCCCCACGGCCGCGACGTGTTTATTCACGCCTGTCAGTACATGCCCAAAGTAAGCGTCCAGGTGCTGGAGAAACACAACCTGACGATTGACGATGTGGCTTACCTGATTCCGCACCAGGCTAACCTGCGCATCAGCCTGAACGTGATCAATACGCTGAAACTGCCCGAATCCAAGCTGCTTTCCAACATTCAGAAACTCGGGAACACGGGTTGCGCGGGCTGCGCCATTGCCTTGTCCGAAAACCGCTCCATTTTCAAGAAAGGCGAAAAAATCGTCCTAACGGTGTTTGGTGGTGGGTATTCGTTTGGTGCAATGCTCGTTGAAGTATAGATAGTGTGATCCAAAAAAGAAGCGGGTAAGTTAGTCTTACCCGCTTCTTTTTTAGTTGGCCGTCGAATTCGAAGACGCGCTGTTATTTTTCCAGGTGTTGTTGCGCGGATTAATATCCGGCAGTTTTTCATCCGGGTCAATGGTTACCGACCGGATTGGCGCGGTGGTTGGCTGTTTGAAACTCCAGGTGCCGCCCCGCTGCCAGATTTCGACAGGCAGGCTGACCCGCGTCTTTTTACCGCCTACTTCTTCTACCTCGACCGTAACCGGCATCGCCCACTTCTCCAGGTTCTCAATGGTGATTACTGAACCTTTCTGCGGGTCCTGATCCACATACCGCACGTCTTTTACGGCCTGATCCAGCTTCCAGGTTTCGTAGAAATACCCCCGCCAGAACCAGCCCAAATCTTCCCCGGCGGCATCCTCAATCGTCCGAAAGAAATCATACGGCGTCGGATGCTTGAAAGCCCAACGTTGTACGTACGTTTTAAACGCATAATCGAAGCGCTTCGGGCCCAGTACCACGTCCCGCAGCAGTTTTAGGCCCATGCCCGGTTTGTAATACCCCATAATGCCCAGATGCAGCGGTTGCAGCACGTCCGGGATCGTCATGATCGGTTCGTCGATGTTGAACAGCGCCGGGGCCAGGTCGTGCATCGTTCCTTTCGGGCGGTTGTATTCGCCGTTGTTGAAGTTTTCCGTTGAGAGAATGTTGATGAACGTGTTGAAACCTTCGTCCATCCAGGCGTATTTACGTTCGTTATTCCCGACGATCATCGGAAACCAGTTGTGACCAAATTCGTGGTCAGTAACGCCCCAGAGCGATTCTTTTTTGTCGCGACGGTCACAAAATACAATACCGGGGTACTCCATCCCGCCCACAACACCAGCGACGTTCGTGGCCACCGGATAAGTATACTCGGCCAGGTAACCGGAATAAAACTCAATACAGCCTTTCACGTATTCCGTCGAACGGTTCCAGGAATCGTCCGTAGCGCTTTCAACCGGGTAAGCCGACATTGCCAGCGCTTTTTTTCCGCTCGGCAGATTAATCCGGGCCGCATCCCACACAAAGGCTTTGGAGGTTGCCCAGGCTACATCACGGGCGTTCTGGCAACGAAATCGCCAGGTCAATCGGCCCGACTGTTTCGGACGGCTCTGCGGGCTGTTGACTTCATCTTTGGTGCGCAGCAACACCGTCTTATCGCTGTTACGGGCCTGCGCCAGCCGCCGTTGCTGCTCGGCGGTCAAAACCTCCTGCGGGTTTAGCAGTTCGCCGGAGCCGACAACAATGTGGTTCCAGGGAACATCGATGGTGTATTCAAAATCACCGTATTCCAGGTAAAACTCGCCCGCTCCCAGGTAAGGCAGTACGTTCCAGCCCTCAACATCGTCGTACACGCACATCCGCGGATACCACTGCGCCATTTCATAGATCAGCCCGTTGCGCGTCTGCGACGTACCCATGCGGTCGGAGCCGTAGCCCGGAATTTTAAATGAATATTCCACTTTCAGCTTGATAACCCCGCCCTCCGCTTTCAACGGTTCGGCCAGCCGCACCTGCATCCGCGTGTCGGTAATCAGGTAATCAACGGCCTTGCCTTTGCCCTGGTCAACCGTGACCGACTGAATTTCGAACCCGCCGGAAAAGCCCGAATTTCCGTAACGCCCCCCACGCACCGGCGTGGTTTTGGCCGCCCGGGACGTGTCGGAAAAAGCGTTCTGATCCAGTTGCAGCCACAAAAACGACAAGGCTTCGGGGCTGTTGTTTTTATACGTAATCTCAACGTCTCCGGTCAAGACGTTCTTTTCTTCGTCCAGACGGGCGTTGATTTTGTAATCGGCCCGGTTTTGCCAGTAACGGGGACCGGGAGCGCCACTGCTTGCCCGGTAGTCGTTACCCGGCTGCATATTAAACAGTGGATGGAAAAGTTCGTGCGGGTCGTAGCTGGATGTGCTTTTGGACTGCGCCCGAACTTCCACCAACGACAAAAGGACACTAATAAAAAAAAGGAGTTTATTCATGAAGGTGCTTATTGATACTCTTTAACTATAACGTTTTAAACGGCGTATTCGACTTGTTGTATCCTACATTTTAAACCAGTCGCGCAGGCTGCCGGGCCGTTGCCCGAGGCAACTGTAGGCAACGGCCAACAAAATATTAACGCTTATTCCGCTGCCAATCGTTGCCATTCTCCCCCAGCGGCTTGCTGTAAGAAAAAATACCACGCCGGTTGTTAGCCAGGTAACAACCATGAACACCACCAGTATTGCTTTCAGGACTTTTACCATTTTACCGGCCCGAGAGCGACGTGACATCTGCCTGCTTCGACAATAATTCCGGCCGAATCAGCAGGTAGCTTCCCGGTTCGGGCGCCTTCAACTGCAAAAAACCGTCGGTTACGCCTTCCGAAAGAAAAGCTTTAAAACCGCGGTCGCTGGCAAAATACCGTTGCATGTCTCCGGTCATTAGAATGAAGTTGACGTTTTGCTCTTTCAGAAAACGTCCAAAATCGGTATTGGGTTGGTAATCTTCCACCCGGATCCAGCGGGGCGGCTGTTCCCGATTGTACAAAAACACCCGGTACCATTCCCGTTCCAGCGACGAAACCGTACCGTTAATCGAAAGGGAGCGGATGAACCGGATGTTGTCGGCCGTGGGCGTTGGTTGCGTTTCCCGTTGCATCTGCGTAGTCTGGTAGATCACCCAAACCAGCATGAGGCTGGTCAAACCGCCCACCCAGACCGGCGACGGCTCTCTCCGTAATTTGATCCGGCTCAGTAGAAAAGCTACGATAGTAATTAGCCCGACGGCGTGGAAGTACAAATAATGCGATCGCGGAAAAACCAATACGACGGACCCCAGCGAGGGCAGGAGTAAAATCAAAAAGGCCAGCTCTTTGCTGGTGAATCGAGGGCGTTTTTGGGCCAGTTGCCGGAATGTTCCCCGCAAATCAATCAGACCGAAAACGGTTCCAACCAACAAAGCCGCCAGTATCCATTTCCGGTAGGGCGAATTGAGGTGCATTAAAGGCGTTTCGAAAAATAAACTGCCCAAAACCCGGAATTCCGCTTTGATGGTGTTGACGATGTTTGTCCAGAAGTGACGGATCACCAGATCGGGATGAACCCGGAAAGCCTCCCCCATCGACTTGACATCGGGACCAAAAACTTCCGTGATCAGTTTAAACTGGTCAATAATCGGAATATCAGTCGGGCGATTGTGCCAGGTGTTGTAATTGATGCTAAAATGCTGCACGAAGGCGTCAAAGCTCCGGTTGCTGCCCTGACTCCTGTCCGCCAGCGGATAGCCAAACAGAAGAAACAGCACGATAACCAGCGCACCAACGCCCAAAACACCCGAGAGCGCACGCAATGAAAAATCGCCACTGCGAAACCGGGGGACAAAAAATGTACCAACGGCCAGCCCGAGCGCGATTAGCATGGTTACGTAAAACTCCGGCCGGACGTAGGCACACACCAACGCCGTCAACGCCGTCACCAGCAATACGTTTCGGGCCGACCAATCCCGCGCCTGAATAATGCACAAGCCCGTTAGAATCAGACAGAGCGTGAACGCCGAAATGCGAGGGTCCAGTTGTACGTTCAGAGCGGAAAACTGGAAACAGAGCGCACAGAACAAACTAACGATAAACCCGGATTTTCGCAGGTAGAGGAACAAGAACAACAGTACCCCCGTCAGGATGACCAGCAGCCGCCAGTTGAGATAAAACAGGTCAAGGGGATCGTTCGCGACAACCTGCAACAGCTTCAGCCAGGCTGCGTAGAACGAACCCCACTGCGCCAGATACGGGTCCGGTGGAAATGTGTAGGTCAGGCCGGAAGCGAGGTACGTCATCTCGTCCCCGAAGGTTACATCATACCGTAGCGGCAGGTTGTGCGTCAGCGCCAATCCCGAACCGATCATCAGCAAAATACCCGCCAGCGGCCTGATCTGTCCGTTTCTCATTCGTTGGTTACTAACGCTTCGTAAAGGATTTCTGCCGGATGTTGAGCCTTGCGCCCGGTGCCGTCTTTGATCTGGTGTCGGCAACTGGTTCCGGCTGCGGCAATAATGACGTCATCGGCCTGCTGCCGGACCGTGGGGAACAACACCAGCTCCCCGATTTTCATCGAAACATCATAGTGCTCGGCTTCGTAGCCAAACGACCCAGCCATGCCGCAGCACCCCGACGGAATGAGCTGAACCGTGTAGTTTTCGGGCAGCGACAGCATTTTCTTCGACGGTACCAGCGACGAGACGGCTTTCTGCTGGCAGTGACCGTGCAGCTTGATCAACCGCTTTTCGGTCGTGAAGGCGCTTTTGGGAATGGCGCCCTTGTCGATCTCCCGGGCCATGAACTCTTCAAACGTCAGAGCGCTTTCGGCAATCCGACGGGCATCCGCCAGCAGCGACTCATCAACCAGGTCGGGGTATTCGTCCCGGAATGTCAGAATGGCCGACGGTTCGATCCCCACCAGCGGGGTTTCCGTCGTGATAAAGTCTTTCAGCATCCGGACGTTTTTTTCCGCCAACCGTTTGGCCTGCCGCAGCAAGCCCTTCGACAAAGCCGCCCGACCACTTTCGCCGTGTTCCGGCATAATAACCTCATAACCGAGTTTCCTCAGCAACAGAACGGCTTTTTTACCCACTTCTACGTCGTTATAGTTGGTAAACTCATCGCAGAAAAGGTAAACTTTGGTGGGATGGGCCTTCCCGTCTGGAACCGCCACTTTCTGCTCAAGGTTCTTCACCCATTTCCGTAACGTGGTCGAATGGAGCAGCGGCATGGTTCGGTCGGGGTGAAAACCGATGACGCGGTTGGCCACCCGCCGAAGCGATTCAGTTCCTAAGACAGCATTGTAAGCCCACGGAACCCACGATGCCACCCCGGACAAGCTGGCAAAGTTGGCCACCAGCCGACTGCGGACGGGCACTCCGTTGGCGTCCTGGTAGTGCTGCAGAAATTCCATTTTGAGCTTGGCCACGTCGACGTTCGACGGACATTCGGCTTTGCAACCTTTACAGGCCAGGCAGAGGTCATAAACCTCCTTGATTTCCTTATTATCGAAGCGGTTTTCCTTCGGCGAGAGCGTCAGCATTTCCCGCAGAATGTTGGCCCGCCCCCGCGTTGTTTCTTTTTCGTTACGGGTCGCCATGTAGCTGGGACACATGGTTCCGCCCGACAGCTGGGTCTTGCGGCAATCACCGGAGCCGTTGCACTGCTCGGCGTGTTGCAGGATGGTCTGATCATGAAACCGGAAAAACGTTTTGAACTCGGGCGTTTGCTGCCCGGCCTGGTAACGCAGAAACGTGTCCATCGGCGGGGTTTCAACGATTTTCCCGGGGTTAAAGATACCGTACGGGTCCCAGGTCTGCTTGATGTCGCGCATCAGTTCGTAGTTCTTCGGCCCCACCATCAGCGGGATAAACTCACCCCGCAGCCGGCCGTCGCCGTGCTCCCCGGACAGGGAACCGTCGTATTTTTTAACCAGCCTGGCAATCTCTTCCGCAATGACCCGGTATTGCTGGTGGCCTTCTTCCGTTTTCAGGTTGATGATCGGCCGCAGGTGCAGCTCACCGGAACCGGCATGGGCGTAATGCACCGACGACATACCGTATTTGTGCAGAATTTCGTTGAAATCCCGGATGTAGTCGGGCAAATCGTAGACATCAACCGCCGTATCTTCAATTACAGCCACGGCTTTTTCGTCACCCGGCATGTTGCCCAACAGGCCAAGCCCGGCTTTGCGCAGCGCCCAGATCTTTTTACCATCCTCGCCATAAATGACGGGGTAGTGATATCCCAGCCCGGCTTCCCGGAGTTCAGCTTCCATGGCCGCAGCCCGTTCGGCAATTTCGGCGCGGTCGTCGCTGCCCAGTTCCGCAACCAGAATGGCCCCCGGATCGCCCTGGACGAAGAAACGGTATTGCCGGTACAAAATATTATCTTTCGTACAATCCAGAATGTAATGGTCGATCAGCTCAACCGCCATCGGCTGGTATTTCAGGGCAATCAGGTTGGCGCGTAACGCTTCGTCGACGGTGTGGCAGTGGATGCAGACCTTGCCTGCTTCCTTCGGCGGCAGGGGCACCACGTTCAGCTTGATCTCGGTCAGAAAACAGAGCGTTCCTTCCGAACCGGCAATCAGCTTGCAGAAGTTAAACGCGTCGGCTCCTTCCGTGAACGGCGCGGATTCGAGCAACTCGTCCAGGGCATAACCCGTGTTCCGCCGTTCGATGCTCCGTTTGGGAAACTGCCGCCGGATTTCCGTCTGGTTTTCCAGATTGGTCAGAATCTCGTTTGTTTTCAGGTAGATTTTATCCAGCAGCGACGCGCTCCCGTTTTTTTGGGTGCTGGCGTCAACCAACCGGTCAAAATCGTTGGTTTCCATCCGTCCAAACTCCGCTTCACTTCCGTCTGCCAGCAGGGCTTTCACCGACAGCAAATGCTCCCGGGTTGACCGGTACACCACGGAGTTAGACCCGCAGGAGTTATTGCCGACCATCCCCCCGATCATCGCCCGGTTGGCCGTCGAGGTTTCCGGCCCAAAATAGAGACCGTACGGCTTTAGAAACAAATTCAGTTCATCACGTACCACGCCCGGCTGGACCCGCACCCAGCGCTCCTTTTCGTTCAGCTCCAGAATTTTCGTGAAGTGTTTCGACACGTCCACGACAATACCGCTTCCGACTACCTGCCCGGCCAGCGAGGTTCCGGCCGTCCGCGGAATGAGCGATGTACCGTGATCACGGGCGAACGCAATCAACCGCTTTAGATCCTGGATGGATTGGGGAACGGCAACTGCCAGCGGCATTTCGCGGTAGGCCGATGCGTCCGTGGCATATAAAGTACGTTGGGTATTGTCGGTATGAAATTCGCCTTCTAACTGACTGGCGAGTTGTTGCAGCGTCTCTTGATTGACCATACGAGCCTTCGTCAAAGACCGAACCATCGCTGGTTCCCTAAAAATTAGTGGTTTTTGACCTCAAAGGTACAAATTTTTCCAGTAATAGGACTTAAAGAAATAAACCACTGCAAAAAGCCTACATTAAAAAAATACAATTTAACAACGGCCGTATTTATAGAAAAACATACTAACTGTTAATCCTTTACAGACAAGGTACAGACGTTATTTAGGCCCTTTATATGCCCTTTATCCCAAATACTCTCCACTTATTTCTATCTATTAGTTTGATACAAAAAAACCGTAAAACAATTTTAGTACCTAACGGTTTGTATTATCAGAACTAATTATTGTAATTTGCCAGAACAGATCAGAATTATGTCCTATTAATTCATAAGGGGATACTAAGACACTACGACAAACTACTTATCATACGATTCTTAGCCGCTCGAAAGACAACAGTCTATCTGTCTTTCGGCTTTGTCATGTCCAGCTTCAACCGAAGATTTAGTACACATATCCGCTGACCTGCATTAAGCGCTCATTTCACAACCTATTCTATTTTGTTAACCTATGATGAATCATTCTATTGGATTCAATCATGAACGTATGGCGGATCAGCCTGAGCATCTCTGTATGGCTCAGGGTAAACAAAGAAGCCGCATCGCGGCCCTCCTGTTATCCCTTACGTTCATTCTCTGTCTGACCCAGTTCCAGGCATTTGCCCAGGGCCGAACCGTATCCGGAACCGTCCGATCTGCTGAAGACAATTCCGCCCTCCCCGGTGTAACAGTTCAAATCAAAGGGTCCAACCGCGGGGGAACGACCGATGCAGATGGAAAGTACAGCCTGGCCAACGTTCCCGACAACGCGACCCTGGTGTTTAGCTTCATCGGTATGACCACTCAGGAAGCGGCCGTAAGCAATCGCTCCACCGTTGATGTTACGCTCAAAGGAGATCAGCAGCAATTGCAGGAAGTGGTGGTTGTCGGATACGGTACGCAACGGGTGAAGGATGCCACCGGTAGCGTGATTGCGCTGGGAACGCAGGACTTCAACAAAGGGGTTATTGCCTCGCCGGAGCAACTATTGCAAGGCCGTGCCGCCGGTATTCAGGTAACCCCGGCCAGTGGCGAACCCGGTGCCGGAGTTAACATCCGGATTCGGGGTACTACCTCGGTTCGTAGTAACAACAATCCGCTGTTTGTTGTCGACGGTGTCCCGCTGGACGGTGGTGACGTGTCGGACGGTGGACGCGACTACGGCGCCGGGACCCAGGCCGCCCGGAACCCCCTGAACTTTTTGAACCCGGAGGACATCGAAAACATTTCCGTTCTGAAAGATGCCTCAGCGGCCGCAATCTACGGTGCTCGGGGTGCCAATGGGGTTGTATTGATTACCACCAAAAAAGGAAAAGCCGGTCAGAAGACCTTCAACATCAGCGCCAATACCAGTATCGGTTCTACCCTGAGACGGTATGACCTGCTGACGGCGGGTGAGTACGCGGGCGCTGTAACCGCAGCGGGTGGTGACGCCAGTTCTCCGGCGGTAAATGCCAAAGCCGCTACCGACTGGCAAAAGGAGATTTTCCGGACCTCCATCTCGCAGAACTACAATGTAAGCTACGGTGGTGGTAACGATGACACCCGTTATTACATGTCACTCGGTTACTCCGACATTCAGGGGGTTATTAAAAAATCAGACCTGAGACGGATCACCGGTCGTATCAATGCCACGCACGAACTGTTCAACGATAAAGTCGTACTTGACCTGCAACTGACGACCTCGGGCGTCAACGACGTTTATGTACCCAACAGCGATAACGCCGGTTTTGAAGGAAACCTGATCGCTGCGGCCATTCAGTCGAACCCGACGTACCCGGTACGGGATGCGCAGGGCCGCTTCTTTACGCCGGAAGGCTACAACGCCCAGGGCCAGCCACAGGGTAACTCATTCCGTAACCCGGTTTCACTGCTGGAGATGATCGACGACCAGGGCCGCACGCGCCGGACGCTGGGTAACATCGGAGCTACCTGGCGCATCATCGAGGGCCTGTCGTACAAATTCAACCTGGGTCTGGACAACTCCGTGTCGGAGCGCCGGACGTCGATTCGCCGAAACATTCCGGGTTTTGACATCCCGAACAAAGCCGGACGCGCCATCATCCAAAACCGCGACCGCAGCTCAACCCTTCTGGAACATACCCTGAACTACAACCGGAAACTAGGACCGGGTAATTTCGACGGTTTGCTGGGTTTTGCTTATCAGAAATTCCAGAACCGGGGCGCCTTTATTCAGGCCGAGCAGTTTCTACCCGAAGCCGACGAGTTTTTCCCGTATGCCAACAACATCAGCGCCGTTAACAACCAGGGAAGCACGAAGGCTTACTTCGCCGGATCAGACCGCAACCAGAGTGAATTGCAGTCGTATTTCGGCCGGGTAAACTACAACATCAACGACCGGTATTTATTAACGGCTACCGTTCGGGTGGACGGATCGTCGAAATTCGGACCTAACAACAAATACGGCGCGTTCCCGTCGTTTGCCGGTGCTTGGCGGGTTTCTGACGAAGCGTTCTTGGCCGGTAAAGGCGTGGATCTGAAACTTCGCGCGAACTGGGGGCGGACGGGTAACCAGGAGTTCCCACCGAACCTGACGCAGTTCCGCCGGGGATTCGACCCCAACAACGCGGCCTCCTCGCCCGACATTACGCCCAACCCCAACCTGCGCTGGGAATCAACCCGCCAGTGGGGAATTGGTGCCGACCTGGGCTTCCTGAGCGGCCGCCTGACTGCCACAATCGACTTCTTCAACAAGAACACGAGCGACCTGCTCTTCGAAGCGCTCTATGCCCAACCCGCTCCGGCCCGTTCACGCTGGATCAACCTCGACGCCAACGTGGTTAACCGTGGTATTGAGTTAGGCATCAACTACGACGTTTTGACGGGTCAGGATTTCACCTGGTCGATTTCTGCGAATGGAACGTACCTGAAGAATGAGGTTACTAACTTCAACGGTCTTTACAACACGGGTGCTATCAACGGACAAGGTCTGTCGGGTGCTTATGCCCAGCGCATCGTTGGCGGCCGTCCGCTGTTCTCCTTCTTCATGCCAACCTTTACCGGATACGATGATCAGGGTTTCGGGGTTTACACCGATCCGTCTTTGGGCCTGAGCTACCAGGGAACCGCGATCCCGAATTACAACTGGGGTCTGACCAACAACTTCGGTTACAAAAACTGGGGTCTGACCATGTTCTGGTCTGGAGCGGGCGGCAACTACATTTACAACAACACAGCTAACGCTATTTTCACGAAAGGAAACCTGCGCAACGGCCGGAACGTCACGAAAGACGTGGCTTCCAGCAGTGAAAATGCCGTTAACCCCCCTCTGGTTTCAACTCGTTTCCTGGAAAAAGGCGATTTCGGTCGGCTTTCCAACTTAGTGGTTAGCTACAACCTGCCGCTGCCCAAGAGCAGTGCAATCCGTACGCTGCGGTTTTCGTTAACGGGCCAGAACCTGCTGTTGATCACGGGTTATTCGGGTCTGGATCCGGAAGTTAACACCAATAAAGCAATCGACGGCATTCCGTCATTGGGGATCGACTACACCTCGTATCCCTCTCAGCGCGTGTTTACGTTTGGCATCAACGCCGGATTCTAAACCGTTCCATGCTTTCATTCATTAACATTTGACACAACCAATGAATATATCACTTAAAATACCTTTCGCGATAGTCTGTACGGGGACGATGCTGGTCATCGGCTGTACGAATCTCGAGGATAAGGTACTGGACCGATCAACTTCTCTGCCGTCTGCCGATGCGGGCAACCTGGAGAGCTTGCTGAATGGGGTTTATGCCCAGCTGAATACCATCACGGACCAGGCGAATGCGTACGCGTTGCTGGAACACCCATCGGATGAAATGATGGGACCCACGCGCGGAACCGACTGGGATGACTTTGGCCGCTGGCGCCGGTTGCACCAGCATACCTGGGATGCAACTACGGTTGACGTAATTGGCTCCTGGAACCAGCTTAACTCCGGAATATTCCGGGCTACGCAGGCTGCTTCGGCAGCGGGTTCCAACGCCAACGTTCAGGCGCAGGCGCGTTTTTTGCGGGCGTTCTTTATGTACCACGTGGTTGATTTGTACGGCCAGGTGCCCTTCCGGGAAGCCAACGCCAGCTTTGATGAGAATCCCCGCGTGATGACGCGCGCAGAAGCCACGGCTTACATCATCGATGACTTGACTTACGCGATTCAGAACCTGCCCGCAACGCTGAATCCGGGTCGGGCCAACCGCGACGCGGCTCAGTTTCTGCTGGCGAAAGTTTACCTGAACCGGGCGGTATTTACGCAGGACCCCAACTCCCCTTCGGGGCCCTTTACGTTTGCGCAGGCCGATATGAATCAGGTGATCACCAACTGTGACGCCATCATCAACTCGAACCGCTATGCGCTTGAACCCCAGGGAGAATACTTTGACAACTTCCACTGGGAAAACAGCACGCGGTCGAAAGAGCTGATTTTCGTAATCGCCAATGAAAAAGGAGCTGCTGTGGGCAACACGCAGAACCGCTACCGGATGTCGCTGCACTACAACCAGCGCCCCGACGGCTGGAACGGCTTTACGACCCTGGCGGACTTCTACAACAGCTTTGATGCCGCCGACGAACGTCGTGGGAAAGCCATCGCCGGAATGACCGATAGCCTGGGACTCCGGGCGGGTTTCCTGGCGGGTCAGCAATTTGGCCCCGGTGGCCGTCAGTTGACCGACCGTGCCGGTGCTCCCTTGACGTTTACCCCGCAGCTTAACCTGCTGTATTCGCGGGAAGCGGACGGAATCCGGGTAGTTAAATACCTTCCTGATCCCACACGATTGGACAACGGCGGCAATGACTACGTATTTTTCCGGTACGCCGATGTACTGCTGATGAAAGCCGAAGCCATTCACCGGGGCGGTACCGCGACCGGCGGAGCAACGCCTTTGTCGCTGGTCAACCAACTCCGGACTACCCGCGGTACGGCGGCCCTGGCAACCGTAAACGACGCAGCTCTGCTGGCCGAACGGGGTCGTGAGCTGTACTGGGAAGGCTGGCGCCGGAACGACATGATCCGCTTCGGTACGTTCCTGAACCCGATGGATCAGAAACCCAATCAATCGGAAGCCTTCCGCATCGTTTTCCCGATTCCGCAGCAGGCACTCGACACCAACCCGAACCTGAAGCAGAATGTTGGTTATTAACCATTAATTTCATAATATTAATACCCCGGAACAGCAGCCTACCACGGGCTGCTGTTCCGTTTGTTAGGTATGTCAGCAAATGGCGTGTGTTTTTGCGAGAGGATTCTTTTTACATGAAATTCGGGTACCTTTTTATCTTTACCCTCAGTCTCTGGTTGAGTGCCTGTCAGTCTGATCAACCGTTGTTTCAAAAGCTTGACGCCCAGCAGACCGGCGTTCACTTCATCAACCAGTTAGAGGAAACCGAGCAGGAAAACATTCTGGCCTTCGAGTATTTCTACAACGGGGGCGGTGTGGCGGTCGGTGACTTGAACAACGATGGCCTGGCCGACCTCTTCTTGACCGGCAACCAGGTAGCCAACAAGCTTTACGCCAACAAAGGCGATTTGCATTTTGAGGACATTACGCAGAAGGCGGGGGTAGCCGGTCGGCCCAATGGCTGGAAAACCGGCGTAACGCTGGTGGACATCAACGCCGACGGCTGGCTCGACATCTATGTCTGTTACTCCGGCCAGCGCCCGGATGCCCTGCGGAAAAACCAGCTGTTCATCAACAACCACGATCTGACCTTCACGGACCAGGCCGCCCGGTACGGCCTCGACGATTCCGGCTATTCGGTGCAGGCCACCTTCTTCGATTACGACCGCGACGGCGACCTCGATTGTTTTCTGATCAATCACAACCTGAAAGACTACCAGCGCAAAGAAGCCGCCGTTATGCGGACCGAGCGGGATTACAACGCCGGTGACAAGCTCTTTCGCAACGACGGCAACGGGCATTTCACGGATGTTTCCGAACAGGCGGGCATCAAAGGCAATCCACTGGGCTTTGGGCTGGGCGTTTCCATTTCTGATCTGAACCAGGACGGTTACCCGGATATTTACGTCACCAACGATTTTGTGGAGGATGATTACCTGTACATCAACCAACGCGACGGAACCTTCCGCGATGAATTGCGGGAGCGCATCGAGCATACCTCCTACTCGTCAATGGGCGTCGATGTGGCCGACGTCAACAACGATGCCTTACCCGATATTTTTACGCTGGATATGCTGCCCGAAAGCAACGCCCGGCAAAAACTGCTGCCCTGGCCCGACAGCTGGAACGTGTATCAGGCCCAGCTCCTGAACGGTTTCTGGCACCAGAACATGCGCAACATGCTGCAAGTCCAACAGGCCAACGGGCAGTTTGCCGAAATTGGTCAGCTGGCGGGAGTCTCCAATACCGACTGGAGTTGGGGCACGCTGCTCGCGGATTTTGATCTGGACGGCTACAAGGACGTATTCGTCAGCAACGGTATGGTGCGGGATTTCACGAACGGCGACTTTGTTAAGTATTCCGACGAAGCCGAAGCAGGCCAACGTTCTCCGATTGAACTGATCCGGCAAATGCCCTCCACCCGCACGAAAAACTTTATTTTCAGGAACAACCGTAACCTGACGTTCAGCAACCACCAGCAGGCCTGGGGTTTCGACGAGACGGCGACCTCCAACGGCTGCGCGTATGCAGACCTGGACAACGACGGCGATCTGGACCTGGTTACCAATAACTTGAACGAAACGGCACGGATTTATAAGAACCACAGCCGCGAACAGGCGCAATCGGCTTACGTCGGTGTTCGCTTTAAAGGACTGGTTTCGAATCCGTTCGGCATCGGCGCTACCGTGACCGTGCAAACCGACAGCCTGACGCAAACGCAGGAATGGTATCCAACGCGCGGTTTTCAGTCGTGCAGCCACGGCGACCTGCGGTTTGGCCTGGGCTCACAAACGGCTCCGGTGCGACTAACGGTAAAGTGGCCGGACGGAAAGCAGCAGACACTCAATCCGGTAAATCCGAATCAGGTCTTAACGCTGGATTATCAGCAGGCATCAGCGCCCCGCGAAAACACACAAACCGCAGCCAAACCGCTGTTCGAAGAAATCACGGCCCCGGCCTTCAACCATACCATCGAACCGACCAACAATTTTGACCGTCAGTTGCTGCTGCCCATGCAGTATTCCTATTCCGGGCCGCGCATGGCGGTGGGCGACATCGACGGCGATGGTCGGCAGGACGTTTTTGTGTGTGGTACGCCCCAGCAGCCCGGGCGCTTTTTCCGACAAACTACCGCAGGCTTTACACCGGCGCAGCTGACGGGCGCTGAATCCCGGAAAAACACGGATGCGGTTCTGGCGGATTTTAACGGTGACAAACGTCCTGATTTGTACGTGGTCAACGGCGGCTATGAAGTGCGCGAAACGGCGCATTTACAGGACCAACTGTGGCTGAACGACGGCAAAGGCGGGTTTATGCCGCAACCGCTTCCCGCCGAGACCGACAACGGCAGTTGCGTTAAGGTGCTGGACTTCGACCGCGACGGCGATCTGGACCTTTTTGTGGGGGGACATATCAAACCCAGCCGCTTTCCGGCAGCCGACGAATCGTTTCTGCTACGCAACGATGGCAAGGCCAACTTTACCCGCATTTCGCTCGGCAAGCTGGGATTGGTGACGGACGCCGTTCCGCTCGATCTGAATCGCGATGGCTGGCCGGATTTGGTGCTGGTGGGCGAATGGATGCCCGTAACGGTTTTGCTGAATCAAAAAGGCGTTTTTTCGGTCGAAAAGGCCAAGACGTATGAGGCACTGGCCGGTTGGTGGAACCGCATCGAAAAAGCGGACCTCGACGGCGATGGCGACGATGATCTGGTGATCGGCAATCTGGGGCTAAATTCCCAAATCCGGACCTCAACCGAGCAACCCGCTACGCTGGTGTACGAAGATTTCGATCAGAACGGCACCATTGATTGCTTCATGAATTATTACATTCAGGGCAAATCGTACCCGGCTTATTCCCGCGATGAAATCGGCGAGCAAATGCCTAGCCTGCGGAAGATTTTTACCAACTATCAGACGTATTCCGACGCCACCATCGACCAGTTTTTCACCCCCGACGTGCTGCAAAAAGCCCAGAAGAAAACCATCAGTGAAGTAAAAACGCTGCTGCTGGAAAATCGCAACGGCGAGTTGGTGCCCCGGCCTCTGCCCTTGCAGGCTCAGTATGCCCCCGTATACGGTATTGCAGCCCAGGATGTTGACCGGGATGGGCGGCCCGACTTGCTGCTGATGGGCAACAATTCCACCATGCGCCTGCGGATCGGTAAGATCGATGCCAATCACGGCGTTTTACTGAGCAACCGGGGTAACTGGCAGTTTGCGCCGGTTTCGTCTACCGCGTCCGGCATCTTTGTCAAAGGCGATGTCCGGGATGTAAAAATGGCGGGCGATTATGTGCTGGTAGGCGTTAACAATCGCCCGTTGCGTGTTTTCCGCCGATCCCGTTAACCAAGTGCTTAACCAATTATGATACGCAAGAAATGGATAGGAATGGTCAGTCTACTGTGGCTGGCGGCCTGTAAACCCGATTCAAAACCGCTGTTTGAGGAGCTGTCGTCTTCCCAAACCGGGGTCGACTTCATCAACCGCAGCCTCGACAAAAAAGACTTTAATATTTTCAATTACCGCAATTTCTACAACGGCGCAGGGGTAGCCATCGGCGACGTGAACAACGACGGCCTGCCCGACCTCTTTTTTACCTCTAATTTTGAAGAAAATAAGCTTTACCTCAACAAGGGCAACTGGCAGTTTGAAGACGTTACGCAAGCGGCTGGCATTGTAGGCAAGAAATTCTGGTCGACGGGTGTAACGATGGCCGACGTCAACGGCGACGGTTTGCTGGACATTTACGTTTGCAATTCGGGCAGCCGGGATGCCCGTGGCAACCAGCTCTACATCAACCAGGGTGTTAAAAACCGTGCGGGCCAGCCGGGGCTGCCAACCTACCAGGAACAGACCGCCCGGTACGGTTTGGTCGACGGCGGTTTTTCGACCCACGCGGCCTTTTTTGATTACGACCGCGACGGCGACCTGGATATGTACCTGCTTAACAACAGCTTCACCCCGATGGACCGGCTGGGCTACCAGAACATGCGCGAAACCCGCGACCGGCTGGGGGGGCAGAAACTGTTCCGAAACATGACCAAAGAACGGGAAAAGCTGGGCAAGAACGCGAATGATTCGAACGCGCCCATCTTTGTCGATGCTAGTGAAGAAGCGGGAATTTACGGCAGCCTGATTGGTTTTGGACTGGGCATTACCGTCGGCGACGTAAACAACGACAACTGGCTGGACATTTATATCTCCAATGATTTCTACGAACGGGATTACCTGTACATCAACCAGAAAGACGGTACTTTCAAAGAGTCTATTAAAGACCACATGGGCCACATCAGCCTGACGTCGATGGGGGCCGATATTGCGGACATGAACAACGACGGCAATCTGGACATTTTTGTTACGGACATGATGCCCGATGATGATTACCGCCTGAAAACCACTGGATCGTTCGAGAATTACGAACTATACCAGTTGAAGCTGTCGCGCGATTTTTACCACCAGGACCCGCGCAACATGCTCCACCTCAACAACGGGGCCGGTCCGACCGGGCAGGTAACGTTTTCGGAAATCGGCAGGCTTTCGGGCACCTCCGCCACCGACTGGAGCTGGGGCGCTTTGCTGTTCGACATGGACATGGACGGCCACAAAGACATTTTTGTAACCAACGGTATTTTGAAAGACCTCACCGATCAGGACTTCGTCAATTACTTATCCGACAACCCGGATATTCAGTTGATGATTGAAGGGAAAAAGAATTTTGACTACAAAGAATACGTCGACAAAATGCCGTCGACGCCCCTGGCCAACTACGCCTTCCGCAACAACGGCAACGGTTTGCAATACACCAACAAAGCCGCCGACTGGGGACTGGCGACACCCGGCTTTTCGAACGGAGCCGCTTACGGTGATCTGGACAACGACGGCGACCTGGACCTGGTCGTGAATAACAACAACGCTCCGGCTTCGATCTACCGAAATACGGCCGTTGAGGGCAATCAGCAAGCTTTTCTGCGCGTGCAGTTCCGCGGTTATGCGCAAAACCGGAACGCCATCGGTACCAAAGTGTACGTTCACCAGAAGGGCCAGACGCAGTATTTACAGCAAATGCCCAACCGGGGTTTTCAGTCATCGGTGGACCTGACGCTGGTGTTTGGGCTCGGGAAAAACCCGGTCATCGACTCCCTGACGGTGATCTGGCCGGACGAACGCAGGCAGGTCATTCGTCAGCCGAAAGCCAACCAAACGCTCTTGCTCGACTACCGAAACGCCCGCCAGACGGCTTCACCGCAGCCCGCTCCAACCGCCAAACCGGTGTTGCTGGCGGATATAACGGCTCAGGTCGGCCTGAATTACCAGCATACCGAAAACAACTTTGTGGACTACGACCGGGACGGCCTGCTGAAACAGATGCTCTCCCGCGAAGGCCCGGCCCTGGCGGCTGGCGATGTCAACGGCGACGGTCTGGATGATTTGTTCTTTGGTGGGGCCGCCAACATGCCGCGCGCGCTCTACATTCAGCAAACCAACGGCTCGTATGCACCCCAGAAACAACCTTTCCTGCTCGATGCCACCTATACGGAAGACGTAGCCGCCACGTTCTTTGACGCCGACGGCGACGGGGCTCTGGACCTATATGTCGCCACGGGCGGCAACGAATTTGACGATCCAACGTTATTATTCGACCGGTTTTACCGCAACGACGGCAAGGGAAATCTGACCTGGGACAAAACCATACCCCGCGTGCTGGAAAGCAGCTCCTGCGTAACGGCCTGCGATTTTGACCGGGACGGTGATCTGGATTTATTCGTCGGGGGGCGTATGGTGCCGGGGCAGTATGGCCGTAACCCACAGCAAACGTTATTGGTCAACGATGGTAAGGGTAATTTCCGCAAAGCAACCCAGGCGTTGATGCCTTTTTCGGGCGAAATTGGAATGGTTACCGATGCGGTCTGGACCGACGTGGATAACGATCAGTATCCGGATCTGGTGCTGGTGGGCGACTGGATGCCGATTACCGTCCTGAAAAATAAGCAGGGCAAGGGATTTGAACGGCTGGAAGACCCAACGCTCGCCAAAAGCGGGGGCTGGTGGAACACCATCCGGGCGGCCGATCTGGACGGCGACGGCGACACCGATTTTGTCGTGGGTAACCTGGGTTTAAACAGCCGGCTGGTAGCCTCGGAGCAGGAACCGGCGCATCTATACGGCAACGATTTTGACCGCAACGGCACCTACGATCCGATTGTAACCTGCTACCGCCAGGGCCGCGAATGCGTGATGGTTCAGAAACCGGATTTGCAGAAGCGGATTCCGGCCATCAAAAAGAAGTACCTGAAGCACACGGATTACGCCAAAGCTGGCTTTGAAGATTTGTTTACGGCAGAACAGCGGGAAGGCACCGAGGTCAAAACCGTTCAAACCGCCGAAACGGCCGTGTTGCTCAATGAGGGCACCGCTGCCGACGGCAAACCCCGGTTCACGCTTCGGTCTTTGCCCCTACAGGCACAACTGTCTCCCATTCGTAGTATTTTGGTCGGCGATTACAACGCCGACGGAAAGACGGATATCCTGCTGGCGGGCAATTTCTTCGATGTGCTCAACGAGATTGGCCGCTACGACGCCAGTTATGGCCTGCTGCTGACGGGCAACGGGCGCGGTCAGTTTACGGCCATGCCGTCCGGGCAGTCGGGCTTTTCGGTACTGGGCCAGGTGCGCGCCATGCGGGAAGTGCGGGGACCTAACGGCAGCAAACGAATTGTGTTGGCTAAAAACAACGACCAGGCTCAGGTTTTCGACATTAGAAAACCCAAAGTGGGTCTGCAAAATGAATTGGTTCGGAAGTAACCTATGATCAAATACATTCCTCTTTTCCTCATAGTCGGAACGCTGGCGGTTTGGGGCTGTCGCTCTTCTCCGTCCGAAAAACCGCTTTTTCATTCGCTGGACTCCACCCAAACGGGTGTTGGTTTTGTCAATCAGGTACAGAATACCGCCCGTTTCAACATCATTGATTACCTGTATTTTTACAACGGTGCGGGGGTGGCCGCGGGTGATATCAACAACGACGGCCTGACCGATCTGTACTTTGTCTCTAATCAGGGCAAAAACAAACTTTACCTGAACAAAGGCGGCTTCAAATTCGAAGACATCACCCGAAAAGCGGGCGTCGAAGGGGCCGCCGACTGGCAGACGGGCGTAACGATGGCGGACGTCAACGGCGACGGCTGGCTGGATATTTACGTTTGCTCCGTGGGCAATTTCCAGGGGCAGCAAGGCTCCAATGAACTGTACATCAACAACCAGGACGGTACGTTTTCCGAGAAAGCCGCCGAATACGGCTTAAACTTTACCGGTTTTTCGACCCAGGCCGCCTTCTTCGATTATGACCACGACGGCGATCTGGACATGTATCTGCTCAACCACGCCGTGCATACCTCCCGCAGCTATGACCGCGTTTCGGCCCGAAACCTGCGCCAGAATGAATCCGGCGATTACCTGTTTCGGAATGAGTTGATTGGCGCCGATGGCCCAACGAGCGAAAGCAAAGCCGACAAAGAAACACCGCACTTTACCAACGTCAGCGAGCAGGCCGGCATTTATGGAGCTGCTATGGGCTACGGTCTGGGCATTTCGGTGGCCGATCTGAACAACGACGGCTGGGAAGATATTTACGTTTCCAATGACTTCCACGAAGACGATTACTACTACGTCAACAACGGCAAAGGCGGTTTTACGGAAAGCGTTCGCAAGGCGTTTGCCCACGTCAGCCGGTTTTCGATGGGCAACGATATTGCCGATGTCAACAACGACGGTTTTCAGGATGTGGTTACGCTGGATATGTACCCCGAAGACGAGACCGTCGAAAAAATGTCGCTGGGCGAAGAGCCGCTGGATATTTATATCTACAAGCTCACCTTCGGCTACATGAACCAGTACAGTCGAAACTGCCTCCAGATCAATCAGTCGGGCCGGAAATTCATGGATGTGGGCGCGATGGCCGGAGTGGCAGCCACCGACTGGAGCTGGGCACCGCTGCTGGCCGACTACGACAACGACGGCATAAAAGATCTGTTTGTGGCCAACGGCATTGTCCGACGACCCAACGATCTCGATTACGTTAAGTTCACCTCCGACAACTCGATGCGGTCTACCATCGAGACGTCCAACGTGCTGGACGAAAAAGCAATCGCCATGATGCCTGAAGGCAAGGTGCATAACTACCTGTTTCAGGGCTCGGCAACCCTGAAATTTACGGACAAATCACTGGCCTGGGGCTTTGAAAAACCGACGTTTTCGAGCGGGGCGGTATACGCGGATCTGGACAACGACGGTGATCTGGATCTGATTACCAACGACATCAACGACCCGGCTGGCGTTTTTCAGAATCAATCGAATCAGCTGTTCCCCACGCGTCACTGGCTGAAAATCAAACTTCAGGGTGAGGCCGGTAACAGTTTTGGCGTTGGGGCAAAAGTGGTGCTGAAAACCAAAAACGGCCTGCAACTCCAGCAACTGGTGCCGACGCGCGGTTTTCAGTCATCCGTAGAACCGGCTTTAACGTTTGGTCTGGGCGAGCTCGCTACCGTCGATTCACTGATTGTGATCTGGCCCAACCAGAAGATGGAAGTCAGGACGGCGGTGCAGGCCAATCAGACCCTGACCCTGAGACAAACTGCGGCCCGGCAGGATGTGGGTACCTTCCAGTTTACCGCGCCCGATCCTCAGCCGCTGCTGGAAAACGTAAGCGACCAGATTTCGATTGCTTATCAGCACCAGGAAAACACCTATTTCGATTTTGTGCGGGAATCGCTGATGCCGTTCAAGGTCTCGACGGAAGGGCCGAAACTGGCCGTTGGCGACGTAAACGGTGACGGGCTGGAGGACTTTTACGCGGCTGGGGCAAAATGGCAGGCCGGCAGCTTGCAGCTTCAGCAACCGGACGGTCGCTTCGTGTCAAGCCACCAACCGGCCTTCCGGGCCGATTCGACGTATGAGGATGTGGATGCGGTTTTCTTCGATGCCGACGGCGATAAAGACCTGGATTTGTACGTGGTATCGGGCGGCAACGAGTTTTTCGAAAAAATGCCCGAACAGTTTGACCGGCTGTATCTGAACGACGGGAAGGGCAACTTCACGCGCTCGAACGGTTTGCCACCGATGTACGACAATAAAAGCTGCGTTCGGCCGGTGGATTTCGACAACGACGGCGATCTGGATCTGTTTGTGGGGGGCCGGGTGGTGGCTTTCGCTTACGGTAAAATTCCCAACTCGTATCTGCTGATCAACGACGGTAAGGGACGGTTTTCGGACCAGACCGATCGGCTGGCTCCCGAACTTCGCAAGGCCGGTATGATTACCGACGCCGTTTGGATGGATTACGACCAGGACAAGGACCTCGACTTGGTAGTTGCGGGCGACTGGATGCCTATTCGGGTCTTCGCCAAACAAAACGGCAAACTAGAAGCCATAAAAAGCATTACGGATGAGAATACCGCCCTGAGCGGTTTCTGGCAGTGCCTGACAGCCGCCGACTTCGACCGCGACGGCGATCTGGACCTGGTGGCCGGAAATCTGGGTCTGAATACCAAGTTCATCAAGCAGCCCGATC
Source organism: Larkinella insperata (assembly GCF_026248825.1). Taxonomy (NCBI): domain Bacteria; kingdom Pseudomonadati; phylum Bacteroidota; class Cytophagia; order Cytophagales; family Spirosomataceae; genus Larkinella; species Larkinella insperata. The sequence continues at coordinate 2,434,136 of NZ_CP110973.1, read as the reverse complement.
CACGGCTGAAAATGTGGGTAAAAGATTTCGATAAAAACGGCAGCACCGACCAGATTCTGGCGTATCAGCGCAACGGAAAAGACTGGCATCCCGTCAATTTTAAGGATGAGTTGGGAAAACAAATGCCCAGCATTGTCAACAAGCGGTTTACCGACTACACTTCTTTCGCCGGAAAACCCCTGGAGAACGTGTTCGAAGCGCAGGAACTGGAGGGGGCCGAGGAACACGAGGTAAACCAGTTTGCTTCCGTGTTTCTGGAAAACCGGGGGGATGGCCATTTCATCGTTCACCAACTGCCGATGCTGGCGCAGGTTTCCAAACTGTTTGCCCTGCGAGCCGACGACATCGACAACGACGGTTTTCCGGACGTACTGGCGGGCGGCAATTTTTACGGCGTCAGTACCTACCAGGGCCGTTACGATGCCAACTACGGGCTGGTTCTGAAGAATCGGGGTGGCAAAACCGACAATAAAACGCGTTTCTCGGCTCTTTCGCCGTTCGCCAGCGGCTTTCTGCTCGAAGGCGAAGTACGCGACATCAAACCCATTCGCATTGCCAACTCACGGCGCTGGCTAGTGGCCCGCAACGACACAACGCTGCAAATTTTTCAGAAGGCTAAACCGGCGGTGGTAGCCGGTTTGATCAGGAATCCATAAATAACCCACACACTTATAAGATGTGCTTTTTTTGAGGTAAATTTGTAGTCCTCTTGTACTTACCTTGACTAGGATTGCTCATGAAGAATCCCATAGCGTACCTCATCGTACTCGGCGGGCTTTGGCTTCTGACCAGTTGCCAACCGAAAGCCACACCCGAAGAATACAACGCCAAAGCCGCTGAACCGGAGCGGTATCACCAATGCGTTAAAAAACTTACGGATGTTATCATCCACGACATCTTTTCCCCGCCGGTCGCCAGCCGGATTTATGGATACGCCACACTAGCGGGCTACGAAGCGATGGTTGCGGGTCAGCCGGGCTACGAGTCGCTGGCCGGTAAGCTCCGTAAGTTTACGGCCCCGCCCAAACCCGAACCCGGCCAGGAATACTGCTTTCCGTTGGCCAGCGCCAGGGCCTTTCTGACCGTCAGCCGTAACCTGACGTTCTCCGGCGATATGTTCGACGAGTTTGAAAAAGACTTTTACGAACAATATAAGGAAATTGGCGTGCCCGAAGAGGTAATCGAGCGTTCGATGGCTTATGGTGAAGCCGTTGCCAAGCACATTATGGAGTTTGCGGGCAAAGATTCGTATAAACAAACGCGCGGTTTCAAACACACCGTCACAAACGCCGAGGGAACGTGGGTACCAACGCCCCCGGCCTACATGGAAGCCGCCGAGCCCAAATGGATGCAAATCCGGTGCTGGGTAATGGACACGTGCTCCCAGTTTATACCGCCCAAAGCGGCTGCTTATGACATGGCCAAAGGCAGTCCTTTCTACAAACTGGTGGATGAAGTTTATCAACTGGGCGTTCACCAGACTGAGGAACAGCGCAGAACGGCGTTCTTCTGGGATGACAACGCCTTTGTGATGAACGTGGCCGGACACGTTTCCTATGCTTCCAAAAAAATGACGCCGGGCGGTCACTGGCTGGCAATTGCGGCCACGATTGCCCGTCAGCAGAAAGCGGATTTCCCCAAAAGTGTGCAAGCCTACGCGCTGACCGCCTTTGCGCTGGCCGACGGTTTCATTAGCTGCTGGGACGAGAAATACCGGAGTAACCGCATCCGTCCCGAAACCGTCATCAACAAATTCATCGATCCGAAGTGGACGCCCTACCTGCAAACTCCCCCATTTCCCGAGTATACCAGCGGTCACAGCGTTATTTCGGCGGCTGCCGCCGAAGTGCTGACCTTGCTTTATGGGGATAACGTTGCCTTTACGGACTCAACCGAGCACCCGTACGGTCATGGCGTACGGTCTTTCAAGTCATTCCGGGATGCCGCAGTCGAAGCCTCCTACAGCCGTTTATACGGCGGTATTCACTTCCGGGATGCGCTGGAGTTGGGGAACGTTCAGGGTCGAAAAGTGGGTGAATACGTGGTTGAAAAGCTGGCGAAGAAAAAGGAAGTTGCCATGGCACCTCGCTGATGCTAACGGTCCAGAATTTTCGGAAAGCCTACCAGAACCAGTTGGTGCTGGACATTCAACGGGCTGATTTTCCGCCGGGTATTCACTGGATCAAAGGGCGCAATGGTTCGGGAAAAACAACTTTTTTTCGAACCGTTGCGGGTTTGTTGCCGTTCGAAGGGAGTCTGGTTCTTGATAAGCGGTATGATCTGAGGAAAAACCCCGTAGAATACCGTCTTCGGGTCAACTACGGAGAGGCCGAGCCGATTTATCCGGCCTTTCTGACGGCCTGGGAACTGATCCGCTGGGTGGGGGCAACCAAGAAGGCTCCTGCCGGGCAATTTAATGACCTGATCGACCGGTTTGGTGTCCGGGATTTCATGAAAACGCCCCTCGGTACCTATTCCAGCGGAATGCTCAAAAAAACGTCTCTGGTACTGGCTTTCCTGGGTAACCCTACGCTGATTTTGCTCGACGAGCCGCTCATTACGCTCGATCAGGCCACCATTCAGGCCGTTACCGATTGCATTCGTCAAAGCCGTCAGCAGGGCGTCAGCTTTTTGTTATCAACGCACCAGGACGTTGACCCCGTCGATCTACCCGTTGATTTTACCTGGCTAATTCAACAGCAGACGTTGGCTCTCCTACCGCAACCGGCCAATCCATGAAAGCGCTGTGGACCGTTCCGGAGAAGTTGATCGTTCGGCAATTTTACCTGCAAAATTCCGGGCTATTTCTGGTTGTTCTGTTGCTGGGCTTTGGCTTTTTAAGTTCGAACGAACACATTGCGCTGGCCACTTACGCGTTGCACGACAGCGTCTTTCTGGCTGGGTACGTTGCACTCTGGCTGCTGTATACGGCTTACGTGATTCATTTCCAACGGCAGCTCCTTCACACCACCAATCTGCTTCAGTTTTTTAGGCTCATTCCCGCCGTCAAACGGCTTTCCGTCTTTTATCTACTGAATCTTCAGCTATTGGCTCCGGTGGTTTTATACGCTGGTTTTATGCTTTGGGTGGGCGTTCAGCAGCGTACAACTACAGCAAACGGTTCACTCATTTTAATCGCTGGCACTTTGTCTCTGTTGCCCTTGCCTTTTATCGAGCGGGCTTTACACAATCCGAATCCGGAACTATTTACCGGCTACCTGGGCAACTGGCTTCGTCAGACTCTGACTACTCCATACGGCTTGTTCTTTATTCGTTACCTGTTTCGGGAGCAACCCATTACCCTGTTGCTAACCAAAGCCGGATCGTGTCTGCTTACCGCCGGCATTCTTCTGCTTTATCCCACCGACGATTACGATATCCGCTTGCTATCGCTGGGAATGTTGTTGTCGGCGGCTTTTCACGCCGGTGTGGTTTTTGAACTGTATCAATTCGAAGCCAGGCAGTTGATGCTGCTGCGTAACTTACCTTTACCTCTTGCAAGGCGTTTGTTGCTGTATGGCGGAATTCAAGCGCTATTGCTAATTCCGGAAGCGTTGTTGTTGATCGTTAGAGGACCCGAAACCGTTTCTCTTCTAGACCTAGCGGGCGTATGGTTTTTAGGCTTCAGCTTACTCTGGTTGCAATTCGCGGCTTTGCTGACTCGCCATCAACCCCGGGATCGCTTTGTAGCAACCTTGTTCTGGCCCCTTATTGCCTTCTTTCTGCTGATTATGTACCGACTGCCAGCCGGGAGCTTAGCGTCTTTGAGTATTGTAGTAGCTACTTCGCTGTTTATCCGTAACTTTTACCGTTCTACTTGGGAAGAGAATGACCTATAGAATTGCCTTGTCCTCAATTTCAGAACAAATCCGCTAACCAACTTTTTTCTGGCTAGCGGATTTATAAATAAGAGACTGGTTGTTTGCGCTTACCAGTACCTGGATACTCCGGTAGGATGTAAATCCAGGGAAACATCGGCTGACTGAACCGCCATGCGGTTTAGGCCAGTATAGATAATCCGTACCGCTTCTTCAATCCGTTGCCAACCTTCTTCGGTAGCTAGGTTAATACCCATAAACGTACGGTTATTTTTAGAGAGCAACGTCAGATAAGCCATTGCACCGGCCATAATGGCCGATACAGCTTGTACATCAGCTCCTTTTACGAAGGCAAGCTGTTCGACTAAGCGGGTCAGTTCCTCATCAAAGGCTTTGCTCACTTCATCCGCCAAAGAGCTATCTTCCGTGACCGTCGCTCTTACAATTTGGAAAGCCGCCGGAAACTGACGAAAGAAGCGAAACGAGTGGACTAGTTGTTTATACCATAGCTTGGCTAAGTCGTTTTCGTGAACCGGGCGCAACTGCTCCAGGGTAACCGGATTCAGCAATGGAAACAAACGCCCCATCTTAACGTAATAACTCAGCAAACCGTCAAGTCCGCCAAAATAGCGGTAGATAAGTACTTTGCTTACGCCAGCTTTTTCAGAGATCCGGTTTATGCCAATGCCGTCAATTCCTTTTTCGGCTATAACCTCTTCAAGAGCATTGATAATTCGTTGTGACGTCTGCGCACGATTCCGTTTTGCTTTTTCCATAGGTAGGATGTTTGTTAGTCCTCAGTTACTAATCAGACGCTGAACGCAAGGTAAAGTCACATAGAGGTTACAATTATCTTCAATATTTCATTAAAAAAAGAACATAACTTATTTCTCGGCGGACTTAAAAGCTGGATGTGCCTATCCAAAGGCCAATAAAAAAGGAACCCCAATTGGGGTTCCTTTTTTACTTATTGTTTATAACGGATTAAACCGTTTCCCGTTTTTTAGTCCGTGTAAACTTCTCACGGGTTTCAACAAACGATTCGTATTCCTCTTTTGAATTGACGATAATGTTGTTGTACCGCCGTGCACCCGTACCAGCCGGGATCAGGTGACCCACCAACACGTTTTCCTTCAATCCTTCCAGATAGTCGGCTTTACCGCGGATGGAAGCCTCACTCAATACTTTGGTCGTTTCTTGGAATGAAGCGGCCGACAGGAAGCTTTCTGTACCCAGAGAAGCTTGCGTAATACCCTGCAGGGTCGGCTGTGAAACCGCCGGCATGGCATCCCGTACTTCGACAATCTTCATATCCCGACGTTTCAGGCTGGAGTTTTCATCGCGCAGACGACGGACCGAGATGATCTGACCAGCTTTCAGGGAATCTGAATCACCCGGATCCGTAACGACTTTCATGTTCATGATCTTGTCGTTTTCCGTCCGGAATGTCCACTTATCCACCGATTGCATATCCAGGAAGATCGTGTCGCCAGCGTCCATGATCTCAACTTTTTGCATCATCTGACGAACAATCGCTTCAATGTGCTTATCGTTGATTTTCACACCTTGCAGACGGTATACTTCCTGAATTTCATTCACCAGGTACTCCTGCACCGCGGTCGGTCCTTTGATCGACAGGATGTCTGACGGCGTAATGGCGCCATCCGACAGCGGATCGCCCGCCCGTACGAAGTCGTTATCCTGCACCAGAATGTGTTTCGACAACGGTACCAGGTATTTCTTCTTCGTACCGTCTTTCGACTCGATAAAGATCTCGCGGTTACCCCGTTTGATCGTACCGTAAGTAACAACACCGTCGATTTCGCTGACAACCGCCGGGTTCGACGGATTACGCGCTTCGAACAATTCTGTTACCCGTGGCAGACCACCCGTAATATCGCGGGTTTTACCAACGTTACGCGGAATTTTCGCCACCGGCTGACCGGCTTTGATGTCCTGGCCGTTTTTAACGACCAGACGAGCACTTACTGGCAGGTTATACCCTTTCTCCGTCGTATCTTCCAGCAGCGTGCTGGTGCCTTTTACAACGATTGCCGGGTTTTTGGTTTTATCGCGGCTTTCGATGATCACCATTTCCTGGAAGCCAGTCTGTTCGTCAAACTCCTCCCGGTAGGTAATTGCTTCTTCAATCGCTTCAAATTCCACTTTACCCGTCAGTTCGGATAAGATAACGGCGTTGTACGGATCCCAGGCACAAAGTTCATCACCCTTCTTAACCGGCTGATTTTCTTTTACGCGCAGGAAAGCACCATACGGAACGTTGTTACTAATCAAAATCAGGTTCGGATTAGCCGGATCAACGATCTTCACCTCGCCAGAACGACCCATAACGACCGTAATCGGGTTACCTTCGTTGTCAACGGATTCAACCGTCCGCATTTCTTCGAACTGAACGATACCGTCAAATTTAGCCCGGATCGAAGCGTCAACCGCGATGTTAGAAGCCGTACCACCCACGTGGAAGGTACGAAGCGTCAACTGCGTCCCTGGCTCACCGATGGATTGCGAAGCAATGACCCCTACGGCTTCACCAATGTCGACCATCCGACCCGTTGCCAGGTTCCGACCGTAGCATTTTGCACAAACGCCTTTCTTGGCTTCACAGGTCAATACCGACCGGATTTCAACGGTTTCGATACTGGTTTCGTCGATAGATGCCGCAATTTCTTCGTTGATCTCGCTACCACCAGCTACAATCAGCTCTTTCGTCAGCGGATTGTATACATCATGAACCGTTACCCGGCCCAGGATACGCTCTGACAATGGTTCGACAACATCCTCATTATCTTTCAGGGCCGAGATCTGCAGACCCCGGAGCGTACCGCAATCATCTTCTGTGATAATCACATCCTGCGCAACGTCGTGCAGACGACGTGTCAGGTAACCGGCATCGGCCGTTTTCAAAGCCGTATCCGCCAAACCTTTCCGTGCACCGTGCGTCGAGATGAAGTATTCCAATACGTCCAGACCTTCTTTGAAGTTCGACAGAATCGGGTTTTCGATGATCTCACCGACTGAACCTTGCAGGTTCTTCTGCGGTTTGGCCATCAGACCCCGCATACCGCCCAACTGACGAATCTGTTCGCGGGACCCCCGTGCACCGGAGTGCATCATCATGAAGATCGAGTTAAAGCCCTGCTGATCGGCTTCCAACTGCTTCATCAGGGTTTCCGTAATCCGGCTGTTAACGCGCGTCCAGATATCAATTACCTGGTTATACCGCTCGTTTTCCGTGATCAGACCCATCAGGTAGTTGTTCCAAACGCCTTCTACTTCCTGCTTGGCCTCTTCGATCAGTTTCTCTTTTGCATCCGGGACTTTTACGTCGCTCAGACCAATTGACAAACCACCTTTGAACGCCATCTGGAAGCCAAGCTCCTTGATATCATCAAGGAACTGAGCCGTTTTTGAACCACCGGCAATTTTAAAGATATGGGCAATGATCTGCTGCAGTTTTTTCTTGGTCAGCAGTTCATTGATGTAACCGACTTCAGTTGGAACGGATTGGTTGAACAGAACCCGACCCGCAACCGTTTCGATCAGTTTTGTTTCAAGTTCCCCTTTCTCATTCCGAACCTGCGTCCGGACTTTGATATTCGCGTGTTTCGAAAGTTTCTTTTCGTTGATGGCGATAATGACTTCTTCAGGTCCGTAGAACGTCATGCCTTCACCAACAATCGGATATTCCGGTGTACTCCGGCGCCCTTTCGTTACGTAATATAAGCCCAACACCATGTCCTGCGACGGTACAGTAATCGGCGCACCGTTGGCCGGGTTCAGGATGTTATGCGACGCCAACATGAGCATTGACGCTTCCAGGATGGCTTCCTGTCCCAGCGGAACGTGAACGGCCATCTGGTCACCGTCAAAGTCAGCGTTGAAAGCCGTACAAACGAGCGGGTGCAGCTGAATTGCTTTTCCCTCGATCAGTTTCGGCTGGAAAGCCTGAATACCTAATCGGTGCAGCGTTGGAGCCCGGTTCAGCAGAACCGGGTGGCCCTTCAGTACGTTTTCCAGAATATCCCAGATAATCGGGTCTTTCCGGTCAACGATTTTCTTCGCTGATTTTACGGTTTTGACAATACCGCGCTCGATCAGCTTACGGATGATAAACGGCTTGAACAACTCAGCCGCCATGTCTTTGGGCAGACCGCACTCGTGCAGTTTTAATTCAGGACCTACAACGATTACCGAACGACCTGAATAGTCGACCCGTTTACCGAGCAGGTTTTGCCGGAACCGTCCCTGCTTTCCTTTCAGCATGTCGGACAGCGACTTCAGGGCCCGGTTTCCTTCCGAACGAACGGCGTTGACCTTCCGTGAGTTGTCAAACAGCGAATCGACGGCTTCCTGCAACATCCGCTTTTCGTTCCGTAGAATAACTTCCGGCGCTTTAATTTCAATCAGACGCTTCAGACGGTTATTCCGGATGATCACCCGGCGATACAGGTCATTCAAGTCGGAAGTTGCAAAACGGCCCCCATCCAGAGGGACGAGCGGACGCAGTTCCGGTGGAATAACGGGCACCATCCGAATCACCATCCATTCCGGCCGGTTTTCGACGCGGGTGTTGGCATCCCGGAAGGCCTCAACAACTTTCAGCCGTTTCAACGCTTCTGCTTTCCGTTGTTGTGATGTATCTGTAGCCGCAGCGTGACGCAGGTTATACGACAATTCGTCCAGATCTACCCGCGACAGCAGCAGTTCGAGCGCTTCCGCACCCATTTTTGCAATAAACTTCTGCGGATCAGAATCCGGCAGCAGTTGGTTGCCACTCGGCAGTTTATCAACAATATCCAGGTACTCATCTTCCGTCAAGAAGTCCAGTTCCTGAACGCCGTCTTCGCCCTTGATACCCGGTTGAACAACAACATACCGTTCGTAGTAGATAATCTGATCGAGCTTCTTGGTTGAAAGGCCGAGCAGGTATCCAATTTTATTGGGAAGGCTCCGGAAATACCAGATGTGTGCCACTGGAACAACCAGCTCAATATGACCCATCCGTTCCCGACGCACTTTCTTCTCCGTCACTTCGACCCCACAGCGATCGCAGATAATGCCTTTGTAGCGAATACGTTTGTACTTACCACAATGACACTCCCAGTCTTTAACCGGGCCGAAGATCCGCTCACAGAACAAACCGCCCATTTCGGGCTTGTAAGTCCGGTAGTTGATCGTCTCCGGTTGCGTCACTTCACCATACGAACTCTCCAGAATGGACTCGGGCGAGGCCAGGCTGATCAGCACTCTGGAAAAGTCGCTGTTGAGCTTCTTATTCTTTTTGAATGACATTGGATGGAGTTTTATTGGGTGAAAATATTCTTGTAGCCGTTTTCCCTACCAGCCAGCTGGCTGGTAGGGAAAGTCGACTGTGTTAATCCATTGTAACCTCAAGGGCCAGACCGCGCAATTCGTGCACCAACACGTTGAACGATTCCGGAATGTTGGGTTTCGGCAAGTTCTCGCCTTTTACAATGGCTTCGTAGGCTTTAGCCCGGCCTACTACGTCGTCGGATTTGACAGTCAGAATTTCCTGGAGGATGTGCGAAGCCCCAAAGGCTTCGAGCGCCCATACTTCCATTTCTCCGAACCGCTGACCACCGAACTGTGCCTTACCACCCAGCGGCTGCTGGGTGATGAGGGAGTAAGGTCCAATCGAACGAGCGTGCATTTTATCGTCAACTAAGTGACCCAATTTCAGCATGTAAATTACACCGACAGTAACCGGCTGATCAAACCGCTCACCCGATAAACCGTCGTACAGGTAGGTCCGTCCGAACGAAGGCAGACCGGCTGCATCCAGTTCAGCAACGACCTGATCTTCGGTTGCACCGTCGAAAATGGGTGTCGCATATTTACGGCCCAGTTTTAGACCCGCCCAACCTAAGACGGTTTCGTAAATCTGACCAAGGTTCATCCGGGATGGTACACCAAGCGGGTTCAGTACGATATCGACCGGCGTTCCGTCTTGCAAGAAGGGCATGTCTTCATCGCGAACAATCCGGGCAACAACCCCTTTGTTTCCGTGACGACCAGCCATCTTGTCACCCACTTTCAGCTTCCGCTTTTTGGCAACATAAACTTTCGCCAGTTTCACGATACCCGCCGGTAGTTCATCACCCACTTCCAGTGTAAACCGTTCGCGTTTGAAGCGCCCCGTGATTTCGTTCCGGCGGTTGTTATAGTTTTTGACCATCTGAGTCAACAACTTGTTGGTATGCGGATCATCCGTCCAGCCTTCGATCAGCAAATCCCCCAGCAGGTTGACTTCCTCCGGTACCGAGTAGCTACTTTCGTCGCGGTACGGGTTTTTATCCGGGAACAGGTTGTCAGAGATATTTTTCCGGGTAAACTTAACACCTTTGCTCGTGATGTTATCGCCGAACTTGTGGTTGATGCCTTGTGACGTTTTGCCTTCCAGCAACGTCGACATCTTGTTGATCATCTTCTCGCGAACACCGACCAACTCCCGGCTGTAGCGTTTCATCAAGGCCTTGATCTCATCCTTATGCTTCGAACGCTCATCTTTGTTCGGGCGGGAGAACAGCTTCGTATCGATAACTACTCCTTTCAGCGACGGCGGTGCTTTTTTGGAAGCATCTTTCACGTCACCGGCTTTGTCACCAAAGATGGCGCGGAGCAGTTTTTCTTCCGGCGTAGGATCACTTTCTCCTTTCGGCGTAATCTTGCCAATCAGGATATCGCCTTCCTTCACTTCCGTACCGACACGGACAATACCGTTCTCATCCAGGTTGCGAACGGTTTCTTCTGAAACGTTCGGAATTTCCGCGGTCAGCTCCTCTTCACCACGTTTGGTATCCCGTACTTCGAGTTCAAACTCTTCGATGTGGATTGAGGTAAAGATATCTTCACGAACAACCCGCTCCGAGATTACAATGGCATCCTCAAAGTTGTATCCCTGCCAGGGCATGAAAGCGACTTTCATGTTCCGACCCAAGGCCAGCTCACCACCTTCTGTTGCGTATCCTTCGCAAAGCGGTTCGCCTTTCTTTACTTTCTGACCTTTCAGCACCATCGGCTTCAGGTTGATGCACGTATCCTGGTTCGTCCGGCGGAATTTAATTAGGTCGTAGGTTTTCAGATCATCGTCAAAGCTAACCAGACGCTGATCATCGGCCAGATCGTAGCGAACCACAATCTTGGTTGAATCCACGAAATCGATAACACCGTCTTCCTCAGCAATCACCAATGCCCGTGAATCGATCGCAACCCGTCCTTCCAGACCCGTTCCGACAATGGGAGCCTGTGGCCGCAGCAGCGGAACCGCCTGCCGTTGCATGTTTGATCCCATCAAGGCCCGGTTAGCATCATCATGCTCCAGGAACGGAATCATCGAAGCCGCCACCGAAACGATCTGGTTCGGCGCAATATCCATGTAAGTAACGCTTGTCGGCTCCGACATCGGGAAGTCACCTTCAAAACGTGACTTGATCCGGTCGCCGGTCAGCGTGCCTTGCGTATCAACGGTTGTATTGGCCTGAGCAATGTAATGCGTATCTTCCTCTTCAGCCGTCAGGTATTTCACGGGTTGATCCTGCGCTACCTGGCCGCTTTCGATAATCCGGTACGGGGTTTCGATAAAGCCCATACTGTTTACTTTTGCGTACACGCAAAGCGACGAAATCAAACCGATGTTCGGTCCTTCCGGCGTTTCAATCGTACACAGACGTCCGTAGTGCGTGTAGTGAACGTCACGAACCTCGAAACCGGCCCGTTCGCGCGACAGACCACCGGGTCCGAGTGCCGACATCCGACGCTTATGCGTCACTTCGGCCAGCGGATTCGTCTGGTCCATGAATTGCGACAGCTGGTTTGTTCCAAAGAACGAGTTGATCACCGAAGACAGCGTCCGGGCGTTGATCAGATCAACCGGCTTGAAGTCTTCGTTATCACGAACGTTCATCCGTTCTTTGATGGTCCGGGCCATCCGCGCCAGACCTACACCAAATTGCGCGTACAATTGCTCCCCTACCGTCCGGACGCGCCGGTTGCTCAGGTGGTCAATATCATCAACAACGGCTTTGGAGTTGATCAGACCGATCAGGTACTTCACGATGGAAACGATATCTTCCGTCGTCAATACTTTGGTGTCAGCGGCTACATCCAGACCCAGTTTTTTGTTGATCCGGTAGCGACCTACATCACCCAGGTCATAGCGTTTGTCCGAGAAGAACAAACTCTGAATGATCTCACGGGCGGTTTGCTCATCTGGTGCCTCCGTGTTCCGAAGCTGGCGGTAGATCTGCTCAACAGCTTCTTTTTCTGAGTTGGAGCTATCTTTTTGCAGCGTATTATAAATGATATTATAATCCGCTACGTTCATATCCTCCTTATGCAGGATGATCGATTTCTGACCGGAGTCGGTAATGGTATCGATGTGATCGGAAGTAACAACCGAGTCGCGTTCCATCAGGACCTCATTCCGGCTAATTGATACTACTTCACCCGTATCCTCATCCACAAAGTCTTCCGTCCAAGTCCGCAAAACCCGCGCGGCCAACCGACGGCCAACGATTTTCTTTAGGTTGGCTGGAGTTGCCGGTATTTCTTCAGATAAACCGAACAGATCAAGAATTTCCTTATCCGAACCAAAGCCAATTGCCCGCAGCAGCGTCGTAACTGGAAATTTCTTTTTCCGGTCGATGTAGGCATACATGACATTGTTAACGTCGGTCGAGAATTCTATCCAGGATCCTTTAAACGGGATAATCCGTGCTGAATACAACTTCGTTCCATTGGTGTGTTTGCTCATCGAGAAGAACACACCCGGTGAACGGTGCAATTGAGAAACAATTACCCGTTCTGCTCCGTTAATGACGAACGAGCCTTTCGCCGTCATATAAGGGATGTTACCCAAAAACACTTCCTGCTCGATTGTCTCGAAGTCTTCGTTATCGGCATCGTTGCATGAAAGCCGTAATTTAGCTTTCAGCGGTACCGAATACGTCAGACCCCGATCGATACACTCATCGACGGAATATTTAGGGGGATCAACCGAATAATCAATGAATTCCAGCACAAAATTTTCGCGGGAATCTGATATCGGAAAATTTTCTTGAAAAACTTTAAACAAACCTTCTTTCGAACGATTATCAGAAGGGGTGTCTAACTGAAAAAAATCTTGGAAAGATTGTATCTGAACATCCAAAAAATCCGGATATTCGATCACTGGTTTGATTTTCGCAAAGCTTATACGCGCAGTTGTTTTCGTAGCCAAGACTTCGTTGCGTTTAGTTGTAGTGATCGATAATAACTCGTCCGCTTAGGTATATACTATTGAATATACAAAGAGGCATAAACGGACAACGTAATTTACAGGAAAATAGTTTGCATTCCCGTCTGTACAGCGCAAAACTCCCCAAACAGGAAAAGACCTGACATATGCCAGGCCTATTCCCGGGGGAGAGAGTAAATCCCTAAGCAGGGTTATTTTACTTCAACTTCTGCTCCGGCCTCTTCCAATTGCTTCCGCAGTGCTTCTGCTTCGTCTTTGGCAACGCCTTCTTTTACTGGCTTCGGTGCACCGTCAACCAGTTCTTTTGCTTCTTTCAGACCCAGACCGGTCAAGTCTTTCACCAGCTTCACAACGGCCAGTTTGCTGGCACCAGCTGATTTTAGGATCACGTCGAATGACGTTTTTTCAGGAGCAGCAGCAGCATCGTCGCCACCACCTGCTGCACCACCAGCTACCATTACCGGAGCGGCAGCAGCCGGCTCAATACCGTATTCGTCTTTCAGAATAGCAGCCAGTTCGTTAACTTCTTTTACCGTCAGGTTGACAAGCTGCTCTGCGAACGCTTTCAAATCTGCCATTTTCGTATTCTTGATTAGATTGTTACAAAATTGATTTTAGAATGTACTTACAAGCCGGGCGGTGGACCATTAAGCCGCTTCGCGTTCCGACAGTGTTTTGAGGATACCGGCCAGTTTGTTGCCACCACCTTGCAAACCAGAAATAACATTCTTGGCGGGCGATTGCAACAGGGCGATAACATCGGCGATAAGCTCGTTCTTGGTTTTCAGCGTCAGCAGCGTATCCAGTTGGTCAGCACCAACGAAGAGGCTATAGTCTACAGAAGCACCTTTCAGCTTTAACTTATCGTTACCGGCTTCTTTGCGATAATCTTTAATCAGCTTAGCTGGAACTTTGCCAGATTCAGCGTGAAACATTACGCCCGAGAAACCTTTCAATACCGTGCCATCAAAGGACGAGTAATCCGTATCCAACGTTTCGAGTGCTTTCCGGATCAGTGTGTTTTTCACAACCAGGTATTCAATACCACGGTCAAAACACATCCGGCGCAACTGATTTACTTCGGCAACCGTCATGCCACTGGCATCGGTGATGTAGAAGTAGGGAACCGATTTGAACTTTTCGCTCAGTTCCTCAATGATTGCTCCTTTTTCTTCCCGTGTCATGTTACAGTCCTGATACCGTCGTTTTGTCAATTACTACACTCGGACTCATTGTGCTTGACAAATGAATCGTTCTTACATACGTACCTTTCGAAGACGAAGGCTTCAACCGCAGCAGGGTTGCGATGATCTCCTGCGCGTTTTCAGCCAGCTTATCCGGTCCGAATGACACTTTGCCAATGCTGGTGTGAATGATACCGAACTTATCGACTTTGAAGTCAATTTTACCGGCTTTCACTTCCCGAACGGCTTTACCTACTTCCGGCGTTACCGTACCCGATTTCGGGTTTGGCATCAAACCACGTGGTCCTAATACCCGTCCCAGCTTACCGACTTTGGCCATAACGTTCGGCATCGTGATGATGACATCGATATCCGTCCAGCCTTGTTCGATTTTGGTAATGTATTCATCCAGCCCTACATAATCAGCACCAGCTTCTTTTGCTTCGGCTTCTTTATCCGGCGTGCACAGCACCAATACCCGAACGGTTTTACCCGTACCATGTGGCAAGGTGGCTACACCCCGTACCATTTGATCCGCTTTCCGAGGATCGACGCCCAAACGAACATCGATGTCAACCGAAGCGTCAAACTTCGTATAAGAGATTGTCTTTAAAATCTCGGCTGCCTGCGCCAATGAGTACTCTTTCGCAACGTCATATTTGCTCTGAGCCTCTTTTTGTTTTTTAGTCAGTTTTCCCATGATCTTCTCTGAATTTGACTGCTGAAATTAATTGTCCCAGGGAGCTTTCCCCGATACCGTAATACCCATACTCCGGGCGGTACCGGCAATCATCTTCATTGCAGCTTCAACGGTGAAAGCGTTCAGGTCAGGCATTTTCGTTTCAGCAATTTGCTTCACTTGATCCCAACTGACTGAACCGACTTTGTTCCGGTTCGGCTGAGCCGATGCGGTTTTCACTTTAGCGGCCTCCATCAACAGGATGGGTGCAGGCGGTGTTTTGATGACAAAATCGAATGATTTGTCTTTGTAGTACGTGATCAGTACCGGAAGGACCGTGCCCATTTTATCCTGTGTCCGTCCATTGAACTGCTTGCAGAATTCCATGATATTTAGACCCTTGGAACCCAGCGCCGGTCCAATCGGAGGAGAGGGATTGGCTTGTCCACCCTTCACCTGCAATTTCACGTAGCCAGCTACTTCTTTTGCCATTGCTTCTGGTTTGTTACGCTAAGCCCTGCGAATGACTAGCCGTCCAGTGGGAAGCGTACGACGGCATTGTCTCGGGCATAGCCAGTTTATATTTCCTTTTCTACTTGTGCGTAACTCAGCTCTACAGGGGTATTTCTACCGAAAATTTTGACAACCACATTCAGCTTTTTACGTTCGTCGAATACTTCTTCGACTGTACCGATAAAGCCACTGAATGGCCCGTCAACCACTTTAACCGACTCTCCCTTCAGGAAGGAGACCGTAGGAGTTGCTACTTCCTGCGTTACCTCTTCGACTTTACCCAGAATACGGTTTACTTCCGCTTGACGCAACGGAACCGGAATTTTGGTCGGTCCGTTAGCATTACCGAGAAAGCCCAAAACGCCGGGCATACTGGTAATTACGTGCATTACTTCACCGTTGGAGAGATCGGCAGAAATTAAAATATAGCCCGGAAAGAAGGTTTTCTCACGAACCCGTTTCTTTCCGTTGCGCATTTCGTACACTTTTTCAGAGGGAATTAGAATCTGTGGAACAAAGTCACCCAAACCTTGTCTGGCAATCTCATTCTCCAGATACGATTTGACTTTCTTCTCCTGGCCAGAGACGGCCCGGACGACATACCATTTTATTCCGCTTTCCATCGTGAAGTAATTACGATTTTAATTGCTACTGTATGATTACTGCAATTCAGTCACACAGAGGCAATTCTGATCTGGCATCAGAACGATTGATAAAAAAGAGTCAATGCGTTCTCAAACAAAAAATCGATGCCTCCTACCAGCAACGCAAAGATCAATGATGCTACTAATACCAGTGTAGAACTAGCTTGTAGATCACTAAACTTTGGCCATGTAACATTATGCTGAACCTCCTCCCAGGAGTCTTTCAGAAATGAGGAAACCTTGTCCATCTGTGATGTGATTGGCACGGGTGGAGAGATTCGAACTCCCATCAACGGTTTTGGAGACCGCTATTCTACCCTTGAACTACACCCGTGTTTAGTAGAAGAAAAAGAAAAGAGGTAAGACAAAAGATTTGAAGCCTAGCCTTTTATCTTATTTCTTTTCTCTTTGTCCTTTGTTGACCGCCGAAACGGACTGCAAAGTTACTGATTATTTAGAAAAAAACAAGTGCACTCCCCGAAAGAAATGCACTTGTTTGAGGTATTCTAATTAGTCGAGGATTTCAGTTACCTGACCAGCACCAACCGTCCGGCCACCTTCGCGAATAGCGAAACGTAAACCTTTCTCCATGGCGATCTTATTGATCAGCTGTACCTCGATGGTGATGTTATCACCAGGCATCACCATCTCAACATTAGCTGGCAGCGAAATCTCACCCGTTACGTCCGTGGTACGGAAATAGAACTGCGGACGGTATTTGTTAAAGAACGGCGTGTGACGTCCTCCTTCTTCTTTTGACAGAACGTAAACCTCAGCTTTGAACTTAGCGTGCGGTTTTACCGAACCGGGCTTACAGATAACCATACCCCGACGGATATCGGTTTTCTCAATACCACGGAGCAGCAGACCTACGTTGTCACCGGCTTCACCACGGTCCAGAATTTTCCGGAACATTTCAACACCCGTTACAACTGATTTCAGGTTTTCAGCACCCATACCCAGGATTTCAACTGGCTCGCCTGAGTTGATGATACCCCGCTCGATACGACCCGTAGCAACCGTACCACGACCCGTGATCGAGAATACGTCTTCCACCGGCATCAAGAACGGCAGATCTGTCTGACGAGGAGGCAGCGGAATGTAGCTATCTACATTGGCCATCAGGTCTTCGATCGTAGCAACCCATTTAGCATCGCCATTCAGACCACCCAGTGCAGAACCCTGAATAACCGGAATGTTGTCGCCATCGTATTCGTAGAAGCTCAGCAGTTCGCGGATTTCCATTTCAACGAGTTCCAGAAGCTCCGGATCGTCAACCATGTCCACTTTGTTCATGAAAACAACCAGCTGAGGTACGCCTACCTGACGCGCCAGCAGAATGTGTTCACGAGTTTGGGGCATCGGGCCGTCCGTAGCAGCCACAACCAGGATAGCACCGTCCATCTGAGCAGCACCCGTAACCATGTTTTTCACATAGTCAGCGTGACCCGGACAGTCAACGTGTGCATAGTGGCGGTTTTGTGTTTGATATTCTACGTGCGAAGTATTGATAGTAATACCACGCTCTCTTTCTTCCGGTGCGTTGTCAATTGACGAAAAATCGCGTTTTTCAGCCAGACCTTTTTCTGACAACACTTTCGTGATGGCAGCAGTCAGCGTCGTTTTACCGTGGTCAACGTGACCAATCGTACCAATATTGACGTGCGGCTTGGAACGGTCAAAATTTTCTTTAGCCATTGTTGGAAAAGCTTAAATTGAACTGGTTATTAATTATTTGAAATTTAGCCGTTTCTGAGCCGTTGAGGGGATTTGAACCCCTGACCTCTTCCTTACCAAGGAAGTGCTCTACCCCTGAGCTACAACGGCTTTTGTACTGCTTTACTACGAAAATGAATAGCGTAAAAATGAAAATGATTGACTCGTCAAATTCACCATACACTATTCATTATCTGGAGCGGGAGACGGGGCTCGAACCCGCCACCTGAAGCTTGGAAGGCTACCGCTCTACCAAATGAGCTACTCCCGCTTTTTGGTTTATGATACGTCGACTTGTACCTTAAACATCTTTACTGTGGGGAGTGGAGGATTCGAACCTCCGAAGGCGTTCGCCAGCAGATTTACAGTCTGATCCATTTGGCCACTCTGGAAACTCCCCTTTTAGCCTAAAAAAAGCACTTTTTATTGTGCCCCCGCTGGCACATCTGCCAATGGAGTTGCAAAATTACATCCTTTTTTTGCTAAGTCAACTATTACCTTGAAATAAATTTAAATTTATACTCCAATAGCCAAAAAAGAGCCGCATCCGATGGGATCAGATGCGGTTAAATTATAAACAAAATCATAAACTGATGCCAAAACTCAGTGCTCTTACGTCAGGCCCCTTCCCGCTCTGAAACAGAGGATTCAGATCGTATTTGGCGAAGAAGTTAGTGCGGGCGATACCTATATGAGCAATCAAGCCGTACCGGAAATCATTTAAATAAAAATTCGAATGTTGTCGCTCTTTGTTGCCGTCCTGCTCTTTTATTTTCGTGTAGCTGTCGACCCGGTATCCACCGTAGGCCCCGAATCCTAGGTGGCCTAACTTACGGCCACTGTTGTTGTAAAAACTGAGTCTTGGTACAACCGGCAGATTGACTGAACATACCGTCAATTTGCTTTTTTGCAAATTACGACCCGCTTCGGTAAACTCAACGCCAGTGTTACCTTTTTGAACAATTATATCGTTTTCAAACATGTAATTATTCCAGGATACTTCCAACCCATAGAAGAGCTTGAATGAAACGTGCTGACTACGGGCGATGGTTGGCGCCTGACTTAAGGCCAGGCTAATGTACCGAGAACCTAACGGTCGAAGTTGATAATTTTCAGAAGGATAGTTTGGCGTAGCGCTTTTCTGCACGAGGGTGTTTAAACCTAATCCATTCCCTCCTACACCGATATCCCACGTGTCTTTTTTACGACGTCGGGTACGGTTGCGATTGGACCAATTCGAGTCATCTTCATCACTGGAGCGATCGTAGTTCCTACCTTCCGATTCTTTGATGGTTACCTGCACTTCACCGTTTTTCTGCGTTACAACTAGTACAGTATCCTGTAGATACCGCTGCACTTTGTTTTCATCAATCACAATAAACGTCTCTCCTGCCCGGGCCGAATCCAATTTCATGCCCATGTCCCGGATGATTTTGTTAATGTCGAAATTAGACAACTGCCGAATTCCCTCTTTGTCGTTGGAGTGAATTACCAACCGGGTTTTATTACCAAACAAAATAACCAGCGAATCGGCTTTAAAGCTTTCGGGAGTGGCCCAGGCCATACTTCCGAATAAGAGTAGAATGGTGGTGAATACGGATTTCATGGTTCTATTTGTTGCTTGAGTTTTTTCTGAATGTGTTCTGCCGCAGGTTATCATACGAATCAGAAATCTTTTCTTTTCCTTCCTGCACTTTTTCGCTGGCGCGAGCCATTAAGACTCCGGGCTGAATGCCTACTTCTTCCCATTCCACGGGTTCGCCAGCTTTGAGCTTGCTGAATTGCCGAAGTACCCGACCAAGCCGGAAGCGTTTCTTACGGGGTTGTTCTTCACTGATTTCAATCCGACTGGAAGATTGTGGTTCATCCGCAGTTGCTACCGATTTGTCTGCTTGAATTTCCGGCGTGGCTACTTGAACGACTAAGGTTCTTTCAGGTTCTCTTAACCTTTCCTCAACACCCCGGACCTCCGTCGTCAATAACTCTTCCGATATCACCGGAAGAACTGACGTTGCTGTTCTAGGCAGCTCTTCTATTTTCTTACCCGGCTGATGTGGATGCTTAGCTACTCTATCTTGAACATCAACAGGCTTTTTATGGGCTGTTTTAGGCTCTACAGCCGGCTCTATATCGGCAATTCGCAAACCTGATTCGACACCTACTTTATTAGGCTGTTCTCTTTTCGTTATCTGCTGCGCTATGGGGGATGATGTACTGTTTTTTCCGTCCGATTCATTGTCTGACCAGATCCACCACGTAGCCAGTAAGACCACGGACACGCTAGCGGCAGAAGCATACCACCAAACAAAGGATGATCGTTGCGTCTCTTTGGCATTCATGCGACGTTGCAGCTCTTCCCACGTAGCTTTCTCCGGCTTTAAACCGTGCTCTCTCAGCTGATTGGCAAACAGATCGTCAATAGGATGATTGCTCATAACTTATCGATTTTTTTTTTACTTCTGCCTGCGCTACCAAACGTTGTAAAAAGGCCCGGGCGCGGTGCAGTTGCGATTTGGATGTACTTTCTGTTATGCCCAGCACATCGGCTATTTCAGCATGGCTGTAGCCTTCAATAGCATACAAATTAAAGACGGTTTTATAGCCAGCGGGCAGTTCTTCCAGCAGGTTCAGCAGATCGTCGGCCAGTAAATTTTGATCCGCGTAAACGGCATCGGTTTCAACCGGAGCATCTTCCAAAGCGATTTCAGACCTCCATTGTTTATTTCGGCGCAGATACATCAGTGACTCATTCACCATAATCCGCCGAATCCACCCTTCAAAACTTCCTTCGTTTTTGTACTGACCTATTTTTTCAAAGATCCGCATAAAGCCGTCCATCAGTATTTCCTCTGCTTCATAGCGATTCGACACATACCGGACGCATACCGTCAACATTTTGGATGAATACCGGTCAAACAACGTCTTCTGCGCCCGGCTGTCCGCCCGTTGCAGTGCCGCTATCAGCTGTGTTTCTGTTGAATACCCCAGTAAGCGTCGAATCATGCAGGTTAATGACCGTTTACAGTAGCAAGATGCAAGCCAGGCCCGGTCAGGTTGCACGAACCCTAAAATTTTTTCAAAAAAGAAGCCCGACCAAATGGCCGGGCCTAAGTCCGTTAAAATTCTGTTCTCTTTTCGGGATCGTAGGAAATACCCGATACGTAATGGAGCCAAAGAACGCGCGAGAGACGAAAATTGACCGGTGTAATCAAAACAAGCAACGGGCAAATGATTAGTACATATGTCCAGCCATCGGGATCATTAAGAGCATAAAATATCAGGAAACCCGCTACGAGAGCGACCCCTCCTGATAGCGCGTAACTAACAAACATAGCCCCCCAGAAGTAACCTGGCTCGATTTCGTACCGTAATCCACAGTTAGGACAATGCTCGTACATTTCGTCGAAACGCCGAATGTTGTACAACGAGTATTTGAAAATTTTACCCTGTCTACATCGAGGACATAGCCCGGCGGACACGGCTTGAGATTTCGAGACGTTTGCCATGTTCTTTTTTGCTGGTTCTAATCCACAAGAAAATTATAACGGCTACCAGCAAATACGGCATCACAAATAAATACAGAATGCCTGTATTCAAACCGACAGCGACCTGATTCCGTCCATTACTCATGGTACTTTCCACCGTACCCCGGCACATTGCGCACTGAGCCAGTGTATCAACTGCGCTTAAAAAGTATAGAATCCCGAGCGCCAGAAAACCTCTCCAACTCTTCATATCTCAGAATATTAATGCTGATAGTAAGGAGCTATCATAAAATAAACAACGACCCCCGTTATACTGACATACAACCAAATGGGATATGCCCACCGTACAACGGCTTTGTGTTTTGTGATCTGGCCACTCAATGCGAAATAAACCGCACGTAGTACAAACCAAACAACAACAACAGATAATATGATATGGCTAACTAGTAAAAAGTAATAGACCGGCCTAACCATACCTTGTCCCCCAAACGGTGTTGACTCATTCGACAAGTGGTAAAGAACATAACTAACCAGAAACAATGAACCTAGTGTAAAGGCCAGCAGCATAGTCGTTCGGTGCGCGCTGACATTCTTTTGTTTGATGAAATAAAGCCCTGCTAGCAGAAGTATCGCCGTCATTGAGTTAATGATAGCATTAATATGCGGCAAATACGTCGTCCAGGTACCTAGATCTATTTTCTGTCTGATGCCCAACAGCAAAGCCACCACAGCCGGAATCGCAATGGCCAGTATGTTGATTAATCGATTGTATTTTTTGTTTTGTTCGATTTGCAGGGTTACCATATAAAGGTGAGCTTACTACTTAGAGATGATATCCAATAAAACTCGTGTTTCCAGAATTAAACGGTCTACATCCGCTTTATCCGTACCGTTGTAAAAACCTCGTATGCGCCCTTCCGTATCTACTAATACCAACCCCTCATACAACGTAAAAGTTTCGTTCTTCCGGCCCGTCATCGGTCGCTGTTTGATCCGGTAATACTGTTCCGCAATAAAGGTCGTTTCCAACGTATCAGGCTTTGCAATCAACCATTTATCCGGCTGCACTTCGTTCATTCTTAACACCTGTTCAGTCACCGAATCCTTGTCAACGTAGGATAGCAGCATTACGCTAGGATTTTCAGTAAAGACGTCCTGAACGCGGTTTAACTGCCCGGCGATTTTTGAGCAGGTCGTGTCGCAGCTCAATCCGAAAAATGAAGCGATATATACTTTTCCCCGAATTGAGTTGGTGGAGAAGGTTTGATTGCGTTGAAGCGTACCTGCTATCGGTGGCACGGCATAGAACACCGTATCCTGACCATTATCCCCAAATAAAGTTTTCTTGGCAGGACGGGTTTCAATTTTCCCCGTCTTGGCATCAATGACCGGGAAAAAGGTTTGCAGTGTAAACTGATTTTCCCCGAATACTTTCAGAAACAAAAAAATAAAAGCCGGAACCACCAACAGGAGTAGGAGGATTCCGGCCTTTAAAAGACGCGTCATACTATCTTGCGATATAGATGAAACCGCCCTCCATTAGCAGAGCGAGCATCAGCCAGACTACGAAGATACAGGGCAGAATGATAGCCCAGATGAGTGACTTAGTCTCATGCTTTAAGTGCATAAATTCTCCAACAATATAGAACGCTTTCACGATGGTCATCAAAACGAAGATTGACGTTTTTAAGAAACCAGCATGCAGCGTAAATGCGATCAAGAACTCAAAAGCCGTTAGTACGGAAAGAATGATAAAAGTCCTCCAGATGCCTTTGGTTTGCGGTTCAGCAATGACGCCGTGTTCGTGATCGTGGTGATGTGAGCTATGATCTGCCATGATTTTATATTGCTGAATGTGTTAAACCAGATAGAAGAACGTAAAGACAAATACCCAAACCAAATCGACAAAGTGCCAGTACAGACCTACTTTCTCAACCATTTCGTAATGGCCCCGTCGCTCATACAATCCAAAAGAGGTCCGGTAAAAGATCAGAATGTTCAATACAACTCCGCTCAATACGTGCGTACCGTGAAAGCCAGTGATGAAGAAAAATAGGTCCGCAAAAGCCGGAGGGCCGTATTGATTTTCAACCAAGTTAGCTCCGAAGATCGTGCGCTCAACCCATTGTCCGTTAACAATCTCGCGAATAACCGTGCCTTCATCCGTTCCGTGAATAAAGTGTGACCACTCCCAAGCCTGGCTCCCGAGGAAAGTTATACCACCCAAAATCGTCCAAAGCATGTACTTTTCTACTGCGGCCCGATCCATCCGGTGACCAGCTTCAACAGCCAATACCATTGTCACGGATGAGAAGATCAGGATAAACGTCATGATACCAACGAAGACGAGGGGCAGTTCCATACCGTGTAGGAAAGGAACGGCTTCATATACCTTTTCTGGAATCGGCCAGTAAAGGTTAGAAAAATGAAAATCCCCGTGTACAGCCGGATCATAAGCCGGATAACTGAAGCGGATCAGCCCGTAGGTAACCAATAAGGCCGAAAAAGTGAAGGTATCCGAAATCAGGAAGAACCACATCATCAGCTTGCCGTAGCTCACTTTCATCGGTTCCACTCCACCCATCCAGGTCTTCTTGTCAAATACTGGCGCGTCGGTTGTTGCAGTAGCAGCCATGCTTTACAGAAATTGAATCAATTAAAATACAGTAAAAAGCCAAATAAATAGACCCACAGAACATCAAGGAAATGCCAGTAAGTCGCACAAATTTCAATCTGGTTCAGGTTTTTTGAGTGGATTTTCAACTGAAAAGCGGCCCGCAATGCAAACAAAATTACGATGAGACCGCTAACAAGGTGAAACGCATGAAGACCCGTAAAAACGTACATGAATGATCCGGCGGGGTTGCCGACAAAAAATACGTTTTGAGCTACCAAGTCTTGCCAACCCACAAATTGCATGACCAAAAAGGCCAACCCGAACGCAAAAGTAATAGAAATTGCTGTTCTCAATACCCCCAAATCATCTTTTTTTGCCGCTCTGTAAGCCCAATGCATGGAAGCACTGCTAATGAGCAGAACAACCGTACTATACCAGAAAATAGACGGTATTTCAAACTCCAGCCAGTTTCCCTCTGCCCGACGTACAAGATAAGCACTTGTCATGGCCGCAAACAACATCACAATACTCACAACAAAGAGCCAGAGAATGAACTTTTTAGGGTTCATCGACAAGGTTTCTTCCGGCTCTTCTGCCACTGACATAATTTTAACCGTTTCGCTCATAGTTTGTTATAATTTGTCTAACAAGAAGGCGATCTGAACAATTGGCAAATACAGGAATGATCCAAACATAATCTGTAAAGCTGCTTTGTCCGTCCGCTTTCTCATTAAATAGAACGTCTGAGCCAAAAATAGAATTCCGCAAACGGTAGCAACAAGGGCTGAATTTATGCCTGTCATTCCTAGTTCATAAGGAAGCCAGCCAACCGGTAACAGACACAAAGTACAAATCATAATCTGCAGTGCCGTACTTAAATCTTTGCCTCCCACAGATGGTAAAAGTTTGTAACCGGCTTTTTTGTAGTCGGTATCAGCTACCCAGGCGATGGCCCAAAAATGCGGGAACTGCCAGAAAAATTGGATCGCGAATAAGATACCGGGCTCCAGACCATAGTGGTTCGTTGCCGCTACCCAACCAATCATTGGCGGAAAAGCGCCCGGTAAAGCACCCACAAAAACCGCAATGGGTCCGACACGCTTTAAGGGTGTGTACACAAACCCGTACAGAAGTAAAGAAAGGACGGACAGCGCACAGGCCCGCAGATTAAAGAAAACAATGAATAAATAGCAGGCAATGACAAACAACCCGAATGCAAAAACGGCGGCTTCCTGAACGCTTAAACGCTCCGTTGGCAGCGGTCGGCCAGCGGTTCGCTTCATGAGCTTGTCGTAATCTTTTTCGATGATTTGGTTGATGATATTTGCGGCTCCTGTCATTGCCAGCGAAGCGACAAATAGTAACCCTAACTTCAACCAATCGATTCGGCTTACCGCCAGACTGTATCCGTACATACCGGACAAGGCGACAAAGGCTGACAAGCGAAACTTCAGTAATTCAAAATAAGCTTTGCTTTTTAGAGCAAATGAACTGATACCAAGGCTTTTAGTTTGTTGCATTCTATACTTTTGAATAATGAGGCAAATGAGCCTCCTGATTCTTACTTATTCGATCAGCATTTAACAGCATCAAAGTGGTGAATTGAACACCTAAAATCACAATGGCCAGTGTCAAATGAATCGGTTGTGCAACGGCCGGAACCGCGAAATAAGCTAACACCACTCCCGACAGAATTTCGACCACAACCAACACCACTAAAACGTTTGTCAGGTTAGCAAGTAGGCCTTTGCCTTTTGAAAACTTTCTTAACTGGTAGATAACCGCTAAATGGAATGCTAATATAATCAGCGAAAAAGAGCGATGGACGTAAAAGCGATAATCTAAACTATCAATCCATCGATGCCGTTCACTGTAACCCATTCGTTGTATTACCTCATCAATCGCTTCACGAACCTGAGTGCCAATCAACACCTGAATCACCGAAAGAACCATAGTTATGAGTAAAATCCCGGTGACCAGTGATTTTTTCCCGGCTATTTGTTCCACTTCTGCATGACCGGTGTAAGAAACCGTCATCACATAGAGAAGAGAAAAAACCACTAGAATGGCTAGCAGCATGTGAAGTGTAACCAGGTACGGAGCTAATTCCGCTGCAACAACACGTGACCCCAGCCAGCCATTCAGGCCGATCAATATAAAGGACAACAGGCTTCCATAAAAAACCCGTTTATCGTTCTTTAGGTAAGATACTGAAGTAATTAATAAGGCAAATACCAGCAATCCGGAGAAAGCGCCTACTAATCGGTTGATATATTCAATCCAGGTTTTAGCTGCATTGAACTCAATCTCACCTTTTAGTTTTGCCCCGTAGATCTGCTGGTAGTTGGACGGTAACTGAGATGCTTCGGTTGGTGGTATCCACCGTCCAAAGCATCTTGGCCAATCTGGACATCCCATTCCGGAGCCCGTACTTCTGACTATACCACCTGCAATAATAACCAGATAGATGGTGATAACGGTCAGTAACGCCAGGCGCCGGAACAGGTGTTCACGTTTATTAGTGAGGCTGTTTGAACTGGTCATTGTAATTCTGTGCCTCAATCTCTTTTTCCAGAGCAATCAATGCATTCTCATGCGGCAAATTGGATTCTGGAGTTTGAGAGTAAGGAACATTCTGCGGGATAAAGTCGTCGTTTGCTCCCGGTTTGCTGTAATCATATGGCCAGCGATAAACTGCCGGAATTTCACCCGGCCAGTTGCCATGACCCGGATGAACCGGGGTTGTCCACTCCAGCGTATTAGAGCGCCAGGGGTTCTGAGGAGCTTTTCTACCACGGAAGATGCTATAGAAGAAATTCCACAAGAATAAAAACTGCGCCGTAAACGTGAGGATGGCTGCGATACTAACGAACATGTTCAAATCGCCAAAGGTCCTGAAGGCTTCATACGAGGTGAACGAATAATACCGCCGGGGGAAACCAGCAATACCGATGTAATGCATGGGGAAGAACACCAGGTAAATTCCAACAAACGTAAACCAGAAGTGGATGTAACCCAATGTCTTGTTCATCATACGCCCAAAGAATTTCGGGAACCAGTGATAAACTCCCGCCAAGAAGCCAAACGCTGAAGCAGCCCCCATTACCAAGTGGAAGTGAGCTACGACGAAATAAGTATCGTGCAATTGAATATCCAGCGCACTGTTCCCAAGAATAATACCAGTCAGACCACCAGAGATAAAGAAGGATACCAGACCAATGGAGAAAAGCATTGCAGGCGTAAACACAATGTTACCGCGCCACAGCGTCGTAATGTAGTTGAACGCTTTTACCGCCGATGGCACGGCAATAATCAGCGTCAAGAACATAAAGATTGAACCTAAGAAGGGGTTCATTCCCGTTACGAACATATGGTGTGCCCATACGATAAAGGCTAGGAAAGCAATACCAATCATGGAAGCAATCATAGCACGATAGCCAAAAATCGGTTTGCGGGAATTCGTCGCGATAATTTCAGACGTGATCCCTAACGCAGGCAACAGAACGATGTAAACTTCCGGGTGACCCAAGAACCAGAATAAGTGCTGGAACAGGATCGGACTCCCCCCTACGTTAGGCAGTGCTTCTCCACCAATATAAATTTCAGACAGATAGAAGCTGGTTCCCATGCTCCGGTCAAAGATCAGCAAAAGAGCCGCTGACAAAAGCACCGGAAATGAAATCAAA
The DNA here is from genome assembly GCF_026248825.1 of Larkinella insperata. NCBI lineage: Bacteria > Pseudomonadati > Bacteroidota > Cytophagia > Cytophagales > Spirosomataceae > Larkinella > Larkinella insperata. Next base: position 2,406,517 of record NZ_CP110973.1, on the reverse strand, counting down.
CCAAGAATAGCCGTCAGCAGGAAAGCCCAGATAGTAAGCGGCATCTTGCTAAACGACATTCCCCGGGTCCGTAAGTTGATGACCGTCGTAATGTAGTTAATACCACCCAATAGCTGCGAGACAATGAACATGGCCATACTCATCAGCCAGAGCGTCATGCCTAATCCTGAACCGGACATAGCTTGTGGAAGGGCACTCAATGGTGGGTAGATAACCCAACCGCCTGATGCCGGTCCCGTCTCAATAAAGAGCGATCCAAACATGATCACACTGGATAAGAAGAAGAACCAGTAAGACAGCATGTTTAGGAAACCAGATGCCATATCGCGGGCACCGATTTGTAGAGGAATCAAAAAGTTACTGAAAGTACCACTCAACCCGGCAGTCAATACAAAGAATACCATGATGGTACCGTGCATGGTAACCAAGGCAAGGTAAAACTCCTTGTCTAGCTTACCAGAATCGTCGATCCAGTTTCCAAGGATTGGACGCAGCCATTCCAAGTTCATATTGGGGAAACCCAACTGTAAACGGAATAAGATGGATAACGAAGCACCAATAATGGCCCAGAACACACCTGAGAACATGTATTGCTTCGCAATTACCTTGTGGTCCTCCGAGAAAATATACTTCCTGATAAAACTTAGCTCTTCGTGGTGATCATGTTCTTCAACATGAACCGCGCCTGCTGCGTTCGTTTCAACGGATGCCATAATATCTAATTTTATAAGGTCGCTTATACTTGAGTTAATCGATTATCGCAGCGCTGCACTAGGAGCTGCTCCAGCACCTTCTTCAGCTGGTGCCGCTGTACTATCGGATGCTGCTTCCGCTCCCGTATCTGCCGGTATGTATTTGGCGGCTTTAGCTTTTAACTTTTCCGGAACACGGGCCAGATAGTCCGGGTTTTTTGTTAACCACGGTTTCTGTTGTGCCATCCATTTGTTATAGGAATCTTCATCTTCAACAACCAATGTTGTCCGCATAGAGAAGTGGCCTTGACCACATACCTCCGTACAGGCAATTTCGTATTTGAAATCGGGATTGCCGGTTTCATTCCGCATCTCATCCGTCGTTTTATCCGCTATAAACCAGAACCGGGTCGGCATACCTGGTACAGCATCCATTTTTACGCGCATGTGAGGAATGAATACACTATGCAGAACGTCTCGGGCACGAATTTTCAATAACACTGGCCGATTCACCGGAATATGCATCTCTGTTGATGTGGTAACATCATCGAAAGAAGCTTCATCTTCCAGATCAATGCCCAACACATTGTTCGCGTCGATCAACTTATAATTGTAATTACCCAATTTGTTGTTATCAACACCCGGATATCTCATTTCCCAGTTAAACTGTCGGCCAACAATCTCAATGTTCAAGGCATTTTCGGGCGCTTCACTCGTAATGTCACGCCAAGCCCGCCAACCGGTAAATACTAACAAAGCCATTATGACTGCCGGAATAACCGTCCAGATCAATTCTAATTTGTGGTTCTCCGGGTAATACGTTGCTTTATGTCCTTTGCGATATTGGTATTTATAAGCAAAAAAGAACAAAAGTGCGTTGGTTACAACAAAGGCAATCGTAATGATTGACATTACCAGCCAAAACAGGCCGTCAGTATGACGCCCGTGCGGAGAAGATGCTTCAGGAAGAAAATACTGACGAGCGTGTAAAAACGACCATGCAACAGCTATCGCTCCTATGACAAAGAAGCTGATAAACAAGAATGCATTAACCTTGTTGCCCGTTCCCCCGATTCGTTCAATTTCTTCGGTGGTATCACCCGCATTGACGCCTTTTAAAATAGAGGTCAATCGCGTCAGTACCAGAATAGCCAGTACCAGAAATACCAACGACAACAGTCCTACAACGTAAACCATAGTAATCTGAAAATGAGTATGAATACAAAAGTACTGGTTTCTAAATATCGTGGTGCAAAGACTCTTCCAACATCGGGTGATTTTTTGGAATCAGGTTTGCCTTCGTTAATTGGGTCGAGATAGACCAAATAAAGGCACAAGCAAAAATCAGAATCATGCCAAACTCCATCGGTCCAAATCCACCATGCTCACCTACCGTACCTGGCATGATATTCGTATAGAAGTCAAAATAGTGTCCTACAATGATTCCCCAACAAGCGATCTTCAAAATAATTGGCGTGCGCTTAGCGTCCCTTGTCATTAAAACCAAGAAAGGAAACAAAAAGTTGAGTAACAAATTAATAAAGAACGGCGCTTTGTAAATTCCACCAAACCCACTAAAACGCTCCCGGTAATAGATGGTTTCTTCCGGAAGGTTAGCGTAATAGATCAACATAAATTGAGCAAACCATACGTAAGCCCAGAAAATACTGAAAGCAAACATGAACTTACCCAAGTCGTGCAGGTGGCTCGCGTTGACAGCTTTTAATAAGCCCTTTTCTTTCAGATTTACTATTATTAATGTAATAATGGCCAATCCCGTTACGTGCCAGCTCGCCAGTGTGTACCAACCGAACATTGTACTGAACCAGTGGGTATCGATTGACATCACAATATCCCAGGCAGAAGTAGATGAAGTTACCGCGAACACAACCAGGAAAGCCGTTGAATATTTGATGCTTTTCTCATAGTATTCGGTTCCGCCTTCCAAATCCTCTTTCAGAGAGAAATTACGAACAACTCGCCACAGAGCATACCAAGCTACGAAATAGATGACTAATCGTATCAGGAAAAATGGCGTATTCAGGAAGCCCCGCTTACCTGCGATGATTGGATCGTACTCTGGACCACCGACTTCATAGAGGCCTTCATGCGTCCAGTGGAAAATATCATGGCCAGCCACAAAGAATGTGATCAGCATAATGGCGCCCGTAACTGGCAAAAAGGCAGGTAATGCTTCCGGCACACGCTTGAACACGGCCGACCACCCAGCCTGAGCCAAGTAGTTATAAGCAATAAAGAACATACCGATCACGGCAGCCCCCGTGAAATAAACGCTGTTTAACCAAACGTTTGCCCACAGACGCGTAGTCCATTTATAGTGGTGTCCTTCTGCAGCAGCCCCATGAGCCGCTTCGTGACCATGAGCCGCAGCGCCGTGAGCGGCTTCTGCGTGTTCATGCCCACCTACGCCTTTTGCGGCCAAGAAAGCACCAATACCGACCAGCACGACGCCGGCAATGATACCGATGGTCAGATTCCGCTTGCTTTCGGCTGTAAATTCAAATTGTTCGTCGACAGACGGGATTGAATGTGTATGAGCCATTCTTTTTTTGAACTATAATGATTCTTCAATAGACTACTATCCGCCCGTTTGCAGTTTACGAACGTAATGCACAATTTTCCAGCGATCTTCAGGCGTTATCTGCGATCCATGAGGCCACATCCGGCCACGTCCATGCGTAATAACGTGAAAAATATGACCTTCTTTCATACCAGACATACCTCCATAATTAGGTACACCTTTGTATTGGGCAGCTACCAGCCCATCGCCTTTACCCGCTTCACCGTGGCAATGCTGGCAGAAACGTGCATAATATTCTTTCCCTTCGGCCAGTGTTTTTTCCGTCAACGGAACTGGATTAACCAGCACTCGCTCAGAAATTTCAATGCTATCCGCCGGAACGTTGTAAATCATCAAGTCTTTGGCGGTAGAATCGCCTTCCCCAAAGCTTGTATGGTAATTACGACGGGATACGGTTCCTTTTACGGGTAACCATAAAGCCGTACCTTTTGTCCCTTTATCAGTATAAGGTGTTTTGAACCCTTCCTCTTGCTTGTATGGCTCGTAACCAACGGGCTCGTACATGTTCGGAGCATATTGCGTACCCGGATTGTCGTGCCCCCGCTTACAGGCGGTTATGGTTAGCATGGCGGCTGCCATCACCAGAAGAGAGCGGTTCAGTCGCATAAACTTCATGTGTCGTCAGTCGGATTAAAATTGTTTTACATTTACTTCAGCAGCGCCAGAAGCCCGCAAAACCGTTGCAATCTCTGTCTCTGACTGCTTGTTTTTGCTCAGGTCAATTGCCATCACAAACTTGTTATCCGTACTGCGAAGATCGAACATCAAGGGCTTCGTCGTGGGTCCCAAGCCATTGGATATTAGAAATGTACCCACCATACCCAAAGCTGTGAACAACACTGTGAACTCGAACATAACAGGGATATATGCCGGGTATGCATAGTGATCCTTACCACCAATGATCATTGGCCAGTCGTAACCCATCGTGTAATAGGTTAGTGCAACCATGCAAAGAAAACCTGTCAAACCAAATAGGAACGCGGCAATACCAATACGAGTCCGGGGATGGCCCAATGCCACATCAAGCCCGTGGATCGGGAATGGGGTGTATACTTCGTGAATCCGCACCCCTGCGCTTTTAACTTCCGTAACAGCTTTCAGGACGACTTCATCATCATCGTAAACGCCGACTAGAAATTTAGCGCTATCGTTATGTTGAGACATGCTTATAGTGAAATTTAAACCGGTTCTTTCGAGTAATTAACCAATTTCAGAATTACTCGACGTCTTTGTTGAATGTCGGACTCGTCACATTTTCTCCTTTTGCCACACCCGATACAGATGCTGGCAGTCGTTCAGACGCCGAACGAATGATCGCCTTCACTTCAAACATATTGATTACCGGCAAGAATTTGGCAAACAACAGGAACAGTGTGAAGAACAAACCAAAAGAGAAGATATAGTCACCAATATCAAACATCGTCGGAGAGAACATTGCCCAGCTTGAAGGCAGATAATCACGGTGCAAGGAAGTCACGATAATCACAAACCGTTCGAACCACATGCCAATGTTTACAACAACCGACAGGACAAATGTCCAGGTAATGCTCCGGCGAATCCGCCGTGACCAGAATAGCTGCGGAGAGATTACGTTGCAGGTCATCATCGCCCAGTATGCCCACCAGTAGGGACCAAATGCCCGGTTGATGAAGGCATACCGCTCGTAATCAACACCGGAATACCAAGCAATAAAGAACTCAGTAATATAGGCAACACCAACAATCGAACCCGTGAGCGTGATGATCTTATTCATCGACTCGATGTGCTCGAACGTAATGTAGTCTTCCAGCTTGAATACCACCCGTGTGATCAGCATCAGGTTCTGCACCATCGCAAATCCGGAGAAGATTGCACCCGCAACGAAGTAAGGCGGGAAGATAGTCGTGTGCCAGCCCGGAATTACCGAGGTTGCAAAGTCAAATGATACAATCGTGTGTACGGAAAGTACGAGTGGAGTAGAAATACCAGCCAGAATCAAGCTGATGTATTCGTAACGTGCCCAGGTTTTTGCTCCACCGTTCCAGCCTAATGAGAAGGCTCCGTAAATGTAGCGTGATACTTTGCTCGTTGCCCGGTCGCGGATGGTTGCCAAGTCAGGTACTAAACCCATGTACCAGAACACCAGTGACACAGTAAAATAAGTACTGATGGCAAATACGTCCCAAACCAGCGGAGAGTTGAAGTTAACCCACAACGAACCGAAGGTATTTGGCAACGGTAGTGCCCAGTGTGCCAGCCAGGGACGACCCATGTGCATCAGAATAAAGCTGGCTGCACAAAGTACGGCGAAGATGGTCATGGCTTCAGCTGCCCGGTTAATGGATGTACGGTATTTCATCCGGAACAGCAGCAGAATGGCGGAGATCAGCGTACCGGCGTGACCGATACCTACCCACCATACGAAGTTGGTGATGTCCCAGGCCCAACCAATGGTTTTGTTCAAACCCCAGACGCCCAGCCCTTCCCACCAGGTCCAGAAAACGCAACAGGTACCATAAATCAGGACGATAAACGAAATGACAAAGGCAATAGTCCAGGCGCGGGTAGGTTTCCCTTCGACCTGCTTGCAGATGTCTTCTGTCACGTCGGCATATGTCTTACCCCCGGTTACCAGTGGGGTTCTCACGGGTGATGTAACGTGCATGGTAGTTAATTTTGAATGCTAATTAGTTACAAACTAGAAATTATTCAGCGTGTTCCGCTGCAGCAGCGGCTGGTTTGGCGACTTCATCTTTGTTCCGGATTTTCGTCAGGTATGAAATCTGCGGTCTAACGTTGATTTCTTCCAATACTTGGAATGCCCGGGCGTCGTGCTCTTCCTTCAGTATTTTTGAGATCGTGCTTTCCGGATCATTCATGTCTCCAAAGATGATTCCACCCGTCGGACAAGCCTGCGCACAAGCAACCTGAATCTCATCCGGTTTGGGTCTTCTGCGTTCCTTTTTAGCCGTCAGTTTACCTTCTTGGATCCGTTGTACGCAGAATGAGCATTTTTCAATAACACCACGCGAACGAACAGTTACATCTGGGTTGATGACCATCTTCCCAAGGTCGTTGTTGAAGTGATAATCGAAGTTATCGTTGTCAAAATACTTGAACCAGTTGAAGCGCCGAACTTTGTACGGGCAGTTGTTAGCGCAGTAACGCGTTCCCACACAACGGTTGTACGTCATTTGGTTCAAGCCTTCTGTGCTGTGCGTCGTAGCAAGTACTGGGCATACCGTTTCACAAGGTGCATTCGTACAATGCTGGCAAAGCATCGGCTGGAACACAACCTCTGGATTGGCTGAGGCTACTTCAAGCCCTTTGCGATCCTCTGGCTCGGCATCGCTGCTGTAATAGCGGTCGATCCGAATCCAGTGCATTTCACGACGGTTGATTACTTCCTGACGGCCAACCACCGGAATGTTATTTTCAGCCTGACAACCGATCACACAGGCAGCACAGCCCGTACAAGAGTTCAGGTCAATAACCATTCCCCACGAATGGTTCGGCTTTTCGTAGCCGTTCCAAAGCGTAATGTCAGTAGCAGAAACCGGACCTTCAGACGTTTCAACTTTCGCGAAGAATCGACCCGCTTTAGAGTCTTTCTTATAAGCCGACAGGATTGTTTCCTGAATAACCGAACGACGGCCCATAACGGTGTCATGAGTTTGCGTCTGAGCGATTGTACGGGAACCACCAGCCTTATTAATTTTCACGTCAGCAGCCGTGAACAGAACAGAGTTACCTGCAACCGTAGCCAGCGGATAAACGTTTTTACCAACGCCATCGGCTGACTTACCGGCTTTCTCACGACCGTATCCAATCGCAATTGAAACCGTTCCATCGGCCTGACCGGGTTGAATTAATACCGGCAGTTCGATTGCGGGTTTTCCAGCAACTTCAACTGTTACCAGGTCATGCTGATTAACACCAAGTTCGGTAGCGGTTTTTTGCGACAGACAAGCGTAATTGTCCCAGCAAGCTTTCGATACCGGATCGGGTAACTCTTGTAACCACGGATTGTTGGCTAGAGAGCCCGTACCGATACCTACTTTTTCGTAAAGTGCCAACTCAAAACCGGTGGCATTGGGTTTGTAGCGTTGAGCCACCCCAGCGGCTGCCGTTGTAACGGCTCCGGCATTAAACGTTCCTGCAGAGCCCGCAGGTGCAGACGTAAGTTCAAGCACTCCATCGTGCAATGACTGAATCCAGAATTGCTCGAAAGATTTTCCGCCCCCAGCCTGAGGATAAATAGTTGTGCGCCAGTAGCTCTTAATGAAAGCTTCGTAGTTCGGGTTTAAACCTGCCCACTTCAACAGCGAAACTTGCGGCTGACGGGTTTTAAAGATCGTATTGATCGTCGGTTGCGTCAGGCTATAGAAACCAGCTTTGGGAGAAGCATCGTCCCAAGACTCCAAGTAATGAGAGCCCGGACAGATATATTTACAAAGGGAAGCCGTTTCATCCGCACGGTCGGCAAACGAAACCGACAATCCAACCCGTGAAAGCGCTTCCTTCAATTCCGCTCCGCGTGGGTGATCATAAACGGGGTTGGCAGCGTAGAAAATTACGCCCTGAACCCGACCAGCTTTCACGTCGTTGATGAAACCGTTCATAGCGGCATCATTTCCCTGACGATAATTGACCGGGCGGCTCAGATCGATGGTTGTACCGTAGCTACCCAACAGATTGTTCAAGGCATTAACCAGAACCTGAACGTTAGCGTCGTTTGATCCAGCCACAACGAGTGCGGCACCACGGGATGCTGCCAATTCGTTTGCGGCTTTGTCCAGGTAAGGAACATCAATAGAGGCCGTGCTCACCGGCGTTCCTCCCAACTTAGCCGCTACTTTATTGTACAAAGCCGCCACAACCAAACCTTCCTGCGATGGTTTGATAGGCGTCCGGTAATCGGCGTTGGAACCTGTCATCGACAAACCCGTCTCAAACTGGTAGTGCCGCGACATGTCTTTTTTGTTTCCGCCGTTTGCACCAACCTTACGGGTCGAAACGTACTGGTCGGTGTACTCTAAGGGAGCAATCCAGCTTCCCAGAAAATCCGCACCAACGCTAACGATCGTTTTGGCCTTGCTGAAATCGTATGAAGGAATAACGGCCTGACCAAACGATAACTGATTCGCCTGAGCTAATGCAGAGACGGAATTAGCATCGTACTGAATGTGCGTAACACCTGGATATTTGGCAGCAAAAGCGGCAATAACTCCTTTGGTTGAAGGGCTCATCAGAGTCGATGAGATAATGCGGATAGCACCACCCCGTTGCAATAGCCCGACAATTTCCTGGTCAACCGTTGCCCATTCTGCGTCAGCTTCGCCTTTCTTTGGGCCTTTCAGTTTGTCGTTATCATAAAGCGACAACACAGAAGCCTGTACCCGGGCAGATGTTCCGCCTTTGGTAATACGGGAAGAAGTGTTTCCTTCAATTTTGATGGGCCGACCTTCACGGGTTTTCACCAGGACCGGCACATAATCTCCACCCTCGCTGAAAGTGGATGCGTAGTAATCGGCAATGCCCGGAAAAGTAGTTTCCGGTTTATTAATATATGGTATCGCCTTGTGAACTGGCGTTTCGCAGGCTGCCAGTGAAACAGCAGCCATACCAAAGCCCAAGACTTTTAAGAAATCCCGACGATCACTTCCAATACCGTCGACAATACTGCCTGACTCGGCAGATTTGGCATCGGTTGGTTCTGAGAACTCTTTGTACGCGTTTTTTACAAAAGATTCGTCGTTACGTAGTTCTTCTAGCCCCCTCCAATACCGTTTATTTGTACTTTCCATACAGTCCTTGTAGTTCGTTAACTGTTAAGTAGGATTCGATGTGTGATTAATAATGGCATTTTGAACATTCGAGACCACCAATGTTAGCCACACGTAACGGCTCCTTACTTCCCTTTTTATGGAGGGCAACTAATTTATCGTAGTAAGCATTGTCTTTTGTAGCAACTTCCGTTTTACGGTGGCAGTCAATACACCAACCCATCGTCAGTGACGACCGCTGTTCCATTACTTCCATTTTTTCAACTTCGCCGTGGCAGGTCTGGCACTGAACCTGGCCTACATTCGTATGTTGAGCGTGGTTGAAGTACGCCAGATCAGGCAGGTTGTGAACCCGCACCCACTCGATTGGCGTATCGGTCTCAATAGCTTTATAGATCTTTTGGATCTCTGGTGACTCTCGTTTGATTTCACCGTGGCAGTTCATGCAGATGTTTGCCGAAGGAATGGTTGCCAACTTTCCTTTGTAAACAGCCGTGTGGCAATAGTTACAGTTGATCTGATATTGACCGGCATGTAATTTGTGAGAGAAAGCGATAGGCTGCTTCGGAGCATACCCCTGTGAAACGCCAACACTATACAGTCCGTCGAAGGTCTGTTTAACCACAACAAAAACAAAGAGCCACAAAACAATCGACCGTAATGCGCTGTTACCCGTAACGGCTTTCAGACGTTGGTAAAACGATTTGGTTTGTTCGGTTGGCTCAGTTCCCGGTGCCGGAGCGACCGCTTTTGACAGAATCGTTACCAGTACCAACAAAACACCCAATACCAGCAGCATAACCACCAACAAAGCAACCAACACGACCGTAAACAAACCGGATGGGCTTTCGCTGGCAGCGGCTGGAGCCGTAGTAGCTGTGTTTGTTCCGCCAGCAGCGGCATCTCCTCCCTTGGCAGGAGCACTAGCCTCTTCGACGTGTGCCAGGATGTTCTTGATATCATCATCTGACAAATCCGGGAAACTCTGCATCACCACCGGCTGAAACTTCGCATAGAGGGCAGTTGCGTAAGGATCACCGCTGGAGATCATCGCCTGCGGGTTTTTAATCCACTTGATAAGCCATGCCTCATCCCGGCGCTGATTGATACCCTTTAAGCCCGGACCGATTACTTTTTCATCGGTAACCGCGTGGCATTGCTGGCACAAAGTCGAGAACAACTCCTTACCTTTTGCCGCGTCTTGCGCCTGCGAGCGATAGCTTCCTAATAGGACGATTAGTACAATTACTACCCTATTTATTACACTTCGCGAGTACATTTTAAGCAATGAGAAATCACCAAAATCAGTATGCATACCTACTAATTATTTTCCATTAACGCACAAAAGTAGTACAGGAACGGTTTTAATCAAACACTTGCGGTTTGATATTTTGGAGCACTTTTTTATTTATACTTTGTCTAAGTAACTAACTTTTCGGCCCTTTTTTAGCCAATAAAACCACCTTTTAATACAAACAAAAAGCCATCTGACTAACAGGTCAGATGGCTTTTTGTTTTTTACTGTATTGATGTATTTAGCCAACACATCCGAGGAGGTCCCGAGCGGGTTCGAACCGCTGTAAAAGGTTTTGCAGACCTCTGCCTAGCCACTCGGCCACAGGACCATTTCGTTTTGGAGTTGAGAAACCGGCACTTGAAAAACCTTACTTAACCGATTCTGACAAGGACCTATTTCCCAACTCCTCGACTCGTATCATGCCGCAAACTTACTACAAAATTTGTCGGCAATCTAACTTTTTAACGACTTATTCACCTTTTGAACGGCCTTCCAGCTGTTCTTTCAAGGCTGCTAGTGCATCCAGATCTCCAAGTGTAGCACGCTCAGGCTCTTTGTTGGACGTCGGAGCTTTCGCCGTAGCTGCTTTTTTCTCGGGCTTCCGATCTTCGCCTTTCTCCTGCCACGTTTTTGAGTGTGACAGCATGATGCGTTTTTCTTCTTTCGAGAACTCAGTTACTTTGAACTCCAGCGTTTCGCCTACTTCAGCCCAGGAACCGTCTTCCTTCTGCAGGCTTTTCAAAGCTGCGAAGCCTTCGATTCCGTATGGCAATTCTAGCGTAGCCAGCTTGTCGTTTTTCGCCAGGATGGTGCAACGGTGTACGGAGCCCGGTACGAATACGCTTTCGAACGTATCCCATGGGTTCTCTTCCAGTTGCTTGTGGCCGAGCGCCAGACGACGGTTTTCAACATCCAGTTCCAGAACAATTACTTCCAGTTCATCGCCAACTTTGATAAAGTCAGATGGATGTTTGATCTTTTTCGTCCATGACAAATCCGATACGTGTACCAGACCGTCGATGCCTTCTTCCAGTTCGAGGAACAAACCAAAGTTGGTCAGGTTCCGCACAACACCTTTGTGTTTCGTACCGACGGCGTATTTTTCAACCAGTTCCGGACGTGACCAGGGGTCAGCCGTCAGTTGTTTGATACCCAAGGACATCTTGCGATCGTTGCGATCCAGCGTCAGCACAACGGCTTCCACTTCATCACCCACTTTCAGGAAGTCCTGCGGGTTGCGCAGATGCTGCGACCACGACATTTCTGACACGTGGATCAGACCTTCAACGCCCGGCATGATTTCCAGGAAGGCACCGTAATCAGCTACATTGACAATGCGGCCTTTCACTTTCGAACCAACCTGAATGTCTCCTTCCAGCGAATCCCATGGGTGTGCCTGCAGTTGCTTCATACCCAGTGAAATCCGTTTTTTGTCTTCGTCGAAGTCCAGAACCACAACGTTGACTTTCTGATCGAGGTGCAGCAGTTCGGATGGGTGGCTGATACGGCCCCACGAAATATCCGTAATGTGCAACAGACCGTCGACACCACCAAGGTCGATGAAAACCCCGAAGTTGGTCATGTTTTTGATCACACCTTCCAGCACCTGACCTTTTTGCAGGTTGTTCAGGATTTGCTGACGTTGTGCTTCCAGATCTTTTTCGATCAGGACTTTGTGTGAAACAACTACGTTATCATTTGCGTAATTGATTTTCACCACTTTCACTTCCATTTTCTTGCCGACAAAAATATCGAAATCACGGATCGGCTTCACGTCGATCTGCGAACCGGGCAAGAAAGCTTCAATGCTATAAATATCGACAATCAGACCACCTTTGGTCCGGCGTTTCACGAAACCTTCAATAACCAGATCTTCGTCCAGGGCGCGCTGAATTTTCTGCCAAGCCGTAATAACTTTGGCTTTCTTGCGCGACAACACCAGTTGACCGTTAGGGTCTTCCTGATTCTCTACGTAAACTTCAACTTCATCACCAATCTTCAAGTCGGGCAGATCGCGGAATTCCGATGCCGGAACCAATCCATCCGATTTGAAACCAATGTTTAAGATAACTTCCCGGTCGGTAATGCCGACTACGGTTCCGGTCACTACTTCTTTCTCGTTTACTTGCGCCAGGGTGTTATCGTACAGCTCGGCCAGGCGGTCGCGTTCTGCCGCTGAGTAGCCGCTGCCAAAACCCCGGTTGTCTGCCTTATCCCAATCAAAATCAGGCAGTGTTTGCGTTTTGCTCATAAAAGTTTAGTTGTGGCCCATGATACATCAGCCCCCGGGCCTTCCTGGCTGATTTTTAGTTGATATAGGGAGACAGTGCTCCGAAAATAGAGGTGCAAAAATAGTAAGATTTTTTGAAAATAAATCCGTAGCACAAAAAAAGTGTTTTTTTGTGCGGGCAGGCGCCCAGGAGGAGATATGTCAGTACAGTTTCTCGCGTTTCACCAGGAACGGCATCCAGGTTTCTTCCACCGACCCGGAAAAGTCGCGCAGAAAAACCAGAAAAGAGGGTTTGAACGGTTTTTGGTACAATTTCATTCCGGCTTCTTCCGGCGTCAGATCACCTTTCTGCGAATTGCAGCGTTTACAGGCCGTGATGAGGTTATCCCAGTTGGTTTTCCCCCCCCGCGATTTAGGCAGAACATGATCCAGTGTTAAATCGTCGTGCTTCCCGCAGTACTGACAACGGTTTCCATCACGCTTGAAAATATTCTGCCGATTGAGCATGACTCCCTTGTAGGGCAGGTGGATGTAACGGTGGAGCCGGATGACGGTGGGCGACGGGTATTCATCGTCTACTGTGCGCAGGACGAAAACTTCAGATTGAGCAACCAGTTCTGCTTTGTTCAGGTAGACTAACAAGAACGCTTTTGGTACAGAACAGATGCCTAGTGCGCTATAATCTTGATTCAGTACTAGGACTTTCCTACCCATAAACAATGTATCAGACTCCTTTCTTTCCTATAAGCAAGTTAACGAAATATCATTATAAATAACAGATGTTCAATGAATAATTCACATTTTTTTAAAATTGGCAGATCCTGAAAGGATCAACCTTTCAGGCTAATATTGTTCGCGGCTCATCTCGCGGGAAACGTCTCGTTCCTTAATAGAATCGCGTTTATCGTACAGCTTCTTCCCTTTCGCCAGAGCAATTTCTAGCTTGGCAAACCCCCGATCGTTGATGAAGAGCTTAGTGGGAATAATGGTCAATCCCTGATCGGTCAGTTTATTGACCAGGCGCTTGAGCTCCCGCTTCTGCAGCAACAGTTTGCGATCCCGCAGGGGCTCGTGATTGTTGTACGTTCCTTCCGTATACTGAGAAATGTGCATTTGCCGCACATACAATTCTTCGTTAAAAAAAAGACAGTAGGCATCACCCAGGTTCACTTTTCCCTGCCGTACCGATTTAATTTCTGTGCCCGTCAGCATGATGCCGGCCACGAAAGTTTCCAGAAAAAAATATTCAAAAGAGGCTCGTCGGTTCCGAATCTCAATCTGCTTTGCAAGTGTTTTATCTGCCATAATCAATCAATGCGTTTCCTCAACAAGACGGTTTTTAGGTCGTTTCTCCAGCCTATAATATACAACACTGGCAACCTATAACACGGTTTCGCTACAAATATTCACGTCAAAAGTATCGAATTGTAAACAAAAATACCCCGAAGTGTCCTTCGGGGTATCGAACGGGTGGATATAGCCATTTCTGACTCTCCTGGTGAAGTCGGTGTTTTTATCCTACAACTGTAGAGAGCACAGCCGAATCACAGCCTCATGACTTTTCTGTACACACCGACATTCTCCAGGATATTTTTAGCACTGCATTCTTCGTACAGTGATTCTGTATTTCAATAGCTAGCCCCATACTTTAAGAACACGCCAACTATTCTATATTTTTGCTTTTACAAACAATTTATCTAAAACAAATTCTGTGCCGCGCTTGGATAGTCTGCAAAAAAACAGGATTCATCCTATGAAAAAGATGAATCCTGTAAAGCCACATACAACCGTTTACTTCTTAGGCTGCTGCTTTTGCTGATATTCTTTGTTCAAACCGGCGATAATCGTTTTCGTTGCGTCAAGCGTGCTATCCGCAAACAAAATCCCGCCCCCTTTTGAATAACCCATCACAAAATCATACTGATTCTGTCTGTTCACTTTCTTCAGGTAGTCATGAATCTGATTATACAGTTCCTCGTTTTTCTTTTGCTCTTCTTCCGCTAGTTGCTGCACAACACGGTCGCGGTAGGCCATCAGGTCCTGCTGTTTCTTTTGCAGAGCCGCTTCGGTAGCCCGCCCCTGCTCCATGGTCATGGTCTGAGCCCGTTGCTGAAAAAAGGCTACTTCATTTTGCAGAGACCGGCCTTTGTTATTCAATTCATTATCCAGTTGAAAGCGTTTGCTTTCGAGAACTTTCCGGGTGTCTTTAAAATATTCGTAATTGGTTAATAAGGAATCAACGTTCACATAAACCGTCTTGCGGGCAGGGGTTGATTTGGTTGTACTGGCCGCTACGGGTTCAGCGGTTTGTTTTTCCGAGAAGTGCAAATAATACAAGACCGCTACAGCTACCGCCAGCACAGCGTTCAAAACAAGAGATGCGTTTTTCACAAGAAACAGTTAATTAATAGTTTAATGATTCTACAAAGGTACAATTTACTGGTTACGTCGCAATTCAAACCCGCTTTCCGAAGAGGATTAACGGCTTGCCCCAACCACCGCTCTCACCTGCTGCCCCGCCAAACCGGCGAATCCACCAACCAGGCCGCCCAGCAAAGGCGTCAGTAAAAGCAGCGGAACCGACGACTTTGTTTTCAGGAGAAGATCAGCCATGCGGGCCGTCAAAATACCGCCGGTTTGAAAATGAATACCCAGCGCATAAAGCAGCCAGACGACGGCAATTCCCAGAAAACCGTTGCCAAATGCCCGCCAGCCCGTCGGGCTGCGCCAGAAGCACACGCCAAAAGCAACAACGGCAATACTCCACCACGGCAGAAACAACTGTGTAACAGCGCTTAAGAGTGCGATCAATAAGAATGGATGCATGGGTTAACGAGTCAGGGTAAGCGTGGAATGAATACGCGGGTGTTTCTGAGCTGCTGATTGAAGATAGAGCAGCTCATACAGCTCTCCCTTCCGCCAGGTTTCAAGCATGTTCAGGTAATAAGGACTGCCCGGATTTCCCGATTGACCACCGGGAAACACCCCGTAAGCACGCGGTTGCGGACCGGTTTGCACCACCATCCTCCACGACGGCCCGGCCCGGCGTCCGGCGGCATTCACGATGCGGGGCCCTCCGCCAATCTGAACATTTAGGGCACTGAATGCATCCAGCCCGGGGATCAGGTGCCGGACTCCGGTTTGTTTATGGTCGGCCCAGGCCCAGCTTTTCCCCAGCGGGCCGTACTGCTTGGCCAGTGAATCGATTGTGCTTTGAAAGCTGCTCGTGACAGCATCCTGAATCGTTTCTTTGCGGTTGGTCGTCAAAACGTTATCAAACCAACGCGCATCAGGCTCTTCGGAGAGTAATTGCAGGGTCCGGACGGCGTTCGGGAAGCGCATCGGCTGGCCGGGTTCGTCCGGAAGATCATCGGCCCAGATAACGCGATCCAGGTGCTCCAGCCATTCCATAAAGATGGTGCCCGCAACCGAAGCCGTATCCTGCTGGTAGTTCCACTGCCGGACGGTTCTGAGCGCCTGCTTCTGACTTCCCGATAAATCCTTTTCGCGAATGCGGGGCAACAAAACGGGCAGAAAAGTAGACGCCTGGTGGTTGTAGACATCGTTCTGCAACTGACGCAGGCTATCGACGGTTACCCGCTGCATGGCCGCCAGCCGCTGGTTGATGCGCATTCCCCGATCGGGCGTCTCGAATTCCCAGTTTATATAGTAAGGATACGTAGGATCCGTGGAAAACTGATTGGCCGAACTGACGAATCCTCTCGGCGGATTTTTGACGCGGGGATTCTGCGCAGCCGGAATCCAGCCCTGCCAGTCGTTGGCCGCCCTGGTGCCATCCAATAAAAACTTACCCTGGCCGCGCCATTTAAGTGGAAACCGCCCGTTTGGTGAAATGGCAATGTCTTTGGCAGCGTTGGCAAAGACAAAATTTTGCGCCGGGGCCGTGTAAAAAGACAAAGCCGTTACGTAGTCATCGTACGTCTTGGCCCGGTTCAGCAGGTAAAACGTTTTCAAGCCATTGTCTACTTCATGGGCAATCCAGCGTATGGCGTACCCCGTTGGAATGTTGGTCGTAAAAGGTTTTTCCTCCAGCAGATACGCCACCGGACCGTGGTGGGTATACAATACTGTATCCACCACATCGGGCTTTCCTTTCACTTTGATGCGTTCGATACGCCGACGGACGGGCTTCCATTTACCATCGTGCCAGTATTCCTGACGCCGGTTATCCCGAAACCGAATTTTGTAAAAATCAAGCACGTCGGCTCCCACGTTGGTAACGCCCCAGGCCACTTCTTTATTGAAACCGATAATGACGCCCGGCGCGCCCGGCAGCGAAACACCGTAAACGTTTAAGGTAGGCGTAACCAACTGAATCTGGTACCAGATGGAGGGCAGGCTAAGCGTTAAGTGGGGGTCGTTTGCAAGAATAGGGTAACCGGTCGCCGACTTCTGCGGACCTACGGCCCAGTTGTTGCTGCCAATGGCCGGATCGTGCCGCTGCCAGTTCCAGGCCATACTGCTATCGGTTTCGGAATCGACCGGTGCCGACGGTATTTTGACCGGCGTAAAATCCCAGCGCGTACCGACCGGGATGATGGGGTCTTCTTTGAAAGGATAATCGGGAAATAAATTGGCCGTAAGCGCTGGCCCTAACTTCCGACGTACGTTGGTCATCAGCAGATCGTCGGCGCCGGCCGCCAGCGTTTGCGTCATTTGCTTAAGCAGAAAGGCGCATTTTAAGGGCGTCCACGGCTCGGGGGCGTAGCCCAGCAGTTTGTATTCGATGGGATGCCGAGCTGGTTTCAGTTGGGCGATGTAAGCGTTGATTCCCGCCGTGTAGGCTTCCAGCGCCGATCGGGTGGCGGGATCAGCTAGCATACCGGTCAGTGATTGTTCGGCACCGTACGCCATGCCCAGCCGCCTTTTGTTGCGATCCAGCTCGAGAGCCCGTTCGCCAATGACCTCTGAAATGCGTCCGGCGGCTGCGTGAGTCTGAAATTCCATCTGCCAGAGCCGGTCCCGGGCCGTCACATAGCCTTGGGCAAAATAGGCATCGTAATCATTCCGGGCGAAGATGTGAGGGACGTGCAGGTCGTCGAACAGCACCGTTACCTGATCCCGCGTGCCTTCGATCGATAGCGTTTGCTCCGAACCTGCATCCTCAATTTCCGCGTTTTGCCAGAAACCCTCAAATGGGCTGAGCAACCGCCCAAAAGCCGGAACCGTCCCCCACTGCCGATCTAATGAAACTGTTAATCCAATCGAAATGAGACAGCAAAGTAGAGCTATTACTATTTTCATATCAGCAGCCGTGGATTTGTTGGCTTTCACAAAGAAAATTTATTCTCGCTTTTATCCCAATTTTAGGAATAAAAAGCACCAGGACGGTCTTTTTTTCCATTATTACGGAAAATAATCTCAACGAACAATATCGTTCTCCTTCAGGTTATGAGATAAAGCTTCTTCTAAATACAACATTTTTAGTAAGTTTGACCTAGATTTAGCTCTCCTCGTATGACCCTGCTGAATACGACACTGAAATGGCTGCTGCAACGGCGTGTGCCTCGCATCGAAGCGATGATGGCGCGCCCCGGTGAAATGCAGCAGGGCGTTTTTCAACAACTGATCAGCAAAGGGCGGCATACCCACTGGGGGCGGCAGCACCAGTACGACTCGATTCGCAGTGTGCGGGACTTTCAGGAGCGCGTGCCGGTTTCGTCTTACGAGGATTTGTTTCCCTACATTGAACGCACCATGAAGGGTGAGCAGAAACTGCTCTGGCCCTCTCGGATTCACTGGTTTTCCAAATCATCGGGCACCACCAACGCCCGCAGCAAGTTTATCCCCATCTCGCAGGAGTCACTGGACGAAAGCCATTTCAAAGGCGGAAAAGATATGATGGCGCTTTACATCGCCAACCGCCCGGAGAGCAAAGCGTTCGAAGGAAAGGGATTGTCGATCGGCGGTAGTCTGCACGAAAACCCGTATAGCCCGCACGGTTTTGCGGGCGATGTATCCGCCGTCGTCATGAAAAACCTGCCTTCCTGGGCGCAATACATCCGGACTCCACCCATCGATGTAGCGCTCATGGACAAGTGGGAAGCCAAGATTGACCGGATGGCCGAGGTTACGTCCCGCGAAAATGTGACGAGCATCCTGGGCGTGCCAACCTGGGCGCTGGTGTTGCTGGAAAAAGTCCTGGCGTTAACGGGGAAACAGAGCATTCTGGAGGTCTGGCCGAATTTCGAAGTCTTCATTCACGGCGCGGTGGCGTTTCAGCCGTACCGCGAATTGTTTGCCAACGAAGTATTTCCGTCGGCTGGCATCAACTACCTCGAAATCTACAATGCATCCGAGGGGTTCTTCGCCATTCAGGACGACCTGAAACGGGTTGGCGAAATGCTGTTGATGCTGGATTACGGCATTTTCTATGAATTTGTGCCCATCGAAGATGCCGACAAGCCCTTCCCCAAGGCGCTGACCATCGAGGAAGTAGAGCTAAATAAAAATTACGCCCTCATTATTTCAACCAACGGTGGCCTGTGGCGGTACCGGATCGGCGATACCGTTCGCTTTACTTCCCGCTACCCCTTCCGGCTGAGAGTCAGCGGGCGAACCAAGCATTTTATCAATGCGTTTGGCGAGGAAGTAATCATCGAAAACGCCGAAACAGCCATTACGCGGGCTTGTGAAGCAACCGGCGCCACCGTCAGCGACTATACCGCCGGACCGGTTTATATGGGTAGCGGAACCAACGGTTGCCACGAATGGATTATCGAGTTTTCCAGCGAACCGGATAATTTCGCCACCTTCTGCACTACGCTCGATCAAACGCTCCGGCAGGTCAATTCCGACTACGACGCCAAGCGGTATAACGACATGGTGTTGCAGGCACCCATTGTCCACCCCGTTCCGCGGGGCACCTTTTACGAATGGATGAAAACCCGGGGCAAGCTCGGAGGACAGCATAAAGTGCCGCGCCTGAGCAACAGCCGGGAGTATCTGGATGATATTCTGGGCCGGCTGACCACCCTCTCCTAAACCACCGCGGCATTTTGCCGAACGAAGCCCTTTCATCCATTGTTCTACTAAGGAGTTCGTTTAATTTTGCCCAATGAAATCCTTCAACATTCCGGATTATTACCGCAGCCACATCATCAGTCCGTTGAAAGAACTTCGCCGGAAGCGTGATAAACTCAAACGGGATTTTACGCCCACCCTGCTTGATTTCGGCCCGGTCCGGTTTCTGGTCGCCCGGCACTTTGGGTTTTGTTACGGGGTAGAAAACGCCATCGAAATTGCCTACAAAGCCATCTCCGAGAATCCCGACAAACGCATCTTCCTTCTGAGTGAAATGATTCACAATCCGGACGTAAACCGGGATTTGCAGGAACGCGGTGTTCGTTTTCTGATGGAAACGTCAGGTAAGCAGATTGTTCCGTGGGACAATTTAAAATCCGATGACGTTGTAGTTATTCCGGCTTTCGGAACAACCATTGAAATTCAGCAGAAGCTGGCTCAAATTGGCTTAAACGTTGAGCAATACGACACGACCTGTCCTTTTGTGGAAAAGGTTTGGAACAAAGCCACCCAAATTGGTCAGAAAGATTATACCGTGGTGGTGCACGGAAAACCGTCGCACGAAGAAACCCGCGCTACGTTTTCACACAGCAAGGAGTCGGCCCCGACCGTGGTCGTGAAAGATATGGCTCAGGCGCAACGCCTGGCTACCTACCTAACCGGCGAGTCGGCGAAAGAAGCGTTTTATACCGAATTTAAAGGTCAGTTTTCGGAAGGGTTCGATCCTGAGCGCGATTTGCAGCGCATTGGCGTTGTGAACCAGACGACCATGCTTGCGTCGGATACGCAGCAGATTGCCGATTATCTGAAAACCGTCATGATCCGGCATCATCACCTGATGCCGGAAGAGGTAGAAACGCGCTTTGCCAATACCCGCGATACCCTCTGCTACGCAACCAACGACAACCAGGATTCGACCTACGCCCTGCTGAAAAACCCCGCTGATTTTGCCCTCGTAGCCGGTGGTTACAACAGTTCCAACACGCTGCACCTGGTCGAGCTGTGCCAGCAGCAGCTACCGACGTATTTTATTGAAACCGAGCAGAAGATTCTGTCAAGGGAGTTGGTTCGGCACTTTGATATTCATGCCAAGCAGGAAGTTGTCACGGAACACTTTCTTCCCAACCACGAGCCGGTGACAGTTTTGCTGACCTGCGGAGCCTCCTGCCCTGATGCGGTGGTGGAAGGAATTCTCCTCAAAACTGTTTCTTTTTTCCCGACGGCCCGGCCCATAGACGAGGTGATGGCCGAAGTTACCCAACGGTTTAGTGCCTGAAATTTGGCAAGAAGACGTCATAAATGTCTTTTGTTGGCAGTATAAAGTAACGTTCCGTTTCTTTGTTTCCTCGAAAAGAATAGACTGCGGGCGATAAATTGCCATTGAACTGCCGCAGCAAAGACCGGACTTAACACATCTACACGCATGTACACCATCGGGATTAACACGTTTTTGTTTACGTCACCCTTCACCAACGAAAGTGTGAAGTGGTTTTCAAAATTTGCTGAATGGGGTTTCGACACCGTAGAAATCGGGCTGGAAGATCCCGCAAACATTGACCCGCAAGTTGTTAAACAAGCGCTGGCCGATGCCAAGCTGGGCTGCAGGACGGTTTGCGCGGCCATGAGCCTCGACCGCGATTTCCGGGGCGACGAGGAGCAGCAGCAAAATGCCATGACGTATTTGAAAGGTGTGCTGGATGTGATGGAGATAATTGGAGCCGAAATGCTGGTTGGCCCGCTGTATTCGAGCGTTGGACGCGCCGAAGCGACCCCCAAAGAGGTTTACGCCGAACAACAGAAAGCCGTTGTCAAGAATTTGAAAGAACTGGCCGACTACGCAGCGGGCAAAGGCTTAAAAATAGCCCTTGAGCCATTGAACCGCTTCGAAACCGACTTCATCAACACCGTTGATCAGGCCATTGAACTGGCGGATCTGGTAGGCAACGATGCTGTTCGGCTGCACCTCGACACGTTCCACATGAACATCGAGCAGAAATCCCAGGCCGACGCCATTCGCAAGGCTGGATCACGGCTGGAGTTGCTGCACACCTGCGGTTGCGACCGCGGTATTCCCGGCAATGACCACATTAACTGGGACTCCATCGGTCAGGCACTGAAAGACATTGACTTTAAAGGCCAGTTGGTAATCGAGTCCTTTACGCCGGATGTAAAAGCCATTGCCAAAGCCGCTGCCATCTGGCGCGACATCGAATCTTCGGGAGAAGACATCGCCGTAAAAGGACTGGCTTTTCTGAAAACCGTATAAAAGAATAAAACAGCTGAGAGGTTCGATTAGAGACCAGGGACTTGTAGGATCAAGTCTACTGTCTTTAGTCTAACCTCTCAGCTCTTTTTCACTGCTCCGGCACCCGAACGTTGACCTGAATCGGCGCACTTTCGTTGTGCAGCCGGTCAAATGACGTAATGGCATACACGTACCGCTTGTCCGGTTCGGCGGTGCGGTCGATGAATCGGGTCGTATGCTCCCCCACACAGATGGCGACAATGTGGGTCGGGTCTTCCAGCACCATCTTGTCTTTCCGGTCGAAACGATATATTACATAATAATGGGCTTTATCGCCGTCCGGCGCGGGGGCAGGTTCCTGCCAGAACAGCTCCACACCTTCCGGCGTTGGGTTGGCCTTTAAATCTTTCGGGGAAAGTGGTGGTTCCGGGTCTTTCCAGGTCATGGGCGGTATGAGGGCCGGATACCGGTAAAAGTTCGTCAACAGCGTATCCCGAACACCGTTGAGGTTGTTGGTAAGTGATTTGGAGCTAAAAAAAATACTGCCGTGAACCTGACTGAACTGACGGTTGTACTTCAGTTGGGTGGATATTTCGTTCGGGTCATCCCAGGCCCGGTCGCGGGGGGTGGACCGGTTGACTCGAAACGCACCCTGCCCAATGTAAAGATGACGGCTAAAACCGTTTTTAACCCACCAGTCGACCAGCAGACGATACGGCACTTTCACAAAATCCGTACTGAAATAAACCTGCGGGGCGATGTAATCAATCCAGCCTTCACGAATCCACTTGCGCGTGTCGGCGTAGAGATCAAAATAAGAAGTCAGACCGCCTGTTGTTTCCGATCCTTCCGGATCCTGAGTACGGTTTTTCCAGACGCCAAACGGACTGACGCCAAACTTCACATACGGTTTAATGGTCTGTATCGAGTCGTGCAGCTGACGGATGAGCTGATTGACGTTTTCCCGGCGCCAGTTATCGCGGTTCATGCCGTTGCCGTAGGTCTTGAATGTTACCTCATCCCTGACCACTTGCCCGGCAATCCCGTACGGGTAAAAGTAATCGTCAAAGTGAATACCGTCGACATCGTAATTCCGGATGATATTGGTCACGATTCCGGTCACGTAACTGCGCACTTCGGGTAGCCCCAGATTAAAGAGTTTGCGGCCGCCGTAGTGCAACATCCACTCCGGTCGCCGGTTGCTGATGTGGTCCGGTGTAACGCTGGACAGTTTACTGAAGGTGGCGCGGTCGAGGTTAAACCAGGCGTGAAATTCCATGCCGCGGTCGTGGGCTTCCTTGATCATAAATTCCAGCGGATCGTAGAAGGGTTCCGGCGCGCGGCCCTGCTGCCCGGTCAGCCAGAACGACCAGGGTTCTGCCCCTTTGGCGTAGAACGCATCGGCAGCCGCCCGTATCTGTACGATGACGGCGTTGATACCCGCCCGCTGGTGCTGGTCGAGCAGACTGACAAACTCCGCCCGCTGATTGTCGGACGATAACCCCCGCACGCTCGGCCAATCAATGTTATCCACCGTCGCAATCCAGACCGCCCGAAATTCGCGTTTGGGGGGAGTTTGGGCACAGACAATGCCCGTCATTGCGAAAAAGAGTAAGATGATACCAGAAAGCCGATCCAGACCGCGCATGCACAAATTGTTGATCACCAAGTAAGAATAGTCAAAGATACACAAGAACCTTGTCACCTTTCAACTGCGTCAATCCAAGGTTTATTGTATTTCTCCAATCACCCCCGTTCGGACTCGAGATATATCTTTTTGTATTTTAAGAAGGAGAACGATCTTTTGCTACGCAGATCCAGCCCATATAAACGACATGGTTACAAAATTTTATTTGGAAAAAAATTAGGAACGGAAAATATTGATGTTGAACAGTGTTTGGTATAACTATTGTTTACAGTAATTTTGAGCGCAGAATTGGCTTGCAGAACCAATCATTATTTTACTTTTTAGTAAAAAATCCATATTTTTTTATAAAAATGTAAGGATAATGTTTAGTTTTGCGCGATCTTCTATTGGTTGGATGAAGTTTTTAAGTTAACACTATCATGTCAGGAATCAAGCTCGATCAGATTGATCGGAAGGTATTAGAAATTTTACAGACGAACGCTAAAATCACCAACGCCCAATTATCGAAAGAAATTGGCTTATCGCCTGCTCCGACACTGGAGCGCGTAAAAAAATTAGAGACTTCGGGAATCATTCAAAGCTATCACGCCCAACTAAACCGGGATCGGGTTGGCCTGGGTGTTACAACGTTCGTACAGGTGTCGCTGGTTGGGCACAAAAAGCAGGTAACGGAGTCATTTGTCAACGCCGTAAAAAACATTCCGGAGATTATTGAGTGCCATCACATCACCGGTTCCGGCGATTTTCTGTTGAAAGTTATTGCCAAAGATATTGCTTCGTATCAGGTTCTGATGCTGGAAAAAATCAACGAAATTGAAGAAGTAGCCAGCACCCAGACGATGGTGATTCTCTCAACTTTCAAGGAAAGCAAAGTACTGCCCATTCCCTGAAAAAATAATGAGTCAGGGATGATGAACGATGATGGGATAATACAACTCATCGTTCATCATCCCTGACTCATTAGTCAGTTACCCTCTTCGCGCTTTCCTCCGTTCCTCCCGGCGTAATTTCTTCAGGTTATCCAGCCCATCTTTGGCTTCTTTGTGCTGGCTGGATTTGCGGTCGGCCTTGTCAATCACTTCCTTGTAGTAAGTTTGCGCCTGATCGTAGTTCTTCTCAGCCGCTGCAATTTTTCCCAGGTTCAACACTGACGCCCAATAATAGGCCGCATCGAAGGAATTCGTCTGCTTGGCAAAATCGATGGTTTTCTGGTAATACTGCTTGGCTTTCGCCATATCGCGGGTGTAGTGGTGGTTGGCATAGGCCACTATGTAAGCCGCAGTTCGCCCACCGACGCCTTCGTAACCGTCCATCCCGCGCTCAATCTTGCTCAGGATGCTGTTAGCGGCCGCGATGGCTTCGTTGTTGTAGCCCCGCACAAAGGCCGTCCGGGCGTAATAACGCTCAAAGTACGGGTTGTCCGGATACTGCTGCCACATGTATTTCGCCAGATCATACGCTTTGTCGTACTGGTTTTCCATGCTGTAAATCTGAAGCAGGAAATACCGGGCTTCCGTGCGGGTGTAAAACGCGTTGTTGGCCGTCAACTCCAGTTGCCGGATTCCTTCCGCTTTGTTGCCTTTCGGAAAAAACATCAAAATGGGCTTGAGCGCCGGATAGTTTTTCGGAATCCACTGCGCATAATAATTGTACAACCCATCGCCAAACAGCAGTTCCGGCGTCAGATCACCGTTGCCTTTACACTTCTCAAAGTATTTAAGGGCATTTTTGCCCGCCCAGGTTGCTTTGGCCCATTTTTTCCGTTCGGAGTAAAGCCGACCTTTAAAACCGTAGCCAGCCGCCAGAAAAAACGAGGGTTCGACTTTGTTGTCTTTGCTATCGTACAGCTTTTCGGCCTTGGTGATGGTTGTGTCCAAATACGCGTGACACCTGTCGTCGAAATCAGTGTTTTCGGTATTCGGCACGATTTTCCACCATTCCGCCAGCGCCATCAGGAAGTAGGGCATCGGATGGTCGGGATACCGCAGCTTCAACCACCGAAACTCTTTGTCCGCTTCGTAAAATTTGTAATTATATAAGTTATTGATCGCTTCCGCCGACTCAATCTGAACGCCGGGGTGCTTCAGCAACATATCGTATTTTTTGTCAAATTCGGCTAGTGAATAAACCTGGGCGCGCGCCGTCAGAGTCAACAAAAAGCCTATTAAAACAAGAATGTTTTTTTTCATTTTTACAGGATACTAGTATCGTCTCCTATCAACGAAGTTTTTGAATTTCCAGTTTACGCAACGAAAAGTTTTTAGAACCCGCCGGATGCCGTACCTTTGAGTTTTGCGTCAACTGGCACCGTATGCTGACCATCAAAGACAAAAACTTTGTTCCCTTCATCGATCAAAACAAGCTGAAAAACCGCATTGTTCAGCTTGCCGACCAAATCAACCACGACTACCAGGACAGAGAGCCCATGCTCGTTGTGGTGCTGAACGGCGCGTTCATCTTTGCGGCCGAGCTGATGACTCATCTGACCATTCCGTGCCGGGTTACCTTCATTCGGGTCAGCTCCTACCAGCAAACGGCTTCGACGGGCATTGTCCGGGAATTACTCGGCTTGAGTGAGTCGCTCACCGGTCAGGATATCATTCTGATCGAGGATATTATCGACACGGGTTTGACCATCCAGGAAGTATCGCGGCAGTTGAGGCAGCAACAGCCCAGCTCACTGGAAATTGCAACCATGCTGTTCAAACCGGAGGCCTTGAAAGTCGAGGTAGCGATTAAATACGTCGGTTTT
Source organism: Larkinella insperata (assembly GCF_026248825.1). Taxonomy (NCBI): domain Bacteria; kingdom Pseudomonadati; phylum Bacteroidota; class Cytophagia; order Cytophagales; family Spirosomataceae; genus Larkinella; species Larkinella insperata. The sequence continues at coordinate 2,380,242 of NZ_CP110973.1, read as the reverse complement.
GAAATCGAAAACCAGTTTGTCGTTGGCTACGGCCTGGACTACGACGGTTTGGGTCGTAACACAAAGGAAATACTCGTCCTGGCTTAACGGTCGACCTCTCCCATTACCACGTCAATGGACCCGATAATAGCCACCAGGTCCGCAATCATGGCACCTTTGGAAATTTCGCTGATGACGGACAAATTGTGGTACGAACACGAGCGCGCCCGGCAGCGGAAGGGCACATCCGACCGGCCGTCGGCCCGGAAAAAGAAGCCTAATTCCCCCTTCGAAATTTCGCCCCGAATGTAAAACTCCTGCGCTTTCGGGCGGATTTTCTTCGGCACCAGAGCCTGCGGATCAAAGTCCCGGGTGCGCTTCAGATCGCCCGTCAGTTGCGTCAGACACTGCTCGGCAATTCTGACCGATTCCCAGCACTCCATCACCCGCACGTAGTTCCGGTCCCAGCAATCGCCCAGTTTGCCAACGGCTCCTTCCCCGATTGGAATGTCAAACTCCAGTTCGGGATAAACGGAATAACCATCAACCCGGCGCAGGTCATACCGCAGACCCGACGCCCGCAAGACCGGCCCGGAGCAGCCATAATTGATGGCTACCGGCAGCGGCAAAACGCCCACGCCCGCCGTTCGCTTAACAAAAATCTTGTTCTCGGCCACTAGCTGCTGCATTTCCAGCAACTTCGGTTTCAGGTATTTCAGAAACTCCTGACACCGCTCTTCAAATCCCACCGGCAGATCGTAGAACAGGCCGCCAATCCAGATATAATTATAGAGCATTCGCGCCCCGCTGACCCATTCCAGCAGCCGTTGCAGGTGTTCGCGGTCGCGCATCATCCACAGGAACGGCGTATAGGCGCCAATGTCCAGCGCGTAGGTGCCAATCGCTACAAAGTGGGACGCCAGCCGGTTGAGTTCGGAAACCAGCACCCGGATGTATTCAATCCGTCGCCCGTCGGGACGGTTCAGCAGTTCACCTTCAATGCCCAGCATTCGCTCAACGCCCATGCAGAAAACGTGTTCGCTGTTCATGGCGGCCAGGTAATCCAGCCGATCAACAAACGGCAACGTCTGGTTGTACGGCAGCGACTCGGCGTGTTTCTCAAAGCAGCGGTGCAGGTAGCCCAGGTGCGGCACCACATCCACGATGATTTCCCCGTCGGTAACGATTTCCATGCGGAGAACACCGTGCGTCGAGGGGTGCTGCGGCCCCATGTTCAGAATCATCTGACCGGACTCAAGGTCGTCGGTTGTATATTTATTCGGCTCGGACGCCTGAAACAGTCCGGGCTGGTATTCGTATTGGATGGTTTGTGGAGTCATTGCTCATCAAAGGTCGGCAGTGGATGCCCAAAAATCAAAATTGCCTTTAAACCGCTAGGAATTAAGCAGTTTTTCGAAATTATTCACAACGAACCGTTTTTCTTATTACGACTTTTTCTTACCTTTGCGTTCCTGTTTGAGAAAATATTTACAGCAATGGCTAAGAAAGGCAATAGAATTCAGGTGATTTTGGAGTGTACGGAGCAGAAGGACACGAACGTTCCGGGCACTTCGCGCTACATTACCACCAAAAATCGGAAGAATACGCCGAGCCGGATCGAACTGAAAAAGTACAATCCGAACCTGAAACGCGTAACCGTACACAAAGAAATTAAATAATTGTAAACGCGGGACTGTTCCCGCCTATCAAAGATGGCAAAGAAAGTTGTTGCAACCCTGAAGAAGGAAGGTGGCGGTAAGAACTTCGCAAAGATTATCAAAGCCGTAAAATCACCGAAAACCGGTGCTTACACCTTTAGAGAAGAAATGGTCCCACTGGAAGAAGTACAGGCTGCTCTGAAAGGCTAGTCTTCCGGTTTTATGACACATTGTAAGTCCCTTCGATCGTCGGTGGGACTTTTTTGTTTTTATTTTTGTTGCTAAAAACATCCGAAGGAGCCAATACTAACTAAGCCATTGGTTCTTATACACTACCATCAAACGTTAGAACGTCTACGAAATGGGCCTGTTTGATTTTTTCTCGAAGGAAAAAAAAGAATCACTTGATAAAGGGCTGGAAAAGTCCAAAGATAGTTTTTTCTCGAAACTCAACCGCGCCGTTGTTGGTAAATCGACCGTCGACGATCAGGTACTCGACGAACTGGAAGAAGTTTTGGTGACGTCCGACGTGGGCGTTGAAACCACCGTTAAAATTATCCGGCGCATCGAAGCGCGCGTGGCCCGGGATAAATACGTCAGTACCAGCGAGCTGGATCGGATTTTACGGGAAGAAATTGCTGCGCTGCTGGCCGAAAACAGATCCGTCGATGTTAACGATGATTTTTCGTTGCCTGCTGGCAAAAAACCGTACGTTATCATGGTCGTGGGCGTCAACGGCGTCGGGAAAACAACCACGATCGGGAAACTGGCGGCTCAGTATCACAAACGGGGTTATAAAGTGGTGTTGGGGGCGGGCGATACCTTCCGGGCGGCCGCGGTTTCCCAACTGAAACTCTGGGGAGAACGGGTTGGCGTGCCGGTAATCGATCATGGTATGAATACCGACCCCTCGGCGGTGGCCTTCGATGCCGTAAAAAAAGCCGTCGATATGAACGCCGACGTGGTTATTATCGATACGGCGGGCCGTCTGCACACGAAAGTCAACCTGATGAACGAATTATCGAAGATCAAGCGGGTGGTGCAGAAATTCCTGACCGAAGCCCCCCACGAAGTATTGCTGGTCCTCGACGGGTCGACGGGGCAGAACGCCTTTATTCAGGCGACGGAATTTACCAAAGCGACGGATGTAACGGCGCTGGCCATCACGAAGCTGGACGGCACGGCCAAAGGCGGGGTGGTGATCGGTATTTCGGATCAGTTCAAGATACCGGTGAAATACATTGGCGTCGGTGAAAAAATCGAAGATTTACAGACTTTCAGCAAGATGGAGTTTGTGGATTCGTTTTTTAAGAAAGCCTGATTCGGTTTCCGCACCAAGCTGATCCGCTTGACGAGCCTCATGAAAAACATACACATCCATCAACGGCTTTTATCGCTGGCAACCTGGCTGCTGGTAACGGCGCTTTCAGTTGCCTGCAAGCCTAGCCAGGGGCAGAAGCAGGCGCAGGGTATTTGCGGCACGGTTGTCTTTAAATCCGGCAACCACATGCCCGGCCCCGGACGGTCGCAGCCGAAAGGCCAGCCGGTTGTGCGGGAAGTGCTGGTGTATGAATTGACCAAAATTGATCAGACGCAAACTACCGACGACGGTTTTTACACCAGAGTCAACACCCGGCTCATTAAAAAAGTCCAGTCGGATAAAGATGGCAAGTTCTGCGTTGATCTGGCACCGGGCACGTATTCCATTTTCGTGCAGGAACAAAAAGGTTTATACGCGAACCTGTTTGACACGCAGAACCATATTTTTCCGGTAACGGTCGAGAAAAACCGCCAGTCATCGATCACGTTTGAAATTACGTATCAGGCGGTATATTGACCGTCTATGAACGTGCTGAACGCCCTACTGATCATGGCTGCCGTTGTGTTTCCCTTCGGCTGGGTAATCTACCGGCTAATCCGGTATACGGCCAAATCGATGGGCAATGAGTCGCCGTTAGTAGTTCGGGTTACCTATCAGGTCAGCAAAGGGGAGTACTTCAGCCGCTTTGCCTTTCTCTCCTTACTCGTTCTCATTTTCTTCAATCTCTTGCTGCTCTATTGCATGTTCTTCATTGCTGAGCGCTTTGCAACGGCTTACTGGCATTGGGGCATCGTTTGGTCGGGCGTGGCAGTAGCCTTTTATTCGTTGTGGTTTATTGCGCTGCTTTTCAAACTGGAGTGGCAGTACTGGCTCATTACGAAGGCAAGAACCATCACGTTGGATCCAGCGGACAAAAGTCTTGAGATCGCTGCTGCCGACGGCCTTGTTCGCATTACGGCATCCGACGTGGAAGCAGTCGAAATTCACGCGCCGGGTCCTGAATCCAGCAAAATGGTCGGTGGATACCATTATTTTTGTTTTATCTTGAAAGACGGTCGCCGGATTTATCTGAACCACAACAAAAGCTACCTGGATTATTCGATCACCGATTACTTCAAAACCGTTCCAACCCGTTGCGTTCCGCATAAAATTCCGTGGATAATTGCCCCATAACTTTCTCCTGAATTGTACTTTTCCGAACTTTGTAAAAAGTAGCGGTGTTCTGCTAAGACGGTTACCGCTTACGCTATATTATTTAATTTTGTCGGGCATACCGTCCGTCATCCGCTGTAAAGGCAATCCTGTAAATCAGGGTGATCCGTTTTTAATCTTAGTCTGTTTTGAAAACAAAAGGCTTACGCTCGAATAAAATTAATATCGTCACGCTGGGTTGCTCCAAGAACCTGGTCGACTCGGAAGTACTTTACACCCAGTTGAAAGGCAACGGCTACAACGTTTCGCACGAATCGAAGAAAGACGATGCTAATATTGTGGTGATTAATACCTGCGGTTTCATTGATAACGCAAAGGAGGAATCGATCAACACCATCCTGCGGTACGTTGACGCCAAAGACGCGGGTGTGGTCGATAAAGTGTATGTGACGGGTTGTCTGTCGCACCGCTATAAAGACGAGCTGGAAGTGGAAATTCCCACCGTTGACGCCTGGTTCGGCACCAACGAACTGCCGCGGCTGCTCAAAACGCTGAAAGCCGATTACAAACACGAACTGGTGGGCGAACGGCTTCTGACTACTCCCGCCCATTACGCGTACCTGAAAATTGCCGAGGGATGCGACCGGCCCTGTTCCTTCTGCGCCATTCCGCTTATGCGCGGTCACCACGTCTCGCGCCCGGCCGAAGAACTGGTGAAAGAGGCTCACTCACTGGCCCGGCGTGGCACCAAAGAACTGATTTTGATTGCCCAGGACTTAACCTACTATGGTCTGGATCTTGAACGGAAACGCACCCTGGCCGATCTGATCAACCGGTTGGCCGACGTAGCAGGCATCGACTGGATTCGGTTGCAGTATGCCTACCCGTCGGGTTTTCCGATGGATGTACTGGATGTGATGCGCGAGCGGTCGAACGTCTGTAAGTACCTCGACATGCCGCTGCAAACCGGCTCTACCGAACTGCTCAAACTCATGCGCCGGGGCATTACGCGCGAGAAAACCGAAGCGCTGATTTACAGCATCCGCGAGAAAGTACCCGATATTGCCCTTCGGACTACCCTGATCGTCGGCCACCCCGGCGAAACGGAATCGATGTTCGACGAAACCTACGACTTTGTTGAACGGATGCGCTTCGACCGGTTGGGAGCCTTCACCTATTCGCACGAGGACAACACGCATTCTTACACCATGCCCGACGACATTCCGACCGATATCAAGCAGGAACGCGCCGATGCCATCATGGAACTGCAGCAGGGAATCTCTTCAGAACTGAATCAGGAAAAACTCGGTAAGACTTACAAAGTGCTGTTCGACCGCAAAGAGGGCGGCTTTTTTATCGGTCGCACGGAGTTCGATTCGCCCGAAGTGGACAACGAAGTTCTGGTGCCGGCCAGCCAGTACGTTCGTCTGGGCGACTTTGCCAACGTACGGATTACGGAAGCCCACGAATTTGACCTCTATGGCGAGGTCGTTTTGTAATTAAAAACGGCTAAGTCCCTCGCAGCCAACCTCTTTTTTTCGCTATCTTTGAAGCCGAACCTTCCTGTGGTATGGCTTCTTTTTGCCGGTTGATCGTCTTTTTGTGGCTGCTGTCTCCGGCATTTGCCTGGGCCGATCAACCGGCTATACCCATTCCGCTGAACGCCAAATCCGTTGTGATCGACCATGACATCTGGTTTGTTCAGGACTCAAGCCATGTCCTAACGATCAGAGACGTGCTGAGGTCGGACGGAAAGTTTCAGCCAAACACATCACCCATTCCTAACTTTGGCTACACGAGCGGCAACCAGCACGCCTATCCGGTCTGGCTGCGTTTCCGGCTGCGAAACCCGTCGAAACAGCTTCAGGCGCTCTTTTACGAAACCGATTTTTGGGCCTTCGATGAACTACAGCTATTCATTACCGACGGACAGCGAGTTCTTTACACCTCCCCCCTTTACGGCTGGAAGACGCCCGTTCCGCGGAAATGGGTATACCACCGAAATTTCTGGTTTCCGTTTAGCCTGAACGCGGGTCAGGAGGTAACCTGTTACGTTCGGGCCTTCAAAAGCCGGGGGGTACAGGTCGTTCCAGTTACCATTCGCCCGCAAAGCACGCTCAACACGTATATTCTGAAGGACTACGCTTTCTGGGGCGGGGTGTTTGCGGTGTTTGTTTTTGTGATCGTCATTAGCTTCTTCTTTTACCTGACCACCCTGGACCTTATTTACGCAAAATACATCCTCTGTATACTGGGACTGGGTGGCTACTTTTTCATCAACGACGGTTTTCTCTATCATTTCTTTTTCGACAGCCAGTTCTGGATGCCAAACCGAAACGTTTATTTCGTCTTTCCGCTCCTGCTCTTTTTCTTTCAGTTGCTGTTTGTCCGGTCATTCCTATCGCTGCAACATACGCCCAGCCGGCTGTGGCACCGCGTGGCAACGGTGGCGCTGGTCGGTGGTCTTTTCTGTCTGACCTCGCTCCTGGCCGAATGGGTGTTGTACGTTCCGCCCGCCGTTGAGTTGATTCTGATGCGGCTGTTCATCATTTTCTACTGGCTGCCTATGCCGCTCATCTGGACTTTTATCGTGGTCAATTTAATTCGGCGGTATCGCGTTCAGGAAGCCTGGCTGTATCTGGTAGCGGTTAGTCCGTTTTACCTGCTCAACTTTCTGGTTATCCTCTGCAATTTCAGACTTCTACCGACCTACACCTTTTTGGAGAGCTACGAGAACCTGGCGTTGGCAGCCCTGTTTGAAGTCATGATTCTGACCTTTGGCTTGGCTTACCGCTACAAACTCATTCGCGACCACAATGAACAGCTTAACGATGAGCGCACGCAGCAACAGCGCCTGACGTACGAAGCGCACGTGGAAAGTTTGCAACTCAAAAACGAATCGTTGCAGGAAAAAGAACGCATCGCCCGTGACCTCCACGACAACGTAGGGGCGCAATTGTCGTTCATCGTCAACAGTTTGCAGCAAATTGGTCGGCAGGCCGACAAACAGAACGCAACCAACGCCCGTCAACTGTCGTTGCAACTCCGGTCCGTTGTTGATTACACGCGGGAGGCCATTCAAATGCTGCGCGACACCATCTGGGCCATTCATCAGGAAAGCTTTACCCTGGAGGAATTTGAAGAGCGGATAAACCACTACATCAGCCGGTATTTCCAGCAGATGGAAGCGCTGCAAATTACCATCCAGACAGAAGGGCAGCTCAATCAGCCGCTCACGTCCGTTCAGGCCCTGAACATGTTCCGGATTATGCAGGAAGCCCTGCACAACGTTGTCAAGCACGCTCAGGCCACGGAAGTAACGGTGTTGCTCAATGCCAGAGAAGACGGCTCCTTTCAGCTCAGTGTCAGCGACAACGGCAACGGTTTGTCCTGGGCGCCGGGCGATTCGCTCGATAACCACTACGGTTTACAAAACATGAAAAAGCGGGCCGAAGAGCTGGGCGGTCACTTCCGGATTTACTCCAACCACGGCACAGTCGTGGAAGTCGCCGTTTAGGGCAGACTGGTCAAATGGGCAGGCTTCGGCCCGTATTTGCCAGCCTCCGGTGCGCTTAGCTAACTGACACGAGCCGAAACCTGCGGGTTGTTATTCCATCCAGACGGTCTTGATGTTTAAGAACTCTTTCAGGCCAACGTCCGACAGTTCCCGGCCGAAACCCGACAGCTTGACGCCCCCGAACGGTACGCGCGGATCGGAGCGCATCAGCGAATTGACAAACACCGATCCGGCCTGAATTTGCCGCGCCAACCGGTCGGCCCGCTCCAGATCCTGCGTCCAGAGCGCCGAGCCGAGCCCGTAATTGGACTGATTGGCGAGCTTTACGGCATCGCGTTCGTCTTTGGCTTCAACAATGACGGCCAGCGGACCAAAAGTTTCTTCATCAAAAGCCGTCATGCCGGGCTTAACCTTGTCGAGCAGAATCGGCTGAACGTTGCAGCCCTGCCGGCTACCACCGTGCAGGATTCGTGCACCCTGCTGCACGGTTTCCGTGCATTGTTTATCAATAGTTTCGGCCAGATCGAGCCGCGCCACCGGACCCATCGTGGTTGCCTCGCTCATCGGATCGCCCTGCTGAATCACCTGAATGTGGTGCAGAACCCGGTCCGTAAATTCTTTCTTGACCGATTTTTCCACGATAAACCGTTTAGCCGCAATGCAGCTTTGCCCCGCGTTCTGCATCCGTGAATGGGCCGCTACCTCGGCGGCTTTTTCCAGATCAGCGTCGGCCAGCACAATCAGGGCATCGCTCCCGCCCAGTTCCAGCACCGACTTTTTGATCTGACTCCCGGCAATTGACGCCACCGAAGCCCCGGCTTTTTCGCTGCCGGTCAGCGTTACGGCTTTTACGCGCGAATCTTTCAGTACGGATTCCACGGTTTTCGACTCAATGAGCAACGACTGGAACGCCCCGGCCGGAAAATCACAGGCCCGAAAAATCTCTTCAATGGCCAGCGAACAACCACTGACATTGGCGGCATGTTTCAGCAAACCCACATTACCGGCCAGCAGCGACGGTATGGCAAACCGGAATACCTGCCAGAACGGAAAATTCCAGGGCATCACGGCCAAAACGATCCCGAGCGGTTGGTACGCCACAAAGCTCTTTTTGGCCTCGGTCTCGATTGTCAGATCCGCCAGAAACTGCGGAGCTTTTTCCAGGTAATAATCGCAGCCAACCGCGCACTTTTCGATTTCGGCCATCGCTTCTTTGAGCGTTTTACCCATTTCTGCGGTCATCAGCTCGGCGTAACGCTGCTTCTCACGGCGGAGGTAGGCGGCAACTTTTTGAAAGTACGCCATGCGTTTCTCCAGCGATAACTCCGACCAATCGTTGAAAGCCCGGTCGGCCAGTTTGATTTTCTGATCAAGCGCCTGATTGCTCAAAGCCGTATACGACTTGATTTTTTTCTGAGTATAGGGGTTGACGGACGTAAAGCTCATCGTGCTGTGGTTTTTTCAGATAACCAAAAAAAAGCCCCAACCGATTCGATTGGGGCGCAAATTCAGTGCGAAAAGTTAGGCGCGCAGGGGAACCCCTGCAACGGAATCACCCCGGTATCTTTCTCGATTTCACGCACCAGCAGGACCATGGTGTCCAGCATCTGTTCAACCCGTTCGCGACCGACCATAGTACTAAATTTAGCTTTCAGCTCCTCCATGCACGTAAAAACAGCCGCCAGCAACTGCTTGCCGCGTTCATTGATAAAAATCTGGCTCGAACGGGAGTCGCGCTCGCTTTTTACGGTATAGATATACCCGTCGTCTTCCAGCAGCTTCACGATTTTGCTCATGGCCTGCTTGGTAACCCCCGCCCGCCTGGCCAACTCGTTGTTGGTAATTCCGTCCGCTTCCAGGTTGGCCAGGAAGCCTATATAGCTTGCTTTGAAATCCAGAAATCCCAGTTCAGCCAGCCGTTGCTCCACGTAACGTCCCATAAATCGCTTCATTTTGGACATCACCCGGCCCAGCGCCCGCTCCCGCTCCTGATAAAACAACTGAAAATCAAATGGTTTCTCGACTGCTACAGACTCGGTATTCATAGAAAATACAAGTATTTACGAAACATCTAAGTTACAATTTTTTCTCAAATCCGTTCTATTTCACGTTTCGAACCGGCGATTCCTTGCTCAGAGTCCCTGCTATTAAAATTCAATTAAAGCCCTTAGAAGATTAGTAAACCAGGTTGACTATTCGATTTAGAGCCTTTATTTTTGCTCAAAATTAGTCAACCAAGTTTACCAAAGAAAGAATCACCTGCATAAAAATGGCAACAGAACAAACCACATCCGTTAAAAAGTACCTCCCGCGTTTGATCGTGCTGGTCATCGTTGTGGCGGCTGCGTTTTACGGGTTTCAGTCGTACCGATACAATCAACACTATGAAACGACGGACAACGCCCAGATTGAAGGCAACACGGCCCCGGTTCTGGCGCGGGTAGCCGGGTACGTGCAACAGGTATCTATCGAAGATTACACGACCGTAAAACGCGGGGAATCTTTGATTGCAATCGATCCGCAGGAATACGAAGTAGCACTTCAACAGGCCGAAGCGGATTACCAGCAAACGCTGGCCGACATTCAAACCGCCAAAGCCGATCTGCAAAATGCACAGGCCAGTCTGCGCAATGTGCAGCAGAACCTAAAAGTAACCCAGTCGAACGCCAACGTGCAGGCTGTCCGGGTTTCAAAGGCAAACAACGACCTCAAGCGCGACGAAAATCTTTATAAAGGCCAGTCATTAACGCAGAAACAGCTGGAGGATTCACGCAACGACGCCGAAGTGCAAACCCGGCAGTACGAAGCCAGCGTTCAACAAATTGGTCTGGCCAAAACGTCGGAAAACGTGGCCCAGGCCGCCATTGCGCGGGCGCAGGCCAATATTCTGAAAGCGCAGGCGCTGCTGAAAGTAAAGCAGGCAGCCATCGACAACGCCAAACTCCGGCTGGGATACGCCAAAATCACCGCTCCCATTTCCGGTAAAATCGGGAAGAAAAACGTGGTCGTTGGTCAGTATGTGCAACCCGGCCAGAACCTGTTCACCATCGTAAATGACTCGACGTTCTGGGTAGTCGCCAATTTCAAGGAGACGCAACTGGAGCACATGCGCGTTGGGCAGCCGGTGGATGTAAAAATTGACGCCTACCCCGATCTGGACGTGAAAGGCAAGGTAGTTTCGCTTTCGGAAGCAACGGGTGCCAAATTTGCCCTCCTGCCCGCCGATAACGCATCGGGCAACTTCGTCAAGGTAACGCAGCGCGTACCGGTAAAAATTGAAATCGAAAATCCGGCCAAATACAAAGGGCTGCTTCGGGCCGGCTTGAGTACAGACATCGCCGTGAAGGTTCAGTAATATATGGCAGCAACGGGATTTAGACGGTGGATTGTCGTCATCACGACGGTTTCGGCAGCCATCCTGGAATTGATTGATACCTCGATTGTAAACGTCGGTCTGACGCAGATGGCGGGCAACCTGGGCGTCACCATCGAAGATATTTCGTGGGTTGTGACGGCTTATGCCATTGCTAACGTCATTATTATTCCGATGACCGGCTTTTTGCAGCAATATTTCGGCCGGAAAACGTATTACATCGGTTCCATCATTCTCTTTACCATCGCATCATATTTCTGCGGAATCGCTGATGACTTATGGACGCTGGTAGCCTTCCGGTTTTTGCAGGGCATCGGCGGAGGAGCCTTGCTATCGACCTCGCAAGGCATCATGTACGATGCGTTTCCGCCCAACCAGCGGGCCATTGCCTCGGCGGTTTTCGGGATGGGCATTGTGCTAGGACCGACAATCGGCCCCACACTCGGCGGGTATATCATCGACAATTACCACTGGAGCTGGATGTTTTTCATCAACGTCCCGATCGGTATTCTGGCCATGTTTCTGTGCATGACGTTTGTTGAAAAACAACCCTACGAATTCAACATCGACCGCAGCCGGATCAAAATTGACCAGCTTGGCATTCTGTTGCTGGCGGTGGGCATCGGGAGTTTGCAGTACGTCCTGGAACGGGGTGAAGCCGACGACTGGTTCGACGATCGCGCGATTCTGTATTTGACCATCGTAGCCGCCATCAGCATTCCGCTGTTTTTGTGGTGGGAGCTGAAAACCGACAGCCCGGTTATGGATTTGCGGGTGGTGAAAAATCAAAATCTGGCCGTAGGGTCCATTCTCGTCTTCATCATCGGGTACGGTTTGTTCACGTCTATTCTGCTGTTTCCGCTGTTTGCCCAACGGATTGTGGGTTACACGGCCACCAAGACGGGCAATCTCCTGATTCCGGGCGGGGCCATCTCGCTGCTCATGTTCCCGATTGTCGGCCGATCGCTGGCGAACGGGGTTTCTCCACGCATTTTTGCCATTCTTGGGTATTTGTCGTTCATCCTGTTCTGTTTCATGATGTCGAACCTGAACGCCGATGCGGGCGAGAGCGATTTTACCTGGGCGCTGCTGGTTCGCGGAGCGGGTATGGCCATGATCAACGCCCCGCTGATCAACCAGTCCATTTCAACGCTTAAACCCCAGGAATTGCCAACCGGCATTGCGTTTACGAACATGGTGCGGCAGCTGGGGGGCGCTTTCGGGGTCGCCATCACAAACACGTACATTGCCCAGCGCACCGCCGTCCACCGCAGCGATCTGGTGTCGAACCTGCAGGCCGGTGATCCGCTAACCACCGACCGACTGAACGCGCTGGCCCAGGGACTGGCTGCTCGTGGCATGAACGCGATGGATGCCGTTACGGGGGCGTACAAAAGCCTGGATGGCATCATTTCCAAACAGGCGCTGATGATTTCGTACCTGGATACGTTCCGGCTGGCGGGGCTCTTTTTTATCGTGACCTTACCGCTGCTCTTCTTTATGAAGAATAAGAAAATGGACCCGGCAGCCGCCAAAGCTGCAGCGGATGCGGCCCATTAACCCGCCAACGCAAACCCCGCAAAAGAAGGATAGTGCTTATCCACAATAACTTTAGAAAATGAAACATTTAAGTTTATTCATAAGTATTGCTTTAATAACGACCGTTGCCAGGGCGCAGTCGGTTCCGGAAGATTTACGAAGCTTGATTAACGAAGCCAATACCAATTTCCCGCGCCTAAAAGAGCAAACCCAACAACTCCGGGCGGGGGAAGTGCAGATTGATATTGCCCGGGCGGCTTACCAGCCCAACATCACCGGCAACGGAAGCTACCAATACCTTACCCCGGTGGCAAAAGCGACGCTGCCCGTCAACGGAAACGAAACAACCATCCAGTTTCAACCCAACCATAATTTCAACGCCAACGTCGGCGTTGGGCAGACGCTCTATGATTTTGGGCGTACCGACGCCAGCATTCGGCAGGCGCTGGACAATACCCAGATCTTGAAGCGAAATCTGGAGTTAACGCAGCAGAATCTCGGCTATCAGGTGGCAGCCGCCTATTACGGCATCGGATTTCTGCAAAAAAGCCTTGTTGTGCAGGATTCTGTCATTCAGGTAGCTCAACGAAATATCCAGATTTTCGCTAACCGGTTGCAGAATGGGGAAGCGCTCCAGTACGATTTGCTGACCCAGCAAGTACGGCTGAAGGCCGCGCAGAATCGAAAAATTGACTTGCAGAACAATCTGGAGCGTCAACGGGCGTTATTGACGTACCTGACCGGTAATCCAAATCCGGCCATCAGTCCCGCTGCCGCTCAATTCGATGCACCCGTGCAGCCATTCACAACCGAAGGAAGCCTGCAAACGGCTCAGTCAAGTAACAAAGAAATTCAGTTAGCCCAAGACCGGGTCCGGGCGGCTCAAACCGACGTGTTGGCCTACAGCCGCAGCGGCCGGCCCAACCTGAGCTTTAGCGGTTCGGCGGGTTATCGCAACGGTTACCTGCCAGATATCGCTGCGCTCAAGTTTAACGTTGCCGCCGGAGTCAACCTCACCGTACCGATTTATTCCGGCAGACGGTATACCCTGCAAAACCAGGCAGCCCGGTTGAATCTGGATGCCAGCCGGTACGCCGTTGAGAATGCCAATGCCCAGTTGCGGCAAAATCTGGCGCAACTGAATGCCGATATCCGGAGCAATCAGCAACGACTCCAGAACCTGGAAACGCAGGTTTTGCAAGCCCGCAAGGCGTTGGAGATTGCCCAGGTCCGGCTGCAATCCGGGGTCATTACACCCGTTGAATTGCAGAGTGCCGAAACGGGCGTTGAAGAAGCTGAACTGGCCCGTTTAAATTACCAATATCAACTAATACTGAATCAGTTAGAGTATAAAAGATTACTGGGTGAAAATTTGTTGTAACCTTAAACGAAAAGTTTACGGTCTGGAAAACTAAAAAAGTGGACAGACGGTTCTCTAGTCGGGGCTAGTTATGACAAACAGCCGCTCTCACACACCAGCAGATGCTCGTCTGCGTTATTTCGACAACCTGCAAACAGCTACGACTATGAAAGATCGCGTAACCAACATTCTCAAAAACTTTGGCATTAAAGAATCGGCCATCCACCCTACCGTTCACTTTACGCGCGACCTGGGTCTGGATAGCCTGGACACGGTTGATCTGATTATGCAACTGGAGCAGGAATTCGGCATTCGGATTCCCGACGAGGATTATTCAAAACTAACTACGTTTCAGGAAGTCGTTGATTATTTGCAAACGGAACAGCACGTTGCGATGCAAGCCTAAGCAGTCAGCATAAATACCGATATTGAGCCGGAAAGGACTTGTTAGAGCGCCTTCCGGCTTTATTATTTTTATCCGGTGTAGTTTATTCGGCAAACAATTATGAGACTATTTAATTAGTATAAAAAAGGTTACTTTCGCTGGATTATAAATGTTGCTTTACTGATCATCTGCCTAAGTTATACGCCACGTACTTTTTATAAAGAATGACAGATTTTAAAGCTGTACGGTTATTTGTTTATTCTTTCTTAAGTATCATTTTTCTGCTCGTCTGTCCGGCAAAGGGACAGGTTTCCGAAATCCGGAAGTTACAAAGAGAGCTTGCTACAACCACAGATAGTACGACCTATCTGGATAAGTTCAACCTGATTGGCTTCATGATGCATATGAAAAGCGCTGATAGCTGTCTTTTATACGGCATCCGCGCCAAAGCCATCGCCGACCGGCAACATTATGCGAAAGGGAAAGCCGATGCGGTGTGCAATATCGCAACGGCACTTTTTCTGAAAGGCGTTTACAGCCAGGCACTGGAATTGTACACGGAGGCCATGCTCGAATACAAAAGCGTTTCCGATACCGTCGGGACCGTCCAGATGTTGATGAACTCTGCTGTCGTTTATGAAGTGTTGGGTGACACGCTCAATTCCGTAAAATTTTCCCGGAGGGCTCTGATTCGGGCATCAGCGCTTTACTCAGATTCCATTAAGTGCATGCTATACGCAAATTATAGCTTCCTGCGCCCCAAATCCGAACCCGATTCGTCCGCATTTTACCTCAACCAGGCGGAGAAAATAGCGCTTCAGTTCAAAGACGAACGCGCCCTGCTTTTTATTAAACAACTAAAGAGTGAGAAGCTGACGCAAACCGGCCAACTCGCACAGGCGCGGGAATTGATTCTAGGATCCCTGCAAATTGCCCGACGACACCAATGGGAATACCATGAAATTGTGGGACTGGATTATTACGCGCAGTATTTTCTGAAACAGAATCAGATTGATAGCGCAATTGCCTGCTACCATAAAAGTTACGAATTAGCGGACCGAAGCGGCTTCATTACGTTTAAAGCCGAGGTTTTAAAATCACTGCGCAACTGTTATCAATTAAAAGGAGACGAAAAAAACCAGGCGCTTACCAACGAAAGGCTGGTGCAGGCACTGGAGGAAGAAAAAAATAGTAACAACGGCTTTATTGGTGATTACATCGCTTACCATAACACGCAACAGCAAGTAGAACAACTGGAACTCCAGGCCAAGAATAACCGCCGAACCATTGGGCTGCTGGTCGGCTTTTCCCTGCTTGCAATCGGGGTCATTATTTTCATTTTTGTTCTTTACAAAAAGCTGCGGCAACAGGCCCGTTTGCAGCATCAGCTCAACGAAAAAATAACCGAGCAAAACAAATTACTGACGCAGTCGGATGAGTTTAAAGCAAAGCTGGTTTCCATGTTGGCCCACGACTTCAGGTCACCGCTCAACTCGACATTGAGCATGATAAGCCTGCTAAAAGATGAATACGTTTTTACGAAAGAAGAGCTCGAAACGTTTTATAGTTCACTGCAAATGGAAATTGAGACGGTTTTACGAACGTTCGACAACATTCTGCAGTGGGTCAAAAAACAGTACTCGGGCTTCGTAGCGACGCCCGAGAACGTAGTCGTTCATTCAGCCATCGAAGAAGCCGCTTCATTGCATCACACGCTGATGCAGGATAAAAACATATCGCTCGTAAACCGGATTGATGAAGATGTAGCGATCACGACAGACCGGGAAGTGATTCAGTTTATCAACAGAAACCTGATTCACAACGCCATCAAATTTTCGCCGGCAGGCGGTTCAATCACCGTTGACGCCGATTATTCGAATCAGGACGTAATTGTGTCGGTGGCAGACAAAGGAATCGGGATGACCCAGGAACAAATTGATAAATTATTTGCCTTTACGGTTTCCGATCATAGTGGCATTGATCGGAGCGCCGGTGTCGCTCTGACCATCTGTAGAGATTTTATCACCAAACTGAACGGGCGGATCTGGGCAGAAAGCAGCCCGGGCCGGGGAACTACCTTTTATTATGCGTTACCCCAGCGCGTATCTCCCACTATACCGACCGCCGTTCAGATGGAGTAAAGAAGTGGAGTTTACACTTCCATACTAACCAGCGTGCTCCCGCGCAGCACCGGAATCACATCGTACAGATCGTGCTGCAGGCAGTAAATAATGTCTTTATGGATGCTGAGCCGGTGAAGCCGCCGAACGTGGGAAGAATTGGCCAGAAAGCCCGGCAGATCGTTCTTACCCTGTGCGTAAAGCCGCCAGGCCATCAAACCGCTGTCTTCCGGAACCATGTATTCATCCTTAAGCCGCTCGATCAGGGCCCCCGCAAAGAGCGTATCCTCCAGGTTGACCCGGCCTTTCCAGCCCGCACACAAAATCATCACGTCGTAGCGTTCGCCCTGCAAGTACCGCACAATCGCTTCCAGATTCAGGAAAGAGCCGACCAGCACTTTTACGGCATTCCGCGAGCGCGTGATGGCGTAGGTTCCGTTTGTGGTCGTCATGGCAATGTTGGCGCCAATCAGCCGCTCGTCCATGTAGCTGAACGGCGAGTTATCCAGGTCGAACCCCTCAATCATTTTGGCGTTCCGTTCGGCTGCGGCCAGATACCCCCGGCTTTGCAACTGGCTGCATTCCTCGACCGTAGCCACCGGAATTATGCTGTTGACCCCGTGGGCGAAAGCCGTTACCATGCACGAAGTCGCCCGGAAAACGTCGGCGACAATGACAATGGAATTTTCGAGTGAATCGGCATGGAGGTGAAGTAAATCAGGGGTCAGACAGACGTCTATGGTTTTCATGCTAGGATTAATGACGGGAACGCGGCTGGGGCGGACGCGGAAAAGTCAGTGCGTGTCGGCACAGCCGTAATGCCTTCAAATTTATTTTTTTACAAACGGTAATTTTACTATTTCCGCTTTCAGAAGCCGATCGCGGACTTTTACAAAGATGGTTGAACCCGGTTTGCTGTATTCCGTCGGTACGTATCCCATACCGATGCCTTTCCCCAGCGTGGGCGACTGCGTACCCGAGGTTACTTCACCAATGCGGTTTCCGTCGGCATCGCAGAGTTCATAATGGCTGCGGGGAATACCCCGGTCAACGAGTTCGAAACCAACCAGTTTCCGCTTGAAGCCCTGGTTTTTCTGATTTTGCAGATTTTCGGAATTGATAAACGGCTTGGTAAACTTGGTCACCCAGCCCAGACCGGCCTCCAGGGGCGAAACCGTGTCGTCGATGTCATTACCGTATAGACAGTAACCCATTTCCAGCCGCAGCGTATCCCGGGCACCCAAACCGATGGGTTTGATGCCGTACGGTTCTCCGGCTTTCACGATGGCATTCCATACGGCTTCGGCCTGCTCGCTAGCGACGTAGATTTCAAAACCGCCCGCGCCCGTGTACCCCGTCGCCGAAACGATGACGTTCGGGAAGCCCGCAAAATCCGTTTTTTCGAAGGTGTAATACGACATGGAATCCAGCTTGGCGTTGGTCAGTGGTTGCAGCGCCTGAACCGCCAGCGGTCCCTGCACGGCGAACAGACAGGTGCCGTCGGAGATATTTACCATTTCGACCCCGCTGCCAAACTCGTTCTGGCTCTCAATCCAGTTCCAGTCTTTTTCGATGTTTGACGCATTGACCACCAGCATGAATTCAATCGGGCTGATCTGATAAATCAGCAGATCATCCACCACCCCGCCCTGGTCGTTGGGTAAGTAACTGTATTGCACCTTGCCGTCGTAGAGCAACGAAGCATCGTTGGCCGACACTTTTTGAATTAAATCGATGGCTTTCTCGCCTTTTAGAATAAATTCGCCCATGTGCGACACATCGAAGATACCGACGCCGTTGCGAACGGTCTGATGTTCTTCAATATCGGACGAATACCGCACCGGCATCAGGAATCCGGCAAAAGGTACCATTTTTGCCCCGAGTTGTTCGTGAATTTTTTCGAGCGGTATGTGCTTTACATCCATAGTTGGGGAAGAATTGATATGCGTTCGGGTTCCGGCCTGACGCACCAACAGCGCCCCGGCTTACAATCCCGACTTACAAAACTACCTAATTGTTGACGGTTTTCCATGTATACTCTTGCGCGCAATCCGTTTCTCTTTTTCTTTATCAGTTTATTTGGCACCTCATACGTGTTTGCTCAAACGACTATCAAAGGACGGGTGCTGACCCAGGAAACGGAACAGCCAGTTCCTTATGCGTTGATCAGCGAGCCCCAGCACCGTTTTGGCATGTATGCTGATGCGCAGGGACGCTTTACCGTGCGAATCCCGTCTCCCGTCGACAGTTTGCTCATTAGCTGCGTTGGCTTTGAAAGTTTGCTCCTACCGCTGGCCAGCGTGACCGACTCAACGGTTTTTCGGCTGCGTCCAAAATCCAACGTTCTGACGGAAGTGATCGTTCGAGGCCAAAAACCGCGTCTAGCGACGGTGGGGGCCACCCGCAAACGGGCACCGATTGTCTGGGGCAACTGCTCGGGCCGTAACATCGAATTTGCACTTTACGTACGGAACGCCGAAGGAATCCGGGGCTATCTGCAGCGTGTTTCGTACCTAATAGCGCGCGGGGGCGTACCAACCGCTCCGTTCCGCGTCCGGATTTACGCCAATGCCGAGGGGGAACCCGGTGCAGACCTGTTGCCCCAAAGTGTGGTAACGGCCGCCCGGCGGGGGAATACCTGGTGCGAAGTTGATCTGTCGCGCTTCCAGATCAGGTTTCCGAAAGAGGGCCTGTTCGTTGCGATGGAATGGCTCCCGACCGACGAAGACCGCTACAAGTTTGCCACCTCGTTCAAGATGCCGGATGGGCAGAACAACGAACGGGAGTGTTTTGGGCAGTATCTGGCATTCAATCGGGAGCTGCGACCGGTTACGTATTGGGAGCGCATCAACGGCGGCACCTGGCGACGCAACGCCCCGCTGTCGCGCGTCGGCCAGAGTGAACACCCGGTTATTCGGGCCAAAATTGCGCTGGAATAACGGTGCTGGCCTATAATTTGACCCGTTGGAGAATTGCCTTTACCGGTTTGGCCGACAGCACCTCTACGGTATGTTCTACATGCAAGGGAATTTCCACGTAATCGCCCGCCGAAAGCCGAACGGTTTCCGGCCCGATCCGGCATTCGCATTCACCTTCCAGAATCAAAAAGCTTTCGCGTTCGTTGTGGTGGGCTTCGGGTTTTACGTTCTGTTTCACCCAAACAATGCATTGATCAACGCCATCTTGCGCTTTTAGCGCGTGGACATACAGGTTGTTGAACTCCCGGCTGGGCTGGATGGAAGCAACGGTTCGCTGCCACTGGTCGGAATCGGAGTACGGATGAATGAGCGGCAGGTTATTCAGACCCAAAATGGGTGGTTCGCCCAATTCATCCAAAGCATCCAGAATACGGTTTCTCAGTTTTTCATCCGGTTCGGCTCGCTGCTGTTCAAGCGGTGACAACGCCCGGCGCAGGTGATCAATGGCTTGCTCCACTTCGGGATGCAAACGGGCCATGCGCTCTACTTCCGCAATTTCGTCGGGTTTCAGCAGACCAAGGCAATACTCGTTCAGTATTCTGGAGGCAATAAACTCCTGCACTTTACTCATTTCATAAAAATAAATACAGCGTATTTCAGCTATACACGTTCAAATCCGGTTGTATAAATAAGAACGAAGATAACCTAAAATCAGTACGTATTAATTTTTATACGGATGCGCCTGACCGTCACGCCAGAAAACCTCCTCGAATGGATTGCCCTTAAAATCAATCTGGTTCCCCTTCCCCTCCTACACGCCCAACTCTTTCCCATTATTGGAAAAGCCGTACTCGAAGCGGCCGACAAAGGTGTTTTTGAAGCCATTCACCGAGGGCGGCAAACCGTCGATGCCATTGCCGCCGAATGCCAGTTGCACCCCAAAGCCTTGCAGGAACTGCTGAGCCTTCTGGTGGTTCTGGGCTACTTACGGTATCAGGAAAATGCGTATACGTTGACGCGCACGAGTCGGCGGTGGGTGCTTCAGGACGATCAGGAGTCGGTATTTGGCATGATGCGGTTCAACAACCGGGTAGTCTGGCCATGGCTCGAACAACTGGGCAATTATCTGCAAACCGGTGAAGGAATTCAGTACCACGACCACCTGACCTCTGAACAATGGCTGCATTACCAGAACGCGATGCTGGCAGCCACCGGTACGGAAGCCAAGGAATTTGGCCGGAAAGCGCGGGTTCCGAAACAGGCCACCCACATGCTCGACATTGGCGGAGCCCACGGGCAACATTCGGTGGCGCTGTGTCGGCGGTTGCCAAATCTGCAGGCGGTTATTCTGGACCTGCCTCCCGCAATCGAAAAGGCCGCTCCGTTGCTGGCCCAGGCCGGAATGGGCGACCGCGTGCGGCACCAGCCGGGCAACGCCCTGACGGATGATTTTGGCGAATCGACGTACGATATTGTGCTGATGTCGAGTCTGGCCCACCATTTTTCGGACGAGCAAAACCGCGCTGTAGCCCAAAAAGTCGCCCAGGCCCTGAAACCCGGGGGCGTCTACATTATCAACGAGTTCATCCGGCCCGAGGTGGGCGGAAAGTCCGACGGCGTCGGCACCAACCTGGTCGGCAGCAGCATGGACTTGTTTTACGGACTGACCAGTACGGCGGGCAATTACACCGTTCGCGAAATTCAGCAATGGCAACGCGAAGCCGGGCTGAAACCGCTGAAAGTAAAAACCTATCTTTCCATTCCGGGCCGGGCAATGGTCATCGCTCAGAAATAATTCGGCCTTAAATGCCTCCTTTGGTGGAATCGCGCGTCGGTTTGGCAAACTTTTGCAGCCATTTCCAGCCCTGTTCCTTTGCTTCTTCTTTGGCGCGCTTGACCAGGGTCTCCTTCACCTGCCCCGTGGTTTGACTAGCCAGAAAACGGAGCTGCGGTTTGTTATAACTGCCGCCGAGGGCAAAGTCGATTTTCGCCCGTTCTACATTGCCCAGCGACTGGCCCGTCAGCGACGTAAACGCGCTCGCAAACCGGCTGCCCGCTTCACCGGTTGGTACGTCCAGTTTCAGCGTATACCGCAGATCGCCCTCCAGCGAATTGGAACCCGCTACGGTGAGGATATTTTCGCCAATCTTTACGTCAAACGGTTTTATCGACACAAAACCGTTCTTCACT
This sequence comes from Larkinella insperata, assembly GCF_026248825.1. Classification (NCBI taxonomy): domain Bacteria; kingdom Pseudomonadati; phylum Bacteroidota; class Cytophagia; order Cytophagales; family Spirosomataceae; genus Larkinella; species Larkinella insperata. Next base: position 2,358,730 of record NZ_CP110973.1, on the reverse strand, counting down.
TCCGCTTTCATCATCAGGTCCTTAAACGTCGCGTTCCGGAAACTGGCCAGCTTCGTCTTTTCGACAATGCGCTCCACGATCGGGTTATTTTTCAGCGTCGCCTGCACCACTTTCACCAGGGCATTCCCGGTCAGGCTGTTCAGGTCGGGCATCATATCCGGCTCCAGTTGCCCGTCAACCGCAAACTTGCTTGAAAACCGCCCGATCATGTACTGCGCCAGCGGAAAAACTACCCGCGCCAGTGTCAAATGGCGGTAAGCCTGCGCAACGTCGGCGTTGGCAATGTCCACGTCAAACCCAAACCGTGGTTTAGACAAATTCGTCGGATCGTAAGTACCGTTAGTAACAAAACGCCCGCCCAGCGACGTAAAAGTTAGCTGTTTCATCCGCACGGTACCATCCGCAACCAGCACTTGTCCCTGGATGTTGTTCAGCGGCATTTTGTCGTAAACGGCCTGTGTCACATTGGCATTCAGCGTAAAACGGATGTTTTTCGGAATCTGAACTACCGACGGTTCGGCGGTTTTGGCTGCAGACTGCGGCTCGTCAGTCATCCACTCATTGACGTTCAGGCGGTTGGCGCGAACGTTCAGGGTGCCTTCCAGAGGCTGATTTTCGTCCAGGAAAAACGGCATGTAATTTCCTAGAAAACCGTCGGCGGAAAAAGTCGTTGTGCCGAGTGTTCCCTGTGCTTGCTGAACGTTCAGTTTGCCGGGCGACAGATTGAGTTGGGCGGTATTCAGCGTCAGCCCCTGCGGTAAGGCATCACCTTTGTAGTCCAGATTCCGGATTGCCAGCGTACCACGGGCCGTAAGCCGATCATACCGCTTTGCCTTCGCGTCGGAAACCCGCCCTTTTGTTTGGATATTCGCATCGATCAAACCGGCCAGCCGGGTGCCTTCAAGCGGAAAGATGCGGGTCAGGCTGGTCAGGTTCAGCCGCCCGTTGGCCGCGATTTCGTAAGTATAGTCATCAAAATTCTGCACCCATCCTTTGACCTGGAACGGGTCGCCCGCCAGTTTCAACTGCACATTACCAACATCGACGCGGGTGTCAGCCAGCTGGCCGGTCTGATTGGAAAGCGTAGCCACGGCATTTATCCCTTCAACCGGCTCCGGGAATTTGAGCGATTTCGCATACCCATTCTGCAAGTTCAGCGCCCCGTTGACCACCGGAAACTGCTTGCCCGCTTTATCGTAAACCCCTTTCGCTTTGATGCTCAGATCGGCCAGTCCCCGGAGTGTCAGGCTGTCGATCGGGAACAACTGCGTCAACTGCTCCAGATTCAGTTTAGCCGAAATAGCGGCATCAACTGCCGAACGCTCCAGCCCCTGCACCAGTACCCGCCCGCGGATTGGATTGTTTCCCAGGTCTGCGCTCAGCTTTTTGAGGTTGATAACCGTGTTTTTCAACTGGTCGGTCGCATTTTTAACCGTCAGGTCTAAAGCGATCCGCTCGACCGCCGAGGGCAGGTTTGCGTATTGAAACCGCCCATCGCTCACCACCAGATTCAGCAGAAAAGCCGGCAACTGGCGCCCGTTGTAAAGCCCCTTTACATTCCCGTCGAACCGAACGGTCCCGTCCGCGTCAATCTCTTCAAACCGCTTGGAATACATCCCCGGCACCAGCGACAGCAGGTTTTTGAAATCACTTTCCGGGGAGCGGTAAGTCAAATCGAAGCGCATGGACGTATCGGCCGACGCGTCCGAACCGGTAGCAACCGAGCCATTCAGTTCAATCGGCAGTTCGTTCAGTCTCATCCGGTTTTCGGCAAACGTGTAAACGGCTTTGTCGAATTCGGCCCGGAGCCGCATGTCGGCATCCAGTTTCTTATCGGTCAGATATTCTACCCCATCATACGCGAGCGTCAGGCGTTCGGCCCGGGTATTGAGCACCAAGTCTGCTATGTCGGCTGACAGGCTCCCGCTGCCGGTGTGATTGACCGCTTCCAGCCGGACCGTCATCGGCAAACTCTGGTCTTCGTAGCGAATCAGCCCATTTTTGATGGACCATTCGTCAATGTCGAGCGTAAAAGCCGTCTGGCTCGTATCGGCAACCTCGGGCTCATCGCTTTCGACGGCTTTGTAAATGTCGTAATTGGTCCGCCCGTCGCGCAGAATTTTCACGAGGACGCGCGGCTGATCGAGGTGAACGCCTTTTAATTTTACTTTATCGCCCGACAAGACGCTTAGTAAATTGACGGATGCCTCAAACGAACGGGTGCTCAGCAGCGTGTCGCCCGAAAAAGGTTTTTGTCCGACAATACTCAGTGAATCTGTCTGTAGGGTCAGATTCGGGAAGTGACGAAGCAGCGATATATCGACTTTTTCGGGACGAAAGACGACCCGCGCGTTGACCCGGTTGTTGATCTCCTGCTGCAGTCGGGTTACTAGTTTATTCCGAAAAAGCATCGGCACGAGCCAGGCTGCCAGGAGCAAAACGCCCAGTACCGACGCAACGATGATTCCGATTTTTTTCATGCTAATTGCTTGTTACCTACTTATATAGGACAAACAAAAGCCGAAAAGGTTTGAATCTCTTCGCTACCAGTCTACTCGATCACCAGCTTTTCGATAAGCAGAATAAACAGGTGGATAACTTTGATGTGCACTTCCTGAATGCGGTCGGCATACCCGAAATGAGACACCCGGATTTCGACATCGGCGGTTCCGGCGAGCTGGCCACCGTCTTTGCCCGTCAGCAAAACGACCTTCATGCCGCGTTGACGGGCGGCTTCAACGGCCCGGATGATGTTGCCGGAGTTTCCGCTGGTGCTGATGCCAAGCAGCACATCGCCGTCGTTGCCCAACCCTTCCAGAAACCGCGAAAAGACAAACTCATACCCGTAGTCGTTGCCGACGCAGGAAAGATGGCTGGGGTCCGAAATGGCAATGGCCGCCATGGCCCGCCGGTCATTGCGGTAGCGGCCCGACAGCTCTTCGGCAAAGTGCATGGCATCGCAATGTGACCCCCCGTTGCCGCAGGAGATGATTTTACGGCCATTCTGCAACGCTTCGGCCATTAAACGAGCAGCTTGTTCGATGGCGGAAAGCTGGTTCGAATCACTCAAAAATGTATCGAGAACCGAGCGAGCCTCGGTCAATTCCTGATGAATAAGTTGATTAAGCATGATTGGGGTTAGCGGGTGTTCCGCCGGAACATTTTACTGGAATCAGAGAACCAAGGTACGGTACGGCAGATTCCAGCGCAAGGCAAAAGAAGTGGAGGAGGTGTTGTATTTCAGCCGCTCGGCTTGGCTATCACTGCTACGAACGATTTGCTGCAAATCAACAAACAGATTGTGTTTCAGCATAAAAGACAACCGGATATCTCCGTAAGAAACCAGGGTTTTTCGGCCCTGACCGATGTAGTGGCCCGTATCTGGTTCTTTTCCCGGCCAGTTGTAACGGCTTTCGTAACTTTTCAGCAGGTTGCCGCCGTAGTTGTAATTTTCACCCAGCGGATCGGCCCCGTACATCATCAGTCCAAAGGTTCCGGTGAGGTTCCAGCGGTTGAGGGGCTGATACCGGATAATGGCCAGCCCTTCTCTAAAGTTGGCGCCGAGCGGGTGCGCCAGCGGCTGGTTGTAGTTCACGTAATTGGTTTGCCCCGAACGGTGCGAATACGTGTAGGGGCGCGCCTGGTTCATTTCGGCCTGCAGGTCCAGGTTGGGAACACCAAACGCGTCGATGTATTTCAGACCGGCCTGAAAGGCAAACTTGTTAACCCAGGAGCCTTTTCCAGCCCGTAATTCACTGATTTTAAATTCATCGAGCATCAGTTGCCCATACGCCATGAAATGACCGGCGAAGTTCGCCTTAAAATCCAGCCCGATCAGCGCATTGTCGACGCTGCCCCGGTACGACTCAACGAAGCGGTAGAAGATGATGGGATTGAAATAGTTCAGCTCCAGTTGGCTGCGGCTAAAAACCTCCGCTTCAAACAAGCCTACGTTGACGTGTTTGCCAATGTTAACGCTCAAGTGGTGAATGGCCGTGTACTTCTGCGCGATAGGAACCGTTGTGCTGAAAGCCCGCTGGTTGTTCTGAAGCTCCGTCAGCAAATTGGTATACAGGAAACGGCCCATCCGAGTACTGATTTTCAGGAACAGATACGGCGAGCTGTTATCCGATAACAACAGGGACCGGTAGCCGTTTCCGAAAAAATTGCGGTCGTGCCCGAACTGGATGTTGATAATTTTTAACGCGTTGAAGGTGATGTAACCTCGCGCGGCCAGAAAATCAGCCCCACCCAACGGAGCGTCTCCGGTCGGAATTCGCTTGACAAACCCTTCGAACGGCGCAAATCCCATTTCCGACTCGCCGGAATACTGCGTACCGTAATCCCAGATATACCGGGGGTATAAAACCTGATTATCCGACAAAAAGGTGTAAAAGCTTAGTCGTTTGCGGATGCTTCCGCGGATTTCGATCCCCCGCGAGTTGACGTATGGATTGAAGGATTTGCCCAGATCGCCCGTATTGAACTCGGCGCCATACCTGAAATCGACCGCTGGATTGACGTGAATATCAAAATCCGGGTTTTCGTAACTGTATAAATCGCTTTTTTTCTTGTAGAATGGCCCCCACGACCGTTGGCTATCGCCCGGCTGTTTCTGACCGGCGTGCAGTTCCGATGCGCGCAGTTGCAGCAACGGTACCGTATCCGCGTAAACTTTAGGGACCCATTCCCAGCTATCGTCGCGCAGGTACCGAACAGTAAAGCGGTCAACGGGTGACAGACGAACGAAGGGATCGCTCAGGATGCTGTCGGTTAACTGAACTACCCCCTGACGGCTGTAGGGTTTTACCGAACTATGGAAACCAGTCGCCCACCGGCCTTGCTTGATTTCCAGTCGATCAATCAGGTGATAATAATCGCTGTTTAAAGGTATCTTCTGACTTTGGGCCCACGTCAGTCCGGACGTCAGCAAAACCAAAGCGAAAGTGACCCTACTCGTAAACATATTCCCCATAGGAATCTTTACTTTGACCATCGCCGGGACGGCGCTTCTGCCTAACGTTGTTCTGTATTCATGCACAAATTAGGGAAAGCGTTTGGATTATCCGACACATTCGCTTTAAATTAGGCTGAAAAAGCCTCTATGTTTGTTTTTGCCGATCGCCCCTCTATTGCCGACCAGTTTATTGCCGAACTCCGTGATGTTACCATTCAGAAAGATCCGATGCGCTTCCGGCGCAATCTGGAACGTCTGGGCGAACTCATGGCGTACGAGATATCCAAGTCGATGTCGTTTCAGATGGTGCAGGTAAAAACACCCCTGGGTGTGGCTCCTACGCCCCTGATCAAGAATCCGCCCGTCCTGGCCACCATCCTGCGGGCCAGCCTGCCGTTTCATCAGGGCTTCCTGAACTATTTCGACCGAGCGGAAAACGCTTTTATTGGCGCTTACCGCGGTTATCAGTCTGTCAGCGAAGAGTTTGAAGTAGCCATGGATTACATTTCCAGCCCGGACCTAAGCGGAAAAACCGTTATTCTGATGGACCCGATGCTGGCAACGGGCCGGTCGCTGGAAAAGGTATACCACGCCCTGCTGCGGTTTGGCACCCCGGCCAGAACCCACATTGCTGCGGTGCTGGCCAGTCCGGAAGGCATCCGCTACGTTCAGGAAAAAATGCCCCAGTGCCACCTCTGGCTGGGTGCCGTCGACGAACGGCTTGACGCCCATTACTACATCGTTCCGGGTCTGGGCGACGCGGGCGATCTGGCGTTTGGCGAGAAAATCTGATCAGAAGCCTTCCTTCTTATCGTCTTCTTTTTCTTTCTCTTTTTTCTTCTCCACCACCTTTTTCGGCGCTTCTTTGGCTCCGGCGGTTTTGGGCTGCGGCTTGGGCTTTTCCTTGGTTTTGTACTGATCCAGATACCGGTTGGTAAACTGCTCTTTCTCGAAAGCGTCGGCAGCCACAATGGCCATGTTTTTACTTCCGCCTTTGCTGCCCGCCATAATCCGGTCGTTCAGTTCCTGATCGGATGTCAGCAGGGCCAGTTGCGCCGTAGCTCCCCCGCCGGACTTGTAATCCCAGTAAAACCAGATATCCGGCGAAGACTCCAGGTAGATGGTCGCTTCGTCACCGCCGTCGGTTTTCCGGATTTCCACAAACCCTTCCATCTGGGCGTTGATGTCTACATTGTCGATGTTCGACACCCCGATGGGCCCAACGCTGTACAGGGTGTTGTGTTTGTCCGACCAGCGCAGGTTAACGTTCGACAGCACCAGCGAAGCCACAAATTTGGGAGCGGCCTGGGTAATCGAAACGTGCTGGTTCTGCGCTTTGGTACGGTACACATCCGTTGTCTTCTGACCAATCAGAGCCGCCAGCTTAGCCGTTAACCGGTCCAGATCGTCATCGGCGGCTTCGTCGTTCTTTTCGTCCAGGTTCGCCTTCACCACTTTGTCGGCAATGGCCGCATTGATCGGCGGGGGAATCGGCAGGGCAAAACCGACCAGCGCATTCAGACGCAGGGTGGCACTGTCGACATTGGCCCGACCCGTTCCGGCGGCAAAAACCAGGTTGTTCGACGATGAACCGGTATTCATAAGGTTAACTGCGCCCTTGAAGTTCATAACGCCCGTGGCATCGTTGAACGTAAAAGCCCCTTCCACATCATCCAGACCGCCTTCGTCTTTTTTCAGGATCCGGAAAACCTTGTCTTTTTCGTCGTAGGTCATCACCCCCGTAGCCCGGAACAGATCGTCGTCCTTGTCGTTTTCTTTAGTCGATAAAAACGTTGGATAAAGGCCGACCGCGCCCCCACCCCGGAAGTGCAAACCGGCGGTTAACAGTTGATTGCCGTCGTTCTTGAGCGTTTCATCCACTTTTATACTGAATGTTTCGCCAATTTTTTCCTTCATCGGAATCCAGTCGCTGACCAGCTTGGGCCGCTTTTTCAAGGCCATTTTAATGGCTCCTTCCAGCTTCAGGTCCTGCTCGGGGGCCATCATCGTAACGCTCCCCTTGAACTGCACTTTGGGCGCCAGCATCACGTTATCCCGTTCGTCGACATCGGCGCGGGCCACGGTGTAGTAGGTTTTCGCCAGCTCATTTCCGTTTTTACCCCGCCGACCCGCACTCCGGCTATTCGATGCCAGGGCTACCGGCGCAGCTTCTTTCAGTTCGAAACTACCCATTTTGATGCTGGCGGTATCTCCCTTGGCAGCGGCAAACTGGTAAACGGCATCCCCGGCAAACCGCGTCCGCGATTGAACCTGAATGTTACCCCCTTTAAGTTTATGGAAAAGACTGGTCGTGTCCAGCTCCAGCCGGGCGTTTTTGAGCGGCAGCATTTCCCCGTTCCGCTTGATGGTGATCAAGCCCTTGTCCGGATAAATCCGGGCGTCGGCAGAGGTAACATACGGCACTCCACTGACGTTGAGCGTGGCTTTTTCCACATCATAAACCGCCGAAGCACCGTTGAACGTCAGGCCCTCCTGCTCCTCCGCCGTCGACGTGAACGTGGAAGTCTTGGCGGACTTCATCGTGATGGTTTTGGCCGCAATATTCCACTGTGCCTTACTAATCGAGGTTTTATAAGCGGCATTCGGGAACTCAAGGCTAGACGCCAGGGTGTCGTCAATCGACGTTGCCGATTTCGCATCCGTAGCAATGGTTACAACGCCCTTAACCTGGTTGAAGTCTACGTCCACCTTCGTTCCCAGCAACATGGGCTTTGTGGTATTGCCCTGCTTATCGGCCACCACCCGGAACTGGGCGTTTCCGGCCGTAAAGCCTTCTTTGTTAAACTTGATGTTATCCGACTGCGCTTCCGAATCTGACCGTTTAACGGTGCCTTTCCCAAACAAACCGCCCGAGCGGACCAACAAATCCCCTTTTAGATTCGTGCTGCCGTTGTAAAAACTGAAATGGTCGGCTTTGGTGGAAATCTTCATGCTGTCGGCTTTCGGATACCACTTCATGGTGTAATTCTTGATATCGACCGCCGGGAAATACGCTTTCCCCACAAGCCCTTCCCTGATCTGCCCCGACTCGCCCGATGTTACCACCGAGTCGGGCGTCATCAGAATATTTTTGGCCGGCAGTACGGCGTTCATGTGGGAAATGACTCCTTCGGCCCGGAGTCCTTTGCGGTCCATGATCAGTTTGCCGGTAAACTTCAGGTTTCCTTTACCACCGTAAAGCGGGTAACCAGCCGCCGGAGCCGTGTGCTCAAAACCCAATGAGTTGTCGGGCATCGACTTCAGCGTGGTTTTGATGGGCGGGAAAATACCGTCGGAGTGGAAGGTACCGTCAAACGCAATGTCGCCCTTCCCCAGACTGTCGTTATCCACCGCCGGGACTTTGAAATAGACATTTTTGTTGTAAATCAGGCTACCACGGTTTGGTTGGTTGAAGTAGACAGTCATTCCTTCCGGCATCGTCAGCCGCTGCGTGTTCTTCTTGCCTTTCTGCTGGCCGGATTTGTTGCCTTTATCGGCCAGAAAAACCGTTCCCGGCTTTTCGTATTGAATGTCACCACCGATCTCCTGGTTCTTGCCCTGGGGGGTGAACGTGATGGAGTCGATTTTGGTCATGTTCATCGAAAACTGATCGTAATCAAAGCCCAGATCCCGGCCCGTATACCGCATGTTACCAGACCTCAATTGTCCCGTCAATGAAAACGCCCGGTTTTTGCCAATCCGCAGGGTTTTATCCGTGGGCACGGCGGTAATCTTCAGGGAATCACTGATGCTGAACCGCTCAACGCCCCGGATGGTCAGAAATTTGTCGTTCAGGTTGATCGTTGCGTTGGTCGTGCTGTCGTTTGACGGATAAGTTGAGCGAATCAGGAAGTTATCGTAATCCTTCTTGTGAGCGTTGGCCAGCACATACAGTACGCCTTTGCGACTCAGCCGCATCTCCTCCGAGCGGGCATCCAGGTCCACATAGCCCAGTGCAACCATCCGTTGCAGCACATTGCGCATGACGGAGGGGTTGATTTTGGCAAACGTCGCCAGATCATCGGCAAAAAACGTCTGTGTTTTCTTCACCGTGACGTAGTTAGCGGCTACCTGCAAGGGGTGAAAACCGAAGTCGGCCGACATTCCCGCGTACCGTTCCGGATAGAAAAAATCGAAGGATTCAAACCGGACCGGCACCTCCTTTTTGGCGGCCAATTGGTAAAAATCAACTTTCTGCCGGGGTAAATCCCAGCGAACCACTTCGGGCTGAATGTAAAACTTGTGGTAACTGTCGCTGAAATACGTATCTGAATAGCCCGACTTTTCGGCCTTGCTCAACCGGGCAATACCGGCAGCATGATCGTATCGGAAGGCCACACCGGGATGGTACAAAGTATCGGCCGCATCGATGTAGCCGGTAAAGGCAGCCAGGGGACTCGAAATTACCGAATCAGCAAATTCGAACCGTTGGCTGCTGGCTTTAAACGCCGGCTTCCCTTTAAAAGTGACCTGCAAAAACGACGGCTGACCGCTCGCCGACGAACCGTAGAGCCGGGTACCATACAGGGCAATACCACCCCGGTACGTAATGCCGTTGCCCAGGTTTGTCAGCGTTACATCGTTGTTCCATGAAATAAACCGCGGATAAGTGGGCGGCTGGTTGGGCGCCCGCTTCTTGCTGTCGAATTCAAACTTGCCTATAACGGGTTTGGCAAGCGGCTTGAACGTCAACGTCACGTCATCGGCGCTGATTTTGGGATTTGCCACGGCAAACGAGTAATCGGCCAGGGTGACCAGCGTTTCGGGCTGCCCCGCCGATTCCCACGAAAACGAGCCGCCCTTCCCGACCCAGATACCGTCTTTGAGCATCAGCGCGCCGTCCGTCTTTTTCACGGCTACGGAATCATTCGCCGTGATCATAACCAAGTCGGCCCCTTTCACCTCCAGCACCGGTCCGGTCAGCGCCGGAATCGGTTTCCGGGTTCCCGACCACGCTCCCGGAATGACCCTGCCGGTAGAATCCAGCGGCAGGTCCCACCCGTCGGATTCTACCGGTTTGGCAGTCTGCGGCTTTTTGCCGGAAGTAACACTATCGGTTGCGGGCGTGGCGGTAGTACCCGTCTGGTCGGCCAAACGCAGCGTGAAGGTTCCGCCATTAGCGTAAAGCTTGTTGTAGTTATTGGTGTACAAAAACCGCTTTTCGGCAAACAACCGCACGGTTTCTAGAATCTTCGCCAGCGTTTTGGCGTCATATTTTTCAAAGGATTTCTCGGCAATCATCAGAGCGTTGTCCACCTCGCCCGCACTAGCCTGTTGGGTAACGAGCAGGTGATACAGCGATTCGTACAACGGCGCAAACTGCTGTGCCGGCTGATACCGTTTGGCGTTCATTTTCCGGCTCAGGGCCATCACGCGCTCTTTCTGCGGGGCCGACAGCCGGTTTTCCGTAAACAGCATTTCGAGGTTTTTCTCCGCTTTTTGCGCGTAAGCCCCGCCCGAACCCATCAGCTTCTGCAAATCCGTCAGAAACTGCTCCGGATTGTCCGACAGTTTCACATTTTGCGCTTTTGCCACCGTTGTCAACAGCAGCAAAGCAGCCAGAACACTGTATATCTTGCTCATAATTTCCTAATGTATTGCCGAACGCTAGTCTGTGTCTGGCTACGGTTTTCCCAATACAAGGTAACTATAAGCTAGAACACGGACTACTGCCCGGCAGTACTGAATTGTATTGAAACCCAGTTGTTTTGAGTTAACTTACTGGTCTTGGTTAAGCCTTCAGCCACTCCCTTTTCTTCGATATCCGGCGCATCCTGTTCGTAGAAACCGCTCACCAACAGGGTGCCGCCCGGATTCATCAGCCGGACGTAAACCGGTATATCTGCCAACAACACATTCCGGTTGATGTTGGCCAGCACAATATCAAACTTCTCGTTGGGATTCACATCATGAATCGTGCCCTGAAAAACTTCAATGGACGAACAACCGTTTAATTCGGCGTTTTCCCGGGCATTCTCAACGGCCCATTCTTCAATGTCGAAAGCCACCACCCGGCTGGCGCCCTGCAAAGCCGCCAAAATCGCCAGAATACCGGTTCCCGAACCGACATCCAGCACGGTTTTTCCGGCGGCATCAACGCCCAACTGGTGTTCGAGCATCATGGCCGTGGTTTCGTGGTGCCCCGTTCCAAACGACATTTTCGGGTTGATCACAATATCGTATTGAAACCCCGGATCCTGCTCGTGAAACGAAGCGCGGACCTTAATCCGACTTTGCACCTCGATGGGTTGGTAATTCCGTTCCCACTCTTCGTTCCAATTCTTTTTTTCTAACGAATTGATCTGGTAGGCTATTGCGGTTTGATCACCGTATTTATCGACAATGGACTGAATGGCAGCTTCATCAAAATCAGGTTCCAGGATGTAAGCATTCAACCCTTCATCGGTTTCGACAAAGGACTCAAAGCCCAGATCCGCCAGCTCGGCCATCAGAATATCGGTGTAATCGGCCGAAACCGTCAATTGTATCTCTGTGTAGTTCATCCCGTAAAGAAACAAAAAAAGGACAAGCCTTTCGACCGTCCTTTTTATTCGTATCGCCTAAAAACGCCGTCCGGCTGGTGAACCTGACGGTATTTGGATTAGCGAATTAACTCCATCAAATCCTTATCATTTACTTCTTTGCGAATGTCGGCCATGTCGAGGAAGCGTTTGTAGAGCGTATCCAGCGTGGGCTTGTCGTAACGATAACCGAGCAATTCCAACCGGTGTTTCAGCGCGTGACGACCGCTGCGGGCCGTCAGCACGATCGACGATTGGGGAACGCCCACTTCCTGCGGGGTCATGATTTCGTAGTTCTCGGCGTGTTTCAGGAAGCCGTCCTGGTGAATACCCGACGAGTGCGCGAACGCATTCCGGCCCACAATGGCTTTATTGGCCTGCACCGGCATCCGCATCATTTCGGACACCAGCTGGCTGATCGGATACAGGCGTTTGGCGTCGATACCGGTTTCAAAACCTAGTTCTTTATGCACCTTCAGGGCCATCACGATTTCTTCCAGCGAGGTGTTACCCGCCCGTTCGCCAATCCCGTTGATGGTTACCTCCACCTGCCGCGCGCCGTTCTGAATACCGGCCAGCGTATTGGCGGTTGCCAGCCCGAGGTCGTTGTGGCAGTGAATGGAAATAGTGGCCTGATGAACGTTGGAAACGTTTTCGTAGATGTATTTTATTTTCTTCCCGTATTCGTCGGGCAGGCAGTAACCGGTCGTATCCGGCAGGTTGACTACCGTGGCACCGGCGGCAATCACGGCCTGGGTCAGTTGCGCCAGAAACTGAAGGTCGGCCCGCCCGGCGTCTTCGGCGTAAAACTCCACATCTTCCACGTAGTTGCGGGCGTGTTTTACGGCGGCAACGGCCTGTTCCAGAATCTGCTCGCGGGTGCTGTTGAATTTATTCCGGATGTGAATATCCGACGAACCGATTCCGGTGTGAATCCGTCCCCGCTTGGCGTATTTCAACGCTTCGCCAGCGGCATCAATGTCTTCTTTTTTGGCCCGTGAAAGCGCACAGATAACTGGTTCGGAAACGGCTTTTGAAATGGCAACGACCGACTGAAAATCACCGGGGCTGGAAATCGGGAAACCCGCTTCGATGATGTCGACGCCGAGACGTTCCAGTTCTTTCGCCACCACGATTTTCTCTTCTGTGGTCAGCTGGCTACCCGGCACTTGTTCGCCGTCGCGCAGGGTGGTGTCGAAAATATAAATCCGTTGGCTCATGGTTGATAAAGAATAAATTGAGTAGAGTTTTCTCGCTTGATCAAAGTTTAGAAATCAACTGCTGTCCCATTTCCTGCGTTCCCAAAATCAGGTTTGCGGGTGTGGTGGCATCGGCAATATCGCGCGTCCGGAATCCGGCTTTCAAAACCTGATCAACGGCGTTGACAACGGCCTCGGATTCGGCTTTCATGCCAAACGAAATATCGAGCATCAAAGCGGCCGACAGCACCGACGCCAGCGGGTTGGCAACGCCTTTGCCCGTGATATCGTGGGCCGAACCGTGAATGGGTTCATAGAGCCCCGTGGTATCACCGATTGAAGCCGACGCCAGCATGCCCATGGAGCCGGCGATCTGCGAAGCTTCGTCCGTTAAAATATCCCCGAACAGGTTGCCCGTTACGACCACGTCGAACCGGCGCGGATCTTTGATCAGCAGCATGGCAGCGGCATCAATAAACTGGTGTTCCACTTCCACTTCGGGATACCGTTTGGCCACTTCCTGCACCACTTCACGCCAGAGCCGGGATGATTCCAGCACGTTGGCTTTATCCACCGAGCACAGCTTTTTCCGGCGGGTCATGGCGGCTTCAAACGCTTTAACGGCAATCCGTTCTACCTCGTAGCGGCTGTAGATCATCAGGTCATACGCCGTATCGCCGTCGTCTTTGCGGCCTTTTTCGCCAAAATACACGTCGCCCGTCAGCTCACGGAAAAATAGAATGTCGGCACCTTGCAGAAATTCCGGCTTGATGCTTGATGCCTGTAAAAGCTCGTCGAACAGCTTGATGGGACGCAGGTTGGCATACAAGCCCAGGGCTTTCCGGATGCCCAGCAAACCTTGTTCGGGCCGTACTTTCGCCGAGGGGTCGTTGTCGTACTTCGGGTGCCCAACGGCTCCGAATAGAATAGCGTCCGACTGCTTCGATTTGGTAACGGTTTCGTCCGGCAGCGGATTACCCGTTGCTTCAATGGCCGCGTGACCAATCAGGGCTTCGTCGTACGTAAATTCGTGGCCAAATTTCTCCGCGATGCGGTCCAGAACCTGTTTCCCAACGGTTGTTACTTCCTGACCGATGCCGTCGCCGGCGATGACTACAATGTGTTTCTTCATTCCTCTTCAATGAGTGAATGAGCGAATGAGCGAATGAGTGAATAGCTCCGCAGTAAGCATGAATCCGGCAGAGCTATTCACTCATCACGCATTCACTCACTGGACATTAGCGTGGGCTAGATCGTATTGTTTGATTTCTTCTTGTAAGCTCAACAGGTAATCAATGTCATCGTATCCATTCATCAAGCACTGCTTTTTGTAGGCGTTGATGGCGAATGGTTCTTTCAACCCGTTTTCCAGCACAATCTCCTGGCTGACCAGATCGACCGTTATTTCTGTTTTCGGATTGGCTTCAATGGCCTTGAAAATCTCGGCGAGGAAGGCGTCCGAAACCTGAGCAGGCAACACAAAGTTATTCAGAGCATTATTCCGGAAAATATCCGCGAAGAAGCTCGAAATAACCACCTTAAAACCGTAATCGTGCAGCGCCCAGGCGGCATGTTCCCGGCTGGAACCCATCCCGAAGTTTTTGCCCGCAACCAGAATTCGGGAACCCGCATACGTCGGATCGTTCAGGACGAAATCCGCTTTTGGCGTATCGTCGCCGTTGTACCGCCAGTCCCGGAACAGGTTATCGCCGAAGCCTTCGCGCGTGGTGGCTTTCAGGAATCGCGCCGGAATAATCTGATCGGTATCAATATTCTCAATCGGCAACGGTGCCGCCGTTGAGACCAGTTTATGGAAGGTTTCTTTGCTCATTCTAATGATCTGTTTACACCAATTGCCGAACGTCCGTCACTTTGCCGGTCACCGCAGCGGCTGCCGCCATGATCGGACTGGCCAGGAACGTTCGCGCACCGGGTCCCTGACGACCTTCGAAATTACGGTTGGATGTCGAAATGCAGTACTTACCCGCCGGAACTTTGTCTTCGTTCATACCCAGACACGCCGAGCAACCCGGTTCGCGCAGTTCAAAACCGGCTTCCAGAAACACCTGATCCAGTCCTTCGGCTTTAGCCTGTTGGGAAACCTGAACGGAGCCCGGTACAATCCAGACCTCCACGCCCTCGGCTTTTTTCTTGCCTTTCACGAAATCAGCCACCGTCCGCAGATCTTCAATCCGGGCGTTGGTGCAGGAGCCAATAAACACGTAATCAACCGGTTTGCCGACCAGTTCCATACCCGGCTCCAGCCCCATGTAGGCCAGTGACTTCGTGTAGGAAGCCAGTTCGCTTTGCGGTATTTCGCTCAGGTTGGGAACGTGACTGTCTACGCTGATGCCCATTCCGGGGTTAGTACCGTAGGTAATCATCGGCCCAATATCTTCGGCATTGTAGTTCAGTTCCAGATCGAACTCGGCGTCTTCGTCGGTTTTCAGCGTCCGCCAGTGTTCAACGGCTTGATCAAACGCTTCACCCTGCGGGGCAAACCGACGGCCGCGAATGTATTCAAACGTAGTTTCGTCGGGCGCAATCAGGCCCCCGCGCGCACCCATTTCGATGCTCATGTTGCAGATGGTCATCCGGGCTTCCATCGACAAGCCGCGAATGGTATCCCCCGCGTATTCGACGAAATAGCCCGTCGCTCCGCTGGCTGAGATCTGGGAAATGATGTAAAGAATAATATCCTTCGAGCTAACGCCTTTCGTCAATTGCCCGTTGATGTTGATGCGCATCCGCTTCGGCTTGTATTGCAGAATGCACTGGGTAGCCAGCACCTGCTCTACTTCGCTGGTCCCGATGCCGAATGCGATGTTGCCGAGCGCGCCGTGGGTACTGGTGTGGCTATCTCCGCAAACGATGGTCATGCCCGGCAGGGTCACGCCCAGTTCGGGACCGATAATATGGACAATGCCCTGAAAAGGGTGTCCGAGATCGTAGAGTTCAATACCAAATTCGGCGCAGTTTTTCCGTAAGGTTTCTACCTGATGCCGCGATAGGGCTTCTTTGATGGGCAAGTGCTGATCTTTCGTCGGTACGTTGTGATCAGCCGTCGCCGTCGTACGCGCAATGTTGAAAACACCGATGCCCCGCTTCCGCAACCCGTCAAACGCCTGCGGACTGGTCACTTCGTGAATAAAATGGCGATCGATAAAGACGGCATCCGGTCCGCCGTCCATCGCCTTGACGACGTGGGCATCCCAGATTTTATCGAAAAGTGTTCTAGGCTGACTCATGGCTATAGTTCTTACTTATTTTACATTTCCCCCTTATCAGATCGACGGCGGAGAAAACTACTCAATCTGCTCTGAGAAACGTCCGCAATTGTTTAAATCAAAAACTCAAACAGGTCCGGCTTGTCGTTCAGGTATTCAAAATGGATTTTGGCTTCACGCATGCGGTTCAGCAGCGGTTCAAAATCCGATTTGTTTTTCAACTCGATACCGACCAGAGCCGGACCGCGCTCCCGATTGGTTTTCTTGGAATATTCAAACAGCGTAATGTCGTCGGTTTCACCCAGCACACCGCTCAGGAATTCACGCATGGCCCCGGCCCGCTGCGGAAACCGGATGATGAAGTAATGCTTTAGTCCTTCGTACAGCAGCGACAACTCTTTGATTTCTTCCGTACGGGTAATGTCGTTATTTCCTCCGCTGACGAGGCAAACCACATTTTTGCCTTTGATCTCATCTTTCAGAAAATCCAGGGCGGCAATCGTCAGCGCCCCGGCCGGTTCGGCCACGATGGCGTCTTCGTTGTAGAGTTGCAGAATGGTCGTACAGACTTTGCCTTCGGGCACCAGGATGAGCTGATCAAGATTTTGCCGACAGATTTCGAACGTTGTTGCGCCAACGCGCTTGACGGCGGCTCCGTCTACAAACTTGTCAATTTCATCCAGGGTTACGACATGCCCCTGATCCATCGCTATTTTCATGGAGGGCGCACCCAGCGGTTCTACCCCAATCAGCTTTGTTCTCGGACTCAGTTGCCGAAACACCGTCGAAACGCCCGATGCCAAACCGCCCCCGCCGATGGCCATCAGCAGGTAGTCAATCCGAAAGTTGGAGTCTTTAAAAATCTCCAGGCCAACGGTCCCCTGTCCTTCAATGACCTGCATGTCGTCGAACGGATGCACAAATGTGCTGTCGTGGGCATTCACGTAGTCGATGGCCGCATGGAAAGCATCATCGTAGGTATCGCCGGTCAGGATCACCTCCACAAATTCTTTCCCAAACAGTTTGACCTGCTTGACTTTCTGATTGGGCGTGGTGGTCGGCATGAAAATAATCCCTTTGACTGCCATCTTCCGACAGGCATATGCCATGCCCTGCGCGTGGTTACCGGCACTGGCGCAAACCACACCTTTAGCCAGCGCTTCAGCGGGCAGACTGGCCATTTTGTTGTAAGCGCCCCGAATTTTGTAGGAGCGTACAACCTGTAAATCTTCCCGTTTCAGAAAAATATTGGCCCCGTATTTGTCCGACAGGTTTAGATTTTCCTGCAACGGTGTGTGCACGGCAACGCCCCGCAACCGATCAGCCGCCAGATAGATGTTGTCTACGTCCGGAAAGGTGATTTTTTTCTCCGCTTCAACCACGTTATTCAAGATTTTAAGTTTAAGAATCGGGGAGTTCAGGAGCCCTGATGGGATGTTAAAGTTACTCAAATTACGGCAAACTTTAACAACGAGTTCCTAAACTGCCCCGATGATGCAGGGAGCCCTGCCCTAAACTTTAGTTGCGCTCCGGACGCAGACTGCGAACTGCCGTTCCGGCCCGCCACATTTCTGATTCCCGAAGTTCTTTCAGTTCTTCTTCCAGTTTTTCACGGTAATCAGCCTGCGAGTTGCGGGTGATCGAGATATTGGCCTGCTCACCGGCTTTCACCGAATTGTAAAGTTGTTCGAAAACCGGCTTCGTGGCATCCCGGAACGGTTTCCACCAGTCGAGGGCTCCGCGTTGGGCAGTTGTCGAACAGTTGGCGTACATCCAGTCCATTCCGTTCTCGGCAACGAGCGGCATCAGCGACTGCGTCAGTTCTTCGACGGTTTCGTTGAAGGCTTCCGACGGGGAGTGACCGTTGGCGCGCAGCACTTCATACTGAGCAGCAAAAATTCCCTGAATGGCGCCCATCAGCGTACCGCGTTCGCCGGTCAGGTCAGAAGTTACTTCTTTATAGAAATCGGTTTCGAACAGGTACCCTGAACCCACGCCAATGCCCATTGCAATGGCTTTCTGACGGGCTTTACCGCTGGCATCCTGGTAGATCGCAAAGCTCGAGTTCAAGCCCTTGCCTTCCACGAACAACCGGCGCAGCGACGTTCCAGAGCCTTTCGGAGCCACCAGGAATACATCTACCTCGGCGGGCGGCACAATACCGGTCTGGTCTTTGTACGTAACCCCGAAGCCGTGTGAGAAATACAGCGATTTGCCGGCGGTCAGGTATTTTTTCACGGTCGGCCACAGCTCAATTTGAGCGGCATCCGACAGCAGGAAGCAGATAATGGTTCCTTTTTCGAGGGCTTCTTCAATTTCAAACAAGGTTTCGCCCGGCACCCATCCATCGCTCACGGCTTTGTCGTAGGTTTTGCCTTTGCGTTGGCCAACGATAACATTGAAACCATTGTCGCGCATGTTCAGCGACTGGCCCGGACCCTGCACACCGTAACCGATGACGGCGATGACTTCATCTTGGAGAGTTTCTCTGGCTTTTTCGAGAGGAAATTCTTCGCGGGTTACGACTTCTTCTTCAACTCCGCCGAAGTTAATTTTTGCCATTGTTTGACTAGTTTATTTGAACTGAAATTGATTACAGATTTATGGAAAATTAATCGAATACATCAGTGAAATTACCACGCTGCTCAACAACAAAAACCGTAGCTGCCCAGCCGACAGGTAGCGCTTCAGGATGGCCAGCGCGAAAAAGAACGCCATAAAGCCAAACGAAAGCGACCGCGTTCCGTCGGCAACCAGCACCGAGACCAGCATCGTCAGTGCCCAGGCCCCGCCCAGCAGGACCAGCTCCAGCCACTGCCGCCGAACGGCCAGCGCCCAGAAAGCCGCCAGCAGAATCAGCCACATTCCTTCCAGTCCGCGCGCCATTTTATCCCCTACGTAACTCATGCTCCAGGCCAGCGTCCGGGCCGACCAGGATGCATCGTGTCCAACCGTCATCCCGTAGGTCAGTTCCAGCCATTTCCGGGTCGCTCCGTACAACATGACACTGACTACCAGGGCCACCAATGGTGCGGGAATCAGTCGTAACTCAAACTTACGGGTTTTTACAACGGTCTGAATTAGGGGTAATAAATACCATAGCCCGATGTAAGTTGAGTTGATCAACGCCCGTTCGTCGCACCAGAATGCCAGCTGCGAAAACAAAATCACCAACAGCGGATTCCGAAAATACAGCGCCAAGGCCATGAAACAATACACGTAGGCATCGCAGTGGCCAAAGTAATTAATGACAAAAGCGGCTCCGGCATAGATTGCCGTAAAACCCGTCAGGAAATAGAACGTCAGTACTTTATCCTGCAACACCCGGTTTGCAATACTCGTAACCGCCCACAGAAAGACTACTCCCAGCACCAGCTGAAGCAAATATAATTTTGCAACGCCCAACCGGAAAAAATGAACCATCATCGGAATAGTCAGTCGGAAGGTCTGATTGGCCTCGTGCGTACCTGGTTCGTAGGTATTAGGCTCAAACATGCGATCGCTCTGCCGGATGATGTCATCCCAGAAAAAGCCGTCCAGCCGGCCCGGTTGCCTTATTTCTTCGTATAAATAGCGAAATCCGCGGTCGATAAAAACGCTGTTGAGCGCCAGCAGACTACCGATCGAAATCAGAATGGCAAGCCCGATCAGCCGAGCCTTCCAGAATCGAGAGTCGAAGAAAGCGGACAGCCATTGCTCAAATTGATAGATTGGTGCGGCTAAAGACGGTTGTTGCATGTAATTATTTGAATCCGGCCGCAAATATCGCCTTTACAAATAATATTCCCACTCATATTCAGGCAAGTATTCAACCAGCCCCTTCTCGGTTTTGCCAACCGCAACCCGGCCCGAACGAACAAACTCCAGAATTCCGTGGGGTTTGATGTAACTGAAAAACTCGAAAATTTCCTTCTCCGAACCGGTCTTCTCAATTACCACGTAATCCAGTTGCCAGTATACCACCCAGGCGTTGAAGTGCTTGTTGATGTATTCAATATCCAACGGCTTGGAACCCAACGGAGTAGCAATTTTGAACAGCGCAATTTCGTTCGACACGATTTCGTCGTTCAGGTACCCGAAAACCGCCATGACTTCAATAATTCTACGAATTTGACGAACCAGTTTTTCAACTTCTTCCCGCGATTCGTGCTTGATTACAATGGTAAACCGGGAAACACCTTTCCGCTCGGTTTCGGAAACCGTCAGGCTTTCAATATTAATGCGCCGACGGGTGAAAATAATCGTGATCCGATTGAGCAGACCAATCGTATTTTCGGTGAATATGCAAATGGTGTAAGTATTCATCTTTGTATTCGTACCCAGGGACTGAGCCGTGTAGCTCGAGCTACACCGGCTTCAGTCGGTGTTGTTTGTAATTTTTATGTAAACCGCTCACGGACTTAATCCGAGGGTACGTTATTCCAGCCGGATGGATGCGACGCTGGTTCCGGCCGGAACCATCGGGAATACGTTCTCTTCTTTCTCGACGATAATTTCCAGCAGATACGGCTTGTCTGATGCCAGCAACGTATCCAGCGACGCCGACAGATCCTCGCGGTTGGCACACGTATGGCCGTCGATTCCGAAACCTTTACCGA
The DNA here is from genome assembly GCF_026248825.1 of Larkinella insperata. Taxonomy (NCBI): domain Bacteria; kingdom Pseudomonadati; phylum Bacteroidota; class Cytophagia; order Cytophagales; family Spirosomataceae; genus Larkinella; species Larkinella insperata. The sequence goes on along the minus strand of NZ_CP110973.1, from coordinate 2,338,228 downwards.
TGGTGATAAAATCCGGATTCTGCAGCTCCACGAACGAATACCGACGTTCGAAGAACAATTGCTGCCACTGCCGTACCATTCCTAGGAAGTTGTTGTTCAGAATGATGATTTTCACCGGGAGCTTATTCTGGGCGATCGTTCCCAGCTCCTGAATGGTCATCTGGAAACAACCGTCGCCGATGATCGCAATGACCTCACGGCTTGGATCACCCACTTTGGCCCCGAAGGCTGCCGGAAGTGCAAAGCCCATCGTTCCCAAACCACCCGATGTAACCAGGCTGTGTGGTTTCTTGAATTCGTAGTAAGCCGATGTCATCATCTGGTGTTGGCCCACGTCGGCCACCATGACGGCTTCTCCGCGCGTTTTTTTCGACAGCAAATTGATGGCTTCCGCCATTTTAATTTTTTCGGTCGTCGGCGCAATGGCGGGTTGCGTTACTTTTTCCTCTTCAATGTCGTCGTATTTCCGAAATTCGTTGCGCCAGGCGGTGTGGTCATTCTGATTCACCAGCGGCATTAAGCGCGTTAAAACCTCTTTAGCGTCACCAATCACCGGGGCATCAACTTTGATAATTTTATCAATTTCAGCCGGATCAATTTCAATGTGTACGACTTTCGCCTGCCGGGCAAACAATTCCTTATTTCCAGTCACACGGTCGTCGAAGCGCATTCCAACTCCAATCAGCAGGTCGCACTGGTCCGTCATGACGTTGGATCCGTAGTTGCCGTGCATACCCAGCCAACCCGTGTAGAGCGGGTGATCGACCGAAAGAGCCGACTGCCCCAGCAACGTGGTAGCCACCGGGATACCGGTTTTTTCGACAAACGCCAGCAGTTCCTTCTCCGCTTTAGAGATCAAGACGCCGTGGCCCACCAGCATATACGGTTTTTTGGCCTTGTTGATCATTTCAGCGGCTTTCTCCAGTTGATCCTGCTTGGGGACCAGACGCGGACGATAGCTGATGACCTTTTCGCACTTGGCGTACTCGAAAGGTTTGGTCATCAATTCCAGCTGAGCACTCCTCGTAATATCAATCACGACCGGACCCGGCCGGCCCGTCTGTGCCAGGAAAAAGGCCTTGGCTACAATTTCCGGAATTTCGTCGGCGCTCGTCACCTGGTAATTCCATTTGGTAATCGGCATCGTAACGCCAATCACGTCGGTTTCCTGAAATGCGTCAGTTCCTAACAGCTTCGTTGCCACCTGACCGACCAGACACACCATCGGCGTTGAGTCGATCATGGCGTCGGCAATTCCCGTCACCAGGTTGGTGGCCCCCGGCCCTGAAGTCACCAGACAAACCCCGGCCCGGCCCGTCACCCGGGCGTAGCCTTCGGCTGCGTGGGCCGCGCCCTGCTCGTGACGCACCAGAATGTGGTTCAGGCGATCCTGATAATCATAGAGTGCGTCATAAACCGGCATGATGGCTCCGCCCGGGTAGCCAAAAATGGTTTCCACGCCCTCTTCCACCAAAGCCTGCATGAGCGCTTCGGCCCCCGTCAGGGGCTTGATCAATTGGGCAGCCGGAACAGCCGGTTGCGGTTCTTCTGCCGTTATTTCACTGACTGTTGTATTCATTGTATTGTCTGTTTTAGCGATCCGTACCGCCGATCGGCGTTCGTTGATTTCATTCGTTACTAAGCATCCGTCACGCAGCCTTCACTGGCGGAACTGACCAGCTTCACGTATTTCCGCAAAATACCATGATCAGCCGCTTTTTCCAAGGGTGGAACCGTCCAGTTGGCCCGGCGCTCGGCCAGTTCTTCATCCGATACGTGCATGTGAATCACGTTGTTAACGGCGTCGATGGTGATTTTATCGCCGTCGCGAACCAGGGCGATGTTACCCCCTTCCTGCGCTTCCGGTGTGATGTGCCCCACCACAAAACCGTGGGTTCCTCCCGAAAACCGTCCGTCCGTGATCAGGGCCACTTTATCGCCCAGGCCCAGCCCCATAATGGCCGAGGTCGGTTTCAGCATTTCCGGCATACCCGGTCCGCCTTTCGGTCCTTCGTAGCGGATAACGATGACGTGGCCTTCCTGAATCTCCCGGTTCTGAATAAACTCCAGCAGCTGTTCTTCGCGCTCGCAAACTTTGGCGATTCCTTCAAACCGCTCGCCTTCTTTGCCCGTAATTTTGGCAACGGCACCCTGCGTCGCCAGATTACCGTACAGAATCTGGATGTGGCCGCTTTTCTTCATCGGATTCGACAGCGGACGGATGATGTTTTGCGTTTCGAAATCCAGATCCGGTGCTCCTTCCAGGTTCTCAGCCACGGTTTTGCCGGTTACGGTCAGGCAGTCGCCGTGGATATAGCCTTCTTTGTGAAGGTATTTCATCACCGCCGGGACCCCGCCAATGGCCAGCATGTCTTCCATGTAGTATTTCCCGCTCGGCTTCAGATCGCCCAGATACGGCGTCCGGTCGCTGATGTCCTGAATATCTTTCAGCGTCAGCGATACCCCAACGGATTTAGCAATGGCGATGTAGTGCAGCACGGCATTGGTCGATCCGCCCAGTGCCATTACCACCGTCATAGCGTTTTCGAAAGCCTTTTTGGTCATGATTTCGCTGGGCAGAATATTCTTTTCCAGCAGGTTCATCATGGCTTCCCCAATTTTCCGGCATTCGGCCTGTTTGCCTTCGTGCGTTGCCGGGAACGTCGAGCTATACGGCAGGCTCATGCCCATCGCTTCCATCGACGACGCCATTGTGTTGGCCGTGTACATGCCCCCACAGGCTCCCGCGCCGGGGATTGAATTCTGGATAACACCTTTATAATCTTCTTCGCTGATGCTGTTGGCAACTTTTTTGCCGTAAGCTTCAAACGCCGATACAATATCTAATTTCTGGCCCTTGTAGCTTCCCGAGCGGATGGTGCCGCCGTATACGAGAATGGCAGGACGGTTTAACCGGCCCACTGCCATGAGCGCCCCGGGCATATTTTTATCACAACCCACCACCGCAATCACACCGTCGTACCACTGCGCGTGGACAACCGTTTCAATCGAATCCGCAATAATATCCCGCGACGGCAAAGAATACGACATTCCATCGTTTCCGTTGGTCATCCCGTCCGAAACACCGATTGTGTTAAATACCAACCCAACTAACCCGCTTTCATTGACTCCTTTTTTTACGTAAGCCGCCAAGCCATTCAGGTGAATGTTGCAGGGGTTGCCATCGTAACCAGCACTGGCAATTCCGATCTGAGGTTTGTTCATGTCCTCTTCCTTCAAACCAATGCCGTAAAGCATGGCCTGAGCGGCCGGGTTACTGACTTCCTGGGTAAGGGTGGAACTGTACCGGTTTAGTTGATTTTTTTCGGTTGCTATAGTTGTCATAAATCCAGTTAGCGAAAATTCGCTGAAAGCGTAATTTGTTTCAAAGGAAAAAAATCGAACTAAATTACGCAAGAATTTGACCACGATTTTTTAGTATTTTTTTCATTATGCGTAGTTCGTATGGAATACATTGTACTTTTGATGTATAGGAAATAGCATTATACTATGATTACAGAAAACGCATCGCATTACGACCATCTGGAGCGAATGTCCGTTCGTGAGTTGCTGACCAATATCAACCAGGAAGACAAAACCGTTCCGCTGGCCGTTGAGAGAGCCATCCCGCAAATTGAAGCCCTGGTGACGGAGATTGTAAAACGCATGAAAGAAGGGGGACGCCTGTTTTACATCGGTGCGGGTACCAGCGGTCGTCTGGGCGTAGTTGATGCCTCGGAATGTCCACCGACGTACGGCGTTTCGCCCGATCTGGTCGTGGGCATCATTGCCGGGGGCGACCGCGCCATCCGGAGTGCTGTCGAAAATGCGGAAGACGATTCGGAGCAGGCGTGGAAAGATTTGCAGGCCTATCACATTGAACCGCTGGATACGCTGATCGGCATTGCTGCGTCGGGCCGGACTCCTTACGTCATCGGCGGTTTGCAGAAAGCCCGTGAAGCCGGTATTCTGACGGGATGCATCGTCTGCAACCCCGGTTCAGCGGTGGCTCAGGCGGCCGAATTTCCGGTCGAGGTCGTTGTGGGGCCTGAGTTTGTAACGGGCAGCACACGCATGAAATCCGGCACCGCTCAAAAGCTGGTTCTCAACATGGTTTCGACCTCGGTTATGATTCAACTGGGCCGGGTCAAAGGCAACAAAATGGTCGATATGCAATTAACTAATCATAAACTCAAGATCCGGGCGACCAACATGGTTATGAGTGAAACGGGCGTTTCGCAGAAACGGGCGGAGGACCTCCTGGCCAGATTTGGTAACGTACGGAGCGCCATCCTGAACGTCAATTACAATCTGGAAGAATGAAAGCGATCATCCAATCCGAGCTGCACCAACCCGCCCAATACGTTGATACTGAGACGCCCGTTGCCGGACCAGGCGAGGTTATCGTGCAATTGAAAGCTGCGGCCATCAACCACCGGGATGTGTACGTTCAACACGGCTTGTACCCCAAAATGAAATTGCCGGTTGTTTTGGGTTCCGACGGGGCCGGGGTGGTGGTAGAAACCGGCGAGGGGGTGGATAAAGTCTGGAAAAAGCAGGAGGTCATTATCAATCCGGCGCTCGACTGGGGGCCAAATCCTAACTTCTTTGGCCCGGATTTCCGGATCCTGGGCATGCCCGATAACGGCACCTTCGCTGAGTACATCAAAATTCAGGCGAAATACCTGCATCACAAACCCAACCACCTTTCGTTTGAGCAGGCGGCCGCTCTGCCATTAACCGGGGTAACTGCCTGGCGCGCCTTGATGACCCGCGCCCGGTTGCTGATCAACCATCCGGAGCGGGTTCTGATTACCGGCATTGGCGGAGGAGCGGCCCTGATTGCCCTGCAGATCGCCCGGGCCGCCGGGTCGGAGGTGTGGGTTACGTCCGGCTCCGACGAAAAACTTCAGCGGGCCAAAGAACTGGGCGCCACCGGCGCAGTAAGCTACCGGGAAGCCGATTGGTCTAAAAACCTGCTGGCTCAAACTGGTGGCAAAGGCGGTTATTTCGACGTCATCATTGATAGTGCCGCCGGGCCGGGATTCGCTAAACTGGTGGACGTTGCCGCACCGGGGGGCCGGATTGTTTTCTACGGTGGCACCACCGGTACCATCACGGATGTGGCCCCTTCCAAAATCTTTTTCAAGCAATTAAACATCCACGGCACGACGATGGGAACGGACGCGGAATTTGCGGAGATGGTTCGGTTCGTCGCGGGAAAACAAATCGTACCGGTCATCGACGACGTGCTTCCGCTGGCGGAAGCGGAGCAGGCTCTGCGGAAAATTGAAAGCGGCCAACAGTTCGGCAAGGTGGTTCTGCGGGTTTCCTGAACAGATTTCTTGGCTTCGTGAGTTGCTTTTTCCGGAAAACCAAGCGAGTTTCGAATCATAACCCGAAACCCATGAACACGAAACGCCGAGATTTCTTGAAATTGACCGGATTAGCCGGTGCCGGACTCAGTACCACAGGATTGAGCAACGGTTTACCCGCCGTAACCCCCGCTCCACGCCCTCCCAGGCAGACCTTCAATATGTGCGGTTACAGCGCCCCTAAAATTGATACCGTTCGGATCGGCTACATCGGGGTTGGCAACCGGGGAACCGGCGCGTTGAAACGGATCGTTTATCTCGAAAATGTGGCGGTTCAGGCCATTTGCGACGTTCGGCCGGAGCGCATTGAGGAGGCCAAGAAGGTCCTGGAAAAAACCGCTCATAAACCCACTTACTACAGCGGAAAAGCCGACGCCTGGAAAGCCCTCTGCGATCGGAGCGATATCGACCTGATTTATATCTGCACACCCTGGAACCTGCACGCTCCGATGGCCCTGTACGCGATGGAACAGGGCAAACACGTCGCCTGCGAAATTCCGGTGGCAACAACCGTTGAAGACTGCTGGAAGCTGGTCGAAACCTCCGAGCGGACGCGTCGGCATTGCATGATGCTGGAAAACTGCTGCTACGATTTCTTCGAATTAATGACGCTGAATATGGCGCGCCAGGGCTTTTTTGGTGAGTTGATTCACGCAGAAGGCGCTTACATTCACGACATTTTCGAGTCCCTGTTTGATCAGAGCAAACGTTACGAACTGTGGCGATTAAAGGAAAACCAGCGCAACGGTAACCTCTACCCTACGCACGGCCTGGGGCCGATTGCGCAGGTCCTCGATATCAACCGCGGAGACCAGATGGATTACCTGGTTGCCACCTCCAGTCAGGATTTCATGATTGGGAAAAAAGTGGACGAACTGGCCGCGCAGAACACCTACTTTAAGCAGTTTCAGGGCAAATCGTTTCGGGGTAACATGAACACAACCACCATCCGGACGAAAAAAGGCCGGACGATGATGCTTCAGCACGACGTCAGCTCTCCCCGACCCTATTCCCGGATTCACCTTATCAGCGGCACGAAAGCCGTGGCGCAGAAATACCCGCTGCCCGGCCGGATTGCGACGGGCCACGAATGGCTCTCGGAACAGGATTACCAGGAACTCGAAAAGAAATACCAGCCCGAAATCGTCAAACGGGTGGGCGAACTGGCCAAACAGGTGGGCGGCCACGGCGGCATGGATTTTCTGATGGACTGGCGGCTTATCGACTGCCTGCGCAACGGTTTGCCACTGGATCAGGACGTTTATGACGCGGCCCTGTGGAGCAGCGTTGGCCCGCTCAGCGAGTGGTCGGTGGCCCATCGCTCGAATTCCATCGACGTGCCGGACTTTACCAACGGCTCCTGGAAAACCAACAAACCGGTAGACATCAGCCTGGCAGCCGGTGGCACCACCCGAATTAAAAACCTGTAACCAACGATTCAACCGCCTTTGCTCTTACGAAACTTATTATGACGATTCTGATTTCAAAAACCGTTGAACAACTCGGCCAGAGCGCGGGCCAGGCAACGGCAGCCCTCATCCAGCAAGCCATTGCCGAACGCGGACAAGCCAATGTTATTCTGGCCACCGGAACAAGCCAGTTTGCCACCTTGCAGCAGCTTATTCGGGAAGATGTTGACTGGAGCCGGGTGGTGATGTTTCACCTGGACGAGTACATCGGTCTGCCGCTTTCGCATCCGGCCAGTTTCCGCAAATACCTGCAGGAGCGCTTTCTGGATCAGGTTCCACCCCTGAAAGCCAGTTACCTCATCAACGGCGAAGTAGATGCTCGGGCAGAAACTCAACGGCTTGGAACACTCATCCAGGCACACCCCATCGACGTGGCGCTGGTTGGCGTTGGCGAAAACGGTCACCTGGCTTTCAACGATCCCCCGGCCGATTTTGACACCGAAAAACCTTACCTGATTGTTGACCTGGATGCCGCCTGTCGGCGTCAGCAGTTCAATGAAGGCTGGTTTCCGACGCTGGAGGATGTACCGAAGCAGGCCATCAGTATGTCAGTTCGGCAAATCATGAAATCACGGCACATCATCTGCTCAGTTCCCGACGAACGCAAGGCGCAGGCTGTTAAGGATACGCTGGAGCAGCCAATCAGTAATCTGTTTCCGGCCAGCATTTTACGGTCGCATCCGAACTGCCAGTTGTACCTGGACGAAGCCGCGGCCAGTCTGCTGACCAACGAAAAAGCTCCGGATAAACTCGGTAAGATGTAAAGAAAAAAGCAATTGGCCGACAAACTGATAACGGCTTTTGTGGACATAGATGAATAGCTATTCAGCAGCTAGGACCATTTACTAACTTTTTAAACCATAAAAAAGCTAAAACAGAGTGAGTTATCCACATTACACTGTGGATAACTCCTTATTTTAATACCATTTTTCCACATTATGTGCTATGACCGGATACTCAAACGGCCTTGCTAATTAGCCAACAGAGAGGTGACAAAAGCTGATAATACCCTCCAGAAATTACTGGAAAAACGCCGTTCGGCCGGTTTGCTCCGCTCGTTGAAAAAACCGACCGACCTGATTGATTTTTGTTCCAACGATTACCTGGGTCTGGCCCGCTCACCCGCATTGCGCCAGCAGATTCAACAGGCCGTTTTCCAGTACCCGGCACTGCTGAACGGATCGACCGGCTCCCGGCTACTGGCCGGGAATTCAGCCCTGGCCGAAGAACTGGAAAGTGAAATTGCCCACTTCCACGGCGCCGAAGCGGCCCTCGTTTTTAATTCCGGCTACGACGCCAACGTTGGTTTACTGGCCAGTCTGCCCCAACGCGGGGATACCCTGCTCACCGACGAACTGATTCACGCCAGCATGATCGATGGCGCCCGGCTAAGCCTGGCAAACCGCTTTAAATTCCGTCATAACGATCTGTCCGATCTGGAAAACCGTCTGAAAAGCGCGACCGGTGCGGTTTACGTAGCCATTGAATCGGTTTACTCGATGGACGGCGACCTGGCACCGCTGCCTGAACTCGTTCACCTTTGCGAACGCTACGAAGCCGCTTTGATCGTGGATGAAGCCCACGCAACGGGCGTTTTTGGAACAAACGGCGAAGGGCTGGTGCAGGCGCTCGGTTTGGAAAAACGGGTGTTTGCGCGGGTGCATACCTTTGGGAAAGCCCTCGGCGTTCACGGTGCAACGGTCGTGGGTTCGGCGGTCCTACGGGAGTTTCTGATTAATTTTGCCCGCCCGTTCGTGTATTCGACGGCTTTGCCCCCGCACAGCCTGCTGGCGATTCGGAGCGTTTACCGGTTTTTACCGCAGTGTCAGGCGCTCATTCGGCAACTGCACGCATTACGCGCCTATTTTCAGGAGCAGATCGGGGTGCACTTGCCCCAGACGGAATGGACCTCCGACCAGAGCCCGATTTTAGGGCTGGTTGTTCCGGGAAATGACGCTTGCCGGGCCACCGCCACGCAACTTCAGCAAGCCGGTTTCGACATCCGGCCCATCCTGAGTCCGACGGTTCCGGCGGGTCGCGAACGGCTGCGAATCTGTCTGCACGCGTTCAACTCCGAAAGCGACATTGATCGGCTGGTGCAGACCTTACAGGAAATTATGTATGTTCATGAGTAATCCTTTGCAATTTATTCTTGCCGGTGTCGGTACCGAAATCGGCAAAACCGTGGTGTCGTCCATCGTTGTGGAAGCGCTGCAGGCCGACTACTGGAAACCGGTGCAGTCCGGCGCGCTGGAAGATTCGGATACTGAAACCGTCCGGCGGCTGATTTCCAACACCGTCTCCCGATTCCATCCCGAAGCTTACCGGCTGCGGGAGCCGTTGTCGCCCCACGCAGCCGCGGCCATTGATGGGGTCCAGATCGCCCTTTCTGCGTTTTCCGTTCCCCAAACCGACAACCATCTGGTGATCGAACTGGCGGGCGGTTTGATGGTTCCGCTGAACGACCGCGATCTAAACATTGACCTGGTGCAGCAACTCCAGTTACCGGTTTTGCTGGTTTCCAAACATTATCTGGGCAGCATTAACCACACCCTGTTGTCGGTGGAAGCCCTGCAACGGCGCGGCATTCCTGTTCTGGGACTTATTTTCAACGGTCCCGAAACCCCGGCATCGGAGGACTTCATCCTCCAGTACACCGGTTTGAAGAGTTTCGGACGAATAGAATGGGGTGGAGAAGTCAACCGGGAATTTGTAAGCCGGAATGCGGCTCAGGTAAAACATTTATTGGAAGAACATGATGCAAGCTTATCCAAATAACGAGCCCGACCGGTCGGTCGGTGTTGAAACCAGTCTGAGGGAGCGCGACCAGGCCGTAATCTGGCATCCGTTCACGCAAATGCAGACGGCTCCGCTGCCCATCCCGATTGTTCGGGGCGAAGGGGCGGTGCTGTTCAGTGAAGACGGAAACGCCTACATTGATGCGGTTTCGTCGTGGTGGGTTACCATTCACGGGCACAGCCATCCGTACATTGCCGAGCGGATTTACAAGCAGCTTCAAACGCTTGAGCACGTCATTTTTGCGGGTTTTACCCACCAGCCCGCCATTGAGCTGGCCGAACGGCTGTTACCGCTTTTACCAAACAACCAGCGCAAGGTTTTTTACTCCGACAACGGCTCGACAGCGGTTGAAGTGGCTCTCAAAATGGCCTTTCAGTACTGGCACAATATCGGCCAACCGCGCCGGAAAGTGATTGCGCTGGAAGGGGCTTACCACGGCGATACATTCGGAGCGATGGCCGTAAGCGGGCGCAGTGCCTTCACGGCTCCGTTTGTGCCGTTTCTGTTCGATGTTGAATACATCCCGACTCCGGTTGCAGGACAGGAGCAAACCGCCCTGGACCAACTGCAGGCGCGGTTGAGCGATGAGGTTGCGGCTTTCATCGTAGAGCCTTTGGTGCAGGGGTCGGGCGGAATGGTCATGTACGAACCGGACGTGCTGGATCAATTCATCAGCCTGGCCCGCCGTCACGGTGTGTTGATCATTGCCGACGAAGTTATGACGGGTTTTGGCCGGACCGGCAAACTGTTTGCGTCCTATCACCTGCGGGAACAGCCCGACCTGATCAGCCTGTCGAAAGGCTTGACCGGCGGCACGATGGCTTTGGGCGTTACGACCTGTACGCAGGAAATTTACGACGCCTTTCTGTCGGAAGACCGGTACAAAACGCTGTTTCACGGACACTCGTTTACGGCCAATCCGCTGGCGTGTACAGCCGCGCTTGCCAGCCTTGATCTGCTGCTCGCCGACGAAACCCAGGCGGCAATTCAACGCATTGTCCAGCGACACGCAGCGTTTGCCGAAGCGTTAAGGCAGAAACCGGGAATTAAAAACATGCGGCAACGCGGCACCATCCTGGCGTTCGATCTGGGGGCGGACGGCCAAACCAGTTCTTACTTCAGTACGATTCGGGATGTTGCCTACAATTTTCTGCTTAACGAGGGCGTACTGATGCGGCCGCTGGGCAATGTCCTGTACATTTTCCCGCCTTACTGCATCACCGACGAGCAATTGGATACGGTGTACGCAGCCGTCGAAAAATTGCTGAAATACCTTGATCAACAACCCGCCAGCAGTCTATAGTGCGTACCATTTGATCAGCAGTCCGCCCACCACAGCGCCGATCACGGGCCCGGCGATGGGAACCCACGCGTAACTCCAGTCCGACGAACCTTTGCCGGGGATGGGCAACAAGGCGTGGGCAATTCGCGGGCCCAGATCGCGGGCGGGATTGATGGCGTAGCCGGTGGTGCCGCCCAGCGAAAGGCCAATGCTCCAGACCAGCACCCCAACCAGATACGGCCCCAACCCGATGGCAATGGTTCCGAGGGCTTTCGCTGAAATGCCCGCAATTCCGATGATTAATGCCAATGTCCCGATGAATTCACTGATCACGTTGCCCGCGGGCTGGCGAATGGCCGGACCCGTGGCAAAAACTCCCAGTTTGGTTCCAGGGTCGGGCGTGGCGGCCCAATGTGGCAGGTAATGCAGCCAGACCAGCACCGCGCCCAGAAAAGCACCAATTAACTGCGCCGGAATGTAACTTGCCAGGTTGCTGTAATCGCTCGTAGCCACGGCAAAGGCAATGGTGACGGCCGGGTTCAGGTGCGCGTCGATGCTGCCAAACGCTTTGGCGATGAACACACCCATGGTAACGGCAAAAGCCCAACCCGTGGTGATCACAATCCAGCCGGCGGCTTCGCCCTTGGTTTGTTTCAGGATAACATTCGCGACTACACCGTCGCCTAACAAGATCAAGACCAACGTTCCTACCAGTTCACCGAGGAAGGGAGACAGTTGCATAGCAAAGAGGTGGGTTTAGGAGTAAAGCGTAAAAGCCAATAAAATATTCGTTCTGTTACAAAGTTGCCAATATAAAGCAATATTTATTAGCATTCATCGACAGAGCGAATATTCGCGTCCGATGCAAAATATTCATTCTGTAGTGGATTTATAAAGAGCGGATTCGGGCGGTTCGATTACCTTTGCGTTTTCGTTTTTAAGCTTATGCAACTTTCTGCGCTTTCCGCAATTTCGCCGATTGATGGCCGCTACCGCCGTCAAGTTGAATCGCTGGCCTCTTACTTCTCGGAATGGGGGCTGATCCGGTACCGCATTCGAATTGAAATTGAGTACTTTATCGATCTCTGCGAGCTCCCCCTGCCCCAGTTGAAAGACATCGATCCACAGGTTTTTCCGAAGCTGCGGGCCCTCTACGAAAACTTCTCGGAAGCCGACGCGCTGCGCATCAAAGAAATTGAGCGGGAAACCAACCACGACGTTAAAGCCGTCGAATATTTTATCAAAGAAAAACTGGCTGATCTGAACATTGCGGATCACCTGGAATTCATCCACTTCGGGCTGACGTCGCAGGACATCAACAACACGGCTACGCCGTTGCTCCTGAGCGATGCGCTCGACATGGAGATTGAACCGCAGTACCGGGCGGTTTACGTCAAATTGCAGGAGCTGGCCGAGCAATGGAAAACCGTCCCGATGCTGGCCCGCACCCACGGTCAACCCGCTTCTCCGACCCGGCTGGGCAAGGAAATTCTGGTGTTCTGCGAACGGATTGAAAAGCAGCTTTACATGCTGACCGACATTCCGGCAGCGGCCAAATTCGGCGGAGCGACCGGCAACTTCAACGCGCACAACGTTGCCTACCCGGATATTGACTGGAATTCCTTCGGGAACGGATTTGTGCGAAAACTGGGATTGGAACGCAGCCAACATACGACCCAGATTGAGCACTACGATATGCTGGCGGCCACCCTCGACGCTTTCAAGCGCCTGAACACGATCCTGATCGATCTGAACCGCGATATGTGGGCCTACATTTCGATGAACTACTTTAAACAGCAGATCAAAGCGGGCGAAGTGGGCTCATCGGCAATGCCGCACAAAGTTAATCCCATTGATTTTGAAAATTCGGAAGGGAACCTGGGGATTGCCAACGCATTGTTCGAACACCTGGCTGCCAAATTGCCTATTTCGCGGCTGCAACGGGATTTGACCGACTCCACAGTTTTGCGCAACCTCGGCGTACCGTTTGCCCACTCGATTATTGCATTGAAGTCGCTCCTGAAAGGATTGGGCAAAATTCAACTCAACGAAGCCGCCATCCAGGCCGATCTGGAGGAAAACTGGGCCGTCGTTGCGGAAGGAATTCAGACCATTCTCCGGCGCGAGGGGTACCCCAAACCGTACGAAGCACTGAAAGATTTGACGCGCACGAACGAGAAAATCACCGCCGAGGCCATTGCCCGGTTTATCGACGGGCTGAACGTTTCGGAAGCGGTCAAAAAAGAATTACGAGCCATTACACCCTACAATTACACGGGCCTGTAAAGCAAAAAGTCCGGTCCGCGTGAAGTGGACCGGACTTTTTATTTGTGGAGTTCCTAGGCTTTCGAGAGTTCCGTAGCCCGGGTCTGGGCGGCTTTGATGCCCGCAATCAGGGTATCGGCCAACTCTCCATCTTCAAACCGTTTCAGGGCCGCTTCGGTCGTACCGCCTTTGGACGCGACAGCTTGAATCAGCTCGTCCAGCGACTTGTCGGCGGTGTTGATCAGGTGAAAAGCACCGAGCATTGTTTGTTTGACCAGCAGCGAAGCAACGGATTCATCAAAGCCCATTTGCTTGCCCGCTTCGACCATCGCTTTGACGAGGTAGTAGAAATAAGCCGGCCCGCTGCCGCTGAGCGCCGTCACGGCATCCAGCAGGGCTTCGTCTTCCAGGAAGATCGACCGACCCGTGGCATTGATCAGGTTTTCTACTTTCCGTAAATTGGTCAGGTCAATTTCCTTGGCCGCCGTAAAACCGGTAATGCCCATGCCCAGCATGGCGGGCGTGTTTGGCATGGCGCGGATTACCAGCCGGTGGTTCAGCTTTTCCTGAATGGTTGCAATCGGAATACCGGCCATGATGGACAAAATCATTTGCTGCGGTTGAATAGCTTCCCGCAACGCGTCCTGCAAGCTGTTGAAATCCTGCGGTTTGACGGAAAGAATAATTAGATCAACTTCGGAAATCCGGGAGCTGATGGTATCGACCACCACGCCTGTTTTCTCAGCTTTCAGGGATTCGCAGCGGTTCGCACTTTTTTCGATGAGCAACAGGTCTTCTTTTTTTACCAGATCATACTGCAAAAAAGACTTGGCAAACGCCATTCCCATGTTGCCGCAACCGACGATAGCAATCTTCATGTGTCCTTGGTGGGTTTAAAAATGTACGGTATCCGGCAGGTCAGGCTTTTGCGGGCCCCGGTTACCGAATACCGTAAACGCGTGATTTATTTGTCCAGAATTTGGCTTAGCTTTTGTTCCAGCGCCTGCCCCCGCAGGTTTTTCGCTATGATTTTCCCTTCCTTATCGAGCAGATACGTCGTGGGAATCATCTGAATGGCGTACTGCTGAGCGACGGGCGAACTTCCATTCTTTTTACCCAGCACGTTGGTCCAGACCATGCCATCGGCCTGCACGGCTTTCAGCCACTTATCCCGGCTGTCGTCGAGCGAGATGCTGTAAATTTCAAAACCTTTGTCCTTGTATCTGTTGTATACCCGAACTACATTCGGATTTTCCTGGCGACACGGACCGCACCACGACGCCCAGAAATCGATCAGAACGTATTTTCCCCGCAACGACGAAAGACTAACCGACTGGCCCTCCGCATTTTCCAGTGTAACGTCCGGCGCCAGGGCTCCTTCTACAATGGCTACCTGATTGGCCTGGGCCGACATTTCGGCCTTGGTCATGTTCACGAAGTTGATGAACGCCTGAACCTGTTTGCCCTTCACCCCTTCTTGTTGCATTTTCTGGGCCAGCGATTCGTACATGGCGAAATGCTCTTTCGGATCGAGGTACTTGAGCGAGATCATGGCAACCGTCGAAGTACCCATCTGCGGAATCATCGCTTTGACGGTTTCGATGATCTTCTGGTTTTCGGTAACCACTTCCTGATCAATAGCCTGCCCCGCTTTGAAGTCGTTTTTTGAAGCAGCCGCAGCCGCCCGCTTCTGCCAAGCCTTGTGTTTTTCCCGCATCATGACGTCAATGGCCACAATTTTCGGGTAAAACTCCATGTTGACGGAGCCCGTCACCTGCAACTTACTTTTGTCTTTGGCGTCAGCCGTAACAGTCAGTTTTTCTCCGCCATCGACCAGCAAGCTTGATACCTGTTCGTTAGCCAGATTCAGTTTGTAAAAACTCCCGCCGTTGAGTTCGCGCCCTTTCAGGGCAAACTTGCCTTCCGCGTCGATCTGGGCCGAATCCAGCTTTTTGGGAAGCTGCTCATTCGTTTCCAGGTAGGCCTTGCTGCCCGGCTTAAAGTTCTGTACCGTACCGCTAACCGTAAACTCTTTGCCGGCTTCCTGCGCCGAAGCCGACCACGGCAGGGCCAAAGCCATCAAAACGGCGAAACCAATCCGATTTTTTTTCATCTTACCTGTACAGTTATAACGGAGAAGATAACGATTTTTGAAGCAGCTCATTCGTTAGCTTGGGGTCGGCGCTGCCTTTTGACTTTTTCATCACCTCACCCACAAACAAGCCCAGCAGTCCTTTCTTGCCCTTTTTGTATTCTTTTACTTTATCGGGCCACGCTGCCAGCACCTCATCTACCAACGTTTGCAACGTATCGGTATTGCTGTTCTGCAACAAATTCTGCTCCTGCGCCACCTGCTCCGCCGATTTGCCGGGTTGATCAATCAGCACCGGGAAAATCCGCTGGCTGGCCGTCGAAAAGCTCACTTTTCCGGAATCCACCAGGTTGATGAGGTCGGCCAGTGTTTCGGCCGGAACCGGAAACTGCCCGTCCCGCAGCGCTTTTTCGGTCAACTGCGCTTTGACCGGCCCCATAATCCAGTTGGAAACGGCTTTATAATGCGTTGTTTTCTGGCTAACCGCTTCAAAATAATCGGCCAGTTCTTTGGCATCGGCCAGTAAAGCGGCATCGTACTCGGGCAAACCGTATTGGTTTAGTAGTGTCTCGTACCGCTCTTTCGGCAGGGCGGGCATTTGGGCGCGAATCCCGGCCAGCCATTCGTCGGAAATCACGACCGGGCTCAGGTCCGGATCGGGGAAATACCGGTAGTCGTTCATGGTTTCTTTCACCCGCATCCCGTGCGTCAGGCCCGTGTTGGCGTCGAACATCCGGGTTTCCTGGATAATCGTTCCGCCCTTTTCGATGGTCTCAACCTGCCGCCGTAGTTCGGTTTCAATCGCCCGCTGTACGTTCCGGATGGAGTTCATGTTTTTAATTTCCACCTTGGTCCCGAACTCCCTAGCCCCCCACAGGCGCACCGAGATGTTGACGTCGCAACGCAGCGAGCCTTCTTCCATGTTCCCGTCGCAGATATCCAGGTAGCGCACGAGCCGCCGAACTTCGGTCAGGTAGGCCGCGGCTTCTTCGGCACTCTGAATAACCGGATCGGTTACCATTTCAATCAGGGGCGTTCCGGCCCGGTTATAATCCAGCAGGGTGTTCCAGTCGCTGTCGTGAATGCTTTTGCCCGCATCTTCCTCCAGGTGGATGTGGTGCAGTTGAACCGCCCGCTCAACGGTTTGTCCGCTGGCATCCTTGAACTTGACCGGTATTTCGCCCCCAACGCAAATCGGAGTTTTATCCTGGGAAAGCTGGTAGCCTTTGGGCAGGTCGGGGTAAAAATAATTTTTACGGGCAAAAACCGTGTACTGCGTGATGGACGAACGGCAGGCCAGCCCCATCCGGACCGCCAGTTCAACGGCTTTGCGGTTGAGCTTGGGCAGGGTGCCCGGGTGCCCCAGCGTAATGACGCTGATATTTGTATTTGGTTCGCTGCCGAACTGATTGGAATCGGCGGCAAAAATCTTCGTCGCCGTCAGGAGTTGGCAATGTACTTCCAGACCAATCACCAGCTCGTATTTGGCCAGCACCTCCGCGGATACCGTCTTTTCAGCTGTTTCAGAAACCATGAACCTGTATTGTATTAGAAATGAAGTTACTAAGCTGCAAAGATAGGGTTAAAATCTCATTTCACTATTCTAGGGACTCCTTGTAAAAAAGCGGTTTTTATTGAAAGATTCTAACACAAACCGTCACTAAAAAAACAAATTTTGGGAAGGCTAGTAAACGGTAATACTTTGTACGAAAACAAGTTATAAATTTAATTGTCGCTATAAACGGTAACTAAAAACCCCGAAATAGCAATTATTAAATTGTACTCTGTCTAGTTATCAAAATTTAATACAACCATGAAAAGGAAAATTTACACGCACGGGAAATGGAAACCAGGCTGGCTGGCGATGGTGCTGGGCGGGTTGTTGCTGGCGGGTCCGGCGGATGCTCAAACGCCGGAAGAAGACCTGAAAAATACGAAGGATACACCCGGTCTTCAATTATCGTTTCACGAAATCAGCAATCTTAAATTCCGACTGGAAGTAACTGAGCCCCTGATGCTTCTACACGGGAACATTGATGTTTTTATCATCAGCAACGATCAGCAAATTCTGTACGCCAACAAATATTCGCATCACGAATTGCGCGTTACTACGTTTGACCTTTCCACTTTACAGGATGGCACCTACAGCTTTGTGGTGCGCTCGGGCACAACCCGGGTGTCGCAGCAGTTTGATATTAGAACCAAATTCAAAAGGGTGATTCTGGACCGCAATTGAGGAAAAGAAAAGCAGAAACGGTCGGATGCTGATCATCTGGCCGTTTTTTTGGACTTTGTGGAGCTACCTGTATTTAAACAACGTTTGTAAAAACAGCCGTTTTTGAAGCTGATCAGGACTTATACCTGCTGGTTCTTGCTAGCGTTTACGATTCTAATCTGCAGATGACCATTGTCACCGCCGATTGACCCGCTTAAATGCTGCTCCAGCGAAACCGTACGTACGTCTGGGCCAACAGGGCAATCTTTTTCACGTCCGGCACGCGCACCCGCTCTTCCTGAATCCGGGAAGCCGGTACCTGTTTGATTTTGTTGAACAGCGTCCGGTAATACGTGTAAGCCAGATGCACGCCCATCCGGGCCCCGCGCGGCAGGTTCATGATGCCAACGTACGCGTCGTCGAAATCCCGCTGAATGTCTTCTTCAATTAACCGTTTGGCGTCCCGGCTGAAGTCGCTGAAATCAACTCCCGGGAAATAAACGCGGCCCCGGTCCACAAAATCGCTTTTCAGATCGCGCAGGAAATTTACCTTCTGGAAAGCCGCTCCCAGTTTGCAGGCCGGTTCTTTCAGCCGGTCGAACATGGCCGCGTCACCTTCGCAGAACACCCGCAGACACATCAGCCCCACGACTTCCGCCGAGCCGTAAATATACTCCTGGTAACGGTTTTCGCTGTATTCGTTATAATACAGATCCATTTCCATGCTTTTCAGAAACGAATCGATCAGCTTCTGCTCAATGTTGTATTCCTTAACGACCCGCTGGAACGCGTGCAGAATTGGGTTTAAGCTGATTCCCTCCCTGAGAGCCTCGTACGTATCGGCCTTGAACTTCTCCAGCAAATATTTCTGGTCGTAATCGTAAAATGTGTCCACAATTTCGTCGGCATAGCGAACAAAACCATAGATGGCATAGATGGGGTAATGGAATTTTCGGTCTAACGTTTTAATACCCAGCGTAAACGAGGTGCTGTAGTATTCTGTGACCAGTTTGCTGCATTCTACCGAGGTGCGATTGAATAGTTCGATCATTGGGTTAGTGGCTGAGCTGCTCCTTCCCAACGAGGTCGGATACAGCAATTAGTAATTCCATTTATACAACACGTCTCTTATCCAAATTCTTTTTTCACTTCATCGGCCACCACCAATCCGGAAATCAGCGAGGGCGGTACACCCGGACCCGGAACGGTCAATTGGCCCGTGTAAAACAAGTTGTTTACCCGTTTGTTCTTTAATCCCGGCTTTAAGATTGCGGTTTGCCGTAGCGTGTTGGCCAGCCCGTAGGCATTGCCCCGAAAGGCGTGGTAATCCGCAACAAAATTGCTATGGGCGTAACTTCGTTTGAAAATCACGTGATTACGGATACTTTCGCCTACGTAAGCTTCCAGCCGGTCCATCACGATGTTGTAATAATGTTCCCGTGTTTCTTCCGGATCATTCAGATCCGGCGCTACTGGAATTAGAATGAACAGATTCTCCATACCGCCCGGTGCCACAGTCGGGTCGGTTTTCGACGGGGCCGACACGTAAAATAGCGGCTTGGTGGGCCACTGCGGCTTTTCGTAAATCTCAAACGCGTGCCGTCCGAAATCCTCGTCAAAAAACAAATTATGGTGCTGCAAACGGGGCACCCGCTTTCGTATGCCCAGGTAAAATAACAGCGACGACGGTGCCATCACCCGGCTGTTCCAATAACGATCGTCGTAATTACGGTATTCAGGAGCCAATAATTTGCTGTCAACGTGCTGGTAATCGGCCCCGGCTACCACGATATCGGCTTCAAAAGTTCCCTGGTACGTTTCGACCTTGTTGGCTATACCATTTGTTACACCAATTTGTTTGACCGGATGGTTTAATACTATTTTCACCCCCTTCTCTTCCGCCAGTCTCACCATGCCTTTCACGATCTCGTGCATACCGCCCATTGGATACCAGGTGCCCAGCGAAATCTCGGCGTAGTTCATCAGACTGTACAACGCCGGGGTGTTCTGGGGCGTCGCACCCAGAAACAGAATCGGGAATTCCATCAGTTGCAACAGGCGCTCATTGCTGAAATATTTGCGGATGTGGGTCGCAAATGATTGAAACACATCCAGCCGCATCACATCCTGTAGCAGTTTCAAACTCATGAATTCGGTTACGCGTCGACTGGGCTTCCAGACAAACTGGTTGATGCCCACGTCGTATTTGTAAGCCGCCTGTTTCAGAAAATCGAGCAGTCGTCGACTGGCGCCGGGCTCCATCGTTTCAAAAACCGCCTGCAATTTGTCGAGACCCGCGGGTAGGCTTACAGCATCATCAGGGCCAAAAATGACGTTGTACGACGGGTCAAGCCGAACCAGCTTGTAATAATCCGACGGTTTCTTACCGAAACGGCCGAAATATGTTTCAAAAACGTCGGGCATCCAGTACCAGCTCGGTCCCATGTCGAAGGTGAAGCCGTTGTGTCGAAACACCCGCGCCCGTCCCCCAGCCTGATCGTTTTTTTCCAGAATCGTCACGTCGAATCCCTTATCGGCCAAGCTAGTAGCTGCCGACAAGCCCGCGAATCCGGCTCCAATAACAATGACTTTTTTTGACATATTAACCCCTAATCTCTTAGAGGATTTTAAGTGATGATTTCTACCCCTTCTGCAAGTCCGGAAGTGTTGACGAGTCCTTACACACAAAAAAGACGGATTGAAAAATCCGTCTCCTGTCCAAACCAAAAAAGTTAGACGGAAACCATCTAACTTTTCGGAACCTTCCTCTTTTTTAACCAAAAACTACTCAATCAAATATCTTTCAAGATGTTAGAAGGAGACAAGAGATAAAAGACTAGTATTAGACTTATATTTTCATCTCTTGTCTATCCTCTAGTATCTTTATTATTAACCCTGGTAAGCGTAGACTTTCAATTTGTCTTTCAGCTCTTTGCGGGCGATGTGGATTCTGTTTTTAACCGTCCCGATGGGGATGTCCAAGCGGGCTGCAATTTCGTGGTATTTGAAGCCCCGGAAGTGCATCATGAACGGAGTCCGGTAGGTATCTTCCAGGGCATTAACGGCCCGGTTGATATCATCCTGAGCGAAGGATGAGTACGCCAGGTTGTCGGTGCTGCTTTCCGTCGAGTTGATGTAGTGCAGGTTATCCGTTGTATCGATGAAAGTGTTTTTTCTCACCATCCGTTGGTAGTTGGTGATGAACGTATTTTTCATGATGGTATACAACCACGCTTTGAGGTTCGTACCATCCGTATATTTATCACGATTTGTGAAAGCCTTCAACAAAGTATCTTGTAATAAGTCATTTGCATCTTCAACATCTTTCGTCAAACGCAGCGCAAATGGCTTTAGCGACTTAGAAACTTTGCCAATGTTGTAGGTAAATTCAAGAGCTGTCATGATCTATAAGTCGTTAAGTCGTTATTGTTGAACCAAGTCTGCTTACCTATTAGACAACAATGCAACCAAAACCGCGACTTAATTAATTACTTCCGTCATAACTCGCCTTAAACTGCTCACTTACAGGAGTTTGCAATTTTATAAATGAGAAAGTGGAACACGTGTGCCAGATGATATCAAAGAGCAATTTGTGGTCTTTTTTCTACAATGTGTGGAACCACACGCCACACTTTGTTTAAGCTTTGGCCAAATTTAGTTAAACAAACATCGAAAACAAGCTTTTTGACGGCTTTATTGAGGCTTTTCAGGTTTATAATTCCCAGAATTAAACTGAAATAATCTGCAACCACGTTGCAAAATAATGTAACTTTGTTCACTCAGAAATTTTGTAACTGCTTGAAAGTGAAGCCTGATCATTTATTCTTTTCTTTATTCGTTCTTCTTTTACTGGTAGTGGGAATCTTGTTCCCCACTTCTGCCCAGAATCCCTGCGACTGTTTTATAAAAGGGGTGGTACTGGATAAGGATAACCGTCAACCCATCCCTGGTGCAGCCGTATTTATTAAAGAGCTGCAAAAAGGAACCCTGACTGACGCTAATGGGAATTACCGCATCGATCAACTGTGCCAAGGCCAATATACGGTGGTTAGCAGCATTTTAGGTTATAAAGAGGTTTCCCAATCCGTTAAGTTAGTTCACACCGCCGAACAAAATGTGCTGCTGACCGAAGACGATATTCATTTGCAGGATGTGAACGTAACGGCACAACGGACTACGGCGCTCAACAGCCAGGCGGTTTCGCAACTGGAAGGCAAGGCACTCGACCAAACCCGTGGCCAGTCGCTGGGCGACGCCCTGCGGAACGTGACGGGGGTAACCACGCTGCAAACCGGTTCATCAATTGCCAAACCCGTCATTCACGGTATGCACAGCAACCGCGTCCTGATCCTGAACAACGGTATCCGGCAGGAAGGCCAGCAGTGGGGTTCTGAACATGCGCCCGAAATCGATCCGTTCGTTGCTAGCCGCATTACCGTCATCAAGGGGGCCGCGGGCGTTCGTTTCGGCTCTGATGCCATCGGCGGGGTTATTCTGGTGGAACCGGCTCCGCTTCCCACGGCCAAAGCCGTTCACGGTGAACTGAATCTGGTGGGCTTCACCAATGGTCGGCAGGGTGTGGCATCGCTGCAAACGGAAGGCGGCTTCGGGAAAGGATTCGGCTGGCGGGTGCAGGGAACGCTCAAACGGGGCGGTAACATCCGTACTCCCCGGTATTTTCTGGACAATACCGGTATTGCGGAGCAGAATTTTTCGGCTTCGCTAGGTTACCGGTCGTCACGGATTCACTCGGAGCTCTACTACAGCCGTTTTGCGACCCGGCTGGGCATCTTTTCGGGCTCTCATATTGGCAGCCTGAGCGACCTACAGGCCGTGCTTGAACAGGGCGAACCGATGATCAAGTCCGGTTTCTCATACGCCATCAACCGGCCTTACCAACAAACTGCCCACGACTTACTGAAGTGGAAAACCGACTGGAAACCGGCATCGGGCGGCACCTGGAGCCTGACGCTGGCCCGGCAGTTTGACGACCGGATGGAATATGACCTGCACCGCCCCCGGAACGATTCGCTGGCGGCTCTGAACCGCCCGGAACTCCGCTTCCGGCTCACCACCTATACCGGCGACCTGATCTTCGAACACAAGCCCGTTGCCAACCGGTTAACCGGCAGCGTGGGCGTCAGTGGTTTTTACCAGTTTAATATCATGAACGGCCGCCCGTTGATCCCCAATTTCCGGACGTACAACGGCGGCATTTTCTGGATTGAAAAACTCAGACTCAACCGCTGGGAATACGAAGCCGGGCTGCGCTACGATTACCGGCATATGCAGGTCTTCCGGTATGAAAACCGGGTGCTGGAAAAACCGTTGTTTGTGTTTCAGAACTTTTCGGGAACCGTCGGCACCATGTATTCAATGAGCGACCAGTGGACAACGCGCTTCAACGCCGGAACCTCCTGGCGCGCCCCCAACGTGAGCGAGCTGTTCAGCGACGGAGTTCACCACGGTGCCGCGGCTTACGAACTCGGCGACCGGACGCTGCAACCCGAAATGGCCTTCAATCTGAGCCTGAACACCGAATATACGGGCAAGAGGGTACAGGCAGAGCTTGGCTTGTTTTACAACACCATTCGGGATTACATCTACCTGAAGCCTCAGGCTGAACCGGTTCTGACCATCCGGGGGGCCTTTCCGGCTTTTAAATACACGCAAACCGACGCGCTTTACGCGGGGCTGGATGCCAGCCTGACGGCGCTTCTGTTGCCTAAACTCAGCGGAACTTCCAAACTGTCGCTGCTGCACGTGCAGGACCAAATTCTTAACCAACCCATTGTGATGACTCCGCCCAACCGCTGGGAAAACAGCCTGCGCTACGACCTGGGCGAGTGGGCCGGTTTACAGGATGTGTTTGTGGGTGCGGGTAATCTGTGGGTGGCCCGGCAAAACCGGGTTCCGGCCAACAGCGACTTTGTTCCGCCCCCACCCGCTTATTCGCTCTGGAACCTAACCGCGGGCTTTGCCATTCCGGTTTCGGAAAAACGCCAGATTGACGTGGGGCTCACCGTTACGAATCTGTTCAATACGGTATACCGCGATTACCTGAACCGCTTCCGGTACTACGCCGACGACCCGGGCCGCAATGCCTCCGTACGGCTGAAGTGGACGTTCTAGGGAGTGTAGTAAAATTCCAGAGGATCGGCGTATTGAAACGTGTAGTCGATGGTTCTGATCAGTTTCTCCGGGCTGACAATTTTGAAAGGGGCAGGTTCCGACGGCTCCGTAAACGTCGGAGTTTCGTACCCAAAGTCAGCGCAATTCTTCCGGTACACGGCTTGGCGGGTCGGATGTCCGGGGGCCACCACGTTGAAGGTCTGGCCCGGCTGCGGATTGCTCAGCAAAGCCGTGATGATTCCAACGCCGTCGTCGCGGTGAATGTAATTGACCGGAATGGAACCGGTGGTTAACCCCTGCTTCCCGGCCACGTAGCGCCCGGGAATCCGATTATAGCCCAGCAAACCGCCAAAACGCAAGATGGTTGAATTGCCCAGCCCCAGCACGGTTTGCTCCGCTTCAACAAACGCCGGCGAGATCGACTGATCCGGCGTCACAACGTCGTCCTCGACCACTTCCCGGTTTAAATCGGGGTAAATGGACGTCGAGCTAACGTAAATCGTGTACGGCAGCTTCGCTCCGGTTTGCCGCAGCGCGTAAGCCACGGCCCGAATCTGTTGGGGATGAAAGTCGTCACCTTGTTGTCCAGCTTTGGGGGGAACGTTGATGATCAGGGCGTCGGTCGTCAGAAAATCCGTCCAATCGTCACCCTCCAGCCCTGGGGTCAGGTGAAGTTCGTAGGGTTTTAGTCCCCGTTTCCAGAAAATGGGAAGCTTTTCTTTGGAGGTCGTGCTTCCTTTAACCCCGTAGCCGCTGTCCAGCAGCCGCTCAGCCAGCGGAAAACCCAGCCAGCCGCATCCTAAAATACTGACGGTTTCTATCTTCATTTGGTGTATGCTTCAGCGAGTTTATGCGATCCGGCAATCAAATCTTCAATGGAATTCTGGCTATTGGTCAGCAGAACAACCGCCGTCTGCCGCGATGGATTAAAGGCAACGTACGTGACAAAACCGCCCGTGCCGCCCTGGTGCCAGAGCCACGGCCGTACCTCCTCCGAGCGTCGGTGCCAGCCTAAGCCAATGGCGGTGTTGCCGTTTGTAAAGGTGGTTTGCTGGGTGGTTTTCATGGCTTCAACCAGTTTTTTGGGTCCCTTCCCCAACTCGGCTTTCAGGTACGGAACCAGGTCGTTGACCGAAGACCGCAGCGCGCCCGCACCCGCCAACGCCTGAAACTCCCAGGACGAAGCCGGATTACCTTTAGCGTCATTCCCCTGCGCAAAGCGTTTTTTGTCCTGCTCATTCAGGACCAGTACGGTATGCGTCATTCCCAGCGGTTTCGCAATGCGCTCTTTTATAAGTTCTTCGTACGTTTTTTTGTTTACCGTTTCCAGAATAGTACCCAGCAGCCCCACCGCCAGATTGGAGTATTCGTATTCCTTCCCCGGCTGGCGCGCCAACGTGGCTTTTTTGAGGTAGGCATACAGCAACGGGCGGTCGTAGTGTTTGTACGGGTTGTTCATATCGGTGGCCGCCGTGAAGAGGTTAGTCGGTAGTCGGGGCAATCCGGAGGTGTGATTGGCCAGCGTCTTCAGCGTGACGGGAATGCCGTCTTTTTGTAAAGCAGGTATGGAATCGGGCAAATACTTGTTAACCGGATCCTCCAGTTTGACCAGCCCGCGCTGAATGGCATCGGCCAGCAGCGTTGCCGTGAACGTCTTACTGATCGAACCAATTTCAAACAAAGTGTTGGCATCTGGTAGGCGTCCGTTGCCCCGGGCGGTTTCGCCGTAGCCATACGTAAACAGGCTGTCGTTGCGGAGGATTCCAATGCTGAGCCCGACGGTATTCGCCTTTTTGATGTACGCCTGTGCTACCGCGTCGACCTGCTTGTCGAATGCCGTTTTGAGCGGATTGCTGGTTGGAACAGCCTCGGTTTTGTTGGGCACATCGGCCTCGTAGGGCCTAAACAGGAATGTATGGACTTTACCGGCTTTATCGCGGCTGATGAAAAAGTCAATCAAGCCTTTTTCGAATGTTGCCTTGTAACGGGCCACTCCGTCTTTGATACTTCGGTGCTCGGCCGACTGCCAGGTTCCCAGCTGTGCTTTCAAGCCCTGTGAAATCTGGGAAAACTGAGCTGCCGAGAGCTGGGCGTGAAAGGCATCGCCCATCAGGGCGTAGAGCGAGTCGTTTTGCTGACGATTAAAATACTGCCTGGAAGTTTCTGTTAACGAATCAAGCGGGACGGTCTCCGGAGTTTGAGCCACTGTCGAAAACGCAATCAGCAGCAGCAGGAAGGTCAAGTAGTTCATAGAGGTGGAATTGGGGTTCTCAAAAATAGCTTTTCTCCCTTATTAATACTACCCCTGCCAGCCCATCTGGCTGTTTATCACTCAGACCTTGGCAAAGTTCCATTTGCACGTGGAACACCTCTGAATCTCACACCAAACTTTTATCAAAATTTAATCTCAGCAACAGAATATAAAACCACAAAACTGGCCCACTATTTGTGTTTTATATCAAAAATCGTAAATTCACAGACAGATATGACTCGACCATATTCAATTAGCGTCTTAGCATATTCACAAAAAACCGTAACTACCTGTAAATCATGAAAGAGGAAGTGGAGCCGATCCCGAACATTTACAATTATTGCGATTCTTGGTGTGAACGCTGTCCTTTTACCAAACGGTGCCAGAACTTTGCCATGCAGCATCCGGAGGGTTTAAAGCAATCGAGTATGGATGCGGAAACGCTGGTAAGCCGGTTGATGGAAACGCTGGAATTAACGAAAAACTACGTTGAAAAAGCCCGCCAGCAACGTTTGTTACCGGAGCACCGGGCCATCGAAGAAGAAACAAAAGCCGTTGCCCCCGCCGAAGATTCCGCCCGGAATCCGCTGACGACGTTGTGCGATGACTACCTCCGTCAAACGGCGGCCTGGCTGAAGCAGGAAAAAGACCTTCTGGAGCAGGCCGGTCACCAACAAGCCTTCGAAACGAATCTGGGCGTGCGTACGGAAGAGGAAGCCATTTCGCTGCTCAATAACCTGAAAAATGCCTGGGAAATCATTAAATGGTACCGTACGCTGATCCCGGTTAAAGTGGTATCGGCATTGCAGATCAACAACGGCCTGAACCGCACTCCGACCCTGGAAGCCTATTTCAACGGAAAAGCCAAACTGGTTCTGGTGAGCGTCGATCAGTCGCTGCTGGCCTGGCACACGCTGCTGGAGAATTACCCCGAAAAGACCGATGATGTGCTCGATATGCTGGTACTGCTCGATCGCATCCGGCGGCACATGGAAGAAACGTTTCCGGAAGCCCGAAATTTTCAGCGGCCGGGACTGGATTGATCCTCATAGCTTCATCATAAACAGAATTGCCCGGCAAACCGGGCAATTCTGTTTTCAGTAGTAGCGATTACAGAAGACTTAAGCTATTTCTTCTTGATAACAAACTCCACGCGCCGGTTTGTCTGCCGCCCTTCATCGGTGTCGTTGGTTGCCACGGGCCGGGCCTCACCGTACCCTTTGCTGCCCACCCGGTCGGGCTCGATGCCCTTGCCGATAAAATACTCACGAACGGCATCGGCGCGGTCCTGCGACAATTTCAGGTTGATTTCGTTTGATCCGGTATTATCCGTATGCCCGCCCACTTCAACGGTCATTTTGGGATTTTCGTTGAACGTGT
This sequence comes from Larkinella insperata, assembly GCF_026248825.1. Taxonomy (NCBI): domain Bacteria; kingdom Pseudomonadati; phylum Bacteroidota; class Cytophagia; order Cytophagales; family Spirosomataceae; genus Larkinella; species Larkinella insperata. The sequence goes on along the minus strand of NZ_CP110973.1, from coordinate 2,310,968 downwards.
TCACCATCCGATCCAGCTCGGGGAACGATTCATCGCGCAGCGTGGCTTTACCCACATCGAAGAAAATGTTGTTCAGCCGCACAGCCCGTCCGACTTCAATCGGAATCAGATTCAGCTCTTTGCCTTTGATTTCCTGAAAACCTTTGGTTTCGGTAAGGTCGATATTGCCTCCTTCCGCAATGAAATTGGGCGCAACGGCCCGCATGCTGTACTTCTTACCGTAGGGCAAAACGATTTTGTATTCACCGGTTACCGGGTCCGACGTGGCCTCACCGGCTTCGGAACCGTCGGGTAGGGTTTGATACACCACCCGGGCTTCAATGGGTTTGCCGGTTTTCTGATCGATAACTTTACCGCTCACTAGCACCACCGGATCGGGGCGCACTTCCTCGGGAACAGTTTTATCATCCGGGTTTGATTCGTCGCGGAGTTTGACTCGCACAATATCTCCCTTGCCGAGCGTATTCTTGAAGCTTGTCATGTAGGCATATTCACCCGAAGCTGCCACCGAGTAATAGGCGTCATAGCCGTCGGTGTTGATGGCGGGGCCCAAGTTGACCGGCTTCGACCAGTGCTTCCAGGTTTTATCAACCCGTTTGCAAACGTAAATATCGTTGCTGCCGGAGCCGCCGGGCCGATCACTCGAAAAGTACAGGGTCGCGCCGTCAGCCGCCAGAAAAGGCGTTGTTTCGGTAGCATCGGTATTTACTTCCGGCCCCAGGCTCAGCGGTTTGCTCCAGGAACCGTCTTTCTGCCGAAAGCTGACGTAAATATCATCTTCCTTGCTGTTCTTTTTTTCACTGAACGCCATGACGAGCACTTTTCCGTCGGCCGACAGGTAACCGCAGTCGTACTGCCCTTTGCTTAGACGCTCGTAATTGGGAATGTTCAGTTTCTGCGGGGCTGACCACCCTCCGGCGGTTCGTTTACTGGTCGAAAAGCCGCGCGTTTCGTAGTTACCGTTGGTATAGGCACCCTTGATGAGCATCGTGTTGCCATCGGGCGTAATGCTGTAGGCGCAGTTGTACTCGTCTTTATTGAGGGGAGCGCCCATCCGGCGGGCCGGGCTCCATCGATCTCCCTGGAGTAATTCGGAATACCAGATGTCCTGGCTGCCTTTGTTCCCGTGCGTATTCTGCGGGTGGCTAATACGGGCAAAATATAAAGTCCGTCCGTCGGGCGAGATAACGGGATTGACTTCGTTGTATTCCGAGTTAATCTGGTTTCCCAGGTTTTCGACTTTGGACGGAGCGTTCTGCTGAGCAAAGGCTAATGGCATAATCAGCCCCAAAAATCCGGTCAGCGTACAAATCCGAAGGTTCATTGACAACGGCGTAGAGGTTAATAGAGTAAGAACGTAGAAGTACTACGGATTATTTACCAGAAATGCGTTCAATTCGGATGCCACACTCGCAAATCGGCCTATTTTTTGCTACAAAATATTTCTATAATTGGTCAGGCAAGCCCTTTATATACAAATAATTTCGCCAAATTTATATCCGTAATTTTTGCTACTACAATGGTCCCGTTCAGAAAAAGGAAGAAGAAGCCACTTTCGCTTCCTGCCGTGTCTTCCTACCGCGATTTGATTCATCGGGTCGTTAACGTTCTTCTGTGCCTGCTCGGGCTGGTGGTTGGGTTCGATTACCTGACCAAGGGCCTGATTCTAGGGTGGTTATTCCTGGCTGTTTTTCTGTTTTTTCTCTTCGTACAGTTTGCCAGCCCAACCGATTACGACATCTAAACTTCCTGCTCCCAATACGCTTCAATCTTCGCCAGCAGCTCTTCACTTGTCTCCCCGACTATAAGTAATTCCCGATTTTCAGCTTTCAGGAAACCATCATCCACCATTCGATCCAGTTGCTGAAGCAATAAATCATAAAAGCCGTTGACGTTAAGCAGTCCGATGGGGCCTTCGTAAAGCCGGAGCTGACTCCAGGTCAGGATTTCAAATAGCTCGTCAAATGTACCGTATCCACCGGGCAGGGCAATCACGGCTTTGGCCAGCTGCACCATTTTGAACTTCCGCTCGTGCATGGTTTCCACAAAGTGAAGTTCCGTCAGGGTGTTGTGAGCTACTTCCAGCGCGGCCAGGAAGTTCGGGATCACACCGGTTACTTCCCCGCCGTTCGACAGCACAGCATCGGCGATGGCGCCCATCAAGCCAATGTTGCCGCCCCCGTAAATGAGCCGGATCTCTTTCTCCGCAAATTTTTCGCCCAATTCCTGAGCAGCTTCTTTATAAACCGGGTTGAATCCGGGACTCGAACCGCAATAGACGACGATACTTTTCATACTGCTAAAATACGATGGCAAATCTGCATTTCAATTTATCTATTTGGCCAACGTGGCATTGATGGCTTTCCAATCAATTTTCTTCACAATTTCGCTCGCAACGTCGAAAGGCGCTTTTATGGTAACCACCAGGTTTTCGATCATCGTACCGCCTTTTTTGTACGAGTAGTGGTACAGCTTATCCCCTTTCGGATTCTTCTGAAGGTTGTTCTTCCAATTGCCCAGCAACACAACGGTTTCAGGCCGGGCGGCTACACCATTTTCACCGGGTTTCAGCGTAATCTGGAGAGCCAGCGGGGCACCGTTGACAGCAATGGTTTTGTACGAATCTACAAACCGGTTGCTGATGGGTTCTTCCAGCCGGTAATTGCCCGCGTTCATCTCCACATTTATATCGACAGTTGATTTCGACAGATCGCTGGCCCGGCTTGGATCGGCTTCGCGATAAACCGAATCCGTACTCATCACCAGCGAACGCTGCTGCTGGGTGGTGGTGTCGCCAATGGCCTTGGCGCTGTCGGCACGGGCTTTCTGCTGGTTGGCCGCCGAAGTCCGCTGGAACGTCAGGTCGTAGCGATCGCCACAGATTCGAAAAATCTTGCCGTACTCGTCGCTCAACTCCAGTTTGCCCAAGGAACTGCGCTCATCGAATACCTGCCAATCGCCCGCCGGAGGATTATTCCGGAATTGGTTTTGTAGTTCTTTCACCACCTTTTCGTAGGCGGCATTTTGCGCCGGAGTTGGCGGATTACATTGCCCGAAAGCGGTTGTAAGGCCATGTGATAAAGCAAATATTGGAACAAGAAGACGTTTCATCGTGAGAGCGGTTTTTGAGAAATAAACCCGTTGTTCTGTAAAAGGTTATTAAAATACGGTTTGTGACTCATGTAAAAAGCCAGACCACAGGGGCCTGGCTTTGCTCAATCCATCCGGTGTTGTTTAGTCAACAATGGAACCGATGATGCTGCTGACCACCGACACAATGACACTGAATAACAACGCCCCAAGAAAGTTGTCGACCCGGAAACCACCCACCAGTGAAGCCGCCAGATAGACCATCAGAACGTTGATGACCAGGTAAAACAAACCTAGGGTAAGAATGGTGATAGGGATCGTCAGGACAACTAAAATTGGCTTGAGGACGGCGTTCAATAAACCCAGTACAATGGCGACGATGACTGCTGTGCCAAAACCGTCGACATACACGCCGAATGATCTCAGGACATAGCTGGCGATCAGTACTGCCACGGCACTAATAAGAATGCGTATGATAAGGCCCATAATGCGTTTTGTGTTTAATGTTTGAGGATTAAAGTTGTATGAAAAAACAGGCAACTTCAATCTTCAAACCGGAAACCTCTGCGCATTGTTTGGCATCTTACTTTGCGTGTCGTTGCTGCAATACCGCAATGATGTCGTCCAGACCCATATTTCTCTGCTCGAGTAGGATCAGGTAGTGGTAGAGCAGGTCAGCTGCTTCGTTCTTGAACAGCTCGTCGTTGGAATCTTTGGCTTCGATAACCAGTTCAACAGCCTCCTCTCCTACCTTCTGAGCAATCTTATTAACGCCTTTTTTGAAAAGTGAAGCCGTGTAAGAGCCTTCGGTCGGATTTTGCCGGCGGTCGTGGATGACGCCCTGTAGATAATTGAGAAACAGCCCCTTGCCCTGATTTACTTCGTTGAAGCAAGTATCCGCCCCGGTATGACAGGTTGGTCCCGCCGGCTGCGCTTTGATCAGCAGGGTATCGCCGTCACAATCCACCAGAATTTCCTTCACGTGCAGAAAATTATTGGAGGTTTCTCCCTTGGTCCAAAGCCGTTGTTTACTGCGGCTGTAAAACGTAACCACACCTTCCTGCTGGGTTTTGTCGTAGGCTTCCTGATTCATGTAACCGAGCATCAGCACTTTGCCAGTTTCGGCGTCCTGAATGAGGGCGGGCACCAGGCCATCGGTATTTTTATTAAAATCAATCTTCATATTGCTGCCAAATGCAAACTGGTACGGTAGAACTCACCGCCAGCTAAGCAGGATTTTTTCGTAAAAGTACCAATATTTCTGAGGTTGAACGTCATAAAAAACGCCCGACCTGTCGGGCCGGGCGTTCGTTGATCAATTTGCAAAACACTTAGACGTTATTCGATGTCAATTTAGCCCCCAGATACTCGCGGTTCAGGCGGGCGATATGGTCGAGCGAAATTGATTTCGGACACTCTACCGAACAGGCTCCCGTAAACGAACAGGCTCCGAATCCTTCAGCGTCCATCTGAGCAACCATCCGTTCGGCCCGCAGTTTCTGCTCGGCTTTCCCTTGCGGTAATACCGCCAGGTGCGAAACTTTAGCGGCCGTGAACAACATCGCCGACGCGTTTTTACAAGCGGCCACGCAGGCCCCGCAGGCAATACACTGGGCTGCGTCCATGGCTTCTTCGGCCACCTCCCGCGGAATCAGCATTTCGTTGGCATCCGGTGCCGAACCGGTGTTGACCGACACATATCCACCGGCCTGTACGATGCGGTCCAGGGCGTCCCGATCCACCACCAGGTCTTTAATGACCGGAAAAGCCAAGGCCCGCCAGGGCTCTACAACAATGGTTTCGCCGTCGTTGAAGCTCCGCATGTGCAGCTGACAGGTGGTTGTACCCGTCTGCGGGCCGTGGGGGCGGCCGTTGATGTACATTGAGCACATCCCGCAGATCCCCTCCCGACAGTCGTGATCGAACGCAACGGGCTCATCGCCTTTGTGCGCCAGTTGTTCGTTCAACACGTCGAACATTTCCAGGAAAGACATATCCGGGGAGATATCCGACAGTTTATATTCCACCATTTGGCCCGGTGTTTGGCTATTTTTTTGTCTCCAGACTTTCAGTGTAACATTCATTTCGTTTGGCGTCTGAGTGGACAGCACAACGTATGACACCGCCCACTTTACCTTTAAACCTTATTTATAACTCCGTTGCGTCAGCTTAACGGTTTCGAAAACCAGATTTTCCTTGTGCAGTTTTTCTGGCTGATTATGCCCTCGGAATTCCCAGGCGGCCACGTACGTGTAATTTTCATCGTCACGTCTGGCTTCGCCGTCTTCGGTTGAATATTCCTCCCGGTAGTGTCCTCCGCAGGATTCGTTCCGGTTCAGGGCATCTTCAACCATCAGCGCGCCCAGTTCAATAAAGTCGGCCACGCGGGATGCCTGCTCCAGAGCCGGGTTCAGTTCCTGGTCGGTGCCCGTAATTCGAAGATTGCTCCAGAACTCCTCTTTTAAGTCCTGAATCAATTTCCGGGCCTTGATCAGCCCCTGTTCATTCCGGGCCATACCGCAGTATTCCCACATGATGTGTCCCAGTTGCCGGTGCAGTTCTTCAGCGGTTTTCTCCCCTTTGATCGACAGCATCCGGTTGATGGTATCATTAACACCTTTTTCGGCTTCTTTAAAGGCTGCGTGATCGACCGGCAGCCGGTCTGACGGACCAATGGTCGCCAGGTAATCGCCCAGGGTGTAAGGAATAACGAAATACCCGTCGGCCAATCCCTGCATCAGCGCCGAAGCACCCAACCGGTTAGCACCGTGGTCGGAGAAATTCGCTTCACCCAGGGCGTACAAGCCCGGAATGTTCGTCATCAGGTTGTAATCAACCCACAAACCGCCCATCGTGTAGTGAACAGCCGGGTAGATTTTCATCGGCGTTTCGTACGGATCATCATCTACGATTTTTTCGTACATCTCGAACAGGTTACCATATTTGGCTTCAATCACCTTGCGTCCGTCGCGTTTGATGGCGTCGGCAAAATCAAGGTAAACCGCCAGTCCTGTCGGTGCTACACCGCGGCCTTCGTCGCAAACCATCTTGGCGTTCCGGGAAGCCACGTCGCGCGGTACCAGGTTACCGAAGGATGGATACCGGCGCTCCAGGAAGTAATCGCGGTCTTCCTCCTTAATATCTTTCGCCTTGATTTCGCCCTTACGGACTTTCTCAGCCAGCTCTTTCGTTTTCGGCACCCACACCCGTCCGTCATTCCGCAGCGATTCCGACATCAGGGTCAGCTTCGACTGGTAGTTGCCTTTCACCGGGATACAGGTCGGGTGAATCTGGGTAAAACACGGATTTCCAAACAGGGCACCTTTCTTGTGCGCCCGCCAGATGGCCGTCGTATTCGAGCCCATCGCGTTGGTTGACAGGTAAAATACATTTCCGTATCCTCCCGTACAAAGCAGAACGGCGTGGGCAGAATGTGATTCGATCTTACCGGTAATCAGGTTGCGGGTGATGATGCCGCGGGCTTTTCCGCCCTCCACCACCAGGTCCAGCATTTCGGTCCGCGGGAACAGCTTCACTTTTCCGTTGGCCACCTGCCGACTCAGGGAGCTGTAGGCACCCAGCAGCAACTGCTGACCCGTCTGGCCCCGCGCGTAGAACGTCCGGGAAACCTGCGCCCCCCCGAAGGAGCGGTTGGCCAGTGCCCCGCCGTACTCACGGGCAAACGGTACGCCCTGCGCCACACACTGGTCGATGATGTTGACACTCACCTCGGCCAGCCGGTGTACGTTGGCTTCACGAGCCCGGTAGTCGCCCCCTTTGATGGTATCGTAAAACAGCCGAAAAATGCTGTCGCCGTCGTTTTGGTAATTTTTAGCTGCGTTGATACCGCCCTGGGCCGCAATACTGTGTGCCCGGCGGGGGCTATCCTGGAAGCAAAACGCCTTAACATTGTACCCCAACTCCGCCAGCGTAGCAGCCGCCGAAGCGCCCGCCAAACCCGTTCCAACAACGATAACTTCGTATTTCCGCTTGTTAGCCGGGTTAACCAGCTTCAGATTAAATTTATGTTTTGCCCACTTTTCTGCCAGCGGGCCTTCCGGACTCTTTGACTCTAGTTTGATTCCGGTTTCTTGTTCTTCTAGTACGTCGATCATAGACAGATGCGGTTCAATGCTCAGTGATAAACCCTGTTCTGATTAAAAAAGAATATGATGCACTTTCAGGTAGATGTATACCGGCATAGCCGCAAACAGCGCCGGAATAAGGATGCCAAACACATACGTCCCCACCTTTTCGATCAGCGGAGAGTATTTCTTGTGACGAAGCCCCAAGGTCTGGAAACCACTCTGGAAACCGTGCACCAGGTGGAAGGACAAAGCCGCCATAGAAGCTACGTACAGCAACACATACCACAGGTACGAGAAGGCAAAGGTCGTAACTGCGTACAGGTTCTTGATCGGTTCGCCGTCGTAGGTTACTTCCGGAATGGATCCCGCCTGAATTTCCTCCCCGGCCAGCGTGATGGGTCCAAAGTGCATCGTGTACCAGAACGTCCGCATGTGAATCACGATGAAGATCAGAATGATCGTTCCCAGGATTCCCATGTTCCGTGAAGTCCAGTGGCTATTGGCTTCCGGTCTGGCATACGCGTATTTGATGGGACGCGAAGCCTGATTTTGGCGGGTCAGGACCAGCGCCATCACAGCGTGAGCGATAATAGAAGCATACAGCAGGTAAGAAATCGTCTTTATGAGCGGGTTGTGAGTCATAAAGTAGCTGTACTCATTGAAGGACTGTCCTTCATCTCCTTTAAACAATTGCAGGTTTCCAACTAAGTGGACAACGAGAAACGTGCACAAAAACAACCCCGTCAGCGACATAACAACCTTGCGGCCAAGGGAGCTGGAAAGTGATGTTGTTACCCAAGACATATTCTAAAATCAGAAAATTTTGTTTAGTAAACCGGCTTGAAAATTAACCGATTCGTAGACGTCAAAACTACTGCACAAAGCAATTCGAACCAAAAAAACCCTATTTTTTTACGCTTATTTGGAATCAATAAAAGGTGAAGGTTTATCCCTATTAAGCAACATATTGCTGAATGATTTTGTTCTTTTTGCTACCCATTGAATGGTATTATTTCAAGTAAAAACCAATAGGTAATACCGGCTCTCTTTCCGGCGTTAAAAGCGTGTTTTTGGAATAATTGACGGTAGCCCCTTTCTTTGTCCTGAACTGACCCTGTTCTGAACAGGAATCAGGCGGACCCAAGGTTTAGCCGGAAGGCTGCACAAATTAGATTCCGGTGCCTTTTTTAGCCGCTTAATTCTGCTTCTGGACCTTATGTTTGATCATGAAAAAAGCCTATATCTTCCCCGGTCAGGGGGCGCAGTTTACCGGCATGGGCCTGGGACTGTATCAGCAATCTGAAAAAGCCAACTACCTCTTCGAGCAGGCCAACCATATCCTGGGTTTCGAAATCACGAAGGTAATGTTTGAAGGCACCGACGAGGAGCTGAAGCAAACGAACGTTACCCAACCGGCCATCTTTCTGCACTCCGTCATTCTGGCCCAAAGCGTTGAGGACTTTGCAGCTAACCGGTTCGATGCTGCCATGGTCGCCGGTCACTCACTCGGCGAGTTCTCGGCCCTGGTGGCGGCTGGTGCCTTGTCGTTCGAAGACGGTCTGCGGCTGGTGGCGCAGCGAGCCAGCGCCATGCAGAAAGCCTGCGAGCTGAATCCTTCAACGATGGCTGCCGTGCTGGGTCTGCCCGACGAAACCATCGAACAGATTTGCCTTCAGGTAGCCGCTGAATCCGGTTTCAAGGAAGTGGTTATTCCGGCCAACTACAATTGCCCGGGCCAGGTCGTGATTTCGGGGTCGCTCGAAGGAGTTCGGCTGGCGGGCGAAAAATTAAAAGAAGCCGGTGCGAAACGGGTGTTGCCTTTGCAGGTCGGTGGAGCGTTTCACTCCCCGCTGATGGAGCCCGCGCGGGCCGAACTGGCGCAGGCCATTTCCACAACACCGTTTAGCCAGCCGCGCTGCCCCATCTACCAGAACGTAAACGCCAAACCGTCGACGGACGTGGATACCATCAAAGCCAACCTGATTGCCCAACTCACCGCCCCCGTCCGCTGGACGCAATCGGTAGAAGCCATGGGTGCCGACGGCGCAACGGTATTCATCGAATGCGGACCGGGCAAGGTGCTGCAGGGGCTGGTCAAAAAAATTCTTCCTACGGCCGAAACGCAGGGCGTAAATAATTAGGAATGAAGAATTAAGCGTGAAGAGTTAGCTGACGCAGCGCTTTTAATTCTTCACGCTTGCTGATTAAATCTTAATTTTTTTTGAGCTTTCTTGCTTTTTTGTTCAGGAAACCGCTACCTTTGCACTCGCAATTGCCGGATCGTCTAAGGGTAGGACGACAGATTTTGGTTCTGTTTGTGAGGGTTCGAATCCTTCTCCGGCAACTGACAACACGTGTAGCCCGCTGGTTCATCATGAATCAGCGGGCTTGCTTTTTTGCGGCAATCCCGTTATTGAACCGGATTTCGCTAGCAGGTTTCAACAACAACGGCCCGGTAGTTTCGCTACCGGGCCGTTGTTGTTAACCAGTTCATTCACATTCAACCAAAGATGTATCTTTCTCAAAGCATACACATTGTCTCTCTAATTTGCCCGGCTCTTCAGGCTTTCTTTGTTACGGTAAGTAAGTATTCGTTACGGTGAGTCTAAAAAAACGCTTTGGGGTTGTGTAGCCTTTTAGCGATTTTACATTACTAGTAACAATCTTAGTGCCAGCAATTTTCAAAAATGCCTTAAGTGTTCATTTCTTCAGGAAACTGACGAAAATCAGTTTCCTGGCGGTTCACAAGCTTTCCGTTCCAATCTTATTAGATGGATTTTGCCAGTGTTCCGAGGGTTTTGAGGGTCTGATCCAATTTTTCGTTCCAGGGAAGACCATAACTCAGGCGCATGCAGTTGTCAAACTGATTTTGTAACGTAAACATGCGCCCGGGCGCAATGCTGATTCCGTGTCTGAGCGCCCTGTTGTACAGTTCAACGGTATTGATGCGCTTGTCGAGTTCTACCCACAGAAAAAAACCGCCCTGCGGCTGGCTGACGCGGGTTCCTTCCGGAAAGTAGTCGGCGATGGCCCGGCTGTATTGCAGACTGTTGGTGTGTAACGTCCGGCGTAGCTTTCGCAGGTGGTTTTCGTACCGGCCATTTTCCAGAAAATTGGCAATAACTTCCTGCGTAAGGGTGGTAGACGAAACCGAGTGCATCAGCTTCATGCGGGTAATCTGCTCGGTAAACCGCCCCGGGGCCACCCACCCGACCCGGTAGCCGGGGGCCAGCGTTTTGGAAACCGATCCACACCACAGAACCAGCCCGCTCTCGTCGTACGTTTTGCAGGATTTTGGGCGACTTTCGGAAAAATAGACATCGCCGTACAAATCGTCTTCGATCAGGGGAACATGGTAGTGTTGTAGCCATTGTACCACTTGCCGTTTGTGCTCATCGGGCATACAACTTCCAATTGGGTTGTTGAAGTTACTCACCAGGATTGCCAGTTTAACCTTGGGTAATGCCTTCTGAAAAGCTTCCATCTCCACACCGGTCTGCGGATTGGTGGGCAATTCCAGAATGTTTAATCCTAGACTTTTGGCTAGTTGCAGGACCGCAAAATACACGGGGCTTTCCACGGCAATGGTGTCTCCGCGCTGGGTAAGCGCCATCAGGCTAAAGGACAGCGCACTCATGCAACCCGCCGTTGTTACCACATCCTTATCCGATAAACGACCCTCCCACGTAAACGACCGGTGGGCAATCTGGCGCCGAAGCTTTTCGTTGCCCTGAATCTCCTCGTAAGCCGTTCCGCTGGCCGGCAGTTCGCGCATGGCCTGCACCAGCCCTTTGTTGAGTTTGGCGATGGGCAGTAGTTCGTCGGCGGGGACGCCCAACGAAAGCCGAACAATGGCGCTGTTGTTGATGTTGCTGTAAACCCGCTGAATAATAACCTCCTGACTTTCCTGGGTGGCTTCCTCCGGAGGCTGGCTGGTTTGCGGAACAGCGAGTTGTTTGCGGGGAGAGCGGCTGACATAATACCCCGATTGGGGTCGGGATTCGATCAGCGAACGGCTTTCCAGTTCAAAATAGGCCTGAGTGGCCGTACTCATGCTGACGCCCTGCTCGCGGCAGATGGTCCGGATCGACGGGAGCTTGTCGCCCACCCGCAAGACCTCATCCCGGATCTGCTGTTCAATGCCCCGGGCAATCCGGAGGTACAAATGTTCAGGCTGCTGAACGGTCAATTGATTTGGCTTGACTGTATCCATCGAATTTTGCAGAACTGTATCTGTATAGCTACCAAAATTACACCGATACTTGTAAAAGAGCGGTTTCCAATCGTGTGTCATCATAATGTCCGTACACCCATATCTTACCAAGCAATGCAAAAAACCGTTTTAATTACCGGTTCCAGCCGGGGCATTGGCGCTGCAACCGCCCGACTGGCCGCCCACCAGGGGTATCGGGTCGTGGTTAATTATCTCGTGAACCAGCAGGCAGCTTTGGAACTAGTTGACGACATTAACCGGAACGGCGGAAAAGCCATCTGTCAGCAGGCGGATGTATCTTCCGAATCCGATGTGATTACGCTCTTTCAAACCATCGACCGGCAGTTGGGTCCACTCACGGCGCTGGTCAACAACGCCGGTATTCTGGAGCATCAGATGCGCGTGGAGCAAATGAGCGTGGACCGCTGGCAGCGGGTACTGACCAGCAACGTCATCAGTTGCTTTTTGTGCTGCCGGGAAGCCGTTAGCCGGATGTCGATGAAACGGGGCGGAATCGGCGGAAGCATCGTCAACGTATCGTCGGTGGCGGCCCGCACCGGTTCGCCGGGTGAATACGTCGATTATGCCGCTTCCAAAGGAGCCGTTGACGCCTTCACGCTCGGGTTGGCGAAGGAGGTTGCCGACGAAGGCATCCGGGTCAATGCCGTCCGACCCGGCTTTATTTATACCGATATTCACGCCAGCGGGGGTGAACCCAACCGCGTAGATCGTCTGAAAGACGGTATTCCGATGAAACGGGGTGGCACGCCCAAGGAGGTTGCCCACGCCATTCTCTGGCTCTTGTCCGATGAAGCGTCTTACTGCACGGGTACCTTCATTGACCTGGGCGGTGGCCGATAATATTTCCACCCACTGTACCCCTTCTTATTTACAAAATTGTATCTGTATTGCTGTTGAATTTAAGCGGAGTTTTGTGCGCCGGTCCGCTACCGGCAAACGGTAACAACATTACTTCAATACCAATGCAAATCGTCACCTGTACGGAAGCAGACATTCCGACTTTATTCCACCTTTACGACGTGGCCACCTCCTATCAGAAAGAGATGGGGGCCAGACACTGGCTGGGCTTTGAACGTAGCCTGGTTGAATCCGAAATCCGGGAAAACCGGCAATGGAAGATTCTAGAAAACGGTGAAATCGCCTGCGTATTTGTCATTGCCTGGCAAGACCCGCTTATCTGGCAGGAAAAAGATCGCGACCCGGCCGTTTACCTCCACCGCATCGCTACCAACCCACGGTTTCGGGGTGGGCAGTACGTCAAACACATTGTGGCCTGGGCGCAGCAATACGCTAAAGCGAACGGCAAACAATTTGTCCGGCTCGACACCCACAGCGGCAACGAAAAGCTCAATGCTTACTACGTCAGTTGCGGCTTTATGCATTTGGGCGTATTTCAGCTCGAGAACGTCTTTGAATTACCCGCCCATTACCACCAGGGTTCGTTCAGTTTGTTTGAATTAAAAATTCCGTAAACCATGCACCAACCGGCTGAACAGGCACTGCGGCAATTACAGGCGTCCGGAAAAGAATTTCTGGAGCTGTTCGGGTACGGCACGCTTTCGCTGGAGGTCTACAAACCCGTGGGGCAGGACCGTCAACTGCCCCACGAGCGGGACGAAGTTTATTTCATCATTTCCGGTTCAGGGATTTTTGACCTGGCAGGAACGACGTACCCCTTCCGGCCCGGTGATTTCTTTTTTGTACCTGCCCGCGCCCAACACCGGTTTCAGCAATTCACCGACGACTTTGCAACCTGGGTGATTTTCTACGGCCCCGAAGGCGGAGAAGCGCCCTGATAGCGCGGTATCGCCCGCTGATTTCTCGACAAAGCAAGACCGGAAGACAATGAACGATGCGGTTTATATCATTGGTGTGGGCGCCATCGGCAAAGCGCTGGCCGTTGCGCTGAAGCAGGACAACAAAAACGTCCTGCTGTTGCGCGGAAGCATAGATGACCAGCCTCCGTACACCGAAACAATTAAGGTCATCGCTGATGAGCAAACCGAACTGGAAGCGAAAATTGAGGTTCGCTCCCTGCGCAGCTTCTCCGCACTGAACGGTAGTGTCGTTTTGACCAGCAAATCATACGGCAACGAAAAGCTGGCCCAAAGCCTGAAAGATAAGGCTGGCAACTCCCCTTTGGTCATTCTGCAAAACGGTTTGGGCGTCGAGCAGGCTTTTCTGGACAATGCCTTTCCCGAAATTTACCGGGGTGTACTTTTTGTTACCAGCCAGCCGGTTGCGGCCCACACCGTCCGGTTCAAACCCGTATCGGTTTCGCCCATCGGTGTGATCCGGAGAAACAACACCCACTTGCTTTCGCTGGTCGACCACCTCACCACTCCCCTCTTTCCATTCAGAGCCGAAGCGGATATTCAACCCGTCATCTGGAAGAAAGCCATCATCAACAGCGTTTTCAATTCCATCTGTCCGCTGCTGGAAGTGGACAACGGCATTTTTCACCGGGAAGAGCCTGCGCTTGCAATGGCCTGGCGTATCATTCGGGAATGCACCGCTGTTGCCTGCCAGAAGGGCATTTTGCTGGAGCCGGAAGAGGTTCTGGAAAGCCTTTTGCTGATCAGCCGGACGTCGGACGGGCAACTCATTTCGACCTTGCAGGACATTCGTAATCAGCGGCCCACCGAAATAGAAACCTTAAACGCTGAGATTGTCCGGATTGCCAGAAACCTGCACCTGGAGCATTTAGTCGCGGAAACAAACTTACTGGGCGAACTGGTGAAATTAAAATCAGCGCTAGGCCGTAATCGCTTTCCCTGAACACAAGCCGCCAGACCATCCATTATTCCTTGTCAACAGACTCCCAAGCCTTTGTTTGGACCACGAGATAGTTTTAACAGAAATAATTTCCTGCTTGCTGATTTTGCCTAAACCCTCGACGGCTTACAGCGTTATAGACTTCGTTCGATCGACTCTCCGCAGAGAATCGCTTGCCACAATTTAGTCTCACACCTATCTACTATTCTGTTAATGAAAAAATTACGCATGACGTCCCTGCTGGTGGGTTTAGCGGGTTTGGGTGCAGTGAGTTCGTGCACGAAAGACCACCTGGTTGGTGCTAAAATCCCCGAAACCAATAAGGAGCCGACATCAGCCAGCATCCAGGGAAATGTATTTGAACCTGCCCTCGTCGACGCTACCGACGAGCGGGTGGCCCAGCTCAAACTTCCGGCGGGTTTCAGAATTGCCAAATTCGCCGATCAGCTCCGGAAACCCCGTATGCTGACAGTTAGTGCGTCCGGGAATGTGTACGTAACCAGCCGGGAAGCGGGCACGGTAACCCTGTTGCGTGATACCAACGGCGACGGAAAAGCCGATGCCAGTCAGGTAGTTGCCAACATCAAAGCCGTACACGGTCTGACGATCCATCAGGATAAAATGTACTTGGTGGCGGTGAAAGAACTTTACCGGGCCGATATCAATTCGGACGGGACGCTGGGAACCCCGCAGCAGCTGATCAACGACCTGCCCGACGGCGGGCAGCACCCCAACCGGACCATCGGGTTTGGTCCCGACGGGTTGATGTACATTACCGTAGGCAGTACCTGTAATGCCTGTGCCGAACCGAACGCCGAACACGCCACCATCCTGCGGGCCAATCCCGACGGCAGTGGACGGATTGTCTACGCCAGCGGTCTGCGCAACACCATCGGCTTTGGCTGGCATCCGGAAACGAAAGAACTCTGGGGCCTCGACCACGGTATCGACTGGCTGGGCGATGATCAGCAAAAAGAAGAACTGAACCAGATCAAGCAGGGGGCTTTCTACGGCTGGCCGTATATCTACGGAGATGGTAGTTACACTCCCCACCCCCGGCCAATGGGCGACACCACTTACGCGGATGTGCTGGCCAAAACGACGCTTCCCAGCCTCTCGTACGACCCGCACGCGGCTCCCATGAGCATGGTGTTTTATACGGGTACCGGAGCCGCCAGCGGTTTTCCGGCGGAGTATCAGAACGACGCCTTTGCTACCATGCGCGGTTCCTGGAACCGGTCGAAACCTTCGGGCTACAACCTGATTCGAATCCACTACGAGGGCGGTAAGCCCACCCGTATTGATAATTTCGTGACGGGTTTTCTGGTCAATGATAATCAGGCGCAGTTTGGCCGTCCGGTTGGGCTTGCCGCCATGCCCGACGGCTCACTGCTGTTTACCGATGATAACAACGGGGTGATTTACCGGGTGAGTTATCAGAAATAACCGGTTGATGCGCCATAACGCACAGGGCCGCAGGCTGATCCAATTCAGTCTGCGGCCTTTGTATTGTAGGATTTCTTAAACGGGGTGTCGATTGGGCAACTGGCTGGCGCGGTCCCCCGCTGACACCCGCTCACGCCACCCGAAAGCGCTTTAAAACCCTCATCGCGCAACGGGACTTCCGGCTTCCAGCACCGCTTTCCAGGCCGTTTTCCGCAGTTGGGCGGCAAAATTAGCGGGCACATCTTCGGGCACAAACGTCAGCCTGACCGGGGATTCGTTGAACAGAAAACCGTACCAGACCAGCGCCCCGAGATAACAACCCGCATTGTTGGCGTGGTGGGAATCAAACGCCAGTTTATTGTCATTCCAACGGTAGCCAACGTGCAGCGAATGCTTCTCAGCTGGCAAATGGGGCGGTTGAGCGGTAGTCACGTTAAAACCGTCGTCTTTTCGAAAACCCCAGTTCCGGTCCGAACTCATTTGCCAGAAGGCATCGCCGGTGGGAATAACCGACACGCCCAGCTCGCGGGCGACGGTATGGTAAGCCGCCCGTGCTTTTTCCCACATCTCCTTTTCGGTCTGCGCCACGGTTTCCCCGGCAATTTTACCAAAACCGTCGGCATCGGCGCGGTACGCCCACGTTTGATGCAGGACAATTTTAGCCGAAGGCTGCAGCGCTTTGATGTAGTCATGTAGCTTCCGGGCGTAGGGCTGGTAGGTCTCCGCATCGCCGGACAGCATGGAGTATTGTTGCAGGGTTACCACATCCCAGGTGCCTTCCGACAGCAGCATTTTCAGTGATTTTCCGTTATAAGCTTTCCCCTTCGGGTCATCCGGATTGGCCTCGGCGGCTTGCACAATCTCCCAATGCCGTTGCAGTGAACACCCCCCCAATTCGGCCCGCCCGATCACTAGTTCGCGACCGCCCTCTTTGCTCAGCGCTGGCAGGTACTTGGTGGCATTGCCGGAAAAACTGTTGCCGATGATAAAAAGCCGGAGCGGTTTGCCGCTTGCCTTTGCTCCGGAAACCGGCGTTGCACCCGTTTGTGAGAAAGCAAATGGATTGGCAAGGGCCATCAGCAGAAGCAGGATAGCAACCGCGCGCCCGCGCAATTGAACGATTCGGGTTGTGAACTCCATAAGTCGGTTGTAGCGATGTAGACGATTTCTGAGAAAGGACCGCAGCGATCTTTTATACTAGCAAAACGCTTAAATCCGCTATTTTCCGGGAAAGAGGTACTTCGTCACGATCACAAAAAACGCCGTCACGTTAACCGTCGTCGAACCGATCAGGGCGATGGTGACGGCCTGGGGAATATCCAGCCAGTGAAGCCCCTCAGCAATGATGATTCCCAGAATCACTACCAGCCAGAACACTACCATCCAGAAAATCCACTGCGCAAACTTCTTCCGCTCCTGGATGTCCTGCACCAAACCCTGCAACCGCGTCCGGCGCTCCTCCTGGTCGTACTGATCGAATTCGTTTCGGGAAAGGCCGCTGTTGCGGGGGTCAGTCGAAGAGGACTCGATTAGCTTCCGGAAATTTTCTTTGGCCTTTTCACTGTCTTCACTCTCCGACATCGCGTCTGATAATTTCGGTGAAATACTCCTTGATCAATTCGTTATCGATGGGTTCCTGCTCGATGGCTCCGCCGTCGCTGCGGCTCACCGACTGGTACCAGGGCGACCCCTCAATGTGCGTCCAGTTGGAGAGCTGAATGGCGTTGTAATCCCGGGCAATGTCCCAGGCAAAATCAATGGAGTCCTGCGCTTGCGAATCAAGCTCCTCCTCCCAGTCGTGCGTCGGAATGGGCGTATTGATGGGATGATTTCCGAACCGTTTGAAACGGGTGTATACATCAGGAATTACCGGGCCGTACGACCAGGCCTGTACTTTTTCGGCAATCAGGGGGTGTTCGTGCCGGGCCAGGTGTAAGCCGTGCGCCATGTAAATCAGCTTTTGCAGCTTCATGGGCGTGATGGGCCGACCTTCGGAGATGCCTTTGTTAATAAACTGTCTGGCAATTAGCAATGCCGGGTACATACATTCGTATCTATTGTCTACGTATTCAGCCGGGTCGGTGCAACAAGCTGCGCAACAGACGCCATCGGCTGTGAAATAATTCTCAGTTACTGAAAATCAGTGGGTAAAGATACAACGAACCGGCTTAATTTCCATCCTTTTGTGGGCCGAATCAATGCGGCTCCGGGTGTTCGAGCGTCACCGTACCCCCCATTTTCCGACCGGTTTTCGCGGCCCGGGCCAGTGTATACGCCCGGCTGAGGTAGGTTACAATGTCGTTGCCGTCGTCACTCGGGAAATACCCGCGGGTGCCGTGCAGGGCGTTGACAAATAAAACCGCCGTGACGTTGTTGGGAAACTGCATCCAGACCGTCCGGACGCCCTGGTACTGCGCCAGCCGAAGGTACCACCACCCGTCGTGGTACCGAATTGGGCCTTCCGCGACTCTCCCGGAGAAGTAAGCCAGCCCGTGGGTTAGCAGGGTATCTTTCCAGGCTGTTGTCAGGATGCTCTGGTCGGCGGTGGATAAAACCGTGGCAAACAATTTTCCGGCTTCCGTGGGCGTCAGGTACCAGCCGTACCCCCCGACGGTATTGGTAAAACTACCGGCATTCCAGCCCGACTCCTGGGCCGACGGATACGTGTAAGCATACGTCGGCGCCCCCGACGGCTGGTTGGCATTGGCGCTGGTGATGCCTGCTTTATCAAACACGCTCTGCTGAACGTATTCCATGTACCGTTGCTGGGTCTGCTGATCGTCAAGGGTGTCGTCTCCGGTAAACGAATACCCCAGGATGGAGGGAATCAGCACCCGAAATAGCCCAAAATTGGCATTCTGATAACAGTACTTGCCCCGGTTGGTAATCCGAATGCCCCTCTGCACGAGTTGCTGCAAACCCGACCAGATGTTTTCGGAATAGGCGCCGTTAGCGCAGTTGTTGCCCAGCCCGATAATTCCGCTGCTGTGCGTCATCAGATCCCGAAACGTAAGCTGGTCTATGTTTTCGCCCTTTACCCAGGCGGGCGGCAGATAGGGTGCAATTTTGTCGGTAGTTTTAATTCCTTTCTCGGCTGCCAGGTGCAGGAAAGCCATCGTTGTAATGGTTTTGCTCATGCTGGCAATATGCATTTTGGTATCCAGCGTAAACGGTTTTTCGCCTTCTGCTTCGTTGCTCCGGGATTTGAAACCGCCACTCCCCGAAGCCCGCACCTCGGCGCCTTCCAGAATTACGTAACCATAGCCAATTTTTTTGAGCTTGAGCGAATCGTCGAGCGCCTTCCCAAAAGAATCAAACCAGGTCATGGGCTTGGTGGGTGCCGGTTCATCGGGGTCTTTCTGGCAACTGTTGATTACACCCACCAGCAGCATCAGCAGGGCGGTACCCATCAACCGGTGAAGCTTGTTCCTGAACATAACCGTATCCGTTTTTGAAAAGCCGCTTGTTAAGAGGAAGCCGGAATGCGAATCCGTTTCTGAAAAGTAACGATTTATAACGACGCTTACTAAACGAGCCGCGTGATTTGCGCAGTGAGTTGATTCTCAAAACGGTCTTTCGTGCTATCTTTGCAGTTTTACTGACTTACCGTATTTTTATTTTATGTTCCTCGCCGTCGACGCAGGCAATTCCAATACCGTTTTTGGTTTACATGATCAGCAGCAATGGCGGCACGTCTGGCGGACGCGTACCCTGCTCGAAGAACCGATGGCTTTTCACGTCACCGACCGACCGGTTGGCGACCTAGCTGCGGTTCCGGCCGAGCACGATCGGTACGAAAGGCTGTTGCGGTTGTGGTTTCTGGAAGCCAATGTGCCACTGGGCGCCGTTGAATCCATCGTTATCAGCAGCGTGGTTCCGGAACTGACTCCAACCCTGCGCGCCACCCTGATGCGGCTTTTCAACGTGGAGCCGGTTGTGGTTGGCCCCGCGGTTTACCCGGCTTTACCGATGCAGATTCTGCGCCCCTACGCAATTGGAACCGACCTGGTCGCCAACGCGCTGGCCGCTTATTTGCGCTACAAACAAAACTGTGTCATCGTCGATTTTGGAACGGCCCTGACGTTCACCACCGTAACGGGCGACGGTAAGATTGCCGGTGTTGCCATCGCGCCCGGCCTGAAAACTGCCGTACGTTCGCTGTTTTCCAATACAGCCCAGCTGCCGGAAGTTCCGCTGGTAACGCCGGATTCGGCCCTGGGTACCAGCACCGCCCACGCCATCCAGGCGGGGGTAGTGATGGGGTACGAGGGCTTGGTGCGTTCGCTGATTGACCGCATCCGCGCCGAACTGAACGGCGACTGCATCGCCATCGCAACGGGCGGGATGGCGTCGGTTATTACGGCGTTGCATCCCGACTTTACCGAAATCATTCCCAACCTGACCCTCGACGGCATTCGCGAAATCGGGTTGCGGGTTTAACCCTGAGGAGCTTTGGTCCGCGAGAAGTTATCCCCCGTGGACCAAAGCTCCTCAGAAGACTAGTCGTTTCGTTCGGGAGGAGGGTTTTTTTTCCTTTTTTTCAACGCTTCATGAAGGATAAACTCAATCTGCCCATTAACGCTGCGGAACTCTTCCTGTGCCCAGCGTTCGAGTTCCTTCAGCGTTTCGGGATTGATTCGCAATACAAATGCTTTCTTCTCCGCAGCCATTTTTTGAGTGAAGAGTGAAAAATGAAGCGTTAAGCGTTCCTACTCATTACGCTTGACGCTCCATTCCTAACTATATAAGGTTCCGGCGTTGACGACGGGATTAACGGATTTCTCTCCGCACAACACCACCAGCAGGTTGCTGACCATAGCGGCTTTTCGCTCCTCGTCCAGGGCTACCACGTCTTTCTCGGCCAGTCGTGCCAGCGCCATTTCGACCATCCCGACGGCCCCTTCCACAATCTGCTTGCGGGCCGACACCACGGCCGTGGCCTGCTGACGTTGCAGCATGGCCCCCGCGATTTCGGGCGCGTAGGCCAGGTGGCTGATCCGGGCTTCGATGACATCTACCCCGGCGCGTGCCAGCCGTTCGTTTAATTCTTTTTCCAGCAGGACGTTGATCTGGCCGGTGCTATCGCGCAACGTAACGGTAGCGTCTTCGTCTTCCATCGTATCGTAGGCGCAGGTGCTGGCCAGATGCCGGACGGCCGCTTCCGACTGAATCTGCACGAACAACGTGTAATCATCTACTTCAAACAGCGCTTTGGCGGTATCGGCAACCTGCCAAACCACAACGGCCGCAATTTCGATGGGGTTCCCCATCTTGTCATTTACCTTGAGCGTCTGGCCGTTGAGGTTGCGGGCGCGGAGGCTGATTTTCTTCTTGCGGTAAAGCGGATTCACCCATCGAAGCCCCGTTGTCCGGATCGTTCCTACGTATTCCCCAAAGAACGTGGTTACAACAGCTTCTTTTGGATTTACAATGACCAAACCAGTCGTAACAATGATATAGCCTAACGAGACAAGGACGCCGACCACGGGCGTATCAACCAGAAAACCCAGGAATAAGAGCAGGGCCAGGGGCAACACTTCATAGCCCGAACGGGAAGCAAGGTTCTTTTCAATCATGGCGCATGTGATAGTATTATGATATCACAATAATAGCAATAATTTCGGTTGACAACCAAACCTTTTGGGATGCACGGTTGAAAAATACAATGGAGCGGATAAAACATTGAGCCTAAACAAGCCCGTTTTTACCCGAAATAGGGTGTCAAAAAGAGGCTTTGCGCCTTTTCCGTTACGCTTGACTATCAAATCCGTACTCTGATCCCCTATATTTGCAACTCTTTTTTTACAATAAGATGATACTGAGCGAACAGGAGATCACCCGGCGCAACAAGCGCGAGGAACTGATGCGGATGGGCATTGACCCCTACCCTGCTGAATTATTCGAGGTCAACGTTACAGCGGCCGACATTCATAAAAATTACGAGCGCAACAAAACCGACTACAAGAACATCTCGATTGCGGGCCGTTTGATGAGCTTCCGCATCATGGGGTCGGCCTCGTTTGCCGAACTACAGGACGCTACCGACCGGATTCAGCTTTATTTCCGGCGCGACGACCTGTGCCCGGGCGACGACAAAACGCTCTACAACACGGTTTTCAAGAAATTGCTGGACATCGGCGACATCATTGGTGTCAAAGGCTATGTGTTCACCACACAAACCGGCGAAATCTCCATCCACGTCACGGAATTCAGGCTGCTGACCAAATCGCTGCGGCCTTTGCCGGTGGTGAAAGAGGTGGTGGACGAACAGGGCAACAAGCAAACCTACGACGCTTTCTCGGACCCTGAACAACGGTATCGCCAGCGGTATGTTGACCTGATCGTGAATCCGGAAGTGCGCAAAACGTTTGTGCAACGGACTCAGCTCGTCAATTCAATCCGGACGTTTCTGAGCAACCGGGGATACCTGGAAGTCGAAACGCCGATTCTGCAACCGATTCACGGGGGCGCGGCAGCACGGCCTTTCCGCACCCACCACAATACGCTCGACATGACGCTGTACCTGCGGATTGCCAACGAGCTCTACCTGAAACGCCTGATTGTGGGCGGTTACGACGGGGTGTTTGAGTTTGCAAAAGACTTCCGCAACGAGGGCATGAGCCGGTTCCACAATCCGGAATTTACGCAGGTGGAGCTGTACGTCGCCTACAAGGATTACCACTGGATGATGGATCTGATCGAGGAGATGGTCGAAAAGATCGCGCTGGATCTGCACGGAAAAACCGAAGTGCCGGTGGGCGATAAAATCATCAATTTCCAGCGTCCCTGGAAACGGTTTACCATGTTTGAAGCCATTCAGGAATATACCGGCGTCGATGTGTCGGCGATGGGCGAAGACGAGCTGCGGAAGGTGGCCGAAAGCCGGGGCATTCAAACCGACAGCACCATGGGCAAATCGAAGCTCATCGACGAACTGTTCGGTGAAGCCGTGGAGCCGAAGCTGATCCAGCCGACCTTCATCACGGATTACCCGGTTGAGATGTCGCCCCTGACCAAAAAACACCGCGATAAACCGGGACTGGTTGAACGGTTTGAAGCCATTTGCAACGGGAAAGAAATTGCCAACGCCTATTCGGAGCTGAACGATCCGCTCGACCAGCGTGCCCGGTTTGAAGAACAACTCGAACTGGCCAAACGGGGTGACGAAGAAGCCATGGCAATGGACGAAGACTTCCTGCGGGCGCTCGAATACGGGATGCCGCCGACGGCCGGGGTGGGCCTGGGAATCGACCGGCTTTCCATGATCATGACAAACCAGCCGTCGATTCAGGACGTGCTGTTTTTCCCGCAGATGCGTCCCGAGAAAAAACTGGACGTATCAACCGAAGCAGATTTTGAGCAGTTGGGCATTCCGGCAGGCTGGGTTCCGGCCTTGCAGAAAATGGGTTACCAGCACGTCAACCAACTGAGCGGGGCCAACGCCAACAAGATTTTCAACGACCTGGGCGGTATGCGGAAAAAGCTGAAGCTGGACCTGCCAATGCCGACGCTGGATCAGGTAAAAAACTGGACCGGTCAGTAACACCCCGCCATGATCGATTACGTAACGGTTAAACAGGCGCTTTTCGAGCGTTGTCAGGAATACGCTGCGCAACGCATCGAAACGGCCCGAACCGCGATGGAAGCCGCGCAGGCTGCGGCCAATGAGGAATCGAAAAGCAGCGCGGGCGACAAGTACGAAACCGGGCGGGCCATGGCGCAGATCGAACGCGACCGGCACGCCCAGCAACTGGCCGAAGCGCTCAAGCTGCAGCAGGAACTAACCCGGATTGACAGCGGTAAAACCTATACGAGCGGTCAACCGGGCAGCTTGGTCATTACGAGTCAGGGTAATTATTTCATCGCCATCAGCGCCGGAAAAATTACCCTCGACAAAACTGATTATTTCGCCGTCTCGCCCGCTTCGCCCATCGGTACCCGGCTAAACCACGCCCAGGCGAATACGGAAGTTGTATTCAACGGAAAACCGATTCGCATTCTGGCGGTGGCGTAGCGAAACGCTGAAAGACCGCAGAAACGACTTTGCTTGACAAAATACCGGCTCTCGTGTCTTGCGTCTAATGTTTAATTTCGAAAAGCCATAAAAAAACCCCGGTCATGCGGCCGGGGTTTTTATGTTCATGAAGGAATCGTAGCTTAGTAAGCTCCTTCCAGTTTTTTCACCTTAACGGCATTAAGGCCTTTTTTGCCTTCGATTACTTCGAAAGAGACACGGTCTGTTTCCCGAATAGTCGTGCCATTCAGGCCAGTAATGTGGACAAAAATGTCACGGTTCGTATCATCTTCGACGATGAACCCGTAGCCTTTGCTCTCGTTGAAAAATTTGACAACACCTGTTTGCATAAAACTTAAAAAATTAAAAATAAAACATTACTAATCGGGAGTATTCTTAACAAAAGTCTTCAAACAGGTTCCAGGTTAACACACGAAATGGGCGATACGGATGGAACTGGCCGTCTATGCACTGACTTTGTTGAATAGCAAAAATATCTTAAAATTTATAAGACAACGCCTTAGTAAACACAAAGTAACAAAATTTGTTACGAATATATAAACAATTTCCCTGAATTTAATTATCTAATTCCAACACTTAATTGTGCGTAACTTATTCGCCATTAAATAACTCGCTAAAACTTTTTGATTGGTGAATTGTTGTAGCAATGCAATCAACGTATATTTGGTAGCTTGTCCAATTCAACCTCCGCAAATTCGCTTTAAATATATAAATTATTTGTTGCGCACTGATTATCAGGACCGTTACTATTATGAACAAACTCAGGTATTTCGTCGAAAGTCAGGCATTCGGTGTCTGCACACGCCTGGGCGAGATGATGAATATTTCGGCCAGCAGCATCCGGCTTTATTTCATCTACACATCCTGCCTTACGCTGGGCTCTCCGGTGGTACTCTATCTGATCATGGCGTTCTGGATGGAGATGAATAAGCACCTTCGCCGGCACAATCACCCGACAATCTGGGAGCTTTAGCGTCGGCTGCGGTCATTTATCGTTTTGAAGATCCCGAAACGTTTTGCGGCCTTTCAGGAAATATTGGAGCACAATACTGTGCGGATAAATTTGCTTGTGAACCACACGATTTTTTCGTAAATCGGTTAAACTACGCCGTTGTCTGCGCAGAAAAGGAAGCCATCCGTAAAACGCAAAGTGCGCCCGTATAATCGCTGCGGTATCCCGCCACTTTCCCTTCATTACTAACTGACAACCCGCTACCCCATCCAGAACCAACCGGATAAAAATGGTCAGGAATACATGCCCCGTCGGCAGATTCTTGTAGAGCATGGCGAGGCTGTTGCGGTAGTTTAAAAACGTTTTGCGCGCATTGGATTTGGGCAGCGTACCACCCCCGACGTGAAAAACCGTCGAGTCAGGGCAGTACCAGATCTGATGACCGGCATTTTTGGCGCGCCAGCACCAGTCAATTTCCTCCATGTGGGCAAAAAATCGCGGATCGAAACCGTCCAGTTGGTGAAAAACCTCCGCACGGACCAACATACACGCACCGGTAGCCCAGAAAATTTCCCGCGCGTCGTCGTACTGCTGCTGATCCTCTTCGACGGTATCAAAAAGCCGTCCACGGCAGAACGGGTAACCCAGGTAATCGATGTAGCCCCCGGCAGCCCCGGCGTATTCGAACAGGTGTGGATCTTTATACGACCGGATTTTGGGCTGACAGGCGGCAATCTGCGGGTTGCTCTCCGCTAATTTTACCAGGGGCGACAACCAGCCCGGACTTACTTCAACGTCGGAATTGAGCAGCAGAAAATACCGGGCCTGAATCTGCTTCAAAGCCGCAGTATAACCGCCCGCGTAACCAAAATTAAGCGGTAACGGCACCAGCCGCACCGCCGGGAAGTCCTCCTGAAGCAAACGGACCGAATCATCCGTGGAAGCGTTGTCGGCAACATACACGGGGCACCCTTCCGAATGCGCCAGTACGGACGGTAAGAACCGTTCCAGGTAAGCTTTTCCGTTGTAATTCAGGATTACAATAGCAACCTGATCCATGCCTTAAGACATCATGCTGCCCAGGTCGAAACCGGGAATATTGGGCAACAGCCCTTCGGTGGCTTTCTGAAGATGCTCCTTAATTTTGGGC
Source organism: Larkinella insperata (assembly GCF_026248825.1). NCBI lineage: Bacteria > Pseudomonadati > Bacteroidota > Cytophagia > Cytophagales > Spirosomataceae > Larkinella > Larkinella insperata. The sequence continues at coordinate 2,285,198 of NZ_CP110973.1, read as the reverse complement.
TCTACGTTTTCGAGGGCTTTGTTGGTCGCGGCTACCACCAGATCCTGCAACATCTCGCGGTCGTCGGGCCGCACCAGGTCCGGATCAATTTCCAGCCGGATAACTTGCTTCAGGCCGTTGACGGTTACCCGGACCATCCCCGCGCCTGATTCCCCCGATTCGGTAATGCCATTCAGACTGCCCTGGGCTTCTTTCATTCGGGTCTGAAATTCCTTAACCTTACCGAACATATCCATCATGTTGAACATAGCGTATCAAAAAAAGAAGTGAAACAAAAGACCGGAGAAAGACTATCATTCTTTCAGTGGGTCCAAAGGTAGCAACGAATAGCTGATGGCCCGAATGTCGGTTCTGCTTTTGTCGCTCGCCAATGTCTCCTGGTCTACCGAATCAGTAACACAGAGCCGGTCTTTTCTGTTTTTTTCCCTTCCACATTGACGACGTTGATGCGGTAGGCGTAGGTGCCAGGCTGAGCGGGCTGGCCGTTGATGGTACCGTCCCAACCTTCCCGGTTTTCGGTGCGAAAAACCACTTCGCCCCAGCGGTTGTAAACCGTCAGTTGCATGGACTGAAAATTCGTGCTGCCTTTTACTTCCAGCAGATCATTCGTCCCATCGCCGTTGGGCGTGAAAGCATCCGGCACAAAAAGCCGCTGTTCCTGGGGAAACAGGTACGTGTAGAAATTAGAATAGCTAATGGCGCCGGATTTAGACACGGCTTTAACCCGAAAACGGATTTCCAGCACGCTGGGGTCATCTTGAACCGGTTCATAGGAAGTGTCCAGCCCAACGGCAATTTCTTCCAGAACCGCTCCGCTGCCGTCCACTTTTTCGATGATGTAGCGATCAATTGCTTCGTCGGCGAAGGGTGCGTCTCCGGTCCAGTTGATGGTGGTGGCGGTCTTGGAATTCAGTAAAATCGTGCAAACGGTTTTGGAAGGCTCCGACGATACTCCGCAGGCACTCTGATAAACCACCTGGTAGCAGTAAGATTGTTGCTGGGGCTGCACATCGCCGTCCTGGTGAATGTTTCGATCCACCTCCATGCTGGTCTGAACGAACGCACCGCCGGGCTGGTCCTGCCGAAAAATAATCATTCGGTAACTCGGGCTCTGTGATGTCGGAATGGGCGGTATGCTCCGCAGATCGATGCGGTTGTCGCCGTTGACGGATACCTGCACGGTTGTAAAAGGCGGGGGGGGCGTCGACGAAGCGGCTTTTACGCATACCGCATCGGACACGATCTCGACAGAACCCGACAACGCCGTCACCTGGTAACAATAGTCTTCGTTGCAGGTAATTCCGTCGGAGTCGACAACGGACGTAGTCGTAAACCCGTTGAAGGTGCGAAGTACACCGTTGTTTTTGGTGACGGTATACTGCTGAAAATTGGTCGGATTGCCCGGCGCATTCCAGATCACTTCGTTTTCTTTTTCCCGCGCTTCCACTCTCACCCCAATGCTGCACACTTCCTCGGATTCAAACTTTTCACCACAAGCGTTCTGCGAGACAACCTTGAAACAGGTCGGGTGCGTCGTTATATCGGTAGCCACCAGCGAACCATTCCCAATGCGGGAGATCGCCCTGGCGACGTAGGCACCCGATGAATCTTTCTGGTATAACGTGACGGCTTGCTGGGCACCGGCTTGTACTTGCAGCGTAACGTTGGTTCCAGTGGTTGTCAGTTTGGTGATAACCGGATTGGTGAACTCGGTGCTTAGAAGTGGCGTAACCTGCTGAAAGGAACCGCCCCCGCAGTTGATGCCCTGATAATTACCTGATACTTTGATTTGGTAGGCTCTTTTATTCTGATACGTATGCGTGGCCAATATGTCCTCCTCTCCAACCTTCGAAACTGTCTCAATAGGGCTGCCATCGTTCCAATCGATTTTAAAGTCGTCATATGGTTCAGCAACCGCATCACGAGTGATTTTCACAATGACTTTCATGTCTGCACAACTGTAGGCCGCAAAATTCGGTGGAATTGCATCAACCACTTCAATCTCCTGGCAGGCCACGGAGCCGGTATTAACATTACCGATTTGCAGAATTTTATACTTTCCGGGCCGAGTATACACGTGAGTTATGTCGGCAACCCCTGATTTACTCGCAACCGGATCCCCCCCTTGGTAGTCGTATACATACAGAAACAGGTTGTCCGGGCTGTTGGTCGTGTTCTTTACCGTAACCGTGAACGGCGCGCACCCTTTCTGGGCCGATACCGTAAAGCCGCCCTTTGCCGCAGCAGCCGGTGGGTTGGCGCACCAGTCCTGCGCCCACGCTACATTTGTTTGGACAAGCGTATTTAAAACCACACCAATACACAGGCCGGTCAGGAAAAACCGGACTCGCTGCCGGACTGCTCTTGATAAACCGGCTGACCACTTCCTGGAAACGCTCACGGGAGGTAAAGTTTTACGTAGCTATAACTCGTTTTTTTGATTACAACGTCCAAAACCCAAATTTAGCATATCGAACGTATCTTTGCGGAAGAATGTTCTTGAAGACGTGAGCGAAAAGACAAGAAACAATAGAGTTAACGCATCCGGCGCGATCACGGCCACTGGTCTTTTATCTCACAGCTCTTTGTCTAGTACCTCTAGTCATTACTCTTTATGATGAGCAATAATAATACCAATACCGGTATTCGTCTGGACCGCATCGAAGACGCGATCCAGGACATCCGCGACGGCAAAATCATTATCGTTGTCGATGATGAAGACCGGGAAAATGAGGGTGATATGATCTGCGCTGCGGAGAAAATCACGCCCGAAATGGTCAATTTCATGATCAAGGAAGGCCGGGGCCTCATGTGCGCTCCCCTGACCGACGAACGCTGCCAGGAACTGGGGCTGGAAATGATGGTTGGCAACAACACCTCCGTCCATACCACGCCGTTTACGGTTTCGGTCGACCTGCTGGGCCACGGCTGTACCACGGGCATCTCGGCCAGCGACCGCGCCAAAACCATTCAGGCGTTGGTCAATCCCGAAACCCACCCCGAAGACCTGGGCCGCCCGGGCCATATTTTTCCGCTGCGGGCCGTCGACGGCGGGGTGATTCGCCGGGCGGGTCATACCGAAGCCGCCGTGGATTTTGCGAAACTGGCGGGGCTGCAACCAGTCGGGGTGCTGATCGAAATTCTGAGCGAAGACGGCACGATGGCCCGGTTGCCGCAACTGCGCGAGATGGCCGATAAATTCGGGATGAAGCTTGTCAGCATTCAGGACCTGATCGAATACCGGCTGCGGCAGGAAAGCCTGATCCGGCGCGAAATCGGCGTTCAGATGCCGACTGAATACGGGGATTTTGAACTCCTTGCTTACAAGCAGATCAACACCGACGATACGCACCTGGCGCTGATCAAAGGAACCTGGGATAAAAACGAACCCGTGCTGGTGCGGGTCCACTCCTCCTGCGTAACGGGCGATATTTTCGGCTCGTGCCGCTGCGACTGCGGAGAACAACTCCACGCGGCCATGAAAATGGTGGAGCAGGAAGGCAAAGGCGTGATTCTTTACATGTTTCAGGAAGGCCGGGGCATCGGGCTGATCAATAAATTGAAAGCCTACAAATTGCAGGAAATGGGCCGCGATACCGTTGAAGCCAACTTGGAACTCGGCCTGCCGATGGACGCCCGGGACTACGGCGTTGGCGCGCAGATTCTGCGGGATCTGGGCATCACCAAACTTCGGCTGATTTCCAACAATCCCAAAAAGCGGGCGGGGCTGATGGGCTATGGCCTGGAAATTATCGAAACCGTTCCGATTGATATTCACCCCAACCCGCACAACGAAGTGTACCTGCGCACGAAGCGGGATAAAATGGGGCACATCCTCAAGCATTTTACCGATCAGGTCGGTTAAACCACTATACGGCTTAGTAGCCCGTCCGGCCGGACGGGCTTTTTTTTGCACTTTTTTGCCGAACACGCAACCCTTTTTTCTGCTTCTCCGTACTGTCATCGAATCGATTCAACAGGACGCGTTCGTAATTCTAACCTTTTTTTCTATTTGCTATGAACACGAAAAGGATTGCGACTCCCGTAGTCGCCCTGTTGCTTATTGTTTCCTGCCTGACCCAGTCGTGCGACAAGGGCTCAGACGACACGCCTACGCCCCCCGAACCGGCTATCAACCTCACCAACACGTCGCTGGGAAATGTGATGACGGACGAAACGGGCCGGACGCTTTATTTCTTTTCCAACGACTACGACAGTACCGGTGCATCCACCTGCACCGGCAACTGCCTGACGAACTGGCCCGTTTTTTACCGGGAAAATCCGAAACTGGCTTCCGGCCTGACTGCATCCGATTTCGGGACCATTACCCGCGCCGATGGTTCCAAACAAAGCACCTTCAAGGGCTGGCCGTTGTATTACTACAAAGACGATGTGGCGCAGGGTGACGTAAAAGGCGAAAACGTGGGCGGCATCTGGTTTGTCGCCAAACCGAATTATTCCATCATGATCGCCCGCGCGCAACTGGTTGGTCATAATGGCAAATCATACACGTCCGACTACAAGGAAGGCACCGGAGTGACGACTTACTTCACCGACGGCCAGGGCCGAACGCTGTACGCCTTTCAGCGAGACAAGAAAAATGTGAATAACTTTACCCGGGCCGACCTGAGCAACAATGCCGTCTGGCCGATGTTTGAAGAAACGCTAAAAGAAGTGCCGTCAACCGTCGACAAGTCACTTTTTGGCACCATTACTGTGGCAGGTCGTCAGCAGCTGACGTTTAAAGGCTGGCCGCTGTATTATTTTCAGCAGGACAACGGCAAACGGGGCCTGAACAAAGGCATCAGTTTTCCACAGCCGGGCGTCTGGCCGATTGTCAACAACAACACGCCGGAAGCGCCCACGCCCTAAGCGGTTTGCGGGCTTCAGTGGGCTGGTTCTCAGCAGTTTGATTTAGTAGTTCTACCAATCTATGTTTCGTAATGAGAACCGCTCACTGAAAACCGTAAACTACTTTTTGCTGATTGACGCAACCTATCCGCGTCAACTCGCGTATTGACGACTGAAACCCGACGTATGACCGTTCCCTCCCCAGATATCGCCGGACTGCTACAGGAGTGCCAGAATGGCAACCGCAGAAGCCAGGAGCTGCTGTACCGGCAGTTCTATGGGTATGCGATGGGGATTTGTCTGCGTTATTCGCACAACCGGGACGAAGCCGTGGAAATTTTAAACGACGGCTTTATGAAGGTATTTACCCGGTCGAATTTATACCGGCCGGACGTACCGTTTAAGCTCTGGTTGCGCCGGATCATGATCAACACCGCCCTTGATTATTACCGGCAAAACCTGAAACACCGTTACCACGAGGATATTGATCAGGCCAGCCAGTTGCCGGGCGTTGAGGCCAGCGCCCTCGACCAGCTGAGCCATGAGGAGTTAATGGAAGTCGTGCAGCTTTTGACGCCCGCCTACCGAATGGTATTCAACCTGTACGCCATTGATGGCTATACCCACGAGGAAATCGCCGGGCAATTGAATATTTCGGTGGGTACCTCCAAGTCGAATCTGGCACGCGCCCGCGAACAATTGAAACAATTATTAATCCGTAGATGCCATGGCGAGTTTGCAAGAACTTCCCGATGACGAACTGGACAAGCTCTTCCGGTCGTCAGCCGAGGAGTTTGAGCCGCCTTATAATCCAGATGACTGGAGCAGCCTGCGCCGACGTCTCGACGATGACGACCGGCTGCGGTTTCTCGACCGGTTTATTTACTGGGGGTTACCGCTGTTGCTGCTGTTACTGACGACAACGTCCCTGCTGATGTCGCCGAACGATGGCCAGTCGGCCGGCCGGACCGTTTCGCAACAACCGGCTACCGTTCTGGCGGAAGAATCCGGCCAACCAGCAGCTCCGCGGAGTAATTCGCCAACGGGTTCCGTACCCACCGATGAAAAACCGTCTGAACCGCCGTCCTCCCAAACCGATCGTTCGGAATCGGCCTCCACCGAAACCAACACACCAACGGTCTTGAACGGAGCGTCTGGCCCGGCAGATGCCGGAAGCGAAACCCGAACTAGGGATAAACTGCCGCAACCCAACGACCCGGTGGCACGGCGGATGGCAAAATCGGCTCCCGGCGCGGCACCGCGGCTGGCCCAGCGCAGTAATCCGTCGGGTAACAACCTGAAGACTTCATCAGCAAACGAAAGGGTTGCAGCCGACCCGGTGACCAAAAACCGCTTGGTGACGTCGGAAACGTTGAAGGGCAATTCCGCTGGCCGAACGGTATCAAACCGTCCGGGCCGACGGAGGGCAAAACCCGCCGATCAGCCGCTGTCCGGCAACACCGGCGCGGGGCTGGTGGGTTCGGCTTCAAACCGTCTGAACCCGTCCAGATCGCGTTCGCAAGGGCAATTGGTTACGGCTGACAACCGCGCGGGGACCGGGAGCATTTCAGACATTGACCGTTCCAGGAACTCCAATTCGTCTTCCGAAACCGTACCGTTCGACGTATTGAGCAAGCTGTCTTATATACCGGCCCGGACACCCCAGCAACCGGCCTTACCCGCGTTACCGGAGCCGGATCTGGAGCCGATGCGGCCACCCGTTGTCCCCCGAATTGTACCACCGCCCGCAGTTCCGGTCGTTGGCTATCCGGCTTTGTCGATTCGGGTCGTAGCCGCTCCGGACTTGAATTTTGTGGGAAAAAGCCGCCAGGGAGCACGGGATTTTCAGGTGGGCGTCTTGGCAGAGTACCGATTTCTACGGCGGTTTACCATTCAGGGTGGTATTTTACGATCCGTCAAAACATACCGGGCTGCGGCTTCCGACTACACCAGGCCGGATCACTGGTACGGCCCCCTGTACGAAAGCGTCGATGCGGTTTGTACGGTTCTGGACATTCCGGTTAACCTGCGGTTCGATTTTTTATTGAATAGCCGCCGTCGGTGGTTTATCAGTTCCGGTTTTTCTTCCTACATTATGCAGGAGGAACACTACAAATACAATTACCCGTATGGTGTTAATCCAACTCAGCAGAAATACAAAGAGTGGTACGGCAAAACCGGTTTTCACGAATGGAGTCACTTAAATTTCTCGTTTGGGTACGAACGTAATTTCCGTTCCGACGGCCCACTCCGGCGGCTTTCCTGGCAGGTTGAACCCTTCCTGAAAGACCCCCGACGATCTACGCTCGGCTACGGCAAGATTCGGCTCATGAGTACCGGCGTGTTTTTCTCACTGCGTTACCGGCTTTGACCAACACTTTTTTGTGCAGGCTATCCGTTTAGCGTAAATAATGTAGGTACATTTATTCACAACCAACTCACTATTTCTCTATGGAAACCAATCAACAGCAACCGATTAAACGAGGTGAATTTATCCGGAGTCTGGGGTTAAGCAGTGCCGCCCTGATGGCGTTTTACTGCATGGGAACGCTTACTTCCTGCTCGAAAGGCTCGGACGAGCCGGATCCGGATCCCACGCCCGGCGGACTGGATGTAACGCTGGACCTGACCCAGCCCGATTTCAAATCGTTGCAAACCATCGGCGGCTATGCCTACCACGAAGACATTCTGATTGCGCGGGTGAAAAACGGAAACTACGTGGCGTTATCGAAAACCTGTACCCACCAGTCTTCAACCGTTATGTACCGCGCCAACAACGACGATATTTACTGCCCAACCCACGGATCACAATACAACACGGCGGGCGTCGTGACCGTACCGGCTGCATCGGGCCAGAAAAACCTGACCCAGTACAAAACCACCGTAACGGGTAACAGCTTACGCATAACCAGCTAATCGATGAAATACCTCTCAATTGCGCTCCTGCTCCTGCTCGGCTACGTGCCCCTGCGGGCGCAGGACACCACCCGCGTAAATACGGCGGCTCCGGCCGATACAAGCATCAAAGCCCCTTCCGACGCCGACGATCTGCTGGCCGAACTGGCCGACAGTTCGGCGGACGCTCAGGAGTTGCTGCCCAAAAAGATCATCTTCACGCAGCGGGCTTTCTGGGGTCCTAAGGGATTACTGCGGGTGACGAATCTGGCACCGCTGACGCCCGAAGGCCGCGAGAAAGAGTTGAAAATTCGCCGGACGATGCTGGTCAGCCACCAGGTGCTGGGTTTTGCCACGCTGGCCGGTTTTGTGGCGCAGGGGATTCTGGGCACTCGTCTGTACAATGCGAAAGGGCTGGATTACATCCGCATCAAGGAGCAGCACGCGACGATGGCGACGATTATCAACTACACCTACGGTGCTACGGCTTTGTTGTCGCTGACGGCCCCGCCTAAACTGCCAACCAGCAGCACCCGGCGCGGTTTTAGCTCGATTCAGCTGCACAAGTACCTGGCGGTGGCGCACCTGGCCGGAATGGTAGCCACGAACGTTATAGCCCGCCGGGTGGAGGAAAACGCCAACCTGAAACCATACCACCGCGCGGCTGCCTTTACGACGTTTGCCGCTTTTGCGGCTGCCATCGTGGTCATCAAGTTTTAACGCATCATCAAACTACACCTTCTTGCCATGAAGACGTTTTTATACCCCCGGCTGACGAGCTGGATCGTGCTCGTCAGCGCAGGATTAGTGGCTTTTCACCAACCAGCCTCAACGCCCGTAATCGCCAAACGGAAGCTGATGGCTGACCGGACCAAATCGACGATCACCTACGCCATGAGCCATCCCATGCACAGTTTCGAGGGCGTCAGCCGCGATGTTGCCTGCGTGATGGTGGTCGACGACGCCAACAAGATCGAGAGTGTAGCCGCAGCCACCAAACTTTCCAGCTTCGACAGCGACAACACCAACCGCGACTCGCACGCCCTGGAAACGATGGAGGCCCTGAAATACCCGAAAGTTACGTTTACCAGTAACGACGTGCAGCAGGAAGGAAATAACCTGGCCATCAAAGGAAACCTGACGTTTCACGGCGTTACCAAACCCGTTGTGATTCAGGCCAATCGGCAGGATGGCAACGGGCAGATCACCGTGAAGGGCGACTTTGATATCAAATTATCCGATTACAAAATTGAAAAACCGTCACTGATGATGGTGCCGGTGGACGAAACCGTAAAATTGAAGATTCACGTGGTTTTCAAGGATACGGCTTCCTGAAGACCGGTTCACGGAAGCGGGCCGTCAGCGGACGCTTCCGTGAACCTATAACCCGTGGTGATACAGCAGAAACAGAAAAACGTACAGCCAGAGTACGTCGACAAAATGCCAGTACAGCGTAAAGAGCATAATTTTCAGCCGGTTGGGCGGATTGACGCTGTACACAAATGACTCCACGTACGGGATCCGGCGCATTGCTTCGGCAAAGGCCACGCCCAGAAAGAACAACCCCAGCAGGATGTGCAGCAAATGAAGACCGGACAGCAGAAACAGAAAACTGCTCGACGGATTGGTCTGCATATAAAATCCCTTCAGCATCAGTTCCCGCCAGCCCAGCACCTGCAGGATGACAAACAAGGCACCCAGAAAAAGAGTCGTACCCAGGTAAAGACGGTATTGCGTAAAACGGTCGTGCCGAAAAGCGGCATTGGCAATGTGCAGCGTCAGGCTGCTGGCCAGTATAACGCCGGTGCTGGCCAGAAATACCGTCGGCATTGGAACATCGCGCCAGTCGGCGCCCACTCTCCGCACGACGTAGGCAATCAGTAAGACGGTGAAAATAAATCCGCTACTGGCCATGCAAAGCCAGAGCATGAAGCGTTTTGGCTCCCGACGACGCGTCATAAAGTTGTTTTTTCGACGGGTTTCCATCAGGTGGTGTAACCAGTAGTTTGTAGGGTATGCTTGCCAAACGTCAGCCAGCCGCAAATGGTTTGACCGGATGAAACGCTGGTAAGAAAAAAGATCTGAGCAGTCAGTAGTCTGTAAACGGATTCCGACCAAAAGCCGCTCCCCCACGGACCGTTCGCTCAGTTGCTCGCTTCTAACAAGATATCAAAACTTTTTGGTAAATCCCGATCGAACAGAATATTCGGCCAGAAGCCAAAAATGATACCGTTTACGGTGGCAAACCGGATACGAATATAAAACTAGTTCCGGTTTTGCTGCCCCATTTTTGTTAGCTATATTTCCGAAATATTAAGATTCTCCGATTTCTTGTTGTTTCCGGCTGAGGTGCCTTCTTTTTCACTAACTCTTCTTTTCTATGCTCAATTCCTCTACTTCACGTTTTTGTGTTGTATTGATGCTTGCTATGTTCCTGTCGCTGTTGGGCTTCGGGCAGGTGGGCATCAATATGGAAGACAAAGACTACATTAACGCTGTTGATCCTAAACCCAACCCGGCGGTCACATTTAAGGCTGCAACCAGTATCATTTTTGACAATGCCGGCAACCTCTACATCGCCGGTCGCTACGGACTGGTCCACCGCATCAAACGGGGTGAAACCAAAGCAACGATGATCCTCGATATTCAGGACGAAGTAGCCGGTTACGGCGACCACGGTTTACTGGGCCTGACGCTGGACAAAGACTTTCTGGCCAACAACCGGCTCTACGTGTACTACGTGGTCGACATGTATTACTACGAAAACTTCGGTAAACCGGGGTACGATAAAAACAGATCAACCGACGACGTAGCGACCATCGGACGGCTGACCCGGTATACCCTCAATCCGGCCAATGACTATAAAGCCGATCCGGCCAGCCGCAAAATTCTAATTGGCGAAACCCTATCAACCGGTATTCCCATTGTAACCCCCTCCCACGCCGGGGGCGGGCTGGCTACCGGCGCCGACGGCAGCATCCTGCTGGGAACGGGCGACGCGTCCAGCTTCATTGAGGTCGACGTAGGCTGCAACGGTACGATGACCTGGACCAGACAAGCCATTGACAAAGGAATCCTTAAATCCATTCCCGGCGAATCGTTCAATAACTGCGGTACCTACAGCCCCAGCCGGATAACGGAAAACATCGGTGCTTACAAGGCACAGGCCCTTTTTTCGCTTTGTGGTAAAGTACTCCGGATCAATCCGGAAAATGGCGACGGTTACCCGTCTAACCCGTTTTACATCGGCAGCGGCTCCGATCTGAGAGAAGCCCAAAACCGCATCTACGCGCTGGGGTTCCGGCAGGCATTCCGGCTTTCGGTCCGTCCGAATACCGGCGACGCTAACCCGGCCAACGGCAATCCGGGCGTTCTGTACGTTGGGGATGTCGGTTTTTCGTACTGGGAGGAAGTCGACGTGGTATCGGCTCCGGGTCAGAACTTCGGCTGGCCCTACTATGAAGGTCAGGAAAAGGGCCGGGAAGGGTACTGGAAAACCCGGGTTTTCGAACCCGCCAATCCGATCAAACCCCGCATTCAGTACCGCGAAAACCGCAATACGCAGATTATTCAGGGCAATGCGGTGGTCAGTTCGGACAAACGCCCCCTGGAAGGCAACTGCATCATTGGCGGTGCCTGGCACGGTGGGGGTGGCAATTACCCCAAAGAGTTTCAGGATACTTACTATTTTGCTGACTACGGTAGCGGCTGGATTGCCGGGGCAAAGTTCGGCCACGACGAAAACCCCGAGTCGAACAGCCTCTTTAAAATGGCCAGCAAAATGACCGTCACCGAAGGTTCTGACCGGATTGTGGGCATGGCCTTCAACCCGTACGACCGCAACATGTACTACGTAACGCTGGGAGAAAAATCACTGGTTCGGCAACTGGCCTTCACGACCAACCAGCCGCCAACGGCCGTTATTTCGAAAGATAAAGAATTCGGAAACAGCCCCGTGACGGTTAATTTTTCGGCCAAGGATTCCTACGATCCGGAGGGAAGCGCTTTATCCTACGAATGGACCTTTGGCGATGGCAGTTCGGTTGCCCGTACCCAGACTCCGCCCGCCAAGACGTTCACGGCCAACGGCCCGCGGACGTTCATGGTCACCCTGAAAGTGACGGACGCCCAGGGAAAGAGCAATACCGTACAGACGCCCATCTCGATCAACAACACCCCGCCGACGATTCAATCGACCAGCGTAGACGGGTACAATCAGATTTCGCTGCCGCAAACGATCAACCTGGATGCGTCGGCCACGGACGCCCAAACGCCCGCCGATCAATTGAAATACCAGTGGACGGTTTACTTGTACCACAATGACCACCGGCACGCCATCTCGATCATCAACGGTCGCACCGGCACGGTAAACCTGACCGAAGGAACCTGCGACGGCGAAGCCAGTTACTGGTACGGTATGGTGCTGGATGTTACCGACGGAAACGGCCTGACCACCAGTTACACGAAATTCATCTACCTGAGTTGCGGGGGGCAGCAGCAAACCATTTCGTTTGAACCGATCCCGGACAAAGCGCCCACAGCTCCGGCTTTCCGGCCGGCGGTTTCGGCTTCGTCGGGGTTGCCGGTAACCCTGTTTTCGGTTGATGGCCCCGCCACGATTGAAAACGGCCAGGTAAAACTGACGGGCGGCATTGGCCGGGTGACCATTCGGGCTACCCAGCACGGCAACGGGCAGTTCAAGTACGCCCAGCCGGTTGAACGGTCGTTCATGGTTACCAACAACGTACCGAGCACCCCGGATACGCAGGCGCCCACCGCCCCCACGGGACTGACAGCGTCTAATGTTATGCAGACCTCTCTCCAACTGAACTGGAAGGCCGCAACCGACAACGTTGGGGTCGCGGGCTACGATGTTTACCAGGGCGGTACTAAAATTAATCCGAACCTCATCAGTGGAACCACCTTTGCCGTTGCGGGTCTGACGCCCAACACCACCTATTCGTTTATCGTAGTGGCCCGGGATGCCGCCCTGAACACATCCGCCAACAGCAACACGGTATTGGCCAAAACGCTGGAAGCTCCGGCGGGTAACCAGCCCCCGGTGGCACCGACAGTTTCGGCGTTGTCGGCCACGGTAAACACCGCTTATACATCGCCACAACTCCCTGCTTTCACCGACAGCGATCCGCTGACGTATACGATAACGGGCTTGCCGACCGGACTGAGTTTCAACGCCAGCACCCGCGTGATTTCGGGTACACCAACGCAGCAGGGTTCTTTTCCACTGATTTACTCCGCTTCCGATGGCCAGTTGAAAACCGACCTTTCGGTAACTTTAACCATCGCGACGGGTGGCGGGCCGGTGGTGACCGGTAATTTTGAAGGTTACCTGGATGTGGTCAACTGCGGTATTATTTCGGGTTGGGTGTGGGATCGCAACAAACCCAATGCCCCGGTTACCGTCGAATTTTTAGCCGCCACCGGTCCCAACTCCACGCTTGCATCCGCAACTGTATTTGGCACGGTATCAGCCGATGTTTTCCGGCAGGATCTGCAAAGTGCGGGCAAAGGCAACGGTGCCCACGGCTATAGCTTCATCGTTCCCGAAAGCATTAAAACCAATCAGGAGCAAACCATTTGGGGGCGCGTAGCCGGATCGACGTACATCCTGAGCTGGTCACCCAAGAAGCTGACGTGCGAAGGTACGGGAACCCCACCGGTCAACCAGCCGCCGGTTCCGCCGTCCGTTTTCTCGTTGTCGGCTTCGGTCAACGCCAGCTTTACTTCCGCTCCCCTGGCAGCCTTTACCGACCCGGAAAACACCGCCCTGACGTATGCGCTGACGGGTCTGCCGGCGGGGTTAAGCTTTAACGCCAGCAACCGCATCATCAGCGGCACCCCGACCGTGACGGGTACGTTTAGCCTGACTTACGCAGCCACCGATCAGCCGGGCGCCAGGAGCACGGTGGTTTTCCCGTTGGTTGTCAACCCGGCTACTACGCCGGTTAATCAGCCACCGGTCGCCCCGGGCAGTATGGCACCGTTGTCGGCCACGGTGAATGTAGGCTTTACGGCCAGCGCCCTGCCGGTGTTTACCGATGCCGAAAATGATGTCCTGACCTACACGCTGACGGGCCTGCCCGCCGGTTTGTCCTTCAACGCCAGCACCCGGGTAATCTCCGGTACACCCACCAGCAGCGGTACCTTTACGCTGACGTATGCAGCCAAGGACGCCAGCCACGCTCCGGTTAGCACTAGTTTCAACCTGATGGTAGCAACGGGTGGCGGTAATCCGGTGGTTACGGGCAATTTTGACGGCTATCTGGACGGGGTGAACTGCAGCACACTTTCCGGCTGGATCTGGGATCGCGACAAGCCCAATACGCCCATCGCCATCGAGTTTCTTGACGGAGCGACCATCGAAACCGCCGTGTCCATTGGTTCTGTGGTGGCCGATGTTTTCCGGCAAGATTTGAAAAACGCAGGCAAGGGCAACGGCGCCCACGGGTACAGCTACTTCACGCCCGAAAGCATCAAGAATAACCAGGAGCACACCATCTGGGCGCGAGTTCAGGGATCGACTTATATCCTGAAATGGTCGCCCAAAAAACTGACGTGCGAAGGTGCGGGGAACCCACCAGTTAACGCGGCCCCGGTCGCCCCGGGCAGTATGGCACCGTTGTCGGCCACGGTGAATGTGGGTTTCACAGCCACCGCCCTGCCGGTGTTTACCGACGCCGAAAATGATGCCCTGACCTACACGCTGACGGGTCTGCCCGCCGGTTTGTCCTTCAACGCCAGCACCCGGGTAATCGCCGGTACGCCCACCGCCAGCGGTACCTTTACGCTGACGTATGCAGCCAAGGACGCCAGCCACGCTCCGGTTAGTACCTTTCTAACGTTGACCGTCAGCAACGGCACCACCACGCCACCGGCTAACCAGCCGCCGGTAGCCCCGACGGTTTCGGCGTTGGCAGCAACGGTGAACGTAGCGTATACCTCAGCAGCCCTGCCGGTATTTACCGATGCCAACAGCGATGCCCTGACCTACACGCTGACGGGTCTGCCAACGGGTTTAAGCTTCAACGCCAGCACCCGGGTGATTTCGGGCACGCCCGCGGCTTCGGGCAGCTTCAACCTGACTTACTCGGCCAGCGACGGCCAAGCCAAAACCGATCTGACCGTTACACTGAATGTAGCCACGGGCGGTCTGGCCCCGGCCGCAAACTTTGACGGCTATCTGACCCAGGAAGCCAACTGCAACTCGCTGTCGGGTTGGGCCTTTGATCGCACCAGCGTCAACCGGGCGGTTACTATTGAATTCTTCGATGGGCCCTCCATCAACGCGGGTACCCCGCTGGGTTCTATGGTGGCCAACGGCTTCCGGCAACACCTGAAAGATGCGGGCAAGGGCAACGGCGAACATTGGTTTGATTTCCCGATCCCCGAAAGCATCAAGAATGGACAAAACCACACGATCTGGGCGCGGGTTCAGGGCTCAGAGTTTGTTCTGAAATGGGCGCCGAAGATCATCAACTGCGCGGGTACCGGTACACCCCCGCCAGGCGGTAATGCAGTCCCGATCGCCCCGGCCAGCATCGCACCGTTGTCGGCCACGGTGAATGTGGGTTTCACAGCCACCGCCCTGCCGGTCTTTACCGACGCCGAAAATGATGCCCTGACCTACACGCTGACGGGCCTGCCCGCGGGTTTGTCCTTCAACGCCAGCACCCGGGTAATCGCCGGTACGCCCACCAACAGCGGTACCTTTACGCTGACGTATGCAGCCAAGGACGCCAGCCACGCTCCGGTTAGTACCTTTCTAACGTTGACCGTCAGCAACGGCACCACCACGCCACCTCCCACCAGCGGTGGTAACGGTCCGGGCAATTACGAGGGTTACCTTGATGTGGTCGAGTGCGGCAGCATTCAGGGCTGGATCTGGGATCGTGATCGGCCCAACACCCCGATTACCGTTGAATTCGTTGACGGTAATACGGTCATTGGTCGCATCGACGCCACTATTTTCCGGCAGGACCTGCAAAGTGCGGGCAAGGGCAACGGTATACACGGCTACGCCTTCGAGGTGCCCACTTCGCTGCGAGATGGCCAGGCCCACTCGATCAGCGGTCGCGTACCGGGCAGCAATTATATTTTGCAATGGTCGCCCAAAACCCTGACCTGCCCAAGTGGCAGTCGGCAGGGCCTGAGCGAAAGTGCCGAGGTTAGCATGGAGTTGAGTGTCAGCCCTAACCCAAGCCGGGGCCGCGTTGAAATCAAATACCGGGTCCGGGCCGGACAACGGGCGGATTTGCAGGTGATCGATCTGAACGGCCGCTCGATCTGGCAAAAAGCCGCGACCGGTACCGGCCGTGTAGAAAGCGAAACGGTCGATTTAAACACCGGGAGCGCGACGGTCTACCTGATCCAATTGCAGACCGCCCAGCAAATCGTCACCCGACGCCTGCTGCTAAACCGCTAATCCGGACAAACGGTTCTAAAGTAGGAAACCGCAGGCAATTCACCTGCGGTTTTTCTTTTCCCAGAGACTATAACCTAAAGTACTTTCTGCCAGACCTGATACGCGTCAAAGTGAGCCGGCAACTCCACGGGTTGGGCAAAAATTCCGTAGAGGGTGGAGCCAGAACCGCTCATGCTAGCGTACAAAGCGCCCAGATGGTATAATTCTTGTTTAATAAAATCTAAAATTGGGTACATACTGAAAAGACTCTTTTCAAAATCATTCTGAACGGTGTCTTTCCAGCTTTCCAGAGGTTCCTGCAACAACGTACGGAGCGAAGCAGCAGGTTGTTGGGGCCGGACGCCCGCGTACGCTTCCGCCGTTGAAATAGCCAGATTCGGGTAAATCAGCACAAGGGTATAACCTTTCAATGACACGTCAATCTCAGCAAACCGATCTCCTTTTTCAAAACAGTACATCGGTCGATTCTGGATAAAAAAAGCACAATCGCTCCCCAAAGGCCGGGCGTATTCCTCCAATTGCTCTACGGATAGCCCTAAATCAAACTGCTCGTTTAAAAGCCGCAGCGTAAAGGCCGCGTCGGCTGACCCCCCGCCTAAGCCTGCGCCGATTGGGATCAACTTGTGCAAATGAATCCGAACGGGCGGCAGTCCAAAATCTTGTTTCAACCGCTCGTAAGCCCGCATACACAAGTTGGTAGCGATGTTACCGGGAATGGCAATACCGCCCGTGGTAAACGAGGTCTCGGAAGCCGGCATGATTTCCAGCAGATCGCTTAGAGGGACTGGATAAAAGCAGGATTCGAGGTTGTGGAACCCGTCCGAGCGCTTCTCGGTGATTCGCAAACCAATGTTAATTTTGGCATTAGGAAAAAAAACCATTGAGCGTTAATGTAACCTTTAAATAAGAAATTTGAACAAATGAAAGAACTATTTATCATTCATACGGCTGATAATCAGCCCATTATTTTTAACCGTTCAATAAGTCCCTTTTTCATTAGGCATGTGGACATTTGTATTTTTTCTATTTTTCCCCCGGAATCTCTATTAATAGGTCAGCTGGCGAATAAAGATACAGCCGTTGCGCTTTTTTCGACCGGTTTTTCACCTGAAGCCCATTCTTTCTATTCTTTTTCCTCATCTGTTTTGTGACGCGTGGTTCTGCGAGTGGCAACTTAAAGTAAATTTTATGGTAAATCTCTGTACTAAACTCAAGGTTTTAGCTCTTCTTTTCGCCTTATTCGTGTGTTTTGCACCGAATGCCCACAGCCAATTTAAGCCTGGTTTTTCGGAAGAAGTGTACATCGACGAATCCGGTGCCGTTGGATTTGCATTCGACAAAAACGGCGCCATGTACATCTGGACAATTGACGGTCGAGTCGTTCGGGTCGATCCGCAGTCAAAGAAGAAATCCACCTTATTGGACATATCCGGGGAAGTGGGTCGGTACGACGATTTTGGTCTGCTGGGCATGGCCTTGGATAACAACTTCCTCAACAACGGCCGGTTTTATCTGTATTACGTCATCCGATATGCTCCGGTGAAATACCAGGGCACCTACGCACGGGTGACGCGGTATGAAGCCAACAAAGACGATGGCTTTCGCTCCATCAAGCCCAACAGCCGCCAGATTCTGATCGGTGCACCCGACCCCAACAACCCCAGCAAAGGCGTCCCGGGTGACTGCATTGTCCTGACCTCCAGTTCCCACGCCGGGGGCGGTATTACGATGGGAGCCGATGGGTCCCTGCTGATTCCGACCGGCGACGGGGCGGCTCCGGCTTTCGACGAGGGAAACTATTCCGAAACGTATCACAGTCAATCCATCCAGAACGGTTTCATGACGGCCGCGGAAAACATTGGCAGCTACCGGTCGCAGGTAGATTTTTCGCTGTCTGGCAAAGTCCTTCGGATTAACCCGGACAACGGGAACGGTTTGCCCGGCAACCCCGGCTATGACCCCAGCAACCCCCGCTCGGTCAAGAGCCGGATTTTTGCGTCGGGGCTTCGGCAGCCTTTCCGGACCTCGCTGCGCCCCAACACGGGGAGCGCCGACGTCAACGCTGGTGACCCGGGTTCGCTGTACGTTGGCGAAGTGGGGCTAACGGACTGGGAAGAAATCAATGTCATCAAAAAAGGCGCTAATTACGGCTGGCCTTTCGAAGAAGGACAGGTTAAGTCAACCCGCCCTTACAACAAAACGCAGTATAAGCCGTCGATTCCCTTTACGAAGCCGGTAATTTCCTGGCGTTCGGGACCGGGGCAAGTTAACCGCAATGGAACCATCACTGAGGTAAAAAACACGCCGGCCGGTGCGCTACCGGGTTACTGCGCCGTTGGCGGAGGCTGGCATCCGGGCGGAGGAAATTACCCGGCTGAATACCAAAACGCCTATTATTTCGGCGACTTCAACGGGGGCTGGATTTCCAAAATATCGTTTGACAGTGATAACCAGCCGCAGCCCGCAACCCTGACCAAACTGCTGGACGGGGGTTCTTCTTATCAGTACATAACATGCATCGCGTTCAACCCGATCGATAAAAACATGTACTACCTGCGCTACCCCGAAAACGGCGGTGAGCGCATTCGTCGGGTAACCTACAGCGGAAGTGCGGGCGGAAGCCCTCCGGTGGCTATTATTTTGTCGGATAAAAACAACGGACCGAGTCCGTTAACCGTCAAATTTACGGGCAATACGTCTTACGACCCAGAAGGAAAAGCCCTGACGTACGCTTGGGATTTTGGCGACAAAACAACCAGCACAGCCGCCAACCCGGAACACACCTTTACCACTACTTCCACTTCGACAACCTATATCGTTAAACTGACGGTAACAGACCCGGAGGGGAAAACCAACCAGACCGAGAAGACGATCACCGTCAGCAGTGCGTCCAATGCCGCGCCGGTTATTGTCAGCACCAGCGTTGACGACAAAGAGCAGATGGACCTGAGCGAGATCCGGAACATCGACCTTTCGGCGGTTATCAATGATGAGACGCCCGCCAATCAGTTGAGTTATAAGTGGACGGTTTCGCTCTTTCACAACGACCACCAGCACGATGATTTCATCACCACCGCCCAAACCGCAACAGCCTCGCTCCCGCCCATCGGCTGCGACGGTACGCTGACCTTCTGGTACGGGGTTAAACTGGAAGTAACCGATGCGGGTGGTCTCAAAACGGAAACCATGCGCTACATTTACCCCAACTGCGCCGGAAACACCCAGACCATCACGTTCAACCCCATTGCCGATCGGGCTCCGAATTCAGCCGCTTTTACGCCCCAGGCCACGGCCTCGTCCGGCAAACCGGTGGTTTTCTACGTTATTGAAGGCCCGGCCGTCATTGCCGAAGGGAAAGTATTCCTGACCGGACGCCTGGGGAAAGTAACCGTGCGGGCAGCTCAACACGGCGGTGACGGTTTTCAGCCTGCTCGCCCGGCAGAACGGTCGTTCAACGTAGTGTCCAATGCTTCGGACCAGCAACCACCCACGCTGCCAACGAATCTGGTCATATCCGACGTTACCCAAAACTCCATGCGGCTGACCTGGAATGCATCAACGGATAACGTCAGTGTAGCCGGTTATGAAGTATACCAAAACAACGTCAAAATCGCCGACGTTACGTCCGGGACGGCCTACAACGTCACGAATTTGGCAGCGGGAACCGAATATTACTTCTTTATCCGAGCCGTCGATCCAACCGGTAATGTTTCGGGGAACAGTAACACCGCAACGGAAACCACCACCGCCCCACCGGCTAATACACCGCCGGTTGCGCCGACCGTAGCCCCCTTGTCCGCGACGGTGAATGCGGCTTATACCTCGGCAGCCCTGCCGGTCTTCACCGATGCTAACAACGATGCGCTGACCTATACGCTGACGGGCTTACCCGCCGGTTTGTCCTTCAACGCCAGTACGCGCGTGATTTCGGGTACGCCCACGGCCAAAGGCACTTCGACGCTGGCTTACTCGGCAACGGACGGCAAGAGCAACCCGGTTTCGACCGCCATTACACTGACGGTTAACGAGGCCGCGAATCCGCCAGCCAATACACCGCCGGTTGCGCCGACCGTCTCTCCGCTGTCGGCCACCGTCAACGCAGCCTACACTTCAGCGGCCCTGCCGGTCTTCACCGATGCCAACAACGATGCGCTGACTTACACACTGACGGGTCTGCCCGCCGGTTTGTCCTTCAACGCCAGCACCCGGGTAATCTCGGGTACGCCCACGGCCAAAGCAAACACAACGCTCACCTATTCGGCCACCGATGGCAAAAGTGATCCGGTTACAACCTCAATCACGCTGACGATCAACGACCTGGAAACACCCGCCAACCGGGTGCCCGTGGCTCCGACGGTTGCCCCTCTGTCGGCCACCGTTAATGTTGGTTATGCGGCAGCGGCTCTACCGGTCTTCACCGATGCCGATAAAGACGCGCTGACCTACACGCTGACGGGCTTACCCGCTGGCATGTCGTTCAATACCAGCACCCGGGTGATTTCGGGAACGCCGACGGCTTCGGGCAGCTTCAACCTGACCTACTCAGCCAATGACGGCAAAGCCAAGACCGATTTAACCGTTATGCTCAACGTAGCCACGGGCGGAACCGTCATTGTGGGTAACTTTGAAGGATACCTGGATCAGGTGAATTGCACTACAATTTCGGGTTGGGTTTTCAACTACGATAGCCCTAATGCGCCCTACACGGTTGAATTCCTGGCGGCAACCGGCAGCAATCCAACGATTGAATCGGCTACGGTTGTGGGTACTACGGTTGCCAACATTTTCCGAACGGACTTGCTCAACGCGGGCAAAGGCAATGGTGTGCACGGATATAGTTTTGCGGTGCCAAACAGCATCAAAAACAACCAGCAACAAACCATCTGGGGCCGCGTGGAGGGCTCAACCTACGTGCTGATGTGGGCGCCCAAAACCCTGACCTGTCAGGGATCGGGCACGCCGGCAAACCAGCCCCCCACAGCCCCCACCGTGGCCAACCTCTCAGCCACCGTCAATGTTGCCTACACCTCGGCGGCTCTACCGGCCTTCACCGATGCTAACAACGATGCGCTGACCTACACGCTGACGGGCCTGCCCGCGGGCTTGTCCTTCAACGCCAGCACCCGGGTAATCTCGGGCACGCCCACGGCCAAAGCAAACACAACGCTCACCTATTCGGCCACCGATGGCAAGAGCAACCCCGTATCGACCAGCTTCACGCTGACGGTTAACGAGACCGACACGCCACCGACCAACCAACCCCCCGTGGCCCCCACGGTGGCAGCCTTGTCGGCCACCGTCAACGTCGCCTACACCTCAGCGGCTTTACCGGTCTTCACCGATGCCAACAACGATGCGTTGACCTACACGCTGACGGGCCTGCCAGCAGGTTTAAGCTTCAACGCCAGCACCCGGGTGATTTCGGGCACGCCCACGGCTTCGGGCAGCTTCCCGCTGGTGTATTCTGCCAGCGATGGCCAAGCCAAAACCGACCTGACCCTCACGCTCAACGTAGCTACGGGTGGAGTTGTAGTGACCGGCAACTTTGAAGGCTACCTGGATCAGGTGACCTGTACTACGATTTCGGGGTGGGTTTGGGATCGCGACAAACCCAATACGCCGTTGAGTGTTGAATTCCTGGAAGGTGCTACGGTTGCTACCGCCACTCCGATTGGCACGAACCTGGCGAATATTTTCCGAACCGACCTGGTTAATGCGGGCAAAGGCAACGGTGTGCACGGCTACAGCTTCGCTACTCCCGAAAGTATCAAGGACAATCAGGCACACACCATTTGGGCCCGTGTGGAAGGCTCAACCTACGTACTGATGTGGGCACCCAAAACTCTGACCTGTCAGGGATCGGGCACGCCGGCGAACCAGCCCCCCACAGCCCCCACCGTGGCCAACCTCTCAGCCACCGTCAATGTTGCCTACACCTCGGCAGCTCTACCGGCCTTCACCGATGCTAACAACGATGCGCTGACCTACACGCTGACGGGCCTGCCCGCGGGCTTGTCCTTCAACGCCAGCACCCGGGTAATCTCGGGCACGCCCACGGCCAAAGCAAACACAACGCTCACCTATTCGGCCACCGATGGCAAGAGCAACCCCGTATCGACCAGCTTCACGCTGACGGTTAACGAGACCGACACGCCACCGACCAACCAACCCCCCGTGGCCCCCACGGTGGCAGCCTTGTCGGCCACCGTCAACGTCGCCTACACCTCAGCGGCTTTGCCGGTCTTCACCGATGCCAACAACGATGCGTTGACCTACACGCTGACGGGCCTGCCCGCGGGCTTGTCGTTCAATGCCAGCACCCGGGTGATTTCAGGCACGCTCACGGCTTCGGGCAGCTTCTCGCTGGTGTATTCCGCCAGCGATGGCCAAGCCAAAACCGACCTGACACTCACCCTCAACGTAGCTACGGGCGGTCTTGCCCCGGCCGCAAACTTCGACGGGTATCTGACCCAGGAGGTCAACTGCAACACGCTGTCGGGTTGGGCGTTTGATCGCACCAGTGTGAATAGCGTAGTGGCCATTGAGTTTTTCGAGGGGCCATCCATTGCCGCTGGAAAGCCCATTGGAACCATTGCTGCGGATGTCTTCAAACAACACCTGCTGGATGCGGGCAAGGGCAACGGTGTGCACTGGTACGACTTCCCGATTCCGGAAAGTCTCAAGGATGGACAGAATCACACGATCTGGGCCCGGGTTCAGGGGTCGGAGTTTGTTCTGAAATGGGCGCCGAAGATTATCAACTGTGCGGGTACTGGTACCCCACCGACGAACCAGCCGCCCGTAGCGCCCACCGTAGCTAACCTGACGGCTACGATCAATGTTGCCTACACCTCGGCGGCTCTACCGGCCTTCACCGATGCTAACAACGATGCGCTGACCTATACGCTGACGGGACTACCGGCGGGCTTGAGCTTCAACGCCGGCACCCGGGTGCTCTCCGGAACGCCCACAACCCAGGGCAGCTTCAACCTGACCTACTCGGCGACCGATGGCAAGAGTAATCCGGTTGCAAAGTCCCTGATCCTGACCGTTTCCGACACAGGGACCCCCGTTGACCCTAATCCGACAACCGGCGTTACGGGTCCGGGCAATTACGAAGGGTATCTGGATGTGGTTAATTGTGATGCCATTCAAGGTTGGATCTGGGACCGTGACAAGCCCAACGCCGTGATTACCGTCGAATTTTTGGATGGCACAACGGTGATTGGTAAAACCGATGCGGGTAATTATCGTCAGGATTTGAAAGATGCCGGCAAAGGCAACGGCGCCCACGGCTACGCTTTTACGGTTCCGGCTTCGCTCAAAGATGGTCAGCCCCACGTGATCGTTGGTCGTGTGCCCAACAACAGCGGATACACCCTGAAGTGGTCGCCCAAAACCCTGACCTGCCCCAACGGTGGCCGCGAAGCCGCCCCCAATGCAGAGTTGAGCACGGATCTGACCGTGACCCCCAACCCGAGCACCGGACGATTCGTAATCAGCTACCGACTAGCCAGCCAGCAGAAAGGTCAGTTGCAGGTGGTCGACGTACTGGGCCGAACCGCGTGGCAGCAGGAAGTGGTGGGCAATGGTCAACGGCAGCAACAAACCGTCGACCTGTCTGGCGGGAGCATTGGCATCCACTTCGTTCAGATGAAAACCGATGGCCAGCAAGTTATCAAACGGCTGCTGATCAACCGGTAAACTAACGTTTTAAGAAACACAAAAGCCGCAGATGGTTCATCTGCGGCTTTTTGTTTTGGCATCTTTCAGCCCTTCTATTTAATGGACAAGACCTTAACTTCCGTTCGGCGGTTGTGCTGGTGTTCGGCGTCCGAACAATCGACGCCGTTACCGCAATGATTCAGTAGGAGCGATTCTCCGTAACCAGCCGCAACCATGCGCTTACGACTGATGCCTTTGGAGGCCAGGTAATTAACCACTGAGTTGGCCCGTTGCGCTGATAGATAGCGGTTTCGGGCGGCATCCCCCCGGCTGTCGGTATGAGACCGGACCTCCACGGTCAGTGATGGATACTTTTGCAGAGTGGCAACCCATTTTTCCAGTTCACGGTAGGCGTCGGGCCGGATGGTCCACTGATCCAGATCGTAATCAATGTTGTTCACCGGAAGGATGTCGCCAACCTGGAGCATGTGAAAATCCGCCGACAGGGTTTTAGGTGTCGATTTGGCCGCAATTTTCTGAATCCGGGCGGTATTGGTTCCGTACTGTGCTTTGGTAGCGCTCAGGGTGTAGTTGCACCCTTCCGCCAGTTCGAATTCATACCGTCCGTTGGAACCGGTGAGGACTTGCCGCGTCGCTCCGTTGCAATCACTTTTCAAGATCACTGTCACCCCTTCAATCGGTTTGTGGTCTTTCTCGCTCATCACCACCCCCTGCACCCGGGCTCTTTGCAGTTCAATCACCTCCCAGCTATCGTCTGGCGGTGCGGGAGCGGCCCATACCGTATCCATTATTTTCGTCGGCTGATTCAGCGCAATTTCCAGCCGGGAGGGGGAGTCATCGGTCAGCGCGCTGGTCGAGAAACCGACTGTACTGGTAACAAAACCGTCCCGCGAGGCCCGAAACACAAAATCATTGTTGGACTCCAGACACAGGTGCACCAGTCCGTCCTTTTTCGTCACGACGGTTTGGTCCTTGCGCCCCTCGCCCCGGGCTTTGATTTCAAGATTGACGCTGTCGATAGGCTGTTTGGTCAGTTCGTCGTAGATGCGCAGCGTCAGGTTACGGCATCCGTAAAGCGCGCTTTCCCGCACAAAACGAAAAATATCGTCGTCGCCCTTCCGACGGTTCGTGCTGAAATAGCCACCTTTCCGATTGCCGTCGGTGATCAGCCCAAAATCGTCCATTTCGGAATTGATGGGGGATTCCAGGTGTTCGACCGGACCCACCGGTACGCCATCCGCCAGAGGGGCGTAGAAAACATCCAGCCCCCCCAACCCCTTGCGACCGTCGGAGGCAAAATACAGATTTCCCCGTTCATCGACGAACGGGAACAAATCGTTGCCTTTGGTATTGATTTCTTTGCCCAGATTGACGGGCTTGGTCCACTGGCCGTTTTCATTCCGGGAAACGTACAGGTCCGTACCGCCCAGCCCGCCGGGCATGTCGGAAGCAAAAAACAGCAACTGGCCGTCCTGGCTCAGGGCCGGGTGCCCCACCGAGTAGTCATCACTGTTGAACGGCAATTCTTCAATGTTGACCCACGTACCGTTCTGCTGGGTAGCCGTATACAGTTTCAGGTTGGTAACTCCTTCGGCGCTCTGACGCACCCGCCGACCATCGTAATTGTTGCGGGTAAAAATGATCCGGTAGCCATCCTGAAAAAACGTAACGGGTCCTTCGTGGTAACGGCTGTTGATCGAACGGCTAAACGGCTGAACGGTTTTTGAGTACCGCAACCCTTCCAAAATGGTGATGCCGCCATTGTACCCGCCCAGGATGCGGGAATCGTTGGCCGTTGCCCGGCTGCGGACGGTATTGACCGGCCGGCGATCTTTACGGCCCCGCTTCTGAACCGGCTTCGAAACTGTGCCGTCCGCTTTTATAAGCTGGCTGGCTTTGAGTTGCTGACGATCCTGAACATACAGCAAGTCAAGGTAGCTGCCGCCCCCTCCTTTACCAGCGGTTTCAATGGCAGCACTGGCTTTTTTTCCCGATACAAACACCAGCCCATCGCGGTAATACATCGGACTGAATTCAGCGTTGCTCGAATTGAGCCCGAGTACTTCCAGTCGGTAGCGGGTCGGGGTGGTTTTTCCGATTACCCGGGTAGCCGGAGTCAGAAAAGGAGTCGTTTCCGCTTCGATGGCCTTCTTTTTAAGCTTGTTGTATTTCTCGTACATGCGCTGCGACTCGGCGTACCTGCCCGTTTCGGCCAGCAACTGGGCGTACTGCCGGTAACTCTCCGCCTGGTTGCCGGGCAATTCCTCCGCAGCCGTCAGGGTCTGGTACAACTGCTCGGCTTTTTTCAGCTCGCCGACCAGCTTGTACGAATGAGCCAGATTAGCCTGAGTTGCCATGCGCTGTTCCCCATTCAGCTTGGCCGATTCGTCGGCCAGTATCTGGCTGTAGAGTTCAATGGCACGAGCGTATGCTTTCAGGCTATACTGGCGGTTGGCCTGCAGCAGCAGCGTATCGGTTTGCGCCTGGCAGAAGCTTATGACACCCACTAGTAAGCCGCAGGAGATAAGTTGCTTACGCCAACGCTGGAAGGTAAAAATGCCCATGATGAACTGGTGTCTTTGGCTGGAGTCCCAACATACCGGGCTCAGTCGTTTTTCAAAAACACTATTATTGTTTGATTAAGCAATTATACCAATAAATTTGTTATTTGCGCTCCGTGTCGTCCGTGTTCTCCTTAAATTTTCACGCTCTGTTTCTTGAAAGCGGCCCTGAAAGCCTGTAAAATCATGCGCGTGTCCCTGTTCGGCCATAAAAAAGCCGCCGTAATGCACAGATTACGACGACTTTAAACTTACTTGTTACACTTAACTTTTCACTACTGCAATTCCACCACAGCTTTGATCCTGTTGTAATACAAGGTTGTCAGTCCTTCAAAGCCGGAGTCTGTACCAACCAACAGCCACAATTCACCAGCATCGTTGGCTTTGATCGTGATCGGCTGCTGCGTACTGCGCTGAATGAGTTTATACTGGGTAACATCTTCGCCGGCACCGATGTTACCCAGTACCGGTACGGCATCACTGCCTTCTGCCTGATTGCCTTTGTCGATACTCAGGCGGTATTCGTTTCCTTCTTTTATCTTTTTCGGTTCAGTAGCGGAAGCCCCGGCTTTCAGAAACACACTGTTGCCGGGCGAACCGCCGATTCCCAGGCTGTTGGTGGCGTACTGGGAAGCCAGTTCAATGTCGAAGGTCACTTTGTAGGTCTGATTGGGCCGCAAACCCGTCACTTTCCTTTTCACGAACATAAACAGATCGTCGCTGCGGTTGTGGCTCGAAATCATGAACGCCTTTTTAGTCGAATCCAGCGGAGCGGGCAATGCCTTAAGACCCGACTGGAATTCGATGAGCGCGTCCTGCTCGGTGGAATAATCCGTTATTTCGGCGGTCCAGCCGTCGGTGCTTGTCTTGAAGTCAGAAGTTATGGTTACCGGGCCATCGGGCGTAACGTCATCATTCTGGCAAGCTGCGCCAATCCATAAGCACAAGGCGGCAACTGCCCATTTTACTTGCTTCATCGTCGTATCTTTTCGTTTAACTTAGTTAGGTTGGTAGCGCTACCGTTTAAAATGACCCCGCTTTCGGAAGCACCGTTGGAACCGCCCGTTACTTTCCGGCTGATTTTTTCACCACCGGCCCCGCATCCGACAGAGACTGAGCCAATTTCACCAACCGAACAAATTCGCTCCGGTAGCCCTCCGGATCGCGGCCCAGAGCCTGCCGGGCCAGGGCTTCAACCTGCGGATAATGCGCGTTTCCCTTGAACTCAGAATCCCGAAGCAGCAAACCAAATTCCGCGACGGAAGCCGCAAAGCGGAAATCATTCGAGGTGTTGTTCCATTTTTGTGGCTGATCATTCACCGCGTGAGTCAGCAGGTGGCTTGTCTCGCTATCCGGTTTCTTATACCGGATTTTCAACGTCAGTACTTCATCGGCAGCTCCGGTTGGTGCGGTCTGCCGCTGGTATTTCAGCGCGTCGACTTTGGGCAGATAGCGGCTTTCAACCCCGGCCGGAATGATTTCGTACAGCGCCGTGACGGTATGACCCGAACCTATCTCGCCCGCATCTTTCTGATCATTGTGGAAATCTTCGTTGTTCAGCATCCGGTTTTCGTAGCCGATCAACCGGTACGCCTGTACGCGCTTGGGGTTAAATTCCAGTTGCAGTTTTACGTCTTTCGCCACCGTGAACAGCGTACCGCCGAACTCCTTGCCAAACACTTTCTGTGCTTCCTGCATGTTGTCGATGTAAGCGTAATTGCCATTGCCTTTATCGGCCAGGGTCTCCAGTTTGTTGTCTTTGTAGTTGCCCATGCCAAACCCCAGAACACTCAGAAAAACGCCGGATTTGCGCTGGTCCTCAATGAGCCGCTGCAAATCGCCGTCGCTCGAAACACCCACGTTAAAATCGCCGTCGGTAGCCAGAATTACCCGGTTATTACCGTCTTTCCGAAAATTTTCCTGGGCAGTCTGGTACGCCAGCCGGATGCCCTCGCCCCCCGCCGTTGAGCCGCCTGCCGATAATTGGCTGATGGCATCTTTGATTTTTTGCGGCTCACTACCCGGCGTTGAAGGCAACACCAGACCGGCCGACCCGGCATAAACCACCATCGCTACCCGGTCCTGCGGACGGAGCTGGTCGACCAGCAAATTGAGGGCTGATTTGACAAGCGGTAGTTTGTTTTCGCTTTCCATCGACCCCGACACGTCAATTAAAAACACCAGATTCGACGCGGGCAAACTGCCAGTCGGGATGGTTTTGGCCTGCAAACCGATGCGCAGGAGCTGCAAACCCGGGTTCCAGGGCGATTCCGAAAGTTCGGTCTTGACGGCTACGGGGTCGTTGCCCTTGGGCTGCGGATCATCGTACTCAAAGTAATTCACCATCTCCTCAATGCGAACGGCGTCTTTAGGCGGCAGGTTTCCGCCATTCAAAAACCGTCGAATATTACCGTATGCCGCCCGGTCCACATCGACCGAAAAGGTGGTGACGGCCTGATTGCGAACGCTTTGAAAGCCAGGCTCCGTAACGGCGCTGTAATCTTCGGTGTTGACTCTGGGAACGGCAATCAACGTTGAATGCGAACCGAGAATTCGCCCGACGGCCCCCAGCTCCTGGTGCCTAACCGGCTTCCCGTAACCCAGTGTAATGACTTCGTTCAAGGCCCTCAAATCCTGGTTCAACTGGGCGTTGGCTACAGTTTGCGTATCAATTTTTACTTCATGGTTCAGGTAGCCAATGTACTGAAACAGCAGGATTTGCGGTCCGGCGGGAATCGTCAGCGTGTAGCGCCCATCGGCTTGAGTGATGGTGCGAATCTGGGTGCCTTTCAGGGTTATCGTAACACCCGGTAGCCGTTCGTTCGTCACGGAGTCCGTCACCTGGCCGGTAAGGGTGCGGGTAGATCGGGTGGTCGACACAAAGAGCAGCCCGAGCATCAGGATGGAAAAAATAGTGCGCATGGTCGTATGGAATTAGCGTGGCTTTTTTCTCTTATGGATGCAAACCCGGTTTGAATTCCACACGGCCCCCGGACTATTTCTTTGTAAGTTCGCAAAGCCGCCCTGATTGTATGTTTTTTAAACGATTCCGTAAACCGATACCCGTCACTGATGCCGAATACCTGTCGGCCTATAAGACTACGGGCGACCTGAACGTGCTCGGTGCGTTGTATGAACGGT
Organism: Larkinella insperata; assembly: GCF_026248825.1. Classification (NCBI taxonomy): domain Bacteria; kingdom Pseudomonadati; phylum Bacteroidota; class Cytophagia; order Cytophagales; family Spirosomataceae; genus Larkinella; species Larkinella insperata. Next base: position 2,255,621 of record NZ_CP110973.1, on the reverse strand, counting down.
ATATGGAACTGGTGTATGCGGTTTGTTTCAACTACTTGCGGGATGAAGAAGAGAGCAAAGATGCCGTCATGCACTTGTTCGAGCAGTTGATCACGGATTTGCGGAAATACGAAATTCAGAACTTCAAAAGCTGGCTACACTCAACCGCCCGCAACCACTGTCTGATGCACCTGCGGCAGCGGAAAATGATAGCTGGTGGAGTTAACGAAGAGGCTGAAGCGGAAACACTGCCCATGCCCCTGACCAGTTGGCCGGAATCCGACGGCCTGGAGCTGGAAACGAAGCTCACCCACCTGGATGGCTGTTTGCAAACGCTGTCGGAGGAACAACGCACCAGCATCACCCTGTTTTACCTGAATCAGAAAACTTACGCCGACATCGCCGAATTAACGGGCTATGAGTTGAAAAACATAAAAAGCCATCTTCAAAATGGCCGACGAAACCTGAAAATCTGCATGGACAAACGCCATGACTGACAACCAACCCCATAACGACCATTTGTCCCCCGACGACCTGCGCAACTACCGGGCCGGGGTTCTTTCCGCTGCCGAACGGCACCGGGTGGAACGGCTGCTGCTCGAAAACCCGCTGTATGCCGAAGCGTTGGAAGGGATGGAGACCGCTGAGCAGGAAACAAGCGATTTGACTCGGGTATCGAATGAATTACGCCAGCGGTTACAGAAACGAATTGAAGACGACAAAACCCGTCGGTTGCCCCGCTGGATTTCTGCTCTGGCGGCCTCGATTGCGCTGGTGATGGGCATTGGTTTATTCCTGTGGTTACCGGAGACTCCTGAAGAAGAACAAGCCGTTGAGGTGTTCCGACAGCCACCCGCGCTGGAAAAGGCCGTTGCCCCGGCCGATCAGCGCCCAAGCCGTCGGCCAGCCCCGTTACCCCCCGCGAGCCTTCAAACGAAACGCCCGACGTTAGCCCGTGAAGCTGCTTCTCCCAGGGATAGCCTGCCGATGCCGCGACAGGATTGGCTGGCTAATTCTGGTAAATTGGGTCATGTCCAGGAACCGGTGGCGATAACGGGCCCCGCTTCCGTTCCCGCTCTATCCCGGAAAATAACCGAATCCGCCGTCGATTCCATTCAACAGCCCGCTGTCAGTGGTTTCGTGGTTGGGGACGATAATTTACCCCTGCCGGGAGTGGTTGTGCTGTTTAAAAATTCTCAGCGTGCCACCATTACTGACACGGCCGGGCGTTTCAGGCTCACTCAACGGCCGAAAGACGACTCGTTACAGATTAGTTTTATCGGCTACCAAATGAAAACAATCCGCGTTGACGATCTGCCACCCTCCAGCGTTGTTCGCTTACAGCCCGATACGGCGGTCCTGTCGGAAGTAGTGATTGTGGGTTATGGCGTTCAGAAGGAGCAGGTGCGGTCTAACCGTGCATTTGGAGCCAATCCGGCAAAAATCGTTGCCCCCCGCGCCCCGGCTGGTTTTGAGGAATACCTGACAAAAAACCGGCAGTTACCGCCTGAAGCCAAAGAAAAAGGAATTTCCGGAACGGTACGCGTCCGGTTTCGGGTAGAAACCAACGGAACCGTTCGCCAGTTTTCTGTCGTGCAATCCCTCGGAAATGGTTGCGATGAAGAAGCCATTCGTTTAATTCAGGAAGGCCCGCGCTGGCAACCCGCCCTCCGGAAGGGTAAACCGTTTGCCGCATTTACCGAACACGAAATTGTATTTTGAAGACTTAACGCCCCCTTCCGCCCGGCGGCTTTCCTCTAAAGCCTTCCATTGCTCCTCCTCATGTAACGGTATTTTAAACGTCGTAGTTTAACCGGAAACATTATCTTTGCGCCGTTTCGGACGTTGTAAAAACATTTAACAGCCGGATCAGTTGTAAAGAAGCAAATCAAACCCACGTCACAAGAATGATCCAATTAAATTGCATTATGAGAAGAGGAATAGTATTTGGAATGTTTTTTCTGCTGGCCAGTGCGTCTACATTATTTGCCCAACAACGCTGGAGCGCCGGCCCCCGGGTTGGTCTCAATGTATCAAGCCTTTACGGCAAAAGCAGTTATTACGACGCAAAAGTCGGTTTAGTCGCAGGTGCCTTTGTTAACTACAGCGCCATCAACCATTTTGGCATTTCTGCGGATGTGCTTTACTCACAACGGGGCGGTAAATACAACAATCCCGGCGACCGTAGCAGCCATGTTCAGCACCTGAATTACCTGGAGATTCCGGTTGTTGCCCGGTATTACCTGACGTTAAGCGGAAACTTCCGTCCCAACATCTTCATCGGCCCTTCTCTGGGTGTGCTGCTGAATTCCAAACGAACCAATGCAATTAGCCAGGGTCAGGCTTATCCTGATTCCAAGACGGATGACGAATTCGAACCCCTCGATCTGGGAGCAACCGGTGGATTTCAGGCTAACTTCAAAGTTAAAAATACCCAGCGCTTTCTGATCGATGCCCGGTATAACCTTGGTTTGACCAACGTCCGGGTTAACTCAGCGCCCTGGCTTGGTAACTCAACCTTCTCCTTCACACTCGGTTACAGCTTCGGCATCGGACGGAGATATTAAGCCGGCCGGTTAAACGCTTTATAGCAGAAGGCCGTCGGAAGAGCAAATATGTTTGCTCTTCCGACGGCCTTCTTTGTTAGTTACTTCCGTACAAAGCTTTGGCGGCTGGTTCGTATTTATCACCGGCTACCCACTGCGGACGCGTCGGTTTGTCGGCAATTAACCGGGCTGCGTAGGCAAACGCTTTACAAAATTTAAGCAGATAACCGTAGTCGATTGTATCCGGATTGTCGGCCGCCTGGTGGTAATACTTGAACAAATCGGCCCCAAACGTCTTGAACCCGGCCGAAAAAGTAGGAGCCGGAATGCCTTTTGCTGCAAAATTGACGTTATCGGAACGGTCGAACAGATTTTGTTCGGGAGCCGGATCGGCAAATACGCCCAACCCGAACGCTTTGCTGGCTGTTTCAATTTCCGTCTTCGCCCCCGTCCGGTTCAATCCGATGACCGACACAATGGTCGTATCATTATAGCCTGCGCCATCGCTGTTTAGATTAAACACGGTCTGTTTCAACGGAATCAGCGGATGCTCGGCGTAATAGCGGCTGCCCAGCAAACCCAGTTCCTCGCCAGTCAGTGCCAGAACCAAAATTGACCGTTTGGGGCGTTGGGCCTGCAACGCCTTGGCCGACGCCAGCAACGCAACCGTCCCGAAAGCGTTGTCCCGGGCGCCGTTGAAGATGCTATCGGATGAGGTATACGGCTGACCGCCCTGCTTGCCAACCCCTACGTGGTCGAAGTGCGCCGACAGCAGAACGAACTCGCTTTTCAGTTTCGGGTCCGTGCCTTCGATCACCCCCGCCACATTGACCGCGTCAACGATCCGCTGTTCCCGGCCCGACGTCCGGATGCTCACGGTCTGGCTGGCGTCTTTCAGGCTGGCCAGTTGGTTTTTACCGTTATCGACCCAAATGTGCAACAGCGTCGGCACGTCCGTAGAAGACGCCAACGACAGCTGTTCTCCCAGGAAAGACCGCGTTACAATCGGCCAGGGATACGTGCCACTCGTGTAAAGTTCAATCAACCCAGCGGCCCCTTTTTCAGCCGCCAATCGGAGTTTTTGTTCGGAAGCCGACAGCAACCCCCGGTTGGTTGTGGCATCCGGCGACCCAACCTGCGCAACCACAATCTTACCCCGAACGTCCTTACCGTTGTAGCCATCGACCCCGTCGGTCAGTCCGTATCCAATGTAGACGGTTTCGGCTTTGATATCCGATTGGGGTCCGCTGATCACGACGAAATGCCGACCCAGTTTCAGAGAGTCTGCCGATCCGATCTGAAGGTTCGCGTAGGTTGCCGGTTTGGCTTTCAGAAACGGTATTTTCTGAAAATAATCGGATTGGCCAGCCACCGGCTTCAGGCCCATCGTCCGGTATTGTTCGGCAATGTAGCGGGCGGCCACCATATTGCCGGGCTCGCCCGTTCGGCGGCCCTGGAGTTCGTCAGCGGCCAGAAAGCGCATCTGCGCTTCGACTTCATTCCGGCTTAGCTTTGATTCGGGCAGTTTGGAAACGGTTTGCCCAACGGCACCCGTAACCAGCAGAAGGCTGGCGACTAATAAAGAGCTTGGTTTCAGCATGATAGTTGATGATTCATTTTTAATAATTGTGTTCAAATCGGCTTTGGCCCCGTTCGGCCATTTCGCGCAGCCGGGTCGTTGGGCGGAACCGTTCTCCGTAGGCATCGGCCAATCGGTCAGTTTCCCGCACGAAGTTCGTGATTCCCACAAAATCGACAAACGACAAAGCGCCACCCGTGTACGAAGGAAAACCCCAGGCCAGGATGGAACCGATGTCGGCATCGAGTTGGGTTTGAATAACGCCTTCCTCAAAACAGCGTACGGCTTCGAGCGCCTGCCGGTACAAGAATCGTTTTTTAAGTTCTTCAACCGTGGGCTGGACGGCAGCCACTGGAAACAGATCCTGTAGGCCCGGCCAGAGGTGTTTCGCTTCGCCCTCCGGATACGCGTAAAAGCCGGCTTTTGCTTTTTTACCCAACCGCCCGGAAGCCACCAGACTTCCAGCCACCTGATACGCCGTATCCTGTCCGGTCAGGACACCGTCCTGAACGCCCTGCCCCGCAATCATGTGAATCAGTTCCAGGGATACTTCATCAGAAACAGCCAACGGACCGACCGGAAATCCGGCATTTTTTCCGGCATTTTCAATCAGCACGGGTTCAACGCCCTCCTTCAGCATTTCCATGCCCTCGGTGGTATAGGTTCTGAAAACCCGTGAGGTGTAAAATCCGGGCGAATCATTCACGACAATCGGGGTTTTGCGCAGCTTCTTTACGAAATCCAGCGCAACCGCCAGGGCATGGTCCGCTGTTTTTTTCCCGCGGATCACCTCAACCAAAGCCATTTTATCGACCGGCGAAAAGAAATGCATCCCAACAAAATTGGCGGGCCGGGTCGACGCTCCGGCTAAACCGCTGATGGGCAAGGTCGAAGTATTCGAGGCAAAAACGCCCTGATCGGCCAGCAACGGTTCAATTTCCTGCGTCACCTGCGCTTTCAGTTCACGGCTTTCGAAAACGGCTTCAATAATAAGGTCACCCCCCCTCAAGTCGGTAACATCGGCGGTTGGCTGGATCCGGTTCAGAGTTGCTTCGGCTTTTTCGGGCGCTTCTTTGCCCCGCTCAACGGCTTTTTGCAATACCGCCCGCGCGTACGCTTTTCCTTGTTGAGACACTTCCAGCGAAATATCTTTCAGTACGACATCGACTCCGGCCCTGGCTGCCACGTAAGCGATACCCGAGCCCATCATCCCGGCACCCACCACCCCGAGCTTTTTCACTTCCGTGGCGGCAACGGTTTTGGGACGGCTGCTGCCTTTGTTTACCTCGTTCAAGCCCAGAAACATAGTCTGGATCAGGCTTTTGGCAACATTCGACGTAGCGACCTTTACAAAATACCGGGCTTCGATGACCAGACCGCGATCGATATTTACCTGCAGCCCTTCGTAAACGCACGACAGGATCGCGAGCGGAGCCGGGTAATTACCGCGCGTTTTTTCCATTACCATGGCGGTTGCTGCCCCAAAAATCCGCATTCCCGCCGGGCTTTGAACCGCTCCGCCCGGCATTTTACCGTTTTCCTTTCCAACGATCCGGCCCGTCTTTCGATCGTGTTCATCCCACGGTTGCAACGGGTCGGGATGGGCGTCAATCCACGCAAATGCTTTCTCCAGCAACTCTTCCCGCGAAGCGGCCAGGTCGTCAACCATCCCTAATGCCAGAGCCTCGCGGGGGCTGACCCGCTTGCCTTCCAGCAGCAACGGCAGGGCGGCTTCCATCCCGAGCAGGCGGGGCAAGCGCTGCGTACCGCCCCCACCGGGCAGCAAGCCCAGCGTCACTTCGGGCAACCCGATAACGGCTTTGGGGTTGTCGAGCGCAATCCGGTGGTGACAGGCCAGACAGGCTTCGTAGCCGCCACCCAGGGCCGTACCGTTAATGGCAGCAACCACGGGTTTGCCCGCCGTTTCGATGGCCCGGAAAATCCGGTTCAGTTCCGTCGAAACTTTCAGCATTTCGGTTGGCTCTTTATCGTTGTTGCGGAGAATCATTTTTAAATCCGCCCCGGCAATAAACTCGTTCTTCTCAGACGTAATGATAATTCCCTTCACCTCCGCGTCATCGTACGCCCGCTGCAACGCCCGTTCAAACGCCGGAATGGAGTCGTCGTTCAGAACGTTCATCGGGGCGCTGCTTATGTTCCAGCTTAGAATCGCAACACGGCGGTTTTTCGTGTAATTGATCATGGTTAGCGGCTTAGTTTACCCGTTCAAAAACCGTCGCGACGCCCATCCCTCCGCCCACGCAGAGCGTCGCCAGTCCTGTTTGTTTGCCCGTGCGTTCGAGTTCATCCAGAAGCGTTGCCGAAATTATGGCCCCGGTAGCGCCCAGCGGGTGCCCCAACGCAATGGCTCCGCCGTTTACGTTGAGCCGGTTGTGGTCGACACCGAGCTGTTCCATGTAGAACAACGGCACGGCGGCAAACGCTTCGTTGACTTCAAACAGGTCAATATCCGCCAGTTGCATCCCCGCTTTCCTGAGCACTTTCTGCGTAGACGGGACAACGCCGGTGAGCATACTGGTTGGGTCGGTTCCTATGACGGCAAAGGCTCTAATCCGGGCGCGGGGCATCAGGCCCGTTTTTTCGCCAAATTCTTTAGAGCCAATCAGAATACCGGCAGCCCCATCGACAATCTGGGAAGAATTTCCGGCATGGTGCACATGGTCAATTCGGGACAGGTTGCTGTATTTCAGCAAAGCCAGTGCGTCAAAACCCATCTTCCCCACGGTTTCGAAGGCGGGTTTGAGCTTTGCCAAACTTTCGACGGTGGTATCGGGTCGAACGCCCTCGTCGTAATCGAGCAGTGTTACACCGAGTTCGTCTTTAATGGGGATCAGCGTCCGAGAGAACCGGTTTTCCCGCTGGGCCAGGGCCGCCCGGCGGTACGATTCGGCGGCAAAAGCGTCAACATCGGCACGGCTGTAACCGTACTGGGTGGCAATCAAGTCCGCCGAAATGCCCTGCGGAACAATGCGATGCCGGGCCACAATCTGCGGATTCATCAATAACGCTCCCCCATCCGACCCAAGCGGCACGCGAGACATTGACTCCACGCCCCCGGCAATAACGGCATCCAGTTGGCCCGACATCACATAGGCAGCCGCCATATTAATGGCTTCCAGACCCGACGAGCAAAAGCGGTTGAGTTGCACCCCGGCAACGCTCTCGGCGTAACCAGCTTCGAGCACCGCCGTCCGGGCAATGTCGGCTCCCTGCTCCCCAACGGGCGTCACGCAGCCCATGATGACGTCGTCAACGAGCGAGGTATCGAGCTGATTTCGGTTTTTGAGTTCGCCCAGCACTACGCTCAATAATTGAACGGGCTGTACGTCGTGGAGGGAGCCATCGCTTTTGCCCCGACCGCGGGGTGTCCGGACAGCGTCATAAATGAAGGCTTGGGGCATTGGTGATTGCTTGTTTTAGCAGTGACCGAACGCATCAATCACTGGAAAACAAACTTACCGGTATGGCCTGTAGGTCGCAAGCTCCTGGGCTAAAATTACATGAGGTAGTTGGAGGCAGAAAGGCTTGGGCTGGAGCTATGCTTCAACCGTTTCGGATTCCTGGGTGTCCAGCAACGTATAGATGGAATTGTTGCTGATGTATTCCGGAATCATCTGCTTGATAACGCGCACTAACTTGGTGGCATCGGCCTGAGCGGACAAATGCCGCAGTTCTCGCAGGGCCGCGCTTATTTCATCCCGAACGGGCGTTATAACGCGGGCGATCATGATTTTGGGATGGTGCGTTGGCAACGTCTGCTCGTTGTTACTCAACAATTCCTCAAACAGCTTTTCACCAGGACGCAAACCGGTATAGATCACATTGATGTCTTTGCCGGGAATGTAACCGGAAAGGTGAATCATCTTACGGGCCAGATCGGCAATGCGCACGGGTTCGCCCATGTCAAAGACAAATACTTCGCCCCCTTTTCCCATTGTTCCGGCTTCCAACACCAGTTGACAGGCTTCAGGAATTGTCATGAAATAGCGGATGATGTCGGGATGCGTCACCGTCACCGGGCCACCAGCCTGAATCTGCTGACGAAAAACCGTCACGACGGAACCGTTGGACCCCAGCACATTGCCGAATCGGGTGGCGATAAAACGCGTTGCTTGCAGTTCTTCATTCGGATGATTCAGACTCTGCACGTACATTTCGGCCAACCGCTTGGTAGCGCCCATAACATTGGTGGGATTGACGGCCTTGTCGGTTGAAATCATGACAAATTTGCGGACACCGTAGCGCAAGGACAAGTCGGCAACAATCTGCGTACCAAGCACATTGACCCGAACCGCTTCGTACGGGTGCTGCTCCATCAGTGGAACGTGCTTGTATGCGGCTGCGTGGAAAACAAAGTCCGGTCGGATTTCCCGGAAAATATGCTGCATCCGGACCGGATCGGCTACGTCGCCAATTTTGATGATCAGACGCGTGTAGCCTAACAAGGATTTACACTCCCGACGCAGGTTAAATTCCAGGTCAAACAGAGCCGACTCGGCCTGATCCAGCAGCACAATTGTACGCGGTAGATGCGATAGTACCTGCCGGACCAACTCGCTGCCGATGGAACCAGCGGCTCCGGTAACGAGCACTACCTGATCGCGCAACTGTTCACCGATGGCCGGATTAGTAACCTCAATTGGATCGCGCTCCAGTAAGTCCTCAATCCGAATATCCCGAATCTGGGAGGGCTTCAATTCGCCATCAATCCATTGCCCAATCGTCGGAATGGTTTTTACGGTAACCTGAAGCGGCAGAAAAAGTCGGTTATTGCATTCTTTTGCCGACCATCGACCGATCCCATCGCCAGAATCACCTCCGGAAGAACGGCCTGATCCCGGATATACCGTTCGTAGGCATCCTGACGGGATATTACTTTTATTCCCTGAATAACTTTCTGAATTTTATACGGATTGTCATCGATAAAGGCAACAACGTTATACCGCCGGGTAGCATCCTGAGCGAGTACTTTCCGGGTTAGCAGGCCCACTTCTCCGGCGCCATAAATCAAGACTGGCTGGCGAACCCCCGTGTTGTCGGCTCGTAATGCCCAGTATAACGTTTTGGCCAGAATCCGGAGTGCCGACAACATAACCAGGCAACAGAAGTAATCGATCAGTAAAATGGATACGGGAACGTAATAATGAACCTGCCCTGACAGGCGCCAGATCAAAAGCGAGCCCAGCGCCGTTACGGCCCCGCTCAGGGTGACGGCATACACCAGCAAACTGACATCCTCTAGACTAGTATGGCGAATGATTCCCTGATACGATCGGAAAAGAGAAAAAAACAAGACGCGGATACTGACGACCACGCTCAGGCAGTATACAAAGTAGTCCTGCCGGATTCCGCTCACCTCGAAATTGAAGCGCAGCAAGGAGGCAATGGCGAACGACATAATACAAATGATTACGTCGCAACCTAACACCAGATAACTGGACACAAAACGCGTCGCGCTTGTTTTTAGTAGCTGTTCAACCATTTGTTTAAAGTTCCATAACTGCGGTATTACACCAGCGGGCTTGTACCCACCGGAACCACGCAAGACTTTTTTTTACATAGACAGCAGCGTTAAGAACCCCTAATTAAATTATCACCCTACCCAAATTACCGGCCCAACAAATCAGCAAGCGCATCAGAGAGTCCCGTAAATTTGTACGAAAAGCGCCCTTCTTCCTGGATTCGCTTGTTCAGTACGTAATTACCACCCAGGACCACGATAGCCATCTCTCCGAAAAGCAAGCGAACCGCAAAACCAGGAACCTTGGGTAAAAAAGAGGGCTTACGGAGCTGTCTGATAATTAGACTGACAAACGTCGAGTTGGTCACAGGCTCGGGCGCAACCGCGTTATAAACGCCTTGCCACTCTTTATCCGTAAGTGCCTGAATAAACATGCGGCAGAGATCATCGACGTGAATCCAGGAGAGATACTGCTGGCCCGAACCCAGCGGAGAACCCAGGCCCAACCGGGCGGGTTGCACGAGTTTGGGCAACGCGCCCCCTTCCATGGACAGTACAATTCCAATCCGTAGCTTGACCATCCGAATGCCCAGACTAGCGACCTCCTCCGCGGAGCGCTCCCAGGCCCGAACCACCTGAGCCATGAAGTCGGTTCCTCCTTCGCTGGTTTCGGTCAAAGGGCGGTCGCCGGTGTCCCCGCCGTAATAACCAATGGCAGAAGCCGCCACAAACGATTCGACGTTGTGTCGGGTAGAACGCAGGGCATTCACCAGGAGTTGCGTGGATTTGGTGCGGCTTTCAATAATGAGTTGTTTGCGTTCATCCGTCCAGCGCTGCTCGGCAATACCGGCCCCCGCCAGGTGAATGACGTGGTGTGCCGTCAGAATGGCCTTCGGATCAATGTGGCCTTTCTCGACATTCCACTGATAAACCGTAACGTTGGGGAGGTTTTTATCGGCCGCCGAACGGCTGAGGAGCGAAACCTGAAAACCTTGCTGGAGAAGCAGTTGAGTGAGCCGACGACCGATGACGCCGGTGCCGCCGGTGATTAAAACAGTCTTTGCCATGAATTAATGGGATAAGCCTGTTTAACCCGCGGTGATAAGGGATTGTTACACCGCGAGTCCGTAGCGTCAGGAATGCTTAACGCTGCAGACTCGCGGTGTTCTTTTATTTTAAAGCCGATAGCTCTATAGAGGTCTGGGCAGGAGCGCCAACCCGGGCCGTTGCGGGAGTGGAAAATGCCCGCTTGCCTTCATCCAGAAAACCGGCAAAGTTATCCACATTCAAATCGTAATTCTTCGGCTGCACCAGCAGCTTGCCTTCGTGATCGACCAGGCAATAATGGGGCTGTGCGTTGTTGTTGTAGCGAACAATCTGCAAATCTGCATTCTGGGCGCCAATGGTTTTCTTCTGCTTGTTGTCGTACGTTGATTTGTACCATTCGGCTTCCGGCAGTTCGGTTTTATCGTCGACGTACAGGGCCAAAATCACGTAATCATTTTGAAGACGCTGAAGGATCGGCTTTTCAGACCAGACGCTCTCTTCCATTTTTCGGCAATTCACGCAGCCATGACCCGTAAAGTCGATAAAAATCGGCTTGTTAACTCTTTTGGCGTATTCCAACGCCTGTTTGTAATCGAAAAATCCCTGCAAACCGTGCGGCAGATGAAACAGATCGGCATACTTGGGCTTTTCGTCCAGTTGCATCGCCGGAATCCGGCTGGACGGGTTCTGATTGGTCAGGTTGAAATCCTGCGAAGTGGTTGGAGGCAGATACCCCGCCAGCGCCTTCAGGGGCGCGCCCCACAATCCGGGAATCATGTACACCACAAACGCAAACGTCATAATAGCCAGCAGCAAACGCGGCACACTGACGGTTTTGGTTTCACTATCGTGGGGCAACCGAATCTTTCCGAGCAGGTAAAATCCAATCAGCGCAAAAATGACGATCCAGAACGCCAGATAAACTTCACGGTCGAGCAGGTTCCAGTGATAAACCTGATCGGCAACACTCAGAAACTTCAGGGCCAGGGCCAGCTCCAGAAAGCCGAGAACAACCTTCACCGAGTTCAACCAGCCGCCCGATTTGGGCAAGCTTTTGAGCCACTGCGGAAAAGCCGCAAAGAGGGTAAACGGTATCGCAAAAGCCGCCGAAAAAGCCGCCATACCGACAATCGGTTTCAGTACTTCGCCCCCCGCCGACGCTACCAGCAAACTACCCACGATTGGCCCCGTGCAGGAAAACGATACCAGCACCAGCGTAAACGCCATAAACAAAATACCCAGCACACCGCCCTTTTCGGCTTTGGCATCCATCGAGTTCACCAGTGAACTGGGCAGTACAATTTCAAACAGGCCCAGAAAGGACAATCCAAAAACAAAGAAAATGGCGAAAAACAGCACGTTGGGCAGCCAGTGGGTACTGACAAAATTGGCAAACGCCGGTCCGTTGATCCGGGAAACGACGGTGCCAACCAGCACGTAAATCCCGATAATTGACAACCCGTACAGTACGGCTTTCCACAGGCCGTCGTCCTGTTTGGTGAAATAGCTCACCGTCATTGGAATGATCGGAAAAACGCAGGGCGTCAGCAAGGCCAGCAGACCCGACAGAAAGGCTGCCACCATAAAACCAAGCAGCGATTCCTCGGTTTTTTCCGGCTGACTGATTGTTTCGGTAACCGTTTCCGGAACCGAATCCGGTTTGATCGTTTGGGTGCTGGCCACGGCCGTATCGGTGGAAGGGGCTATGGCAACCTGTGAAACCGTATCCGGACGAGGACTGGCAGCTACCGGAGCAGATTCTGCCGCAACGGCTTCCGCAGTGGGCGTCACTGAAGAAGGAGCCACCAAAACAGCGGCTGTTTTAACCCCAACCGTAAATTCTTGTTCAGCCGGCGGCAGGCAACTGCTGCCCGAGCACGTCTGGTATTCCAGCGTTCCCTGAATCACGGGATTGGGCTTCAGAATTTTAACTTTCTGAACCAGCGAAGCTTTCTTCTCGAAAAACCGGACTTTGCTGCTCCAGATTTCTTCAAATTCTTCTTTTGGATTAAGGGAAGCAAACGGGCCAACTTTTTCAAAGCTGCCGTTTTCTTTCAGTTTAAGCGTAGTAGGGATGGGACCGATGTCCGGGTTAAGATCCGACGAATACATGTGCCAGCCCGCGTCGATGGTGGCATTCATGCGAATCTCAACCACATCGCCTACTTTGGCTTCGGTTTTCGACGCGCTGAATGTCCAGTGGGTCGGGTCCGCCTGAATCTGCGCGGTTGATTTCAGTGCGACGAAAAAAGCCGTCAGAAAGAGAATAAAAGTACTAACTGGTTTCATAGCAATGGCTTACTGAATTGCCTGTCCTAACAACACGAATTTTGCAAAAATATCTCCAATCCACTCATAAATCATTCGGAACCATAAAAAAACACCCTGCCGGAGCTCCAGCGGGGTGTTCTGCACAACCAACCTATGTTTATTAAGAATGGGAAAGGGTTTATTAAGGGCTTTGTTGTAACTTGTTTATTGCTTCTGAAAAAGAAGCGGGTTTAGAGTACTTTCGGGTTTGCTACCGATCGGGAAACTTGCCAGCCAGGTTGTCCAGTCGGCTTCCTGGTAGGTGTTAATCGGCTGGGTTATGGTCTGATCCTGATCCATGTAGATCATCGTCATCACTTTCCGCGGCATGTCTGACGTATTCGGACCGGCGCGGTGAAACGTCCAGCCCGCGTGGTAACTCACTTCACCGAGTTCGAACGGCGTATCGTTAACCTGAAAGTTACGGCGGGTTAGTTCATCCTGAAGTACGTTTTCGCTTTCGTCGCTGATTTCCATGTCCCGGCCAATTTCGACGCTCTGGCTCTGGGCCGCAAACGCCAGCGGTCCCATTTCCATTGGTGTATCCTGCAACGGAATCCAGACGGTTACGGTTTTGGGCGATGATAAAGGCCAGTAAAACTGATCTGCGTGCCAGGGCGTAAAGCCGCCCGAAGGTTCTTTGTAAAGGGCCTGATCGTGGTAAAGCCGGACGCCATCCACCTCCATTAGATCGGCGGCAATTTTGGCCAGTCGGCGCGAAAAGACAAACTCCCTGGCCGTTGCATCCTCCCGCCAGAGGTTCATGATTTGCAGAAAAGCCCGTTCGTAAGTGGTGCGCTCCTCCATCGATTTGGTCAGGGTGTTGAGCTTAACGACCAGGTGAGTAATTACGTCACCGTAATACTGAAGAACGTCGGGACTAAGTACATTTTTTAACTTAACGTAACCGTTTTTGCGATAGAAGGCAATGGCTTCCGGGCTGACGACGTATTCCTCGTCTAATTCCCGCAACAGAGAACCTTTGTCGACGGTTACTTGCATATGATCAATGGGTTTAGGAAAAATCAGTAGTACAAAATTGGTTCAATTGTTTCTTGTAAAAATTTAATTATTATCCCGATTACTGTATAATTTTGACTTTTTGTTCTGCAACTTACTCCTGAAGAGTAAAAATACTGCACGATGTGAAAGCGTTGTTCGAAAAAATTGAATTAGGTGACCATAATTCTTTGCGGGTCATTCACCTGGAACTACCCTATTTCGATGCTCCCTGGCATTTCCACCCTGAATACGAACTGACGTACATCGTAAGCAGCCACGGGAAGCGCTTCGTCGGTGATCACGTAGAGCCCTTCGACGCGGGCGACCTGGTGCTTCTGGGACCGGACCTGCCGCATTTCTGGCGGAACGACGACGACTATTACGGCCCCGAGTCCGGGCACCGGGCGGAAGCCATCGTGGTGCAGTTTGCGCAGTTGCTTGGCACGAACATTCTCCCGCAACTTCCGGAAACACAGGCGCTGACAACCTTGCTGAACCGCGCCCGGTACGGCCTTCGGTTTAGCGCAAAAAAAGTCAGGGAAGTACAGCAGGCCGTGGAGAGTCTGCTGCATTGCAACGGCCTTGAACGGCTGCTGAACCTGCTGCTGCTACTTCAGCAACTGGCCGACGACCCTAATGCGCTGATGCTGGCCAGCGACAACTACGAACTGAAAGCCAGCCAGGCCGAAACCGAGCGCATGAAACGGGTTCTGGACTTCATGCTGACGCATTTTCGGGAAGAAATCCGGGTTGATGACATTGCCTCCGTGGCCGGTATGGCACCGGCGGCTTTCTGCCGGTATTTCCGAAAGCGAACTCGCAAGTCGTTTATTGAGTATTTGAACGAACTCCGGATTAGTCACGCCCGGAAACTACTGATGCAGTCCGACCTCAGCATCAGCCAGGTTGGACTGGAGTGCGGATTCAATAACATCTCTCATTTTCACCGGCAATTCAAGCTTCATAACGGTACAACTCCCCTGAAATACCAATCGCTTCAACATAATAAGTAGAAGACAACGAGATTGCTGTTTTTCTCCGTACTTTTGTATCTGTTTGTTAAATCGTTATCCATTCATTGACCGCCAATCGTTTTGGCGAACCGTTACTTATGTCGACTACAGCCACCTCCGTTGCCCGTGATACGCAGGTATTTAACCTTATCGCCAAAGAGCAACACCGTCAGGAGTCCGGTCTTGAACTGATTGCTTCCGAAAACTTTGTATCCAAGCAGGTAATGGAAGCAGCCGGAACCGTCTTAACGAATAAATACGCCGAGGGCTTGCCCGGCAAACGGTATTACGGCGGATGCGAAGTGGTCGACGAAATTGAACAGATCGCCATTGACCGCGTCAAAGAATTGTTTGGAGCAACGTGGGCCAACGTACAGCCACACTCGGGTGCCCAGGCCAACACGGCGGTATTTCTGGCCTGTCTGAAACCGGGCGATACCATTCTGGGCTTCGACCTGTCGCACGGCGGTCACCTGACGCACGGGTCTCCGGTCAACATTTCCGGAAAATATTTCCGGCCGATGTTCTACGGCGTTGAAAAAGAAACGGGGGTGATCAACTACGATAACGTGGAAGAAACCGCCCAGCGCGAACGCCCGAAACTGATGATCTGCGGGGCGTCGGCTTACAGCCGTGACTGGGATTACGCCCGGCTGCGCGCCATTGCCGACTCGGTAGGCGCTTTGCTGCTGGCCGACATTTCGCACCCGGCGGGTCTGATCGCCAAAGGCTTGCTGAACGACCCGATGGATTACTGCCACATCGTAACCACGACCACCCACAAAACGCTGCGCGGTCCCCGGGGTGGGATGATCATGATGCGAAACGATTTCGAAAACCCGTTCGGCATTACTACCCCCAAAGGAGAACTTCGCCTGATGTCGTCGCTGCTCGATTCAGGGGTGTTCCCCGGCACGCAGGGTGGTCCGCTGGAACATATTATTGCCGCGAAAGCCATTGCGTTTGGCGAGGCTCTGTCCGACGATTTTGCGGACTACGCCGATCAGGTTAAGAAAAACGCGCAGGCCATGGCTTCGGCCTTCCTGTCGCGGGGCTACCAGATTATTTCCGGCGGTACGGATAACCACTTGATGCTGATCGACCTGCGCTCGAAAGGACTGTCGGGTAAACTGGCAGAAAACACGTTGATCAAAGCCGATATTACGATCAACAAAAACATGGTTCCGTTCGACGACAAATCCCCGATGGTGACGTCCGGTATGCGGGTTGGTACGGCCGCCGTTACAACGCGGGGCATGAAAGAATCTGACATGGAGCAAATTGTCGTATATATTGACGAGGTGTTGATGAACCACGACAACGAAGCCAAACTTCAGGTGGTGAGAGAAGAAATCAACTCCTGGATGAAAGCGTTTCCATTATATAGTTAATCCATTGCGGAAGGATGAGGGGCCGGACTACCGGACTGGCCCTTCCCCTTCACTCATTCCAAGTTAAATGAAGCCCATAGACCAAGAATTTGATAGCGAGAACGAGGTGGAAGACGGGTCAGAGATGACCTTCCTTGAGCATTTAGAGGAGCTTCGGTGGCACCTTGTCCGGGCGGTGGCGTCAATTGCCGTGTTTGCTATTCTGGCTTTTATCTACATTCGTGAAATTTACGATCTTGTTATTTTAGGACCTTCCAGTCCCGATTTCTGGACGTATCGGATGATGTGCAAGTTGTCCGAAAAAACAGGCTTTACGGATTTGTGTGTCGATAAACTGAACTTTACCCTTCAAAGCCGTGAGGTTGGCGGTCAGTTTACAATGGGTTTGACAGCCTCCCTGATGATTGGGTTGTTGTTTGCTTTTCCGTATGCTTTCTGGGAATTATGGCGGTTTATTGTGCCGGGTTTACGTACTTCCGAGCGCCGGGCAGCCCGGGGAGCCGTGTTTTTTGTAACGACCCTCTTTTTCTCGGGTGTCCTGTTCGGATACTACATTGTATCGCCCCTGGCTCTAAACTTTCTGGCTAATTTCCAGCTCGACCCACGGATTGTCAACGAGTTTGATATTACGTCGTATATTTCTACGCTGGCTACGCTGACGTTGGGTTGCGGTCTGACCTTTCAGATGCCGATTGTGGCTTTTGTGCTTTCAAAAATTGGCTTCCTGACGCCAAACTTCATGCGCGAGTACCGTCGCCATGCGCTGGTGGTGATCCTGATCGTTGCGGCTGTCATTACGCCTTCACCGGATATTTACAGCCAGATTCTGGTTGCGATGCCGCTGGCCCTGCTCTATGAAGTTAGTATCTGGGTATCTGGCTACGTGCAGCGTATGCGGATTAAAGATGAGCAGGCGCTAATGAAGAGTGACGGTTACGAAGATTAATCGGAAAGCGATTCAGAAAAAATCCTAATAAGGGGCAGCATTCGTTGCCCTTTTTTAGTTAAAATTTTCCGGTCAGGCCCAGCCGGAGGGCGGCTATCCCCCAACCCGCTTCGGCAAAACCGCCAACCTTTGGGCTGAAATGGTAAAAGCCACCGACGTGCACACCCGGAAAAAAGCCTTTCAGCCGGGGAACAAAGCGGCCGTCCTGTTCAAGCTGAGCGCGGTGGATGGCCGTGCGGGTGCCCACCGATAAACCCGCGTACGGATCAAACTTATCGTCTCCGATGCCCAGAACTTCAGCTAAATGGTATGAACCCCGTACCCCGAAATTAGCGTACTGCGATTTCCATCGCCGGTCCTCGACTTTCGTGCCGTAAATGGCGTAGTCAAAAAAGCCTCCGACGCTGATTTTATTTGGAAAGCCCAGTTCAAAGGACGCTCCGTTGCACAGCCCTCCCAAGGCGTACGTCTGCATCCCCAAGCCCAGGTTAAGCATCTTCTCAATTTTTTGAGATGCCTGCGGAAAACCGGGTGTTACGGCCATAAAGCCAGCTAGAATAAGACAGAGTAGTAGGTTCTTCACAAGGGTTATTATTACTGCCTTCGTTGTTTACTGTTCAGGAGAGAGGACGTTCGCAGCCATCCAACTGACAGGACAAAGGTGATAACGAAACCAGGCGAATTCAATCGTAAAAAGAATCAACTGAGAAAAGCACAAACTGAAGCGTTGAAAACCATACTTAAGTGGTAACCTGCTTCGTATGCACAATATCCCTATAACGAAAAAACCGGGTCGAAATTTTAATTTTATAGAAAACAATTGGACAAGACTAGCTGAAACTACCGTGACTTATAACTAAAACACAAGATTTTGCGAACGTATATTTCTGTAACTCTTCCTTTTCCCAAGACGAATCTCTCTGAACCTTTTCGGGCCGTGGTCACAAACGGATGCCGTTTTTATCAAGATTAAGCACCCGGATGATTCAACTTTACGCGGTTGCAGGAAGATGGAAAGGAGACCAACAGGGAAGGCGGAGTACACCGGTTAGCAAAAACAAAACCCCGGCAAGTGTCGGGGCCTGTAATTCTAACCTTTTTATCTATATTCTGAAGATACGCAGCCGTACCGAAAAGTGTTGCAGGGGCAGTAGTCAAAGAGAAGTTTGCGGTTAATTTTGCGGTGAAACACACCTCTTACTTTATGAAAACCGCTTGCATACCAATTTATCTGTTGTTCGCAGCTCTCTTTCTGGTCGAATGTAAAACCAGCCGTCCGACCACCGGCAACGCCACACCCGCGCTGCGTGCTTCGATTGAGACCGAGAATCTGCTTTCCTGCTGCGACTTCGGCACAAAAATGCCCGACGGTAATCCGGTCTGGTGTGAGGCATCGGCGGTCCTGTACGACAACGGAACGGTTTTCATCGCCAACGACAAAGACATGCCCGCTGGCTTCAGCTCAGTATTCACCAAGCCTTGGAAAAGTTTAGCCGACTCCACCGTCCGGCCGACCCCCCTGCTGGCGGAAGCTTTCCGGACCGCCCGGAAATACGAAGATTTTGCCAGCAACAAGGATTATGTTTTTCTGACTACGGCTTTCGACCGGGTCAAGCCGGGCTCGACGGACTGGGACGGCTACAACACCGTCTTGTACTGGAAAAAAGGTCAGGAAGCGAACCCGCAGGTGCTGGCACCGGAGCGGGATGCCAAAAATTCGGTAGCCTTCCGCCAGCAGCTCAGCACGCTATTGGCGCAAAATCGTCCCGCCTTTCCAAACGGAATGCCGTACTTCAAAATTGAAGGCCTGGCTGCGACGGATACGCTGCTGCTGTTTGGAATTCGGGAGGAAGGCGAAAAATTCGATACGTTCGATTACCGGGTCCGCGTTGTAGCCGTCTCCTTTTTTGTGGAAAAGACCGGAACCAGTGAGCGAATCCTGCTGAAAAATAACTGGCGGATTGTAACCGATTTTGATCCGTCAACGGTTGCCGAGTTACCCAAACCGCTGGCGCTGTCGAGTCTTGAATACGACCGGACCCGCAATCTGTTCTGGCTGCTGACTTCCATCGAAAGCAACGGCCAACTGGATGCCTACGTGTGGACGGTAAAGCCCGAAGATCTCCTGAATAACCGTCCGCCGACCCTGTTGCGGGATCCCGAGGGCCGGCCGGTGCATTTCAATCACAAAGCGGAAGATCTGACGTTTCCGGATGCTCAACGCGTGCTGGTGATTCACGACGACGATCGCGCCAAGACGAAGGTAGGCACGCAGATCCGTCAACCCAACCAGGCCGCGTACACCGTCCTGAAAGTTAATCCGTGAGCGTCCCCATTCGCCCGCTCTGGTAGTCCATCACGGCCTGACGAATTTCCTGTTCGGTATTCATCACAAAAGGGCCGTGCGAGACCACCGGCTCGTTGATGGGTTCGGCCGAACCGAGCAGAATACGCGAGTTGTCTGTCGCCCGGACGTGCAGTTCGTCACCGTCGTTGTTGAAAACCACCAGCGCCCGACCACTTACTTCGCGTCCGTTGACCACCACAGACCCGTTCAGAAGGTAGAACAAAACAGTCCGGGAAGTCTCCACCTGGCGGACAAACGAACCACCCGGCAGCAGGGTTACGTTCGCCAGTTCGACGTCATAAACTGGCTGGATCGGGCCGGTAATGTCGTTCCAGGTTCCGGACGTAACGGCTACCGTCACGTTGCCGTCGTCGAGCGTCAGGTCAGGAATCGCATCTTTTTGCAAACCCACGTAGTGCGGGTCAACGCCTTTAAACCGGGCCGGTAGGTTCGTCCAGAGCTGAATGAGCTCAACCGGCCCGCCCTTTTCCCGGAACTCTTCGGACGACCCTTCCGAATGCACCAGCCCCCGGCCCGTCGTCATCCATTGAATGCCGCCGGTCTGGATGGTGCTCGAAAAACCGCTGCTGTCGCGGTGCCGCACGTCACCCTCGTAAATAAACGTTACGGTTTCAAACCCCCGGTGCGGGTGCGGTCCGAACGGCAGGCCGCTGTTGTGAGCGGAAAACGTTGTCGGACCGTGGTGGTGCAACAGTAAAAAGGGATCAAGCTGGTCGAGCCCGTTGGCCGGAAGCGGCTGATGCATCGTCAGAGGGCCAAGTCTCTGGGCCTGCGGTGTGATGACGGCCTGAATGGTACGCTGAATCATATCGTTTGCAGACAGAAGTCTGGTTTGTTTTTACGCATCAACAACCCTCCTTTTTCAAAATCGTTCGTTACAGTTTCAGCCAGTTAGCCTGGACGGGTTCCCCCCAGAACAACGTGGCTTTCTGTTCGAATTCTTCCGCCGAGTCAGTTGTGTAAAACTTCAGGCTATGGCCTTTGGTGCATTGAGCGTCGATTTCCGGATGGCGATGCAGGTAATCCGCCAGGCTGTGGGCCACAATATCCCCCTGGCTCAGAATTGTTAAATTGTCAGGTGCAAACCGCCGGATTTTGGGCAGCAGCAGCGGGTAATGTGTACAAGCCAGCAAGAGGGTGTCCATCTCCGGCGATTGCTCCAGAAGTCGCTCCAGGTGTTTTTTGACGAAGTAATCAGCTCCGGGGCCGTCGTGCTCGCCATTTTCAACCAGCGGTACCCACATCGGGCACGCTTCCTGGTAGACACTCAGGTCCGGAAAAAACTTTTCAATCTCAACCGTGTACGATTCCGACGTAACCGTTCCGCGCGTTGCCAGAATTCCGACGTGCCCGGTTTTCGAATACCGCCCGATTACTTCCGTTGTGGGCCGGATAACGCCCAACACCCGCCGATCCGGCGCAATAACGGGCAAATCGAGCTGTTGAATGTTTCGTAGCGCCTTGGCCGAAGCCGTGTTACAGGCCAGGATCACCAAACGGCAACCCATCGCAAACAAGTGCTGAACGCATTCGAGTGTGTAGTGATACACCGTTTCGAACGAGCGGGTGCCGTAGGGCGTGCGGGCGTTATCGCCCAGGTAAACGTAATCATACTGGGGCAACTGCCGAACGATGGATTTCAATACCGTCAGACCACCGTAACCGGAGTCGAACACACCAATGGGTTGAGTTGGAGCCATGCCGCAAATATACGGCTTTTACTTCTGCACATTCGTGTCGGCCGGGGACTGGGCTGCCGTAGCGCTCTTTTGCTTGGCCTGCTCTTTGGCCCGGCGCCGGAAGAAGCCACGGAACAGGAAGTTGTGTTGCAACGCTTCCATGTTCTCATCGAGCTTCTGGCTGCTCGTTTCCAGGTTATGAATCGTGCTTTTGAGGTCCCGGTTCACAACTTCGTCGTTCAGCAAAGACCCGAGGGCATTGTTGTTGTTGTTCAGCTTTTCCGTTGCGCGTCGTACGTTGTCGGTGGCTTCGACGGCGGTGTTCGACACGGCCCGCAACCGGGCTGACGACGCCCGCAAATCCCGCACAATTGCCGTATCCGAAACCAGGTCGTTCGCCAGCGTGCCCTTGGTGTTGAGTTTGGCCGCAAACTGGTTCAGCGAGCCGGAAGCCGAGCTTAACGAACGGGTAACCTGAGCCGCACTGCTGGAAGCCGATTGCAGGTTGGTCATAGTATTCTTGAACCGGATGGCGATGGTTGAGTCCCGCAGTACGGCCCCCGCAACGCCTTTGCCTTTCAGCACTTCATCCAGAATCTTTTTGGCGTCGGTCGTCACCCGCAGCAGGTTGTTGTTGTTGGCCTGCAGGGTCGTCATGATTTCTTCGGTGTTGAGTGCCGCCTTGGAATGCAGGATATCGCCGTCTTCCACAACGGGAGAGTTGGTACTACCGCCGACAATTTCCACGATCTTGTTCCCGATCAGACCATCCGTACTCAAAGCCGCCTGGGCGTCTTTGCGAATGTACTGCTGAACATCTTCCTCAATGTTCATCGTCACTTCAACCTGGGAGTTGCCGTAAAACTGAATGCGACGAACGGTACCGACTTTTACCCCGGAGAACCAGACGTTGGCCCCGGACTGCAAACCGCCTACGTTGTTAAAAATGGCATTTACCCGGATGCTTTTGACAAACCGTTTTTGTTTTCCGCCCAGCACCATGATTCCGGTCACCAGAATAACGATGCCGATAAACACAAAAATACCGACGGAAATGGCCCGCTTATTTTCTGCAGCTTTCATTACGTGTTTTTTTAGGTATGGATTTCACTCCTAAATCCTTAATGTCTTAAATCTGAAATGGTTTATTGTCAGCGAACTAGAATCAAAGCTAACTCTAACGTATCAACGTTAAACTGGAGTACGGTCAATCAACAAAGTTGTACTCATAAAACTGTTTTACGCGCTCATCGTTCGGATCTTCAAAAATTTCTTCGAACGTACCCTGCCGTTCAAACCGGCCGTCGAGCAGCATCGCAATCCGGTCACCGACGGTTTTGGCGCAGGTCAGGTCGTGCGTGATGATGATCGAAGACGTATTGTGGCGCTCCTGTACCTCGTTGATGAGGTTGTTAATCTCGTTGGATGTTATGGGGTCCAGCCCCGCCGTTGGCTCATCGTAGAGCATGATCTGCGGTTTCAGAATCAGGGTGCGGGCAATCCCGATCCGTTTCCGTTGCCCGCCCGAGAGTTCCGATGGCATTTGGTTAATGGTCTGGCTTAATCCAACATCCTCCAGGGCTTCTTCAACGGCTTTGTTGATTTCTGCGCGGCTCAGGTTGCGAACGTTTCGGATCAGCGGAAACTCCAGATTTTCGCGAACGGTCATGCTGTCGTACAAGGCGCTACTCTGAAACGAAAACCCGATTTTGAGCCGCAGCGCGTCCAACTCCCGGCTGTTCAGCTGGTTCACATCCTGCCCCAGTACATTCACCGACCCTTCGTCGGGCTCCAGCAGACCGGAAATGATCTTAATCAAGACCGACTTTCCAGTACCGGAACGACCCAGCACAACCAGGTTCTCACCCTGGTATAAATCCAAATCGACCCCCCGAAGTACGTGCAGATCGCCAAACGAGATTTTCAGGTCCCGGATTACGATAACCCGTTCTCTCTGATCGTTAAGTCGCGGTTGTTTCGAATCCATAGCACTATACTTCACGAATGGCATTTACAATCTGCAGAGCCAGCAATTCTTCGATAAAGACCAGAAACATCGAGGTTACCACCGACGAGTTAGCCGCCCGACCAACGCCTTCTGTCCCCTTCGAGGAATGATACCCCTTATACGACCCCACCATACCGATTGTAAATCCGAAAACAATCGATTTGATTACGGTCGAGTTAATGTCCAGAAAAGAAATTGAGCTAAAGAATTGATCGACAAACGTCATGAAGCTGGTGGCTTCATTCTGGTGGACGTTGACGTAAGAGCCAAGCATCCCCAGCAAAATAAAAAACATGGCCAGCGTGGGAATCATGAAGGTAGTAGCCAATACCCGGCTGACAACCAGAAATTTAAACGGATTCGTTCCCGATACTTCCATGGCTTCAATCTGCTCCGTGACGCGCATCGAGCCCAGCTCGGCCCCGATGTTGGACCCGACCCGCCCGGAAGCGATCAGGGCCGTCACCAGCGGGGCCAGCGCCCGCACCAGCGCGATGGAAATCAGCGAGGGTAGCCAGGAGGTAGCCCCAAACGTAGCCAGCGACGGACGCGACTGGTTAGTGAACACAATCCCGGTGATAAAACCCGTCATTGAAATCAGAGGCAGCGAACGAACGCCCACCTCGTAACATTGCCGGACGATCTCCTTGCCTTCATAGGGCGGAACAAATACTTCTTTAAAAAATTGCGCAATAAACGATGACACATCGCTCAGCGCCAGGAACATACGATCGAGCCGCCGGGTAACCACCGGTTTGGTCGACGAGTCACTTTTTGATGGGGTTGTGCTGGCTTGCATTAGTAAAAATCAATGGAACCGGGCAAAATTAATTTATGGTTTATTATTTACCGTTTTTAGTTACCAATACTCGAAAATCAGCAGAATCTCTTCCGATCAAGACCTGAACCGCAACCGATAAATTCCAAACAGCTTTTTTGTACTCTCTAATAACTGGTTTTGAGGATACAAGGTTAGATTTTGTTAGATTTGGCATTCGAAAATCATGAAATACCTGCGTATTCTCTTAAAATTCCTGCTGGGTCTGGTCGGCATCATCCTGCTTTTTCTGGCCGTCAGCCTGGCACCGGTCAGCGACACCCCCTACCGCCAAACTGATTATTATTCGCAGACCCGGCAACGACTTCTTCATCTGCCCAAGCCTCCTAACCCCCGAAGCAGTTTGCAGGCGGGTTGGGCCAAAGTCAACCTGACGCCTTCTTTTACCACGCCAACGGGTGGCTACGGGGTCCGCCGGGGAGAACACTGGAAAACGGTTTCCGATTCCATCTACGTCCGGACCGTTGTGCTGACCAACGGCAGCACCAAGGTAGCCCTTGTTGCCCTGGATCTCCTGATTACGCCCCCCACCGTAACAGACCAACTCAAAAAAAGATTGCCGGAAGTCGGTTTTCGGTGGGAGAATGTATTCACCGGGGCCATTCACAGCCACAACAGCCTGGGCGGCTGGGCTCCCGGCCTGGTCGGCGGGCTCTTCGCGGGCGATTTTGACCAGCGGGTGGTTGATCATGTTACCAATGCCGTCTTGAAATCAATTACGCTGGCGCAGCGGCAACTCGCACCGGTGGAAATTGGTTTTACGCAGATTGCAGCTCCCGAACTGGTGTACAACCGCATGAACGACGAAGGAAAAGTAGACGGTAACATCCGGCTTTTGAAGCTTCAGAAAAAGACCGGTGAATCGGCGCTGCTTTGCACCTTTGGCGGCCACGCTACCATCTTCCGGGCTTTGGATGCGCAGTACCTGAGCCGCGACTACCCGGGCGTGCTGGTCGATCAACTGGAAAAACAAACGGGAAGCTTCGCTTTGTTTATGGCCGGATCGGTGGGGAGCACGGGCTCGAAAGTGCGGGAAGAAAAAAACGTTTTCAGCACCATCCGGACCTACGCCGACAGCCTGACAAACCGGATCATCCCCGCCCTGCCCCAATTGAAGACTAAACCGGACAGTACGCTGGAACTGCTAACCCTGCCGCTCGACCTGCGCGAACCCAACGCCCGCGTCGTTGGAGACTGGCGGGTGCGGCCCTGGCTGTTTTATTCCGTTTACGGCGATTACCCGTCCGATCTGAAAGCGCTGCGAATTGGTCGAACGGTGTTGCTCGGCACGCCCTGCGACTTCTCGGGGGAGCTGATGGCCAATCTTCTGCCGCTGGCCGACCGGAAGAAACTCAACCTGATGGTTACGAGCTTTAACGGCGGTTATGTCGGTTACATTACTCCCGACAAATATTACCACAAACAGGCTTACGAAACGCAAACCATGAACTGGTTTGGACCCGAAAATGGCGCATACTTCGTGGAAATGATGCAGGGTCTGCTGACCCGGCTGTAATCAGGGACATTTTCCGGCAAAAATAACCGCATTAATTAGGAAAGATTTGCAACAGCACTATATTTGCGTGCACAAGTAACAATAAGTTTCTTCCTGAACCCGGTATGAAAACCCTGATTAAAGCCCTGCTACATTCCATTCCGTACATCAGAAATATGCGGCTTCAACTGGAGCGCTATCAGACCATGTATCCTCCCGGCCATTATTACAGCCCCATTGTGGATGCCAGGGAGCTGGCTCCGATACGGACAATCATTTTTTCGAGAAAATCCCGGCCCATTGAAGGCATCGACTTGGGCAGGCACGCGCAGTTTCAGCTTCTGCAGGCCTTCGCGTGGCATTACTATGATAGCGTTCCCTTCCCGGCGGACCAACAATCTGATTTTCGGTACTACTTCGAAAATGACCTCTTCAGCTACGGAGATGCCATCATTCTGCATTCTATGCTGCGCCATTTCCGCCCCCGCCGTATTATTGAAGCCGGATCGGGTTTTAGCTCAGCGGTTATGCTGGACACCAGCGAGTTGTTCTTAGATAACGCTCTCACGCTGACCTGCATAGACCCCAATCCGGAACGGCTGCACAGTTTACTCCGCCGTGAAGACAAAAAAAATCTGACGGTGTTGGAAACGAAACTCCAGGTGGTTCCGCTGGAAACGTTTGACACGCTGGCCGAAAATGACATCTTTTTTGTAGACTCCACCCACGTCGCCAAAACTGGCAGCGATGTCAATTACATCTTTTTTGAAATTCTACCCCGGCTGAAAAGCGGAGTGCTTATTCACTTTCACGACATCTTCTACCCGTTTGAATACCCGGAAGAATGGGTGCTGGGCTGGAAAGGGTTCGGCTGGAACGAAAGTTACATGCTGCGCAACTTCATGATGTATAACGCGTGTTTCGAAATTGTCTTTTTCAATTCGTTCATGCACCAGCACTACGGCACCTGGATTTCGGAAAACATGCCCCTTTGCACCTACAATCCGGGCGGAAGCATTTGGCTGAGGAAGAAGTAGTCAGTCTGCTCCCCACCAGGGTGTGACCGGAAGCGCTGTTCCCAATACCACCACTTCACCAATCCGGGGAGTGGCGACTTTGGTGCCCAGTTCCGCCGACCGTTTGAGTAGCCGCTGAATCGGGTCGCGCCAGGTGTGCAGAGCCAGGTTAAATTTACCCCAGTGAATCGGGATGAGTACATCGGCTTTTACATCGAGCTGGGCCTGAGCCGTTTGTTCGGGCATCATGTGAATGTCGATCCAGTCTTCGTTGTAAGCCCCGCACTCCAGCAGCGCGATATCGAACGGCCCGTATTTCTCACCGACGGTTTTCAGGCCCGGATAGTAACCGGTGTCACCACCATAGTAAACTCGTTTCTGGGTTCCGAGCAGAGCCCACGAGCACCAGAGCGTTCCGTTCCGGTTGGTCAGGCCACGGCCGGAAAAGTGCCGGGCCGGGGCACAAACCAGCGTCAGATCGCCCAATTTGGCGGATTCATGCCAATCCAGTTCCGTAACCTGGGCCAGTGAAACGCCCCACTTTTCCAGGTGAGCACCCACACCCAGCGGCACAAAAAAATGCTTTACCTTACTTTTCAGTCGGATAAACGTTCCATAGTCCAGATGGTCGTAGTGATCGTGCGACAGGATCACGGCGTCAACCGCTGGTAATTCATCCACGTCCATGTAGTGATTGTACAGAAACCGTTTGGGTCCGCTGAAAGACGCAAACGAAGCCCGTTCGCTAAACACCGGATCGGTCAGCAACGTTTTTCCCTGAATCCGAATCAACAGCGATGAATGCCCGAACCAACTGATAGCCACCTGTTCCGGTCCGCCGTTTCCCGCAAAAAGCGCAGCGTCGAAAGGTACGGTTTGAATGGTATCGGTCGGCTCGGCACCCGGTACGCCGGTCAGCATTTTCCAGGTTGCGGAAACCATCTTGCCCGCCGACATATCAATGCTGGTCGGCACCAGATTCTGAAACGTGCCGTCTTTGTAATTGGGGGAAGCCTGCATTCGTTTCAAGCGCTCGCCCGTTGCGTTGGCCCCGAACTGGGGAGATAAATTGACGAAGGCAACAACGGCGAGGATCAGGACAAGTAGGAGCGAAACAACAACAAGGGCCATTCTTTTGATGACTTTTTTCATGGAAGCGGTAGGCTGCCGGTCAGGCATATGACGGAGAACAAGCGGCACCATCGGGTAGTTCCGGCACGGGCTTCAAAAACAGTGTGCCCGTATCCTCATCTTCCTCAACCCCGTCTGCCGGTCACGGTTGTAATCCTACCTGACGAATTGAACATTACCGCTGGCTATGCAAGATTGCTCCATTGTTGTGGTTACCCGCAACCGAGTTGATACCCTCCTTTGGACCCTGGATAAATTAAGCCGACTTCCCGAAAAACCGCCGTTGATTGTGGTTGACAATGCTTCTACCGATGGCACGCCCGAGCGGGTCAGACAGCACTTTCCGGAAGTTACCGTCGTAGCTTTGTCGGAAAATCGGGCCTGTTCCGCCCGCAACGAAGGGGTCCGGATAGCCCAGACACCCCTGGTGTCATTCTGCGATGACGATTCCTTCTGGGAGCCGGGTGCCCTGACCAAAGCCGTTGCTTATTTCAAACACTATCCGCACCTGGGCGTGCTGGCGGGTAAGGTTTTGGTTAATGAGGAAGAAACCGTGGATCCCGTTTGTGATGCTATGCAGAACAGCCCGCTAACGGACCCGCGCCCGCTTCCCGGACCGGCTATTCTGGGATTTGTGTGTTGCGCCGTGGTGGTACGGAAGACGGCTTTTCTGGAAGTAGGCGGCTTTCACCGGCGGTTTGCCATCGCGGGTGAAGAACGAATGTTTTCGGTGGATATGCGGACCCACGGCTGGAGCCTGGCGTACGCTGACGATATGGTCGCTCACCACTACCCTTCCCAACAGCGCAATTACTCGTTTCGGCAACAGAACATTACCCGCGATACGCTTTGGTACTACTGGCTGCGTCGGCCGTGGTACTACGCCCTGCGCCATACCCTGCTGATTCACCGCGCCAGCCGGTCGGACGCCGACGTGCGCAGAGGATACCGCACGGCTTTGAAGGCTCTCCCCTCTATCCTAAAAAATCGGCGGGTCGTTCCACCCGCCGTTGAAGAGCAAATTCTGAAAATCGAGAGTTTTTACTAAACGCCTTTATTTAACGCGGTTGAACACAAACAAATCGACGAACGTCCATTTGTCACCTTCTTTTTTGCCGCGCTGAATGACAAGCTGGTTGTCTGAACGTTTTTCGTAAATAATCCGGACCTGACCATCCGATTTTTCAAACAACGCCTGGTTTTTCTTGGCTTCGATAAACGAATACCGGTCCGACTGGTCTTTCTCCTCCGAACCGATCAAACCGGGTTTGAAGTGTTTGACGAGGACAATGGGCCCCTGCTCGGTTTGTTCGAAAATCAGCATTTCGTACATCGTTACCTTGTTGTCTTTCATCATGCGCATGAAACCGGGCAGGTTGTCGCCTTCCGGAGCGGACCAGGCGGCATCAATCGGCCCGCCGTTGAATGTGCCCCGCCAGCGGCCTTCCATAAAAGCTACGTCGGACAAAGACCCTTTTTGGGCAAAAACCGTCGGGGTCATCAGGAAACCAAAAACAACAAGAAGCGAAAAAGACGCAAGACGGCGCAGCGAACGGCCGCGAAAGTTGGGAAATAGGTGCATGGGAATAGGTTTTATGATCGGCAAGATACTAAAATCTCCCTGATGAGATGCGGCCATTTGCTTTTTTGCGAACCCCTGTAGACCTTGCTTATCCTAACTTTCCTAAACCCGTATGACCGCCAACGCCATCAGTGTGAAGCGATTCCAGCAAATTCTGGCCGGAGTCGCCTGCGTTTTTTTTCTGACCCGCCCGCCCGCCATCGCCCAGTCGCTCCAGGCCGGTCCGTATGATCTGCAATTCAGCCTGCTACCCACCCGCTGGGACGAAGCCCTGCCGCTGGGAAACGGCATTTTGGGAACCTTAATCTGGCAGAAAGACAACCGCTTACGGTTCTCGCTCGACCGGGCCGATCTGTGGGACCTGCGCCCGATGAAAGGACTCGACCGCCCCGAATTCAGTTACCGCTGGGTGCAGGGTCAGGTAATGAAAAAAGACTACAAAATTGTTCAGGAATATTTCGATAAACCGTACGATCAGGAGCCCGGTCCGACCAAAATTCCGGGGGCGGCTTTGGAGTTCGACACCAAGGGTTGGGGTGCGGTCCAGTCGGCGAGGCTGTTGATCCGGGATGCCGTGGCGGAAGTGAAATGGAAGAACGGCACGGTTTTGCGCTCGTTCGTGCACGCAACGGAACCCATCGGCTGGTTTCGCTTTGAAAACCTCCCGGCCCGCTTCACGCCCAACCTGATTCCGCCCGCCTACGGGAAACCCATTCAGGAGAAAGCCGAAAATGCCGTTGTCGATGGCGACGATCTGGTCCGGCTGGGATACGCGCAGGGAACGGTTTCGCAGCAAAACAACAAAATCACTTACCACCAGACCGGCTGGGGCGATTTTTCGTACGACGTAACGGTGCAGTGGACGCAGAAAGGCAAAACCGTTGAGGGCACCTGGACCATCACATCTGACTATCCGCAGAAAAAGAAAACGCTGGTTCCCATCAAACCCGTTGGCCGGACGTATGCCGGTGATTTGGCTACGCACCGCGACTGGTGGCAGCGGTTCTGGTCCAAATCGTCGCTGCACGTGCCCGACCCGGTACTTTTAAAGCAGTGGTACCTGGAAACGTATAAGTTTGGGGCCACCGCCCGTGCCGATGCCCCGCCGATTTCCCTGCAAGCCGTCTGGACCGCCGACAACGGCCGGATTCCGCCCTGGAAAGGCGATTACCACCACGATCTGAATACGCAGCTCAGTTACTGGCCGAGCTACAGCGGTAACCATCTGGAAGAAAGCCTGGGCTACCTCAATCACCTGGAAGAAAACTTGCCCACTTACCGCGATTACACCAAACGGTATTTCAACACGGACGGCATTGCGGTTCCCGGCGTTACGACCCTGACGGGCAAAGAAATGGGCGGCTGGATTCAATATTCGCTTTCGCCCACGGTTTCGGCCTGGCTGGCGCACCACTATTATTTGCAGTGGCGGTATAGCCAGGATGCGAATTTTCTGCGCCAGCGTGCCTATCCCTGGCTGAAAGGCGTAGCGCAGCATCTGGAACAACTGACGGTTCTGGATGAAAACGGCAAACGGAAACTGCCCATCAGTTCCAGCCCGGAGATCAATGACAACAAACTAACAGCCTGGTTTACGACTAATACCAACTACGATCTGGCCCTGATGAAGTTTGTGTTTAAAGCCGCTTCCGACATGGCGAAGGCCCTGGGCAACGATGCAGACGCCAGCCACTGGCAGGCCGTTCAAAACCAGTGGAGCGATTTTGCCATAAGCGATCAAAATGAACTGATGTTTGCCGCCAGTCTGCCTTACAACCAGTCGCACCGGCATTTTTCGCATACAATGGCCATTCATCCGCTGGGTCTGATTCGGTGGGAAGACGGGGAAGCCGCGCAGCAGATCATCCGGAATTCGCTGGCCCTGCTCGACCGCATCGGACCGGATTGGTGGTGTGGTTACTCCTACGCCTGGCTGGGCAGCCTGAAAGCGCGGGCCAAAGACGGCAACGGGGCCCGCGAAGCGCTAAACACGTTTGCGACGGCCTTCTGCTCGCCAAACTCATTCCACCTGAACGGCGATCAAACCAAATCCGGGAAGTCGAAGTTTACGTACCGGCCGTTTACGCTGGAAGGTAATTTTGCGTTTGCCGCCGGTTTGCAGGAAATGCTGATTCAGAGTTACGCCGGTTTCATCGAAGTGTTTCCGGCCATTCCGGCTAATTGGGCCGACGTTGCGTTTACGGATTTGCGAACGGAAGGCGCTTTTTTGGTCAGCGCCCAACGACGCGCCGGGGCCGTAACGGCGATCACGGTAAAGGCGGAAAAAGGCGGTTCTACCCGGCTGAAATTACCTTTTCAGAACTACGGTACTCAATCTCCGAAACAGGCCACTGTTGAACCCGCCGAAGTCGGTTTTGTGACCGTCAAACTACAGCCCGGTGGCTCAGTGACGCTGATCAGTCGATAGCTTAGTTGTCTTTCCGCCGGGTCGTATCCCGTTTTTCCAGCGTAGCGCCCACTCCGAAGGCATTGGGTTCGCTCGGCGGCACTACGCGGACTTTGCGTTTGCCCCGGCCTTCGCGCGGGCTAACGACGGTGCCGGGTATGGATACTGGTTCCGCAGCCGGGCTTGTCATGGGTACGCCGTTCGAGGGCGTCACCACGGGTGCAATGGTCGTGGGTAATTGCTGGGGGTTGTTCTGGCGAACGGTCGTATCTCGTTGTGCGTAGCCGGACAGGGCCGTACAACCAAACATCAGGGAAAACAAAAGCCGGTTCATAACATAAAGATCATTTGTTGATTGAAACGAATTGCAACGGCTTTTGTTAGAACCAACGGCAGCAGGCTTCGGACGGTTTCCGGGAGCCGGGCCGATCAACCCATAATCACTTTACATCATGAAGTATAACCTCTTAGGCAATACGGGCCTACTGGTTTCTGAACTCTGCCTCGGCACCATGACGTTCGGCGGAAAAGGCATGTGGACGGCCATTGGTCAACTGGACCAGGATCCCGTCGATCAACTGGTGAAACGCTCCGTCGACGCCGGGATTAATTTCATTGACACGGCGAATGTGTATTCGGAAGGTTTGTCGGAAGAACTGACCGGCCAGGCCATTCATAACCTGGGTATCAAGCGCGACGAACTGGTGATTGCGACTAAGGTGCGGGGAAAAATGGGGGAAGGCCCGAACCAGATCGGCTTGAGCCGGAAACACATTCTGCAACAGGCGGAAGAAAGCCTGCACCGGCTGAAAACCGACTACATTGACCTGTACCAGATTCACGGATTTGACTTTCTGACTCCGCTGGAAGAAACGCTCCGGGCGCTGGACGACCTGGTTCGCAGCGGAAAAGTGCGCTACATTGGAGCCAGCAACCTGGCGGCCTGGCAATTGATGAAAGCCCTCTCGTATTCCGAACACAAGGATTTAGCCAAATTTGTTTCGCTGCAAGCGTACTACACGGTTGCGGGTCGCGATCTGGAGCGCGAAATCGTACCCCTGCTGCTGGATCAGAAGGTGGGTCTGATGGTGTGGAGTCCGCTGGCGGGCGGTTTTTTAAGCGGCAAATACGGTCGTAACAAGAATCCGGAAGATGCCCGCCGGGCCAATTTTGATTTCCCGCCTGTTGATAAGGAAAAAGCCTTCAACATTCTGGACGTTATCGAACCAATTGCCGCCGAAAAAGGCGTTTCAGTGGCTCAGGTGGCGCTGGCCTGGCTCCTGCACCAACCCGCCGTTACTACGGTAATTATCGGCGCCAAAAAACCAGAACAACTCGAAGACAACTTGAAAGCCGTCGAGGTGGTGCTAACGACCGATGAACTGGCAAAACTGGATGAAGTCAGCAAACTGGCTCCGGAATATCCGGGCTGGATGGTCGAACGCCAGATGGGCGACCGAAAGAAATACATTGCCTAAACAAAAAAAGCCAGGTCAAGCCTGGCTTTTTTATAGCTGAAACCCGCGATAGCGCTTAGTTCATGACGACCAGACGCGTGGGCGCTTTTGTGGGTTTTGAGTCCAGATTCACTTCTTTCCGGATGCTGCCCTCTTTTGATTTTATTTCCAGTTCGTAGGTTCCGTTGGCCAAATCGGCAACGTCCAGTTTAACGGCGTATTTCTGGGCTTTCTTACCAACAAATTGCTGGAAAAGAACCTTGCTGTTTTTATCACGCAACAGGACGACAACGGGCTCCGCCGATGTTTTTTCGACCGCCAGCCGAATCTGGTTATTGACGGTTACATAGGCGCTGGCATCGAATGAAAGAGTCTTCGGAGCTGTAGCCGGGTCAATGGAAGTTGTACTTAAGAGAGCAGTGCAGATCAGGTTACTGAGTAAATTCATCATGGCATTTGTTGTTTGGTTATAGGCCGCCAGTGCGGTGTTGTGTATGTCTTAGTGTTGTTGTTTACCTGTTCGCTTTATCTGTATGCCAACGCCATGCCAACAAGAAGACAAAAACCTAACGCCCTAACAATTAAACAATTATCAAAATGCTCAGTTTATAAAAGTGTACGAAGTCGGACAACCTCTGTTCACTTACGGACAAAAGTGTACGCTTTCCTGGACAGTGTAGAATCAGCTTGCACAGTATTTGCTTGTAAAAGCATTAGTAAAAGATACGAAAGCCTGTATATGGCACTTAATTACACAATCATGAAAAAACTCGTCCTGAGCCTGACGGTTGCGCTCGCAACTGCGGGTTTTGTGCAAACAGCCGCGGCTGCTTTGCCAGTTCCTACCCCTTCGGCAACGATGCATTCTGCATTTCAGGCAAACACGGATTCAACCGTAGCCCTGCTCGACAAAGCCGTATCCGCCAGCGCCAAAGGCGACAAGGCGGGTACCGTGCAGGCATTGCAGGCCGGAACCACGGCCCTCGAAGCCGAAGCCAAAAGCAGCACCGGTAGTTTGAAAGACAAACTACTCGGGCAGGTCAGCAATCTGAAAAAGTTGATTCCGCTGGCCCAAAGCGGCTTACTAAAAGGTAATGTTTTGCAAAAAGCTGTAAGCCTGGCCAAGACGGCGCTCGGTGCGAATCAACTTGAGAAGCTCATGGGTGGTGGCAATTTGATTTCGAAAGTCAGTGGTTTAACCAAAAACCTCAATCTGGTCAAAACCGGGCTGTCGGCGCTGGGTGGTAGCAGTGCCAGTTCCGGCAACTCACTCATCAACACAACTTTGGGTAGTCTGTCGAAATTAAGCAAGGGGGGCGCTGTGGCGAAAGCCGCCGAACCCGCCGTAAAGAGTCAACTTGATAGTGTACTGGGACTGGTAAAAGGGATTCTGTAAAAACTATATTGGTTGATCTCTAACAAAAAAGCCCGGTGCAAACGCCCCGGGCTTTTCCAGCTCAACTCTAACCCTTAAACACACACAAACAATGCTTTATTAGTAAACAATTATTAACGCGTAACAAATCCCGGCAGACCGCTATATTGCTGTTGGTCACCGCATTGCTTTACTCATTGTCCGAAGGCAAACGAGTAGCCGATCGATGCGCTCAAGCCCCGGTTGCGGATCGGAAGCTGAACAAATGGGAGATCGTATTGCCGCGAAAAACCGTGTTGGTACCGCGCTTCGACAAAAAATTTGCCCGCTCCGGCTTCCGCGCTGAAGCCCAGCCCGCCGATGGCGCTAAAATCCCAACGGTTGTAATTGAGCAGTCCCATGTTCATGTCTACATCCATAGGTTTGCTCCGGAATATACCACTAGTTCGGGTCCGAATGCGTCCGTTGACGGCGTAACCCGCAGCTCCACCCGCCAGCACATAAAACTGGACCGGCCCTTCGTTCAGGTTGATTTTGGCCAGAACCGGCAGCTCCACGTACCGCGTCTGGTAGGCAACCCGGGCACCGAGCGGCAAACTCCAGCCGCCCAACGGAAGCTTCAAGCCTTCGTCAATCAAAAAACCCTTCTGAATATACGAAACTTCGGGCCGGATGCTGACACGCTCGCTAACCGGAGCTTCCACAAAAACCGCCCCAGTCAGACCGGGTGACAACCGAAAAGTGGGCGAAAAATTATCTAAAAATTCAGGTTTGGAAACTGCGCCCCAGTTGGCGCCCGCCCGAAAGCCCACCTGAACCTGTGCGGATGCAGTTTGAATCCATAAAAAGGCAAGTGCGGCTATTCCGGCCAGTGTAAATCGTTTCATGACTGATAAAAAAATAGGTTGGTTATCTATGGCAAAGCGGCCGTAATGGTAAGCCGTTGTTACTGAAATCTGATGCTTGGACATGCGCGAACGCCAATGGATTAATGCCATTTTACTTTTTTATCAATTTTTATTTATACTTCTGGGCTTAAGCAGTACTTTTCGCCGAAAACATTGTCCTGATTTTTTGGATTTACTACATGATCGATTAATCTGATGATGAATGGATTGTAAACCGCCAACGCAATACAGCTTTCTGCCGAAACCGCTCAACAAACTCGATTTTATCGGCCTTTTTGACAAGGATCCTTTCGGCAACTCCCTGTTTATCAAACGGATCTTGATTGCTATTCTGGGCTGGATTACCTATTTCCGGTACACGCTTTACAACAAGCTCAACATCGAAGGCACGGAATATCTGGAGAACCTACCAGTCAACAACGTGATTTTCCTTTCCAACCATCAGACCTATTTTGCCGATGTAATTGCCTTCTACCACATTTTTTGCAGCGTCAAATGGGGATTCAAAAATAATATCGTACCGCCACTGTACCTGCTCTGGCCCCGCGCTCGCAATTACTATATAGCGGCCAGCGAAACCATGAAGGGAGGTCTGGTACCCCGTATTTTTGCCCTGGGAGGAGCCATTCAGATCGAACGGTCGTGGCGGTCGAAAGGCCAGGATGTTAATCGGGAAGTAGATAATACGGCCAATGACCGCATCGCACGAGCGCTCGAACACGGTTGGGTAGTTAGCTTTCCGCAGGGAACCACCAGCCCCTACGCCCCGATCCGAAAGGGTACGGGTCACATTCTGAAAACCACCAACCCAATCGTAATTCCGGTGGTCATTAACGGTTTTCGGCGGGCGTTTGATAAAAAAGGGTTGCGGTTAAAAAAGCGGAATACGCAACTGAGCGTACGCTTTAAACCGCCGTTGGAATACGATGCGAAAGAATCCATCGAATCGCTGGTCGACAAAGTTCGGGAAGCCATCGAGCAGGAGCTTCCCAAAGAAAAAATGACGAGGCTCTAATCCGCCTGGGATAGAGCCTCGTCATTTTCAATATCCTGCTAAGCTGTTAGTCTA
This sequence comes from Larkinella insperata, assembly GCF_026248825.1. Lineage (NCBI taxonomy): Bacteria > Pseudomonadati > Bacteroidota > Cytophagia > Cytophagales > Spirosomataceae > Larkinella > Larkinella insperata. The sequence continues at coordinate 2,218,993 of NZ_CP110973.1, read as the reverse complement.
AAATCCAGCGAAAGAGCAGGTAAAGCGTAAAAGAAAGCAGGATGGACACCGGTAGCGTCATCACCCAGGCCAGTGCAATGTTGCGAATGGTTCCTCCCTGTAGGTTTTTGATCCCTTTGCTGGCCACCATGCTACCGGCAATCCCGGATGACAGCATGTGGGTGGTACTGACCGGCGCTTTGTACAGCGTCGCCAACGCGATGGTCGTGGCCGCCACCAATTCCGCCGAAGCTCCCTGGGCATAGGTCAAATGCTGCTTCCCAATTTTCTCACCAATTGTTACGACAATCCGTTTCCAGCCAACCATCGTTCCCAGGCCGAGCGACAGCGCAATCATCAGAATGACCCAAAGCGGAGCGTAGTCTGTAAACCGGCGCAAACCCGCTTTCTCGTTCAGGTTGGTATTCAGCGTGGCGATATCCGTTGCGCTCAACCCCACCTCCTCACTTTCCACCAACTTCTTGACGTTGTTGTTGATCAGCAGCAAGTCACGGCGAATCTGCAAACGTTCATCGGCTTTGAATTTCCCATCTTCCAGCGGGATGTTGATGACTCCCTGAAGATCGGTGAGTTCCGCTTTGGTTTGGGAGATCCGGCGCCGGTCGGTATCCGATAAGCCAACGGTATCAATTTTATTGATGATCTGGGAAATCTGCACCAGGTTTCCACGCATGGTGGTGGGCTCGATGTTATTGTTTAGAGCAAAATAAGCCGGTGTAATTCCGATCAGGATCAGCATGATCAGCCCCACCCCTTTCTGCCCGTCGTTGGAGCCGTGAAAAAAACTAACGCCCGTACAAGTCACAATTAGAATCGAGCGAATCCAGGTCGGCGGGGGAGCGTTTTTCTTGGGTTCTTTAAACAGGTCTTTGTTGCCCACCAACCGGCGCAGCAAAAACATCAGGATGATGGCAAGACTGAAACCAATCAACGGCGACAGCAACAGGGCCCTCCCGATTTTTTCGGCTTCTTCCCAGTTGACGCCCCCCCGTTCGCCGGTCGTGCCCATAGTCGAGAAGGCCAGGCCCACCCCCAGGATGGAACCGATCAGGGTATGCGAACTGGAACTGGGCAAACCAAAATACCACGTACCCAGGTTCCAGATGATAGCGCTAAACAGCAGGGCCAGCACCATCGCTATGCTGTGATAAACGTTCTGATCGACCAGCAATTCGACCGGCAGCAGGTTGACAATTCCCATGGCAACGCCGATACCACCCATCAAAACCCCAACAAAGTTGCAGATCCCCGACCACACCACGGCGATGTTGGGTTTCAGGGAGTTTGTATAAATAACCGTAGCGACGGCATTGGCCGTATCGTGGAATCCATTTACAAATTCAAACGCGCAGGCAGCAAAGAGACAAAGAGCGAGGAGGATGAAAATATCCGTTTCTAATCCGAACATGCAGATACAAGTCTGTAGTACTGAGCCTTGTGAAAACTCAATCAATTATTCCTCAAAAGTACAGTAAACTTCCGAGGGCAATGTTAACTAAATGTTAAGCAATAACCGGACCGGTTGTTAAAATCTTCCGGTTTTGTACTTAGTCCTGAATACTTTGTAACCTGCACAGTTCAAAAAGGCGCAGAAAAAATTACTGTTTCCCTGCCAGTTGTCCGCAGGCTGCGTCAATATCTTTTCCCCGGCTCCGGCGGATGTTGACCACCACGCCCCGGTCTTCCAGAAAACCGGCGAACTGGTCGAGTTTCTGGGAGTCGGTATTCCGGAAATCGGCCTCGGCAATCGGGTTGTACTCGATAATGTTTACCTTGGCGGGCACCTTTTTGGTAAACTGCCAAAGCTCTTTGGCGTCCTGCAGGGTGTCGTTAAAGTTATTAAAAACGATGTACTCAAACGTGACCCGCGTACCGGTTTTCTTGTAGAAGTAGTTCAGGGCTTCGGCCAGCGCAGGCAGCGAGTTGCTCTCGTTGATCGGCATGATCTGGTTCCGCTTGTCGTCATTGGCGGCATGGAGCGACAGCGCCAGGTTGAATTTCACTTGATCATCACCCAATTTTTTGATCATTTTGGCGATTCCGGCCGTCGAAACCGTAATCCGTTTGGCCGACATGCCCAGCCCGTTGGGCGACGTAATCCGCTCGACCGAGTCCAGCATGTTGGTGTAATTCAGCAGCGGCTCACCCATCCCCATGTACACGATGTTGGTCAGGCCGGTGCCGTAGGTATCTTTGGCTTGCTGGTCAATGGCCACCACCTGATCGACCATTTCACTGGCTTCCAGGTTGCGTTTCCGATCCATGTAACCCGTTGCGCAAAATTTGCAGGTCAGCGAGCAGCCCACCTGCGACGAAATACAGGCCGTCATCCGGTTGTCCTCGTCTTTCCGCAGGGCCGGAATCAGAACACCCTCAACCAGATTGCCGTCGTAGAGCCGGAACGAGGATTTGATGGTACCGTCGGCGCTTTGCTGCTGTTTGGCTACCGACAGCGTACGCACTTCAAAATGCTCCGCCAGCAACTGCCGGGTTTTCAGCGAAAGGTTCGTCATGTCGTCGAACGTCCGCGCCGATCGTTTCCAGAGCCATTCCTGAATTTGTTTCGAGCGAAAGCCTTGTTCGCCGTGGCCGGTCAGCCAGGTTTTCAGTTGGTCTTCGTTTAGTTTTCGTATGTCCTGCTTTGTCGTTGTCATCCTTTTTTGTCTGCACGTTCCGCTTTCAAGTCGTCCGGCTTGGTATCGGACCAGCTTCGCGAAAATTCTTCTTTCTGTTTACGAATCCAGTTCGTTCCCACCGGAATCCAGCCGGACGTTGCGTCCATGACTTTCGGCGCGATGGGTTTGACCATGGGATAGAGGTACGTTTCCTGCGTGTGTTTGATCGGCATACGTATCCCCATCCAGGTTAACAACCAGAGCATTACACTAATTCCGAAAACCCAGGTAAAAATTCCGACGGCGGCTCCGGCCAGACTATCGAACGTACCCAGCAACGTATATCGCATCGAATTCCGGAGGGAAAACCCCATGCGGTTGATCAGAAAAATCGTCGGAAAAAAGATAACCGAAAACCCCATCCACGGCAACAGCCGCCGGGCCACTTCCATGCTGATGTACGGCGCCAGCAGATCAATGCCGAACCCCAGAAATTTAAAGCCGACGATCATCGCCACGACAAAGGCCACAATGGCGACAACTTCCACCAGCAATCCCTTGCGGTAACCATTGTACGCACCGTAGCCCAGCGTAATGAGGATGATGATGTCGAGGATTTTCAAGGTTGGGAAAAAATGGTTTTGAATGGTTATATGGAAAAAAATACGTGGATGGTGTACAGTTGAGGCATCATGCCGCTAAGTACTGGAAAATAATCTTTCAACAATCTGACCATTTTAACCATCCAAAACCATTAATCCCCTTAAGATAGTAAACTTTTTACCGTGGCCGAAATGGCTTTCCCGTCGGCCTGCCCCGCCAGTTCTTTGGTGGCAACGCCCATCACTTTGCCCAAATCCGACGATCCGGATGCGCCTACCCGGGCGATGATCTCCTGCAAACGGCTTTTCAGTTCCTCTTCCGAAAGCTGCTGCGGCAGGTATTTCTCAATGACGGCAATTTCCGCCAGCTCGGCCTGCAGAAGGTCCTCGCGGCTCTGCGTGCGGTAGATATCAGCCGAATCCTTCCGTTGCTTAACGGCTTTGGTTAGGAGTTTAATTTCATCTTCAGGCTTCAGGTCGCCCCCGGCCGAACCATCTTTGGTTTCTTCCAGCAAAATCAGCGACTTGATGGCCCGCAACGCCCGCAGCCGATCCTGATCCTTGGCCTTCATTGCTTCTTTGATATCCGTATCAATCTGTTGTTTCAGCGACATACTTTTGAGTGATGAATTAAGCGTTATGAGTGAAGAGTTTATCAACTCCGGAACCATTGAAAGTTGGGCAAAGTTACAAAAACGAGGACGGCTTGTTACAATTCATCCCTCATAACTCTTAATTCATCACTCAGCTAATGACTCGTTTGAGCGTAAACATCAATAAAATTGCCACGCTCCGGAATTCGCGGGGCGGCAACAATCCGAATGTGGTCAACGTAGCGCTCGACTGCGAGCGGTTTGGTGCTCAGGGCATCACGGTCCACCCGCGCCCCGACGAACGGCACATCCGGTACCAGGACGTTCTGGATTTGAAGGAGGTTGTAACCACCGAATTCAACATTGAAGGAAACCCCGACGCCCGGTTTATTGAACTGGTTTCCCGCGTCCGGCCCGAGCAGGTGACGCTCGTACCCGACGCCGTAGATGCCATTACCTCCAACGCGGGCTGGGATACCCTTACGCACCGGGCTCATCTGACGGATCTGGTCAAACGATTCAAGGACCTGGGAATCCGGGTTTCGATTTTCGTGGATGCCGACGAACGCATGGTCGAGGGCGCCAAGGAAGTCGGCACCGACCGGATTGAGTTGTATACCGAACCGTATGCCACCCATTACCCCGATGACCGGGCGGCCGCCGTTGCTCCTTTTGTTAAAGCCGCTCAGGTTGCCAACCAATTGGGGCTGGGCCTTAACGCCGGCCACGACCTGAGCCTGGAAAACCTGCGGTATTTTCAGCAGTCCGTTCCCGGTTTGCTGGAAGTTTCCATTGGACACGCGCTCATCAGCGACGCGCTGTACTTCGGTCTTGAGAATACCATTCAGCTCTATTTGAAACAGTTAGGGGAATAAAGAACTGAGATAAAAGAGCAAAGACCTCTCATTCGGGTTTTGTTATTTTTTGTCGCAGGTCTCCCTTTTTGTGTCTTTCCACATGATTCAATTCGTCGAAACGCCCAACGCTCCACTTCCCGCCGGGCATTATACCCAGGCCACCGTCTGGAACGACCTGATTTTTGTATCTGGTCAATTGCCGATTCATCCCGTTACAAAGGAAAAAATTACCGGGTCGATCGAAGACCAGAGCCGTCAGGTGCTGGAAAATGTGAAAGCCGTTCTGGAAGCCGCCGGAAGCGACCTGAATCACGTTTTGAAAACAACGGTTTACATCGCTGACATTGGGCTGTGGGAGCCGGTCAATGCGCTGTACGCTAGTTTTTTTGGAGAACACAAACCCGCCCGCGCCGTGGTGCCGACCAACAAGCTGCACTACGGTTTTTTGATTGAGATTGAAGCCGTGGCGGTTCGCAAAACAAACTCATAAGAAAGCCGGCCCGGTCAGCAAGACAGTATGGTCCCGACCGGGCCGGCTTTTTTACTGGTTTTTCAAAGGGAATAACGCCCCCGGTACTGCCGCTTCACAAACTGGTTGGCGTAATCAAAGTTCGTGATTTTCATGTTGGCACCGTCCCAGAAAAGCTTTTTGCGGCCGGGAAAGCTGTACCCACCGTCGGCCCTGGCCTCCCGGTGCATGTAACTGCGCGTGGCGAGGTTGCCCATCAGGACGGTTTCAGTTAGCGGACCAGCTTCCTCAAACGACGAACTCGTGTACGCGCCGTACCCCTGCTTGCAGGCTTTCACCCATTGCTGCTGGTGCCCCTCCGTTTTGCCTTCGACCAACGGTTTTTCGGCGTCGGGCAGCTTTTTGCCCTCAAACTTCTCTTCCGGAAATAGCCGCGGATTGTTGCCAAACAACTCAGCCACCAGAATACCCTTGCTGCCAATAAACATCATCCCGCCGTCGATGCTCGTAAATACTTTTTCGTACGGAATTCCTTCCGGCACTTGCGGGCGAATACCGCCATCGTACCACGAGAACTTGATTTCGTTCACCTTGCGGTTGTCCGACGGGAAAGTCAGGTGAATGGCCGATGAGGGCGGACAAACATCGTCGTAGAACGCTTCCACGAAGAAGTCTGAATACACCGACCCAACGCTGCATTCCACCGAAGTCGGGTATTTTAGCTTCAGCGCCCGGAAGGGTACGTCCATGAAATGACAGCCCATATCGCCCAGCGCCCCGGTTCCAAAATCCCAGTAGCCGCGCCAGCGGGTCGGCATGTAGGCTTCGTGGTAACTGCGCAGGGGAGCCGTTCCCAGCCACAAATCCCAATCCACCTCCGACGGCACCGGCTGCGATTCGCCCCGGTCTTTAGGTGACCGGACACCCTGCGGCCATACCGGCCGGTTGGTCCAGCAATTGATGGTGTGCACCGGGCCAATAACACCTTTCTGAATCCAGGTTTCTATTTTACGCGTGTCATCCCCGCTGCTGCCCTGGTTGCCCATTTGCGTCACCACCTTGTAGTTGCGGGCGGCTTCGGTCAGCATCCGGGCTTCGTAAATATCGTGCGTCAACGGTTTTTCGCAGTATACATGCTTGCCCAATTGCATGGCCGCCATCGCAATGGGAGCGTGCATGTGGTCGGGCGTGGAGATGATTACGGCATCGAAATTTTTCGCTTCCTTGTCGAACAGCTGGCGGTAGTCCCGAAAATAAGGGGCCTGCGCAAACTGGGCGCGGTATTTCTTCGCCTGCCGGTCGTCAACATCACACAGCGCCACGATGTTGGCCGAACCGTTGTTGTAGGCCAAACGGATGTTCACGTCGGCCTTACCGCCACACCCGACGGCGGCTATGTTCAGCTTGTCGCTGGGCGCTACGTAACCGGGGCCACCCAGCACATGACGCGGCACGATGGTAAAACCGGCAGCCGCCAGGGCGCTTCCCTGCAGGAATTTTCGACGCGAGAAAGAGAATTTCATGGATTCAGGAATTGGGAATCAGAAATGGCAAAACGCTAACTGAGTTTCTGGCCAATTTTCATGGCGAGGCCCATATCGCCCGATACTTTCAGTTTGCCAAACATGAAAGCCGTCATGGGATTCAATTCGCCCGTGCCGAGTTTCTGCAAATCGCTCAGGGAAACTTTGATGGTACTATCCGCTTCGGCATCTTCGTTGGAAACCACCGGGGGCGACTGCCGCCCGTCGATGTAAATAACTCCCTGATCGGTCGCCAGTTTGACCGTTGCATCAAAGCTGCTGTCCGCGCTCACCCGGCGCCGAATCTCCTCCGTGAAATCTTGTAATGTCATGCGTGTGGTTTGTTTTGAATCAAATCTGGATTAGATAGGACAATAGCTAATAAAACTAACGGCTTTTTCGGTAAAAGTATGCAGAATACCGAAATTTTTAGTAAGTTCAAACCCGTTAATTGCCCTCTGAACAAATCTGTTCTTTTCAGGACCGATGGATAAAAATGCCAGTATGTCTGATTAAGTGTAGCTACATTCATATTCTGCCTTTTTTAGATATTGAGAGCCTTTTAGCTTCCCATCAGGCCCGAATAGATGCTTTAATGTATTACATAGCGTCAGCAACTACCGTTTACTAAAGTAGTAAACGGGAAAGGTGTAAAGGACTTAGAGAAGGATGCCGGAGTTGAAATAGACTAAACTTTGTTGACTAATTCGTTGATTTTTTTGTCCGATAACTATTTCTCTGGCGGGCACTTGTTAAAAATGTGTATTCAGAATGCAAGCTGAACAAACACTTCTTCGACAACTTAGGAATGCTGACCCAACGGCTTTTCGGCGTGTTTATGACCGCTACGTGCAACGAATTTATTATTTCGCGGTAAGCATCCTTAAATCACCGGAAGCCGCTCAACAGGTTGTGCGCGATGTGTTTACTTCACTCTGGGAGCGTCGCAATACGCTAGACGAAGATATTCCCTTGAACGGCTATTTGTTCACCATCACCTACGGTCTGGTGCTATCCAGTTTTCGCGAACGGCACAGTCAATGCCAGCCCAAGGAAATTTTGCAGCGGCTGACCACGCAGTCGGGTTCTGATACGGAAGAAGAGGTACTCTATCAGGAATTGGAATTACTGTACCAGCAGGCGGTGGCGCAACTTTCCCCACGCCGTCGCGAAATCTACTTGCTGAGTCGGCACGAAGGCTATACGTCGCAACAAATTGCGGACCGCATGAACCTTTCGACCCGAACCGTCGACGACCACCTGAATCAGGCTTACAACACGCTGGGTACTTATTTTGAACGACATACCTATTAAATCGTGATTGATCGGTTGAAGAAACGGCCCCGCCAAGGCGCGTGCGGAGCAATTCACAACCAATCAACCACTTGGTAATATGGAGGATTTGCTGGTTAAATACGTTCGGAACGAATGCAACCGCGAGGAAGAGCAATGGGTGATTGGCTGGCTGCAAAATCCGGATAACGAAGCATACCTACGTGGCTTGATGCGGAAGCAATGGAATAATCCCTGCGTTACCGATGTCGATTCTCCCAACTGGCAGCGGATGTGGCTGGATATCTCCCAGCAAACCAAACACGTACCCACCGAACCCGAGCTTCCACTTTACCGCACCGTGTGGCAACAGGTGATCCGGATTGCCATCTGGGTTACGTGCATCATTGCATTGGGCTTCAGTATCCGATTGCTTCGTCAGGCCCAATTACCCGCAGATGCCGTCTACCAATCCGGCGACAAACCATATAGGCACATTTTATTGCCGGATAAATCCGCCGTTATTCTCAGAAAGAACTCCACCGTCAAGGTTTCATCCGATTGGTCGGGGCCTAACCGGAAAATCTGGCTGAACGGAGAAGCCGTGGTACTGGTCGCCAGGCAACCGCTCGGTTTTCGGCTACAAATTCACACGGGCAACCACGTCGTAACCGAAACCCAGGAAGCCCGCGTGTACGTCAACCGAAAAAAACAGTCGAGTCAGGTTATTGTCGAAGAGGGCACTGTGAACTTCATCCTCCAGAAATCGGGCCTGTTGGACAAAATGAAAGAATATAAATTAGAGCGGGGCGATATGGCGGAGTACAACGAGGGATCAACCCAGTTGATCCGGCGCCATGTGAAACCCTCCGCTTACACCTCCTGGACCAAAGAGAACTAAGTTCCCCGCTCCTACCAAGCCAAGTATAAGCAATTTATGGTTATTTCAGGCTGGTCAATTGTTCGTTGGCCGGAACGACGGTCAACACGCGTTGCGTAGAGCGCTCCATGATACCAGACGTTTTGACCTGAAACGATTTTTCGACGGTTTCGCGGCCATCCGTGATCTGCAGCGTATAGGTACCGTCCGTCATGCTACTCATGTCGAACCGCTGACGGTATTTGTCTCTGCTTCTGGGCATGGTTCCCGAGTACACCAGCCGGTTTTTCTCGTCGAGCAGCCGCACGACAATCTTGCATTTGGGATCGTTCCGCTGGACGTTCATCCACAACTTCATCGGATTCGCCGATGGGTAAGTTGCAACCAGGAAAGGCTTATCATTAGAACTGTTTTGAGCGAAGGAAGTGTTTCCTACCAACAGAAGGGCGCCCAGCAAAAGGGCATTGGCCGTGCGGACAATCGTTTTCATGGTGTTCGTTAGATTTGTTGTTTACTGATCTAAATTCACCGAAAAGATGCAACGCACCCGCCCCCGGAGCGGGATGTTGGGAGCAATGGCGGAAAAACAGGATAAGCGGTCCTGAACGGGATGGTTCCGGTCTATTCGACGTAATTTAAATCCTTGCCATACGTTTCGTCCAGCGTCGCCAGCGACCAGAAACTGATCAGGAAGCAGAGCAGGGCCACAACGGCTGCCGAGCCGATCACCCCTACCGATGGCTTGAGCGACTGGAAAAGCGGAATCGTTAGTAATGTGGTGGCCCGCACATTGTTGGCGATAGAGGTGGTAGCCGTCGAGCGTAAGTTGGTTCCGAAATGCTCGGCCGACACGGTTAGAAACAGCGCGATGTAGCCAATTGAAAAACCGAGGATAACGCAAACGGTATAGAAAAGCGGAATCGACGCGATTCCGGCAAACAAATAAATCGCCACAAAGACCAAATTGAGCAGCATTAAAGCCCCGATCGCCCGTCGACGGGACCGAAACCACTGGCTCAGCGGGCCGCTGATCAAATCGCCAACGCCCATACCGACGTAGGTAAACATCACGACGCGCCCGGGTGCAATCGGCTCCGAGATGCCCAGCGCTTTGGCGAATTCGTTACTGAACGTCGCCAGAATACCGATAACAAAATAAGTCGGAACGGCCAGCCCCATGCACCGCAGATAGGTCAAAAGCCGTCTGGAATGGGTAAACAGCGACCAGAAATTACCACGCTGAACGGTTTGCTCTTTCATCCGGAGAAACATACTCGACTCGAATACCGACACCCGCAGCAACAGTAAAACCAACCCCAGGCCGCCCCCGATGAAGTAGGTCGTCCGCCAATCAAACAGCACCACGGTGAAGTACGCAACCACGGCTCCGAACAGGCCCACCCCCGCAACCAACGACGTACCGTAGCCCCGGAGTTCCTTCGGAAGAATTTCGGAAACCAGGGTAATACCGGCGCCCAGTTCCCCGGCCAGTCCCAGCCCGGCCACAAACCGCAAGAGTGCGTAGGTGTTGGCGTCCTGCACAAACCCGCAGGCAATGTTGGCCAGTGAATAGGTAACGATGGACCCAAACAGCACCGAAAGCCGCCCGCGTTTGTCGCCCAGAATCCCCCATAAAACGCCCCCTAGCAACAACCCGGCCTGCTGCCAGTTCAAAACCGTTCCGCCAATGATGGAGATTTGTTTCTCGTCCAGCCCCAGGTCTTTCAGGCTCGGTACCCGGACAATGTTAAACAAAAGCAGATCGTAGACATCCACGAAATAGCCCAAAGCGGCCACGATAACCGGCAGCGAAAACAACGGCCGGAAGGATACGGCAGGTGAAGCAGGATTCATACAAGCAGACGAAAGGAGCTTTACTCCTCCAGATAATTCAAATCTTTACCGTGGGTTTCCGGAATCGTCAGGATGGAATAAAAACCAATGGCAAAGCTCAGAATGCCGACCACAATCCCGGCATTGATGACATCGACCGACGGTTTCAGGTACGTATAAAGGCTCGTCATGAGAATAACCATTCCGCGAACCATGTTCGGTACCGTCGTGGCGGCCGTAGCCCGCAGGTTGGTGCCAAATTGTTCGGCACCAATGGTGACGAACATGGCCCAATAGCCAATACCGAAGCCCATGGCCAGAAAATACATGTACAGGCCATTTACCGTTTTGGGTGCAGCAAAGATATAAATCAAGCTAACCAGTAACGTGAAGCCCATCAGCAAAGACACCGCCCGTTTACGCGATTGCAGTCCCTGGCTAATAATCCCGCTGGCTAAATCACCGAACGCCAGCCCCACGTAGCACCACATGATGGTCAGGCCCGGCTTGACGGGTTCCGCAATGCCGAAGGCTTTTCCAAATTCGTTGCTGAACGTCGCCAGAATGCCGATGACAAACCAGGTAGGGAGTCCGATGCCGATGCACTTCATGTAGCGGGAAAACCGGTCCCGGCTGGTAAAGAATGCCAGAAAATTACCCTTCTGAACGTGTTTCTGTTCGGATACTTCCGTAAACATTCCCGATTCGATCACGCCAACGCGCAGCAACAACAACCCGATTCCCATGGCTCCGCCCACGAAGAACGCGTTTTGCCAGTTAAACAATTCAACAGTGAAATAAGCAAAAACGGCTCCGAACAGACCCACCCCAGCCACCAGCGACGTACCAATGGCCCGCAGTTGCTTCGGCAGTACCTCCGAGACGAGCGTAATACCGGCGCCCAGTTCACCAGCTAGTCCAATCCCGGCAACAAACCGCATCAGGGCGTAGTAATCCGTCGGATCCATAAACGTAACCTTGTCGATGAAACCGCACGCAATGTTGGCCAGTGAATAGGTAACGATGGACCCGAACAGCACCGAAAGCCGCCCGCGTTTGTCGCCCAGAACCCCCCAGAGAATACCACCCAGGAGCAAACCGCCCATTTGCCAGTTGATGATGTTGGCCCCCACGCGGGAAATCTGCTCGTCGTTTAACCCCAGGTCTCTCAGGCTGGGCACGCGAACAATACCAAACAGCAACAGATCGTAGATGTCTACGAAATAGCCTAACGCGGCTACAATAACGGGAAGACCGAATAAGGATTTATAGGATACTTTCGGCGGGGGAGGAACAGTCGACTGCATTCGTTTGGCAAAAAAAGATCAGGAAAAAATAATAGTTGGCAAGTTATCGATTTAGCCACATTTGATCAAGCTACTGCACAAAGGTAGTACCGAATCCAGGCTTTTATTTACCGGGCTGGCGAAATCGTCGGTTGTTTTTCCTGCTCTGTAAAAACAACCGTTGCGGTGGCTAAGACCCAGACTTTCAGGAAGGTTCTGGAAATGATAAAGAGTTGCTGGATCAGAAACAGGAGCGCGATTTCCGCCCAGCCGCGGGTGACGATCCACGACTCAAGCAGAAAATAGACCCCGAAGCAGGCTAAACCAACGCCAATCAGCAGTAGATAGTTGCCGAAAGTTACCCGAACGCGGGAAAACAAAAACCGCATGGATACCCAAAAAGCGAAAACCGCGCGGGTTTCATCGCGTCGAAACAGCCGGATTTTGGCGTAATCGCCGACACAAAGCGCCAAGAGGGCCGACAGGGCAAAGACCAGCAGGAAGGCCAGCGCTACATAACTCAACTCCTCTTCGTTCAGCGTCTTGGTCAGCGCCAAAGCACTAAGGCCGCCCGCGAGCAGAAAGACAACCGAAAGCAAGAAAATAAAGCTGGACACGCACAGAAATAACCGAAAAAACCGTCCGAAACCCTGCGCACCGGCGGCTAGAAACCGGCTTAACCGAAAGGTCTGGCGACGATCGGTGGCGGAAGCAACCTGCTGCAACAGGCCTCCCGTAAAAAATACGCTAATCAACAAATAAAGCAGACCCAGCCAGAAACCAACGGTCAGTAACGAATTGGTAGCCGATCCGTGGTTGTGCCGGAAATCCGAATAAACCGTAAAATCGAAGCCGTTTAACAGTTTGAGGTACTCCAGCGAGGCACCCATATCCCGCCGAAACGTTGCGTAAGCGGGCAATAAGACCAGCAGGCTCATCAGGAAATTAACCCCGTAGAGCCACAGTACCATGCGCCACGAACGCCGGATCAGCTGAAAACTGCTCAAAATTACCATAATCCGTTTCTGTAGAGGCTGTTGACCATCCTTCCGGGGCATCGTTTGTTTACACCATCCACGCCAGCCACTGCATCCAGTTTTGCGCCCAGAACATCAGTTTTGCCGCGTACTTGGCCGCCGGGCTGGCGGGTGGCCGTACGGTAAAGCTGTTGTTATTCAGATTGACGTCGATGTAAACCTTCTGTTGCGGATCAACTTTAGCCCATTGCACCCGGGTTGGCTTCGTTAGGGTAAACGTATGCACGCTGGCTTTGCCGTCCCAACGCAGGAGTTGTTCGTTGCCATCCTCAAAATGCACCAGCACCTCGACCGGCAGTTGCGCATTGCCCCGCCGATAAACCGTAATGACCGAACGAAACGCATTACCCTGCCGGACGCTTCGAACCGCATGCAACTCGTAATCACAGACCTGCGTACCGTAAAGCACCTGATCGAAAAACCAGTTCAGGTCTGGTCCCAAGCGGTTGCCAAGCCGCCGGGCAACGACTTCGTTGGCAATCGCAATAAAATCTTTGGCATTGGGGTGTTTGAACTGCCAGCGGTTGAAATACGTCCGCATGATTTCGTCCATCACCGGGCGCCCCACCAGGCCATCGAGGGTCCGCAGCCAGGTGGCCGGTTTGAAGTACGTCAGTTCGCCGTAATAGGCGTCGGGCAACTGCCAGACATTGCCAAACGAGGGAGCAATCGCCGGATGATCGAGGTGAACGTACGAATTGCGCGATGCTTCCAGGTTGCCCATCCGGTACCCAAACAGATCGATTATGGAGGATTTCGGCCCGTAGGTTTCGTCCATGATCCGGCCTTCGTAATACTGATTAAAGCCCTCGTCCATCCACGCTTCTTCGAATTCGTTGGTCGCCAGCAACTGCATAAAATACTGATGTCCAAACTCGTGGATGGTAACCTGCTCGGGCAGCCGCACTCCCGCAGGCATTCCCCAGCTTGTTCCGGCGGTAATGAAGGTCGGATATTCCATGCCCCCGGCCCCCAGCCCCGACACGGGCGGGTCAACAATCGTGAGCGTCGTGAACGGATACCGTCCGAGGTGTTTATCAAAGTAAGCAAGCGCCACCCTGGCCGCGTCGATGTGCCGTTGCGCCTGGCTGGCGTGTTCGGGTTGCATCAGGGCGCGAATGGCTACGTGCCGCCAGCGATCCTCAAAAATGGTGAAAGCCGGGGAAGCCGTCCAGGAAAAATCCACGACATCTTCGGCCCGCCAGCGCATGGTTTTGGTCCCGTTGCTGTTTTGCCGTTCGCTCTTTAGTCCGCCCGTCGCCCCAACCCGGAAGTTTTTGGGTACTGTCAGCGTCACGTCATACACGCCGTAGTCGGCGTAAAACTCCGAGCTGGCGTGAAACTGGTGGCAATTCCACTGACCGTGTGCAGCCGCATACCGGGTTCCGGGCGGTTCATAAACGCCAATTTTTGGAAACCACTGGGCCACCAGAAAAAAATCGTCGCTGTAGCCCGTCCGGGCGAAAATCCGGGGCAGCTTGGCCCGAAAATCAATGTCGAGCGTGATGCTTTGACCCGGACCAAGCGGCTGACGGAGCGGTACGCTGATCACCGTGCGGTCGTCGGGATTGGCGTCGTCGGGCTGGATAAACCGGTATTTGCCGGTCAGTACCTCCGTTTTCCCCGACGCTTGCCGGGCCTGCATCGACAGAATATCAATCCAGCCATACGATTCCTCGTCATTTCTGTCAATAAAAGCGCCCCGCAACTGGCCGCCCGACTCCCGCATGAACGTTGATTGATCGTTGCGGAAGGCGTTTAGGTACAAATGAAATTGCAGTTCGTTAATGGCTTCATTCGACGGATTTTTCCAGACCAGCGTTTCCTTGCCCGACAGTTGTTTCGTATCGGTATCCAGCTGAACAGTGATCTGGTAATTGGCAAGACGTGGACTCAGCGGCCGGGATTGGCCCCCCGCCGTTGGAATGAATCCCCACAAGCTTAAAACCACCGGGCAGAGAAGGTGGAGCGAAGAGCAAAAGAAACGCTCTGGCATACCCCGTATCCTCCGCCCGGTGGTTTGCAAGCTTTTATTCATTGGTCCTCACCCGAATTGGCACCACGGCTTCGGTTTCATCCCAGGCCAGCAGCATGTCCGTACCCCCCGATTGCGGGGCAAAACTGATGTAAAACTGCTCGGCTACGGCACTGCGTTTGCGCGACAGCACCGGCACCCGCAACACATCCTTGGTCTGGTCGTAATCGGTTCCCCACTGGCCGGTTTCGCGGTTGAAAATCACGATCCAGTTTCCTTCCGAGGGGATGGTCCAGAGCGAATATTCTCCTTCGTCGAGCGGTTGCCCGGCCACCGTCACGTTCTGTTCCAGGGTAATCACCGTGGCTTCGTTGGCGCCCGTCCGCCAGACCTGGCCGTAGGGAACCAGCCCGCCGAAAATTTTACGTCCTTTTTTATAGGGCTGGCAGTATTCTACTTTTACATCAACGCCATTCTGGTTAATTTCGGCAGTGGCCTCCGGGCTCGCCGATTTGGTGTACGAACGAATGCCCCAGTAAGCGACCAGAACAAGCACCGCCAGGGCGCCGACAATCCACAAAACTTTTTTCATAAATCTTTTAAGTTTGGATAGAGAGCAGGAAAGTTATAAAAATTTGTTGGGTTGCGATTTTCTAACTCTGTGATAACTTGCAACGAAAGCCGTGCGCAGTTAAACCCGTCCGGATGCGGGCGCAAACCGCTTTTGCATCCATTAAGTCCTAAATCATTACCGTTTGAAACCAAATAAATACCTGCTTTTCCTGGTGATAACCGTTGTGGCTTACGGGCTGTTTGAATATTATCGTCCGAAACCCATCGACTGGAATCCAACGTATATCAACAGCGACAAAATTCCGTTTGGGACGAAGGTGTCGTTCGACCTACTGCCCGGTCTAATGAATCAGCAACCGGTCACGAGCTTGCGTCTGCCGGTTTACAACCATCTGGCCGACACCACCCTCCCCGCCCGCAGCAATTACCTTTTTGTCTGCCATACGCTGCGGCTGAACCGCCCGGATCGGGAGAAGCTGCTGGCGTACGTCAACCAGGGCAACGCGGCTTTTCTGTCGGCATACGAATTTCCGGATTCGCTGGCCATGCTGCTGGGCTTCCGGGCCGAGCTGAAAGCCCCCACGCTCCGCGATACAACGCTGGGCATGAACTTCACCAACCCAACCCTGAAAGCACAGGCTGATTACCACTTCCGGCACGACGACGGCCGAAATTTCCTGGTTACAACGAAAGCCGCCAACACCACGGTTTTGGGCCGCAACGCCCGCAATGAGCCGATTTTTCTAAAAATTCGCTACGGCAAAGGGGATTTTTACATCCACAACCTGCCGATTGCTTTCACCAACTTTTACGTTCTCGACTCCGCCACGGCTGATTATCCCTACAAGGCGCTGTCGTACCTGCCCCCGCGCCCGACTTACTGGGATGAATACCAGAAGCAGGGCCGGTTTAACACCGATGAGCAGTCGCTGCTGCGGTACGTGATCTCGCAGCCACCGCTGGCCTGGGCCTATTACCTGACCGTTTTGGGGCTGCTGTTGTACGTTATTTTTGCGGGCAAACGAACCCAGCGCATTATTCCCGTCGTTGAGCCGCTGAAAAACACCTCATTGGAATTCGTCCAGACCGTTGGCCGTCTGTATTACCAGCGGGCCGATCACAGTAACCTGTCCCAGAAGAAAATCCAGTACCTGCTGGCGTTTATCCGCGAAAAATTTGGTTTGAACACGGCCGTACCCGACGAAGAGTTCAAACAGACGCTGGCCCGCAAAAGTGGCGTTTCGGAGCAGGACGTTCAGGCGCTGTTTCGCCAGATTGCTTTTTCCCAACAGCAGGTAATGAGCGAATACGATCTGCTCCGGCTGAACGAACTAATGGAAAACTTTTATACCCATGCGAACGCATAACCACGATTTCACACCATGTCTCCCTACGAAAACCGCCTGGATTTAACCGAATTGAAAACCGCCGTCGATGCCATTCGCGCCGAAATCGGCAAGATTATCATCGGACAGCACCCCACCATTGACTTACTTTTGACGGCCCTGCTGTCCGACGGCCACGTGCTGATTGAGGGCGTTCCCGGCGTCGCTAAAACGCTGATGGCCAAACTGCTGGCCAAAACCATTTCGGTTGATTTCAGCCGGATTCAGTTTACGCCGGACCTGATGCCGTCCGACGTGCTGGGGACTTCTATCTTCAACCCCAAAACCACCGAGTTCGAATACCGGCGCGGCCCGATTTTCGCCAACATCGTGCTGATCGACGAAATCAACCGCGCCCCAGCCAAAACGCAGGCGGCTTTGTTTGAGGTTATGGAAGAACGGCAGGCGACCAACGACGGCATCACCTACCCCCTGGCCGATCCCTTTCTGGTGCTGGCAACGCAAAATCCCGTTGAGCAGGAAGGCACTTACCGCCTGCCCGAAGCCCAGCTCGACCGGTTTCTGTTCAAGGTGGTGGTTGGTTATCCGACGATTCTGGAAGAAGTTAACATCCTGAAAGGCCACCACGAACGGCGGAATCTGACCGATGCGGTCGAAGCCGTGCAGCCTGCCTTGACGGCCGATCAGTTGCGGGCGCTCCGGGCGCAGGTTCACCAGGTGCACATCGAAGACAAGCTGCTCGAATACATTGCCCAGCTTGTGCAGAATACCCGCTCCAACAAATCGCTTTTTCTGGGTGCCTCACCCCGGGCCTCCGTGGCGCTGCTGAACAGTTCGAAAGCCCTGGCGACGCTCCGGGGCCGCGATTTTGTAACGCCCGAAGACGTGCAGGAACTGGCCGCACCCGTTTTACGGCACCGCGTTCTGCTCACTCCCGAGCGCGAAATGGAAGGCGGCACGGCCGACGAGGTTATCGGCCAGGTGGTGCACAAGATTGACGTACCACGATGACCTTCTTCCGCGCCCTTTATGTCTCGGTTCGGGTTTGGCTGATCCTGATTACGTTCGTCCTGCTGTTTGTTACGGCCTACGTTTTTCCGGTCATTTTTCCGTTTGTTAAACTGGCGCTGGCGGTTTTTGCCGCGTTGTGCCTGTTCGACGGTGTTATGCTGTTTCGCACCGGGAGCGGACGAGCGGCTTTTTTTGCCCGGCGCGAACTCCCCGACCGGCTCTCAAACGGCGACGAAAATCCGGTAACGATTTACCTGGAAAACCGCTATTCGTTCCAGACGACGGTGGAGATTATCGACGAAATCCCGTTCCAGTTTCAGAAACGGGATGTCTTGTTTACGGCCACGCTGAAACCCAACGAAACAAAAGCCCTCCGGTACGAATTGCGCCCCACCAAACGCGGAGAATACCATTTCGGGGCCGTCAACGTCTACGTCATGACGGCGCTGCGGTTGCTGAAACGACGGTATCAGTTTTCGCAGGATAAAACCGTTGCCGTTTTTCCGTCCTACCTGCAAATGCGGCAATACGAACTCCTGGCAATTTCGAACCGGTTATCCGAAATGGGCATTAAGAAAGTCCGGCGGATTGGGCACAGCATGGAGTTTGAACAGGTCCGGCCCTACAGCCGGGGCGACGATGTGCGCACCATCAACTGGAAAGCAACCGCCCGCCGGAGTGACCTCATGATCAATGCTTTTCAGGATGAAAAGTCGCAGGCTATTTACTGCCTCATCGACAAAGGCCGCGTCATGAAGTCGCCATTTGAGAGACTGACCCTGCTGGACTACGCCATCAACGCGTCGCTGGTACTGAGTAACATCGCCCTCCGGAAACAAGACCGCGCCGGTCTGCTGACGTTCTCCGACCGAATTGGGCAGTTGGTGGCCGCCGAGCGCCGACCCGGGCATCTACAGAAGATTCTGGACGTGCTGTACCGGCAGAAAACCCGCTTTCTGGAATCGGATTACGAAGCACTGTACGCCAGCATCCGGCAGCACATCCGGCAACGGAGCCTATTGCTGCTTTTTACTAACTTTGAGACGGTTAACGCGCTCCAACGGCAACTTCCCTACCTGCGTCGGCTGGCGAAAGATCATTTGCTGATCGTTGTTTTTTTTGAAAATACCGAACTAAAAAGTTTGCTCAGCAACCCGGCCAACACTACCGAAGCGGTTTACCAGAAAACCATTGCCGAAAAATTTTATTACGAAAAAAAACAGATTGTCAAAGAGTTACAGCAATACGGTATTCAAACCATTCTGACCGCTCCGCAGAACTTAACCGCCGACACCGTTAACAAATACCTCGAATTAAAAGCGCGAGGTATGATCTAACCCCATGAAACGACTCCGCTGGCTCCTGATCGCCCTTGTTCTTCTCCTTGCCGTTTTGCTGGTCAATACGCTCCGGTCTTCGTCGAAGCAACTGACGGATGTGCCCCCCGCCCCGCCCGTGCCGGTGGGCGACTCGGCCGTTAATCGGTTGGTCAAGGCCCTGCAGTTGCGGACGGTTTCCTACACCGATTACTCGCTGACGGATACCACGCAGTTCGAGAAGTTTCTGAGCCTAGTTCAGGAATCGTTTCCCCGGATTCACCGCCAGCTCAAACGGGAAACGTTCAACCGCTACGGCTTGCTGTACGAATGGAAAGGGAGTAATCCAGCCCTGAAACCGGTTCTGCTCATGGGTCATTACGACGTTGTACCCGTCATTCAGGGCACGCAGCAACTGTGGAAACGTCCGCCGTTCGCGGGCTTGATTGAAGACGGTTTTCTGTACGGGCGCGGCACCCTGGACGACAAAGGCAGCGTACTGGCCCAACTCGAAGCCGTCGAATGGCTGCTCAGTACGGGTTTCCGGCCCGAACGCACCCTCCTGCTGGCGTACGGTCAGGACGAAGAAGTAACCGGTTTTCGGGGGGCGCAGACGATTGCTGCGGAACTGGAACGCCGAAAAGTTGAACTGGAATATGTGCTCGACGAAGGCGGTGTACTCAAAACAGACGGCATTCCGGGCCTAAGCAAACCCGTCGCCCTGATCGGCATTGGCGAAAAAGGATACGCCAGTATGGAGCTGTCCAGCGTGAGTAAGGGCGGGCATTCATCGATGCCGCCGAAACAAACCGCCATTGGGCTGGTGGCCGAAGCCGTGAGCAAACTCGAAAAAAATCCGTTTCCCGCCCGGCTGGATGCGGGACTGGATCAGATGTTTCGGTACATCGGCCCCGAAATGCCGTTCGGTCAGCGGATTGTATTTGCCAACCAGTGGCTCTTTTCCCCCCTGATCACCCGCATTATGTCGCAGTCGAATTCCGGGAATGCGACGCTGCGCACGACAACAGCCCCCACTATTTTTCAGGCCGGTGTGAAAGACAACGTGCTGCCCATCGACGCCACGGCTACCATCAATTTCCGGATCTTGCCGGGCGAAACTGTAGAGTCCGTTGCCGAGCGGGTAAAGGAAGTCATCGACGACGAGCGGGTTCAGGTCAAGGTGCTTCGCAAATTCGTCAGCCAGCCCTCGCCGGTCTCCGACCCGAACGCGCTGGGTTTTGAACGGATTCACCAAACGATCAAAGGCGTTTTTCCGGAAACCATCGTTACGCCTTATCTAACCTTGGGCGGCACGGACTCCCGGTTTTACGCCCGCGTATGCCCGCAGGTTTTCCGCTTCTCACCCGTGCCCATGAACGACGAAGACACGCAACGGATGCACGGCACCAACGAGCGCGTTCGCATCACGGATTACCACAACATGATCCGGTTTTACGCAACCCTGATCAAAAACAGCCAGTAGTGCTGGCAAGTGCTTCACCACCCGGCCCCGAGCCACTCTCCCTCGTAGGTTCATTTAAGGTTTTACGATCCTAAAATGAAGGTAGAAATTTGCTTGGAGCCGGGCGCTAAGGTTTAAGCAAGAGGACTAATTCGCTTATTTGCCCTGCGAAACAGCAGCCAGCAGCTTTCCGTTCAGGGCCGGGCGGTTGTCTTTGGACTTGGTCAGGATGGCCAGGCTCCTCTGGAACTCGAGTTGCAGGTCGTCACCGGTAAACCGGCAGATAACGTTCTCGTAATGGGCCGTTTCGATAAACCGCCACGTCATCGTAAACGTGTTTTCGTCGCTCCAGGCCCCACTCGCGGCCATTCGGGTTTTGGTTTCGTTGGGAACCGACGTCGCCACCAGTTTCAGCGGCAAAGTAGGCAGATCCGTATCGCCCTCCACCCAGCGCCCGATTCCGCCGGCAACCCGGTGTTCGCCCTTGTCGTCCTGCAACGTACAAACGTAGGCACCGTTCTGAAACGCCAGCGAAACCCGTTTGATGGCCATTGGATTGTCCGCAATCTGGAACGGCTTGCCACTCACCCGGGCCGCGGTTGGTGACGTAGCCTGGCCGGACGGCAGCGGTAAGGCCAGCGACGTTAGTTTTTGCTTTAAAGCCGCCGACGGTCTTGCTGTGATGGCCGTTGGCTGAATGCTGGGCAAAATGTGTTTCCAGACCTGATCCAGAATAGCCTGCATGTCGCCCGTTTCGCTGGTAATGGCGACAACGGTATCCTCCTTCGGCATTACAATGCAGTATTGCCCGTAGGCGCCGTCGCCCCGGTAAGCCCCGTTTCGGCACCGCCAGAATTGGTAGCCATACCCCTGTAGCCAGTCGTTCTCTTCTTTGGGCCGGCTTCCCCCTTTCGACTGAATCTGGGCTTTTGTGGCATCCTCAATCCAGGCTTCGGGCAAAAGCCGCTTGCCGTTCCACATTCCCTTCTGCAGGTACAACTGGCCAAATTTGGCAATATCCTCCGTGCGCACCCGCAGCCCCCAGCCGCCCGTAGCGATGCCCTTCGGATCGGTTTCCCAATCAGCGCCCTCGATACCCAGCGGATCGAAAAGCCGGGGCTTGAGGAAATCCAGCAGTTTCTGGCCGGTTACTTTCTGAATAATCGCCGACAGCATGTAGGTAGCCCCGCTGTTGTAAAGGAAGAATGTTCCGGGTTCGTGTTCCACCGGTTGCGCCAGAAACGCTTTCACCCAGTTGTTGTCAGGGTCGGACCGGAGCGAACCCGTCGTGTCTTTGTCGTGGCCTGTTGCCATAATCAGCAGATCCTTCACGCGCATGGCCGCCAGGTTGGAACTCACGGTTGCGGGTACATCCTGTGGAAAAAACGAAACCACTTTGTCTTCAACCGATAGCTTTTTCTCGGCCACCGCCATCCCAATTGCCGACGATGTAAAGCTTTTGCTGAGCGAATACAGGGTATGTTTGAGGCCCGGTGCGTACGGAGCCCACCAGCCCTCCGCCACCACCTTGCCGTGCCGAACCACCATCAGGCTGTGCAGGTTCAGCCTGGCGGCTTCCACGGCATTGACGAAGTCCAGCAAACCGGCCGATGTAATGCCCTGGGCTTCGGGCAGGCTGCGCGGCAACTGAAACGCCCGGAGCGGGGCAGCCGGGAGAGTGGTGGGCAGCGAACTGATCAGGCCAACACCGGCCACGCCCAGCCCCAGCTGGTAGAGAAAATCTCGACGATTTAAGGTCATCTTTTTAGGAATAGTATGATTTTATCGGGTGATAGTGCCAAAATACGGAGAAAATAGCAATCTTTAGGTTTCTGGTTCCCTATTTACTCACTAAGCCCTTCCATGAAAAGAAGATTTTTCCAGACGATCTGTCTGATGAGTGCGCTGGCGGGCATCCATACCGCCTGGGCGAAAAGCGACACCCCCGTTTCTACCCAAAAAACCAACACCGTCGATCCCGCGACCATCAAGCTTCCCGCCGGATTTTCGGCTACCGTTCTGGCAACGGATCTGGGCGCAACCCGGCACATGGCCGTCAGCAAAAATGGCGATATCTACGTCAAACTGGCTAAGTTAAAAGACGGAAAAGGCATTTACCGGCTCCGGGACACGAACAAAGACGGGAAAATTGACGAGCAGACGAGCTTTGGCGATTACCCCGGTACGGGCATTTTCATCAAGAACAATTACCTGTATGCTTCCTCCAACAGCGACGTGTATCGGTATGAGTTAAACGACAAAGGCGAGGTGATGCAACCGGAGCAGCCGGAGAAAATTGTGACCGGGCTGCGGGTGAAAGAACGGGATCAATCCAAGTCGATTGCCGTCGATGATCAGTCGATGATTTACGTCAACATCGCATCGGACAACGATGCCTGCCGGGAAGCCGGAACCGGCAAAGGACTCATGCCGTGCCCGCTACTGGACTCGGCCGCCGGTATCTGGCAATTTCACACCAACCGGCTCAACCAATCGTACAATGACGGCGTCCGGTTTGCTACCGGTTTGAAAAACGTTGTCGGGCTCGACTGGAACACCAAAACCAATTCGCTGTTCGTCGTGCAGCACGGCCGGGGTAAGTTTCACGACTTTTACCCGCAGTATTACACGGCCCAGCAAAGCAATGAACTCCCGGCCGAAACCATGTACGAATTGAAAAAAGGGGCCGACGCGGGCTGGCCGTACGTTTATTACGACCACATTCAGAAAAAGAAAATTCTGGCTCCGGAATACGGGGGCGACGGCAAGAAAACAGGGGGTGAAAAAACCCTGAATCCCGTAGCGGCTTTTCCTGCGCACCTGGGGCCGAACGGTCTGCTGTTTTACACGGGAACCATGTTTCCCGAAAAATACCGCAACGGCGCTTTCGTGGCTTTCCACAGCCAGTCGGCGGAGTTGAAAAAAGGGTATTTTGTGGCGTTTGTACCGTTCAAAAACGGAAAACCGTCGGGACCTTACGAAATTTTTGCCGACAATTTTGCCGGTATCGATCTGGCCAAACCGACCGGCCCCGTACAACACCGTCCCTGCGGACTGGCGCAGGGAGCCGACGGTTCGCTGTACGTTTCAGACGATCTGGGCGGAACAATTTTCCGAATTGCCTACAACAAGAAATAAAGATTCTACCCACGGACCGGTGTACACCGGTCCGTGGGTAAACATCGATCAGACTACGGCACTTTTCAGTTCAAATACGTCGGCCAGCAACCGGTAGGACTCCAGCCGTTCTTCCAGCTCCGTACCCACGTTGACCAGCATCAGCTCGTCCACCTCGTACTGGTCGGCATAGGCCAGCAATTGCCTTTTTACCTCCTCCGCATTCCCCATAATCATCCGCTGCCGGTTGTGCTGAATCCGGGCTTCTTCGGCGGGCGAATAATCCACGGTTTTGATGTCGTTGTAATCGAACGGGTCCACCCGGCCGCGGGTTTCGTACTGCAAAAACCGGTAATCGATCATGGCTTGCTGCCGCTGAACGGTTTCGGGATCGTTGGAGCAAAAAACAAAAATCGCGACGTTGACCTGCGGCTGCTCCAGGTTTTCGGACGGCTGGAAGCGCGCCCGGTAATGCCGTACGGCTTCGGGGCCGCCGTGGGGATTGATAAAATGCGCGAACGAGAAGCCCATACCAAAATGAGCCGCCAGCGCACCGCTCTGCCCCGACGAACTCAACATCCACTGCTCCGGGACGGACGGCGGTATGGGCATGGCCCGCACCTTGGCCTGAACGCTGCCCGGTGCGTAGCGGTCGTTGAGGTAGTTTTGCAAATCAAACAGTTGCTGAACCAAATCCTGATCACTGAATGTATTGGTCGGGTTGAGCAGGCTGGCCGTTACGCGGTCACCGCCCGGAGCCCGGCCCATGCCGAGGTCGATGCGGCCGGGAAAGAGCGTTTCCAGCATCCGGAAGTTTTCGGCCACTTTCAGGGCGCTGTAATGCGGCAACATCACCCCACCCGATCCGACGCGAATGGACTCGGTTTGCCCGGCCAGGTGCGCAATTAAAATCTCCGGCGTCGTACCGGCTAAAGAGGTAACATTATGGTGTTCGGACACCCAGAACCGGGTATATCCTAATTCTTCGGTCAGTTTGGCCAGCGCCACGGTTTCCTGCAACGCTTCGCGCGCGGTGCTGCCTTTCCGGATCGGCGACTGATCTAAAACACTTAACTTCATATCGATCGGGATTATTAAAGCCTTTTGTGGTTTAGAACAAGCGGGAGCCGAAAAAAGGTGCCCTCACTCCGCAATCCTTTTCCAAAACCAGCGCTGATTGCTGATCCGGCTCAGCATGGTTGTCGGTTCGTCTTTACCGCCTTCGCAAATTAAGTAAGCTCTCCGATTAGGGCGTTGTCAGTAAACTTCTCCTATATCCTACTAAAAGCCAACAAAAACGTTTTTTTAAACAAAAAACTAATACCTTAGTTTTAAAACTAATTCATTAGTCATATATTTGATTCAATTAACCCATTAGCGCCATTCCATTATGCAAGTCCGTGAATTAACCAATGCCGAAGAGGAAATCATGAAGGTGTTGTGGAAACTGGAAAAGGGCTTCGTCAAGGACGTTCTGGCCGAGCTGCCGGAGCCCAAACCCGCCTACAATACGGTTTCAACGATTATCCGCATCCTCGAAAAAAAAGGACTGGTAGGCTACCGTGCTTACGGTAAGACGCACGAATACTACCCGCTGATTACGGAGGAAGAATACAAACGCTTCGAAATGGAGCAGCTTATGTCCGGGTATTTCGACAATTCGCTGAAAAAGCTGGTGTCGTTTTTCGTGAAGGATCGCAAGCTGAGCTTGAAAGAAACCGACGAAATTATTGAACTTCTAAACCGTAAAAAGGAATCATGAGCGCGGTACTCGACTATTGCCTGAAAGCCAACCTGTTTCTGGTGTTGTTCTATGCCTGTTACTGGCTCTGGCTGCGGAAGCACACGTTCTTCCGCCTGAACCGCCTGTATTTGCTGGCGTCGGTGCTGCTTTCGTTGGTATTGCCCTTCATCGAACTGCCTTCCGAAACGGTTGAAACCATTCCGGTCCCCATCGGTGCCTTTACGCTGCCCGTCGCCGTTACCGCGCCGGTTGAGCCCACCGGTCCCGACTGGAAAACCATCGGCTACGGATTCTACGGGTTGGTTTCGGTGGTTCTGCTGGTGCGGCTGCTGATTCAGCTAACGGGGATTGGGCGGTTGATCCGGCGCTCGGAACGCCACGCGCTGAACGACTACACACTCGTGCTGCCCTCCGACGAGCGCGTGCCGACGTTTTCATTTTTCCGGTATCTGGTACTCTGCCGCCGGGATGCGCAGTCGGTCAACACGCCGATCGTAGCACACGAACTGGTTCACATCCGGCAGGGTCACAGTTTCGACGTATTGCTGCTGGAAGCGGTTCAACTGGTTTTCTGGATGAATCCGGTTTTGATCCTTTATAAGCAATCCGTTCAGCAGGTTCACGAATTTCTGGCGGATTCGCAGGCGGAAGACAAACACCAATACGCCACTTTTCTGGTTGACTATGCCTTTGGCGTTCAGCCCAACACGCTGACCAACGGCTTTTTCAAACCGTCGCTGCTGAAAGAACGGATTCTGATGCTGCACCGCCGGACGACCAGCCGCTGGGCCCTGGGCAAGTATATGCTGGTGTTGCCCTTGCTGCTGAGCCTGCTGGCGATGACCACCGCCCGCGAGCAACTGACCGAGCTGGTCCTGACGCCCTCCGACGAGAAAATAACGGTTTCGGGCCGCGTAACCAACACCGATGGCCAACCGCTGGCGGGCGCTACCCTCGTGGTCCGCAACACAACGAGCGGTACTCAAACCAACGCCCAGGGTGATTACGAATTGAAAAATGTCTCCGCCGACGCCAAAATTGTAGCGAGTCATGTCGGTTTTGTAACGACCGAAAAACCAGTGGCGGGTAACAAGACGCTGAACTTTACCCTGAAAGCCAGGATTGATTCGCTTCGCCCACTGGTGGTAACGGCGTACGAAACCGTCAAAAAGCCGGGTGGAACCAGTTCTACCTCTTCGTCATCGACTTCCGCGAATACGACGGGAGAAAATTTTACGGTCATCGAGCAGAATCCGGAGTTTCCGGGGGGTATGAAGGAATTAGGCGCCTATTTGATGCGTACGATTCGGTATCCGGCGGAAGCCCGTCAAAACAGCACACAGGGACGCGTCTTTATCCAGTTTACGGTTGGGACCACGGGTGATATTTATGGGCTACGCGTGAAGAAGGGAATCGGTGCTGGCTGCGACGAAGAAGCCGTCCGGGTAGTGAGTCAGATGCCCCGCTGGAATCCCGGCCTGCAAAATGGGAAACCCGTCTCAACGCAGTACGTCCTGCCCATTGAGTTTGTGCTGGAAAAAGACGAACCGGCGCCCAGCAACAAGCGAACCGGAAAGCTTGAGATCGGTCTCGACAGAGAAAACCTGGCCCTCAATGATCCTGCCCGACAACCACTGTTTGTGGTGGATGGCAAAAAAATACCGACCGCTTCCGTAAAGTCGGGCGCGCCGGCCAACCTGCAACCCAATGACATTCAGTCAATCAATGTCCTGAAAGGCACTTCGGCCACCAGCGTCTACGGTGATGAGGGGAAAAACGGGGTGATTCAGGTTACGACCAAGCAGAACGCCATGAGCGAAACCCTTCAGCGGGCGGGTCGTGTGCAATACGACGGCAAGCCGCCGGTTTACATCCTGGATGGCAAAACCATCACGCAGGAAGCATTTCGGAAATTGAATCCGGACGAGATCGAAAGCGTTGAGACCGACCAATCCCAATCGACGTACACCATCAAGGTAACCACAAAACAATAAGCCGTCATGAATCCTTCCAAACCCTTTTCCGCCCGGCTTCGTTTCTGCCAGCGCCGACTCGACAACCGGCTCATTTCGTACACTTTCGGGCCAAAACCGTCGGCGTTTGTAACGCCTTTCTTTGAACCTTCAACCTTAAAACAGCGAATTCTTATGTTACAGAAATCAGAAACCAGCCGCTGGGCCGTCTTCAAATACGGTTTTGCAACCCTGCTGATTGCCAGTTTGTTCGTCTTTGTAGCGGCCTGCGAGGATCAGTCGAAGAAGGAAATAACCAGCCAGGAGCCCATCACCATTTCCGGGGAAATACTGTCCAGTGACGGAAAACCCATACCGGGTGCGGAGATTTTGTTAAAGGGTGCCCAAACCGGTACTACCACCGACGCCAAAGGCCAGTATAGATTTCGGGTTCCTGCCAACGGAACCTTACTGGTGAGTTTTGTAGGGCATAAAAGCGTGGAAATTCCGGTGGCTGGCTCCACCAGGATCAACGCCCGGCTGGCTTTGGCAACTGAGGGACAGGAAAGTTCTTTTTCAGGAAAAAAGGGTGAAACGGACAAATCGGGCGACGCCCTTGCCCCTCAGGTAACGGACGATGGCAAAGGCCCCATTTTTAGTGTCGTGGAAAAGCTCCCGGAATTTCCCGGCGGAATGCAGGGGCTCACCCGGTTTATTAACGATAATCTTCAGTACCCGGAAGCCGCCAAACGGGCGTATGTCAGCGGAAAGGTTTTTGTTTCTTTTGTCATCAATACCGACGGGAGTTTTCAGGATATTCAAGTCATGAAAGGCGTTGGTTTTGGCACCGACGAAGAAACCGTGCGACTGATAAAGTCCATGCCCCGCTGGAAACCCGCCCTGAATGACGGGAAAGCGGTCCGTGTCCGCTATAATCTGCCCATCAAATTTCAACTGGAGTAAGCAAAAAGCCCCGGTGCTCAGCGCAACCGGGGCTTTTTTGTTTTATTTCCGCCGGATTCGGGGAAACAACTCGATAAATCTTTCGTAGAACTGTTTGTAGATTTCGGGGGCTTTCCCTTTTTCCCAACCTACCGCAAACACGGTTTTGGCGCGTTTCCAGCTAACCGTCACGTCCGGTTTTTCGGGCTTCTCCAGCTTGGTGGTTTTGATTTTGCAATCCTGCTCCAACCGGGCGAATGTGCGCATCGTCGAATCTTTTCGCTGCTGGCCCAGCTGCGTGAAAGACCCTTCGGAGCCTTTCCGGTAAAAAAGCAACCCGTTGTCCAACAGACGGTATTCCAGCCGGTCCGGCTCACTTCCTACTTCGACCACAATCTGCCGGCCCGTAAATCGATTGGGAAACAAAGAACCCGTCGGGGTCGGTTGCTGGGCATTCGCTACACCCAGCTGAGTGATCCACAAAACGCAAAAAACAAAGAACAATCGAACAACTCGAAAACTCATTAAACGGATCGAATTTGGGTTAACACTACTTTCTTAACTGACGAACCAGCCCAAAAATTGCCTTTTTTCTATCATTTCGCCCCAACACCCGCCTGTCAGGGCGCCGTTGGCTTGCCGTACGTTTGCTCATCCAGCCGAACCGACGTTCCTAACAGCCCCTTCCGAACCGTCACCACAAACAGGTTATCGTGATCGTCGGACTCGATCTGACTTTTGGTCGGCGCAACGCCCAGCCCTTTTGCAATGTCCAGAATGGTGTTGCTGTGCCCGACAACCAGACTATTCTTTCCTTTGGCTTTCGCCAGCCGCTCGATAACCGCGCGAACTGGCTGGGCGGGGTACGATTCGATGGGCACATTAAGCTCGTGCGCCAACGGCGTGGCGGTTTGCTGCGTCCGACGGTACGGCGTGGTCAGAATCAGGCTAATACGCTCATCAGCGAGTCGATCGGCCAGCTGCTGCGCCCGTTCGAAACCTTCGGTGGTCAGGCTGCTGGTGTCGGCTTCGCTGACCTTCTCCGCGTGCCGGACAATGTAAACCGTGGAGGTCGAACAAGCCGTTAAACCAACCACACACCCAAGAATCAGCAGCCCCTTACAATTCATTGCTCCGAACGCTTAACGCTTCATTTTTAACTCCTCTACCGCCAGCCAGCTCATCAGGCCCGCACCAATTTCCAGCGCCGACTCATCAATATCGAACGTGGGCGTATGAACCCCCGAAATGATACCGCGTTCTTCGTTGCGCGTTCCGAGCCGGTAAAAACACGAGTCGACGACCTGGGAATAAAAGGCAAAGTCTTCGCCCGCCATCCACAGGTCCAAGTTGATTACGTTGTCAGTTCCCATGTAATCGGTTGCCGCCGAGCGCATCCGCCGGGTCAGTTCGGGGTGGTTTTTGAGGAACGGATAACCGCGCACTACCGTAAATTCGCAGCGAGCTCCCATCGCTTCGGCCATGCCTTCAGCCATTTTCTTCATCCGGCGCAACCCGTCTTCCCGCCACTCTTCGTCCATGCAGCGGAACGTTCCTTCGATGGTTACTTCGTTGGGAATCACGTTCGTTACACCGTCGGCAATGAACCGTCCAAACGACAGAACCGACGGATTGGCCGGTTTGCGGTTACGGCTGATGATCTGCTGCAAGGCAACAATGATGTGTGAAGCAATTAGAACGGGGTCAATGAGCTGGTCGGGCATCGCGCCGTGGCCACCTTTGCCAATTACGGTTAGGTACAATTCGTCGGTGCTGGCCATGTACATGCCTTCCCGGAAGCCGATTTTGCCGACGGGAACGTTCGGAGCCACGTGCTGACCGATCATGCTGGCGGGGGCAGGATTTTCCAGAACGCCGTCTTTGATCATCAGCGAAGCCCCACCGGGCGCTTTTTCCTCCGCCGGTTGGAAGACCAGTTTAACGGTTCCTTCAAACTGATCACGGAGCTGGTGCAGAATGCGGGCCGTACCCAGGAGCGAAGCCGTGTGCACATCGTGTCCGCAAGCATGCATGACCCCCTCGACGGTTGATTTGTAGGGGACGTCGTTGGCTTCGTGAATCGGCAAGGCATCCATATCGGCCCGTAACCCGACAACCCGGTTTTCGGCTGCGGCCCCACCCCGCCCTTCAACCAGGGCGACCAGACCCGTTCCGGCAACCCCCTCCTGCGGAGTCAGACCAATGGCTTTGAGCTGCTCAGCAACAAACTGGGCCGTGTTGTATTCGTGAAATGATAGCTCCGGATTGGCGTGGAGGTGACGCCGGTTGGCAATCATGTCGGCAGCATACTGCCGCGCCAGATTTTTAATTTGTTCTTTCATATTCCCTAACCACAGACCGGCCCGTTCAAGCCTTGGCCCGTGAGATTTTAAAATGAGGTCCGTTGTAACATCCTGGTGCTGGTTGGGTTTACGGACTGAAACGTATGCAACCAGGGGTACCAATCAGGACGCCAGAGACTGATAATCACTGATTATGGTTCGGAGAAACGTGACATCGTGAAGCTCCGACCGAACGCCGATCACCTGTTTTACTTTATTGGCGGCCAATTCGATGATTTGAGCGTTATTCGACCGCAACGCTGCCCGGATGGTGTTCAGATCACGGTCGGAAAGCTGGGCAACCTCCGGAAAACTGACCTGATAATCCTCGGGTAAGTCGTGGTAGGTGACCTGGGCGAGTGTAACGGGCCGGGTTAGCTTCACCACCGTCGTTCCGGCGGCCATATCACCGACGCGCTGCCCGCGCCCGTTGGCGGCTATGGCAATCAGCGGCACCACACCGGCAAAAAACACCGGTGATTCCACGAGTCGAAACAGCCAGCGAATCAGGTAGGCCCCCAGGCCGGGCGGAGATCCGTCGAGCATAACCACCCGAATTTTCATCGCTATTTTGCCCAGACTTTGCCCGTTCAAAAACACTTCACACAACAAATCATACAGCATGAACGGCAACACCAGAACAGCCGTGCTCGCGAAGCGGTTTTGGAAAACGCCGGGCATCAGTCTTATCAGGACGAAATAGAAAATAATCCACCCCAAAAAGATCAGGTAATCGAGCATCAGCGCCAGAATCCGGTCTCCCAGGCTGGCAGGCTCGTATTCCAGCGCCACGTTTTGGGAGGTCAGAATCGAAACCGTCATAGCAACACAACTCAAAGATGGTTAAAAATAGTCTCCGCAAAATAAACGTCCGAATTACGATCCGCTAATTTTTGCAGATTTTCAGCCGAATACGGTATTTTTCCGGCCAAAACCCGCTCCACCATCGCCCGAATAGCGGATGGCTCCGTCGTATCGGCCACGGCGCCCAGTTGTTCGGATTGCACCAGATGACCCAGGTAGCCGTAGTCCGACGCCAGCACCGGTTTGCGCGACACGGCCGCCCGCACCACCACCGACGCCATGCCGACGTGCTTCTGATACAACGCCAGCGCGTAATCGGCCAGCTCGAAAAACAGTTGGATTTCGCGTCCTTTTATTTCCCTGAAAACGCGGACAACCTGCACCAGATCGCCCACCTCCGCTAGTTTCCGCTCGATTTTTTCCTGAAAAGCCGGCTGAACCGGCCCCGCCAACACCAGACAGACGGCTTTCTGCCGATCGGCGGGCAATTCCTTCACGGCTTCAAGCAACGGTTCGATGCCCTTCCGCTCATCCAGGTAGCCGAACAGCAGAAAAACCTGACGGCCAGATTCGATACCGAGTTTCGTGCGCAATGCCCCAACTTCGGCGGGTGTAAGGGTGTAGGATTCCACCGGATCGGCCAACGGCCAGATTTTGGCGGCTGGGCTCAACTGCCGCAACCCCTCCACCGCCGAATGATCGAGGCAAAATACATTGGCCAGGGTTGCCTGCCGCAGCGCACCTTTCAGCGTTACCTTTTTCCGGAAACCGTTCAGCTGCGCTTTAAAGCCGGGATTCTGTTTGTAATGAAAATCCGGACGGAAGTAGATTCCGGAAATCGGGCAGGGCGCCGACCGGCCCAGCCAGGTAGCCAGCTGAAAAAGATCGAAATACATCAGCAGCGCGTGGGTCGGCTGGTAGGTCTGAACGTATTTCAGCAGCAGATTCCATTCTTTGAACGATCGCGTCAGCATCGACGCGCCGTGTACGGCTTCAATGTCCGACGGCGAAATAGGCACAAACCGGACATTTCCGGCTCCCGGTTGCCCGTCGGTCAGGTCCTGAAAACACGGCTGAAACGCCTGCTGCGTGACCACAATCAGCTCACCGGCCAACCGCTTATCCACCCAATACCGGATCAGATGCGTCAGATAATCCGCATGGTGGCCGTCGATGATCGTATCAAAAAGCAGGATTTTCTTCGCTCTGTTCACTTATACAACCTGTTGATAAACCTGAAGGGTTTGACTTGCCATTTTTTCCAGCGAAAAGTCGCGGCCCCGCTCCCGTCCTTTCTGAATCAGCGAACGACGCAGCGAATCGTCCCCAATAATCGTTTCCAGTTGCTGCCGGATATCTTCTTCCGACTCCGGATCAAAGTACAAAGCCGCGTCCTGCGCCACTTCCGGAAAACACGACGCCCGACTCAGCACCACCGGACAGCCAGCCGCAAACGCTTCCAGAATCGGAATTCCGAAGCCTTCGTACAGCGACGGATACACAAACGCCAGGGCCTTCTGGTAAAACCGGTACAGGACGAAATCATCGATATTCCGCTGGCTAACCCGGTCCGTCAACCCCACTTGCTGAATGGCCTGTGTTTCTTCCGGACTAAACGGGCCGCCCCCCCCGCAAATCAACTGAACGTGCGGGTATTTCTGAAACGTGGGCGCAAGGGCTTTCAAAAACGGGATAAAGTTTTTGTAATCATTGCGGGCACCGACGTACAGCAGGTAAGCGTCGGGCACCTGAACCTGAAATGCGTCGGGCACCTGCAGGCCCTGAAAAGCCGTAGCGTGATGAACCACGGTTATTTTTTCGGGCTTAATCCGGAAAAGCTCCACCAGATCCTTCTTGGTGTTTTCCGAGACGGCAATCACCCGGGCCGCGCGGTCGAGCAGTTGCTGCTTCAGCTCCTTGGAGGCATTGTCGATGTGCCCAAACCGTGCGCCAAACTTATCCTTGATCGCGTCGTGGTACGTCAGCACGTACGGTTTTTTCGCATGGTTCAGAAAATAGGGGTGAAAAAACGTCGGATGAAACACGTCGTAATCATCCTGCTTCAGTTTCGCAATGCTCCACAACCGGTTGACCTGCGAAAAAAGCATATTGGTGGGCATAAAGCCGAGAAAGTACGAAAAAGACTGCACCCGGAACGCCCCACTTTCGAGCAGGTAGGCATTGTTGGAAAATAAAATTGACAGTTGCGTCTGGATGTCTTTTTGCCGAAGCGTTATCATCAGGTCATAAAAGTACCGGGAAACACCCCCGTACCGCACTCCCGTAAAAGCCTGATGATCAAACAATATTTTCATACGCCATATAACTACGCAATCCGGCTGCAAACTTACGGAGAAACCCTTTGACAACGGCTATTTGTTTTTTAAATCAGCGGCCATACCGCAATTCGGACC
Source organism: Larkinella insperata (assembly GCF_026248825.1). Classification (NCBI taxonomy): domain Bacteria; kingdom Pseudomonadati; phylum Bacteroidota; class Cytophagia; order Cytophagales; family Spirosomataceae; genus Larkinella; species Larkinella insperata. Next base: position 2,185,028 of record NZ_CP110973.1, on the reverse strand, counting down.
GCCAGCTTTGAAATCTGGGATTTGATTTGCAATTTATCAGACCAAGGTGCTCCGGCCCATCAGATGTCTTTTTCATGCGCGAAGCCGCTTTTATCAAACGCAATACCGACAAGTGGAAGGAAATCGAGGGCGAAACTGCTACCAGCAGCGACCGCTCCGACCCCGATACGCTGACCGATCACTTCATCGAACTGACCGACGATCTGTCGTACGCCCGTACTTTTTACCCGACCTCACCCGTTACCCGCTACCTGAACGGACTGACAGCCAGCATGCACCGACGGCTGATGCACAACAAACGCGAAGAGCGGGGCCGGTTTGTCCGGTTCTGGAAATTCGAACTGCCGTTGCTGTTTCGGAAATCGCACCGGCTGCTGCTCGTATCGTTCCTGGTATTTGTGGTGGCAGGGGCGCTGGGCTGGGTGTCGGCGGCCAACGACGAATTGTTCGTCCGGCTGATTCTGGGCGACGATTACGTAAACATGACGCTCGAAAACATCCGGAAAGGCGATCCGCTGGCGGTATACAAAAGCAGCGGGCAGGCCGATATGTTTCTGGCCATCACCGTCAACAACATCCGGGTTTCGTTTATTGCGTTTATCCTCGGTCTGTTTGCGTCGTTCGGCACCATAGCCGTTATGTTTCAGAATGGCGTGATGCTCGGGGCCTTTCAGTATTTTTTCTACGAACGCGGTCTGCTGCTGCCATCGGTCCTGACGATCTGGATCCACGGAACGCTGGAAATCTCCGCCATCGTCATTGCGGGCTGCGCCGGTCTGACGCTCGGCAACAGCCTTCTGTTTCCGGGAACGCTGTCGCGGTTGGAGTCGTTTAAACGCGGGGCCAAACAGGGCCTTAAAATCGTGATTGGGCTGGTGCCGGTTTTCATCACGGCGGGTTTTCTGGAAAGCTTCGTGACCCGGTTGCCGCTGCCCCCGGTTGCCAGTTTCGGCATCATTGTGACGTCCGCAGCGTTTATTATCTGGTATTTTGTCCTTTATCCGATTCAGTTGGAAAAAAGGTTTACGGAAAATCCTTAGCTTACCTTTCGTTATGAATTTATACCAACAGCGCGATTTTGGCGAGAAAATCAATGCCACAATCCAGTACGCCGTCAAGCAAATCCGAAGCCTCGGAATGGCTTTGCTGTACATTGCCGGAGCTCCGGCCCTGATTGCCGGTATTGCGTCGGGGGTGTCGGCCTCGTCGATGTTCTCGACCCAACCCAGCGGCCGGCCGGGCAGCTACGACATCGGCTACTGGATGGCGCAGCAGCTATCAAGCCCGTACTACATTGTGGCGTTTATTTTTGCGTTACTGATACCGCTGTTGGTTAACCTGACGGTTTATGGCCACATGAAGGTGTACGACCGTAACCAGGGCGAACCAGTGACCGTTGAAGCCGTTTGGGCGGAGGTTCAATCGGCATTGGGACGGGCCGTATCTACCTGGGTAGTAGTGACTATGCTCGTGATTGCGGCTACGTTTTTCTTTATCTTTCCGGGCATTTACCTGGGCGTGGTTTTTTCGCTGGCGCTGGCGCTGGTCGTTTTCGAAGGAGCTTCGGCCAGTACGTTCATGGGCCGCTGTTTCGAATTGATCCGGGACAAATGGTGGTCGACGTTTGGCTTGATACTCGTCATCAGTTTGATTGCTTACCTGCTCAGTTTCGTGTTCAACGTACCGGCGGCCGCCGTGGGCATGATGGCTTCGCTGAAAATAGCGCCCGATATGCCGGTCTACGTTTCCATTCTGACCAGTATCCTCAGTACGATTGGCAGCGTGCTGGTTTCGGCGCTCGTTGCGCTGGGCATTGCCTTTCAGTATTTCAACCTGATTGAACGACGCGAAGGCCGCAGCCTTCTGGCGGCTATCGACAACATCGGGGCTTCTACACCCCCGCCCATCCCCCGCTCAGCCGATGAAGGTGATTATTAATCGAATGGCGGTATGGTGGCTGTTCGGGTGGTTACTCGCGCTGACGATTACCGGCTTTTCAGCCGCTGCCCAGCTTCCGGTGCCTCAACCCAAAGGCACCGCCCAGGCCCAGCCCGCGCCCGACGACCGCAGTGCCGTACGAGTCCGGCGTCCGGCCGCCGACCGGATCGACGAGTACCGCAACGACCGGGAGTATCAGTATGGGCAGGACTTTAAACCCACGAACAGTTTGTGGTCGAAGTTCTGGAGCTGGTTCTGGCAGAAAGTGGGCGCTTTTTTCACCAGCCGGGCTTACGAAAATTTCTGGCAATACGTTATTCTGGCGACCATTGCGGGCGGGGCCATCTGGCTGTTGATCAAAGCCGAAGTGCTGGGCTTTGTCTTTAGCCCCAAAGCGCGGAGCGTGGCCTTCCCCTACGAAGCCGTTACCGAAAACATTCACGAAATCGATTTTGAACAGCAAATTGATGCGGCCATTCAGCAACGAAATTACCGGCTGGCGGTCAGGCTGCTTTATTTGCAAACGCTCAAACACCTGAGTAACCGCAACCTGATTGACTGGAAGCCCGACAAAACCAACCGCAGCTACGTCTACGAACTGGCGCAGTCGCCCCTGCAACCGGACTTTGAAACCCTGACCACGCAGTTTGAATACATCTGGTACGGCGATTTTCCGATCACCGAAGAACGGTTCAAACCCTTGCAGGAATCGTTCGTGCGGTTTAACCGCTAAATGATCAGAGGCTTCCGGTTTTGCCGCCATCGACTGGCACATTGATTCCGTTAATCGAAGCCGCTGCGGGCGTACACAAAAACGCCACGGCCGCTCCGACCTCCTCCGGCTCCACAAACCGTCGGCTCGGAATTTCCGCCTGCATCTGCGCTTCCACTTCCTCCCGCGATTTCCCCTGCTCGTCCATCCGCTTGTTTAGGATGGCCTCCAGCCGCGCCGTTCTGGTATAACCCGGCAACACGTTGTTGATTGTGATGCCATACTGGGCAATTTCCAGCGACAAGGTTTTGGCCCACTGCCCCACCGCACCCCGAATTGTGTTGGATACGCCCAACCCGACAATCGGTTGCTTGATGGATGTTGAGATAATGTTGACGATCCGGCCGTACCCCAGCCGCTTCATCGCCGGCACAATGGCCTGCGTCAGTTGTTGATTGTTTAACAGGTGAGCGGCAAAAGTTTTTGTAAATTCTTCCAGCCGGGCATCGATCAACGGCCCGCCCGCCGGTCCGCCGGTGTTATTGACCAGGATATGGGCGTCCGGAAACTCAGCCAGGTAAGCGTCGATCACGGTTTTTACTTCTTCCGGATTGGCAAAGTCGGCAACCCGGTAGTGGTGTTTTTGGCCCTGCTGCGTATCCAGTGCGTCAACTGCCTTCTTTAGTTTTTCTTCGTCGCGGGCCAGCAGCGTGACGTTAGCGCCCAACAGAGCCAGTTCGACCGCCGAAGCGTAGCCGATGCCCTGCGTACTACCGCAGACAATGGCCGTTTTTCCAGTAAGCGAAAGATTCATGCGTATACGGTTTGCCCGAAATAACGGTTTTACGGCAGGATTTTACAAAATTCTCAATCAATTGTTAGCCAAAAACAGTTATCTAGCCGGATTCCTTGCGGTAAACTCGTTGCTTCCGGTCATCAACCCGGGCGTATCGATTACGGTCAAAAGGATCCGATCCTGTAAATTCTTACGGTTTAGATCCATTTTTAACGAGCTTTGCTTAACAAATTAATCGAATAACACCATGTCAAAAGGTCTTATCATTGTCATCGTTATAGCCCTCATTTTTGGTTTCTTTGGATGCAGTACGTATAACGGTCTTGTCGGTAAAGACGCGAATGTAGGGGAGAAATGGGCTCAGGTCCAGACGCAGTATCAACGCCGGGCCGATCTGGTTCCGAACCTGGTCAACACCGTCAAAGGAGCCGCTAACTTTGAGAAAAGCACCCTGACGGCCGTCATGGAAGCCCGCTCAAAAGCAACCAGCGTTCAACTGAGTCCGGACCAACTGACGCCCGAAAACGTTCAGCGTTTCCAACAGGCCCAGGATCAATTGGGCGGTACGCTGTCGCGTTTGCTGGCCGTATCCGAAAACTACCCGCAATTAAGAGCCACGCAAAACTTCTCGGAGTTACAGGCTCAACTGGAAGGTACGGAAAACCGCATCAGCGTTGCCCGGAACGATTTTAACTCGGCTGTTAAAGATTATAACGTCTCTGTTCGCACGTTCCCGGCCAATATTTTCGCGGGTGTGTTCGGCTTCTCGCCCAAAGGTTTCTTTGAAGCCTCGCAAGCTGCCCAAAACGCCCCAACGGTCCAGTTCTAAATAATGGATGGTGAGTTGTGAACGAGGAAGGTTTTGGCATTTCGTTCATAACTCATCATTTATAATTCTTTATTCATCCATGTCCGCAATCAACCTTTTTACGGAGGAGGAGCAGCAGCAGATTATTCAGGCCATTCGGTCCGCCGAAATGGAAACGTCGGGCGAAATCCGGGTGCACATTGAATTGCTTTGCCCGGAACCCAACGTGATAGACCGGGCGGTGCAGGTATTCCGGCAGTTGGGAATGGAACAGACCGCCCAACGCAACGGGGTGCTGTTTTATCTGGCCACCGATGACCGAAAGTTTGCTGTGCTGGGCGATGAAGGCATAAACAAAGTTGTGCCGACTGATTTCTGGGAAACCACCAAGAACGTCATGCGTGACCACTTTCGTCAGAACCAGTTTACCGACGGTTTCTGCCGGGGTATTGAACGCGCAGGCCAGCAGTTGCGCCAGTATTTTCCACGGTTGGAGAACGATTCCAACGAGCTTTCCGACGAAATTTCACACTAAATGACGCTTCGCTTTTTTTTATATCGTTTTGCTCAACCATTCCGGATTGCCGCGATTCTGCTGTTGATGATCGTGTCGTTCCGGCTGTATGGGCAAAATGATGTGATTCCCGACCGGCCTAATCCCCCGCGCCTGGTGAATGATTTCGTAGGGATTCTGCAGCCCGATGAACGGGGCCGGCTGGAAGAAAAACTACGGCGCTACAACGATTCAACCTCCACGCAAATCGTCATTCTAATCGTAAAAACGACGGAACCCTACCCGATCGGCGACTTTAGCTTTCAGGTGGGCCGAAAATGGGGCATTGGCCAGGAGGGGAAAAATAACGGTCTGGTCCTAACCTGGGTGCCTTCCACCCGCCAGGTTTTTATCGCAACGGGCTACGGCCTGGAAGGGGCCATTCCCGATGCCATTGCCAAGCGGATTGTCAGCCAGATCATCGGACCACGTTTCAAAAGCGAACAGTGGTATGCCGGTCTCGACGAAGCGACCAATGAAATCATCCGACGCGCTAACGGCGAGTATCAGGCCGAAGCTTCCGAGGGCGATGGTGGAGGTGACGGAATCCTCTTCTTCCTGATCATTTTCATCGTCTTTATCGTCTTTATCTGGATTAGTCGCAACCGGGGGGGCGGAGGGCGCAACAACCGCAACCGGGGGGGCGGCTTCTTTCCCGTACCGTTCCCAACATCCACGTATTCCGGCTGGGGCGGTTCGTCCGGCAACTGGGGCGGAGGAGGTGGTGGCGGCAGTAGTTTCGGCGGCTTCGGCGGGGGTAGCTTCGGCGGGGGTGGCGCCGGTGGAAACTACTAACCAGTAAGCGTTAAACGTAACTAGTTGGCTTCGTTGCAATAGAATGCGCCAGCCAGCTAGTCACGTTTAATTTTTCCACTCATTGTATTTTTCCTTCAATCAAAAACTGTTTTGGATCCAGCCAGGCCAGTTGCTGAAAACCGTCGATGTGATACCGTTTGAGGTTGCCTTTTTCGGCTTCCAACCAAACGTTTCGTTCCGATTCGTAGAGTGAATTTTTTGTGCGCAGCGTGGCTTTAACCCGCCGAAGCTGGTGGGTTGCCGAATCCAGTTCAATGCGCAGAAACTGCACCGGCAGTTTCTCAGTCGTTTTCAGCGTGTACTCGTACGTCAGTGAATCCGGGCGATTTTTCTGATAACTGGTCTGGTAGGCCTGTTTGTTGATATCGGCTTGCAGAAACAAATCCAGCTCGCGGCTCCAGTCGATTTCTTTTGTTGTTTGCTGATCCTTCTCCTTTCCAAAACCGGCCTGCTTCTCCACCGTCGGTTGCTGTTTCTGCAACTGGCTGATCTGCTGCTCAATGTAGGATTTCAGGTCGTAATACGTTCCGACCGGCGCTTCTTTGGCGGGATTTGTACAGGCTGCCAATCCCAGGACCAGAACAAAGGCGTAACGGTATTTCATCATGGATAAAAAAGAACCCCTGACTTTTCAATCAGGGGAGTAAAGAAGTACTCAGTTGGCCAACACCAACCTGCGCCGAAAAGTTTGTTTTGGATGACAAGAGAGGTCAGACCGGTAAAATAGGCTTCAGAACGGTCTTTTATCTTTCTTCCCGCTTCTCTGGTCGTTCCCTATTGTTTATTCCGCAATCAAACTATGACCCGTCATGACGGCGGGTTGCGGGATGCCCATCAACTGCAAAATCGTCGGAGCGATGTCTGCCAGAACTCCGTTGTTCAATTTCGGGTGGTAGGCATCATCGACCAAAATGCACGGCACCGGGTTGGTGGTATGGGCGGTATTGGGCGAACCATCTTCGTTGACCATGTAATCCGCGTTACCGTGGTCGGCAATGACCAGGGTCGAGTAACCGTGGGCCAGGGCCGTTGCGATAACCGCCTGCGCGCACTGATCGACGGTTTCAGCGGCTTTCACCACCGCTGAAAATACGCCGGTATGACCTACCATATCGGTATTGGCAAAGTTGAGGCAGACAAAATCCACGTCCTCACGCTCCAGTTCCGGAATAATGGAATCGCGGATGTCGAACGCGCTCATCTCCGGTTTCAGGTCGTAGGTGGCAACTTTCGGAGACGGGCACAGCAGACGGCTTTCTCCTTCAAAAACGTCCTCGCGACCGCCGGAAAAGAAAAACGTAACGTGCGGATATTTCTCGGTTTCGGCAATCCGGATCTGTTTTTTCCCCGCCCTCGACACAACTTCACCGAGCGTTTGGCTCAGGTTATCTTTGTCGTAAATGACCTTGACGCCCACAAAATCGTTGTCGTAATTGGTCATCGTGACGTAGTACAGATTCAGCTTTTTCATATCCTGCTCCGGGTAATCACGCTGGCTGAGCGCCAGGGTAATTTCGCGGCCCCGATCCGTACGGAAATTGAAGCAGAGAACCACATCGCCGTCCTGAATGGTCGCCAGCGGGTTGCCGTTAGCGTTTGTTACAATAATCGGCTTGATGAATTCATCCGTTACCTCTTCGTCGTACGACTGTTGTACGGACGCCAGAATCCGATCGGCTGTGCAGGTCACGTGACCGACGCCCTTGACCATTGCATCATAGGCCAGTTTGACGCGCTCCCAGCGGTTATCGCGGTCCATGGCGTAATACCGTCCAATCACCGTAGCGATCTGCCCCGTGGTGGTTTTCAGGTGGTTTTCCAGATCGGCCAGATATCCGTATCCGCTTTTGGGATCGGTATCGCGCCCGTCGGTAAAGGCGTGAATAAACACGTCGGTCAGGCCCTGGTTGTGGGCAATGGAGCAGAGTCCTTTCAGGTGTTCGATGTGCGCGTGAACGCCCCCGTCGGAAACCAGCCCGATGAAATGCACTTTTTTTCCGTTGGTTTTGGCGTAATTCAGCGCGTCTACCAGAACCGGCTCCTGATCTAATGTATGTTCTTCAACGGCTTTGTTGACTCTCACCAGATCTTGGTACACAATCCGCCCCGCTCCCAAGTTCATGTGACCGACCTCGGAATTGCCCATTTGACCCAGTGGCAAACCCACGGACAAACCCGAAGCCTGCAACTGACTGTGCGAATATTTCGTATACAACGAATCGATAAACGGCGTCTTGGCGGCATCGATTGCCGAAACATCGACCTTTCCGGCAATTCCCCAGCCGTCCAGAATCATCAAAATGACTTTCTTATTCATGCTTCAAAGTAATAACATAAGTAGCGAAGAGCCACTAGTTTAAAGGATAAAATGGCGTCAATCCGTCTGATGGTTAAATGGCAAAAGCGGTTAAATGGTTATCGATTCATCGAATTATTAACCTTAATTTAACCACCGGCTGATCGAGCCTTGGGAAGCCGGTTACGAGAACGTACCCAAGGCAGCCACGTAATCTTTGCTGCCGTCGATCACCCAGGCATCGAGCTGGGCCGGGTCTTTCAACTGCTGCCCGCGCGTTCTCGGCACGGCAATGTAACCACACGGCACATCCGTCAGCGCCGACATATCACTCCACAGTTTTTCGATCTGAGCAACCGGATAAATATCCTCCTGGCCGTGGCCCCAACGGTATTTTACCTCTTTGATGGTTACGTAGGTCGGAATGCGGTGGGCCACGCTCCGGACGGCTTTCGCCAACCGGGCTTCGTCGCCTTCCTGCAAGTCCTGACGCGTCAGACCGAACAACGCCAGCAGCGGATCAATCTGAATCCAGGTCGTGTTGGAGTTGTAGTAGCTCAGATTCAACTCATCCTCCTCGCGGGGTTGCGCCAGCCCTTCCAGCAAACGAAGATGTCCGTTGACGCGGGTTAGCCCTCCCCCACGGTCTTCGATCCGGCGCGGAACTACCTCAAACGTCAGCATATGGCCCGATTCGAGGTGATGCCCGACCACGGCCGGGTCTACGTCCATGCCCAGCGTATCGATGTTGTGCAGTACGATGGTTTCCACCTGCGGGTGTTCGGCCAGCAACTGCGCCAGCGTACCGTTGCGCAGCAGGTTGGATACCTCATACCAGTGCCCCAGGGGCGAAAACCGCTGAGCGGCAATATTATCGACGTAATCCGACCCTTCGCCTTTCGATTTTGCCCAGCCGATCATGGTTTGCCGGACGGCATCGCGCACTTTCTGTTTGTTTTCGTCGAGGGTCTCCTGCGGCATCTCTTCCCACATAAACCGTAGATCGCGCTCCATCGGCACGTACCGCTGGCCAATCGAACGGCCCGGCGACAGGTAGGTGGGTCCGGAATAACCAAAATTATCCGTTTCTTCCAGCGCCCGTCGGATGGGTTCGTGGGTCATGTAGCTGGTTGCTACCAGGTGCGGAATCGGGCGGCCGTAGGTTTCGGACACTTTGCGGGTTTTCGCCAAATGGATTTCCAGAAAACTCCGGTGTTTTCCTCCGATTTCCACGAACGGATTCAGGGCTTTGATGACCCCGGCACCTTTCGTCCAGCGGCTTCCCACCCCAGCGGCCAGGCTCAATACCGCAACCTTCCCGGCCCGGATGGCGGCTTCGCCGGCTTGGGTTGCGGTGGTCAGGTCTTCGAGCTGCACCAGATCACCCGGCTGCACATCGTCAATGCTGGTTTCGGCCGGCAAGCGGTTACGCGATAAGCCAATGCGGCCTTTCTGCAAATCCTCCCGAATTTCTTCGTGCTGGATGTAGTCAAACCCGTTTTCCTTTTTAATCCGGTCGGCCTTTTCGTTTTCAACGCTGCGGTTGCTTTGCGACGTTGGATCCGAAACTTTGAACAGGTTGCTGATGATGGTCCGCAGGAGCGGATAAGCCAGGTTGTTTTTCTCGCAATACGTCGTGAAAACATCCATTTCAGCCCGGCGGATGTACGAAATGGAAGCCGGATCTTTCCGCACCAGTTCCGAAACGTGAATCCCGTAATATTGCTCCGGCATCAGGGCGTTGGTGCCTTCTTTCAGGGTTGCCCAGGTGCCTTTGTTGTTGATGCTCCAGTTGTAAACCACCGGTTCCATCGCAAACGGCAGGGCGGCCGACAACTCAGCTTTCGTTTTCCGCAGGATGTCGAGTACCTTCATTTTGTACTCTTCGTAACCCGCCGGGTTAACAAACATTCCCATACCGCCCCCGGACATACCGCCCAGCATCAGAAAACCGTAGTAATCTTCGCCAAAAGCGGCTTTGGCCTTCGCAATGATCTGCTCAGTGAAGTAAGTCGACGCCCAGGGAATGATGGTTTTGATGGGCCCCTCCCAGTTGCGGGCCGTGTTGGTGCCCAGTTTCCGGATATCACCTTCTTTGATGGCCGCCAGAATATTATCAAAAATCTGGTTGGTTTGCTGGCGGGCGTTCCATTCCTTCTCGCCCCGGAGCAGGTATTTTTCAGTGACCATTTCCAGGATCGGCCCCACGTTGGAGGCCATTCCACCGTGCATCAGGACGAGCGAGTTCATGATCTTCTCCCCCATCTCAGGGTGCATGTTTTCACCCTGCAAAACCCGGTGACGCGGCAACAAAGTGCCCCGGCTGATGCCGAACTCGGGATCACCTTCCTGCGCAAACGTGCCCTGAATGGCTTTGATACCGGGCCAGACCCCGCCCGAATCCTGCCAGCCGCCCCCGGACCCGCCAATCCACTCGCCCAGAATGGCCCGTGATGCCACCAATCGCCGTTCACTTTCCTGCAAGCCCCCTTCCAGACTCTGCGTCTGGCCGGTGGCCCGCATCAGCAGACTAATGATCGAGCCCAACAGGTTGGTCGAAACCGCAAAACGCGAGCCTTTCGGAATATCATTTACCTTCGTCACCAGTTCAATACCCATACCCGGCGCTACGATGCGCGACAGGATATCCGGCAGCGACTGGTTGGTTCCTTCAAACGAAGGCGGTATCAAACCGGACGCGATCACCCCGGCCTTTACCAGACTCAGGTAGTCGTTTCCGAAATTGAACAAATCTTCCAGATCGTCGATGTCCTTGGTTGTATTCAGGTCGATACTCGTCAGGCGCAGAACCGGTTCGGGAATTACCCGGACGTAACAGTTCAGGGGCGGGCGAATGTCGGCATCGCGGCCAAAAACGCCCAGATCAATGGAAATGTTGATGACGCGTGCGCCCTCCGGATAGTCCATCCCAAGGAAAAAAATATCCGACCAGCCGCTGTGGGTCAGGTCCATCCGCACCGACGTTTGTTCGTGCAGAACGGGGTAGAAAAGCGAGCCGTCCGGACGTTTCAGCAAAGCGGAGTGAATCCGAATCGGGTGTTCCTCGCGGTGCCCGACCCGAAACATCCACTGGTTTCCTTTGCTGGACCGCACGCTTTTACGCACCTGACCGGCCAGAATCTGGAACGACAAATGGTGGTAGCTTTCGGCCAGGCCGCTAAACAAAGCCGCATTCGGTCCTTGTTTGTCGATTTCCTGCCAGAGCGTAGCAATCGACTGTTCAAACCGGCGGGCCAGCAAATCCTCAAAACCCGCATACGGTATTTTTCCGGTCGATGGTGTTGCGGCTGCTTCCATCAGGAAGAACCGAAAACCCGCGTACAGGAAGAGAATAGCGCGAACCTTGTCGTATAAGTTGGGGGTTGTCTTCCGAAATTCGTCCAGCTCCCGCAGCAGTTCCAGCAATTCTTTCGCCGAAACCCGCGCGCTGATCTCGTAAAAAGAGCGGTCGCGTTTGGCGGGATCTGTCGAGGTAATGGTTTCTATAAAAACATTCATGGATCAGACAGTTCGGCTGTTTGCTTCGGCCAGTAATTCGACCATCGTTGACAAGATTTCGCCGTGGGCTTCACCGGCCAGCCCCAAGGCAATCTGCGCCCGCAACAGACCGTGTTTCCGGCTTAAATCGTAGCGATTTCCCTTCACTTCCAGCGCCAGGTAAGTTTCGGTTTCGGCCAGTTCCTGGAGTGCGGGGGTCAGTAAAATATTACCGCCGTCCTGATCGATGTATTTTTTCAAAATATCGAAAACCGCGGGGGTAAAGACGTGCATCCCGAAAAAGCAGAGGTAGTAACCGGCCCGCAATCCGGGCGTCTGCAGTTCAAGTTCGGCCACGCTCAGCGACGGTTTTTCAATGATTTTTTCAATCTGGTAAACGCCCGACTGGTTGGAAAGCTGCTTGCCGGTGAGCGTTCCGTAGCGCCCGATCTGGTGTTCGATGGTGGGATTGACGGCCGAAACCGAACAATTTTCCTGAGAAGCCAGCTCCATCAACTGGGCTACGCAACTTTTCTGAGACAGGTTGGAGACGTAGAGGTAGTCGCCCAGAAGCAGCAGAAACGGCTCGTTATTGACGAATTCCCGGGCGCAATACACGGCATGACCGTAACCCAGCGGTTCTTTCTGTTCGGCAAACTGAATCCGGCTGATCAGGTGATCGATTTTTTCGGCTTCCTTTTTGGCCCAGTCAACTCCTTTGAAGGAATGAAAGAGATTATCCCGCAGGGAAGCAAAGGCTTTGAGATACCGGTCACCGTCGCCGGGCGCGCAAACCACGCACAACTCTTCAATGCCGCTGCTGAATGCCTCTTCAGCAATAATCTGGATAACGGGTTTGTGCAGGCCATCGGTATCGATTACCGGCAGCATGGCTTTCTGAATGGTATCGGCAACCGGATACAACCGTTCACCCCGGGCAGCCGCCGTGATGACGGCTTTTTTAATTCGCATCATATAATCGGAATCGTTTCAGGCTTAATCGTTGTATAGTTTCAGCAAATCACTTACCAAATTATGTCAATCCAAGCCAATTTTTCGGACGAGGAAATATCTTTTACAAGCCATGCGCTTGTCCGTCCAAATGCCTGCTCTCTGTGAAATACGGCATAAAACCGGTTTATTCACGGATTTGCGGATCGGGCTGCGGCTGTAGCTGGTGCTGTTCAATCAGGTAGTTGAGCAAGTTTTCGCAGCTTCGGTGAACGATCTGGTAGACCTGTTCAAAAACCGCAGCGTCTTCGTAATACGGGTCCGGTACGTTCAAACCGCCCGAGCTGTTATCCGGCAACGGATCGAATTCCCGCAGCAGAACGGTATTGTCTTCGCTGTAAAGGCCGGTACTGCGATGGCTAAAATACTGAATGGCTTCGTAATTTGATTCGTCCATAGCCACCAGGTAATCAAACGTCGAGAGGTCTTCCCCGGCCAGCCGGCGGGCACGGTGGGTCAGCTTAATACCGTGTTCGAGGGCATTTTCGCGGGTTCGGCGGTCGGGCAGATCACCGATGTGGTAGGAAGATGTACCGGCGGAGTCGCACTGGATCGATGCCTCCAGACCCCGCTCTTTAATGAAGTGTTTAAAGACTCCCTCCGCCAGCGGGGATCGGCAAATGTTACCCAAACAAACAAAGAGGACGTTAATCATAATGATGAAGTGGGAACAGGAATCGATGAACAGTTCATCATTATTTTTCTAACAATTCGTTTTTCTCATCGACCAACACGTAAACGTCTTCATTGGGCTTTTTCATGAAGTAGTTTTCGCGGGCGTACTTCTCCTGCAAGCGGGTATTGCCCAGCAATGACTTACGCTGCTCTTCCACTTCCGCGATTTTCTCGTCATAGTACACCCGATCGGCTTCCAGATCCCGCAATTTCATACTGTTCTTGAATTGCGAAATAATGTCGTTGGTGTCAAAAAACGCCATCCAGATGAACAAACCCAAGCCGGTGGCTACATAGAAATTCTTGGCGATTCGGAGGATTTTGTTGAACATCTTTGCTGATGGATTAGGCTTAAATCAGAAAACCCCCAACCGCAGACCGGTTGGGGGTAATCAAATTACATGTTGATGCCGGGGAAGTAAGCGGTATCACCGAGTTCCTCCTCGATTCGCAGCAACTGGTTGTATTTCGCCATCCGATCCGAACGGGAAGCGGAACCCGTTTTGATCTGACCGGTATTCAACGCAACGGCCAGGTCGGCAATGGTCGCGTCTTCGGTTTCGCCGGAGCGGTGCGACATGATGTTTTTGTATGAATTGCGTTTCGCTAGGTTAACGGTGTTGATGGTTTCCGTCAGCGAACCGATCTGGTTTACCTTCACCAGAACGGCGTTGGCAATTCCCTGGTCGATGCCCTGCTGCAAACGGGTTACGTTCGTTACGAACAGGTCGTCGCCCACCAGCTGGGTTTTCTTGCCAATCAGTTCGGTCTGTTGTTTCCAGCCGTTCCAGTCGTCTTCGGCCATACCGTCTTCGATGGAAATAATCGGATATTTCTCAACCCATTCTTTCCAGTAGTTTGCCATTTCGGACGAGCTCAACTTGTCACCCGTCGATTTTTTGAAGTGGTATACTCCTGACTCTGCCTCGTAGAACTCCGACGCAGCGGCATCCATGGCAATGTAAATATCCTGACCGGGCCGGTATCCCGCTTTCTCGATGGCTTGCAGAATGATCTGGATGGCTTCTTCGTTCGACGGGATGTTCGGGGCAAAGCCACCTTCATCACCCACGTTGGTGGACATGCCTTTGCCTTTCAGAACTTTTTTCAGCGAGTGGAACACTTCCGTTCCCCAGCGCAGCGCTTCTGAGAACGTCGGTGCGCCAACCGGCATAACCATGAATTCCTGGAAGTCGATGGAGTTGTCAGCGTGGCTACCTCCGTTCAGGATGTTCATCATCGGAACCGGCAGAGTGTTGGCGTTGACGCCACCGATGTACCGGTACAACGGCAGACCGGCTTCCTGCGCAGCGGCTTTGGCAATGGCCATCGATACACCCAGAATGGCGTTGGCACCCAGCTTTCCTTTATTGGAAGTACCATCCAGTTCAATCATAATCCGGTCAATCAGGGTCTGATCAAACACGGATGACCCAACCAATTCCGGAAAAATCAGTTCATTGACGTTCTGAACGGCCTTCAATACGCCCTTGCCCACATACCGTTTCGGATCATCGTCGCGCAATTCGACGGCTTCGTGTGAGCCGGTTGAGGCCCCTGACGGAACGGCCGCCCGGCCCAGAAACCCGTTTTCGGTACGAACATCGACTTCCACGGTTGGGTTGCCTCTCGAATCCAGAATCTGTCTGGCATGAATGGACTGAATAATACTCATTGTGTCAGAAAAAGTTGGTTAATACTTATGTACAAAAAGAAACAAAGGAGTAGAAAACGTTCCGATACGGATTTTTATGCTATCTTCATTGAATCTTACGCCGTAGCACAATTTTGGCCCTGCAAAGTAAGCGATTTTTTCGGTTTGTAGGGAACGCCCTTTCAATTAAGCAATTCGTTATTACGGAATTATTACCCAAGGACGTTTTGGACACTCGACCCGGCTTTGGGCCTTAGCAGAACCTGGGCTATGCGACGTTTAGTACGGTTTCAAGACATCCTTCTTTTTTGCCTGAGTGCGTTTGGTTTAGGGGCATGGCCTACAGTTTGTTCCGCCCAGCAATCTGATCAAAACGTGGCGCAGAAGGGCCTCCTCGACCTGTCCTCTTACGCCTATCACTCCGACAAGGCGGTGGCCCTTACCGGACAATGGTTTTTTCGCTGGAATCAGTTTACCGACCCGGTCAGTCTCGTCAAAAGCCCAACCTATTTTACCGTCCCCGGCACCTGGCGCACTTACACCGGCAACCACCCCCTTTATCCGCGGGAGTTAGGTCACTGTACGTACGGCCTTCGGATACGGCTTCCGGAATCCAACCAAATCTGGTCGCTGCGAATCCCTCCAATCCGAACGGCCTACAAGCTGTATGTTAACAACCAACTGGTGGCTCTATCGGGGCAATTGGCACCCGGCCCAGCAACGAAACCCTGGACCGAATCAAAAGTGGTTTCCTTTCTAATTCCGGATCAAGAAGCCTTTATTCTGATCCACGTAGCCAATTACCATTTCGCCTACGGCGGACTGCGGAAACCTTTACAATTTGGTAACCCCTCCGTTATAACGCAGGACCGCGAGAAAAGTCTGCTGTTTTCGTCTTCCGTCATTGGCGCCCTTCTCATCATTGGCCTTTATCACCTTCTGCTGTACGCGCTTCGGCCCAGAGACAAGGCTCCATTGTTGTTCGGAATTCTTTGTCTGACGATTGCCTTGCGCGAACTTTTTACGGCCGAGACGGTATTCTTTCTTTTCTTTCCCGACGTTGACTGGGCGCTGGCTTTCAAAGCCTTGTATAGCACTTTTCCGATTGGAATCATTAGCCTGACGCTGTATCTGCACACGTTGTTTCCAACGCTGGTATCGCCCGTTGTCCGGCGAATCATTATTGTTATCAACCTGACCTTTCTGGCGTTGGTGGTATCCACCCCGGCTACCACGTACGCGGCCTGGGCTACTCTGATCAGTCCGCTGGCGGTTTTGGAATGCGGTTTTTTTCTGTGGATCGCCGTCCGGGCGGCACAACTGAAAAAAGAAGGTGGCCTGATTCTCCTCTGCGATATGGCCTTGCTGACGTTTTGCGTTCTCAACGACATCCTCCATCAGTCGCACGTAATTCACAGCTTTTTTTTACTGTCAAG
This sequence comes from Larkinella insperata, assembly GCF_026248825.1. NCBI lineage: Bacteria > Pseudomonadati > Bacteroidota > Cytophagia > Cytophagales > Spirosomataceae > Larkinella > Larkinella insperata. Next base: position 2,168,835 of record NZ_CP110973.1, on the reverse strand, counting down.
CTCCCTGTTCATTTTTACGATCTGCCAGTCTTTGCTGCTGGCCATTCGGTTTTATACTTCATTCCGCAAAACCGAAGCATTGACGGTTGAACTACAAACGGCCAATCAAACCATTGAGCAAACCATTTTGCAACGACAGGACGCCGAGCAGCGCAAGGAAATGGAGGAAATGAAAACCCACTTTTTCTCGAACATTACCCACGAATTGCGAACACCGCTCACGCTGATTATTTCGCCCGTTGAACAGTGGCTCCAGACGCTTAGCAACCCTTCCGCAACGTTGGACAAAACTCCGTTGCAGAATACGCTGACGATGGTCAACCGCAACGCCCGCCGATTGTTGCAGTTGATCAATCAGTTACTGGACTTGTCGAAGCTGGATGCGGGTCATCTGAAAGTCCGCGAATTGCCGGGGAATCTAGCTGCTTTTCTGGATGATTTGGTCAATTCCTTTCAACTGACGGCGGAAGCGAAAGAGATCCGGTTGCATTTTGAACCCCTATTAATACCGGAACAAGTTCTGTTTGATGACGACAAATGGGGCAAAATCTGCTCCAACCTTGTTTCCAACGCCTTGAAGTATACGCCCAACGGGGGCAGCGTCTGGGTACGACTGGCAACCGAGCCGACAGGATTAAACGGTCATTTTGCGTTACGTCTGTCGGTAGCTGATACCGGTTATGGCATTGCTTCGGACCAGATACCGTATATTTTCAATCGTTTTTACCAAGGTGACGATTCCCGAAACCGGTCTTTTGAAGGAACCGGTATCGGCCTGGCGCTGGTCAAAGAATTAACAGATTTGCTCAACGGAAAATTAACCGTCGAAAGTCAGGTTGGCCGGGGTACAACCATTACCGCAACGTTTCCTGTTCGCCATCCTTACGCCGACCATCCGTTTCTGCATTCTCCGCTGCTCACCAATTTGCACAAAGCTGAAGCGCCGATCGCTACCAGTCCGCTTCCTACGGCTAAAATTTCGCCAAACGCCGGGGACCAGCAAGCCCCCTTTTTGCTGGTTGTTGAAGATAATGATGATCTACGCCAATTCATTGCTGAGCATCTCACTGGCGCCTATCGGGTAAAAACCGCTATCGACGGGCAGGAAGCCTGGCAAATCTGCCAGAAGGAGTTACCAGATCTGGTAATAAGTGACATTATGCTGCCGGTTCTGGATGGCTATCAATTCTGCCGCCTTATCCGGCAAACCGCCCTAACCAATCACATTGCCGTTATTCTTCTCACGGCAAAAGCCGCGGCAGAAAGTAAGATTGAAGGATTGACTGCGGGTGCCAATGATTACCTAACCAAACCCTTTGACCTGCTTGAATTGCAGCTTCGAGTGGATAACCTATTGCATTATCAGGCCACATTACGCGATTTTTATCGTTTGCAACTGACCAAACCGGCCGATGCCGCTCTCCCGGTACAGGACCACCCTTTTTTGAGCCAGCTTTATCAGACTCTTGAAAAACACCTCGACAATGCGACTTTAACCGTTGACGAATTAGCCCTGGAAGTGGGCATGAGTTCGCGCACCCTAAACCGTAAACTGGCTTCAGTATTGGGCATGACGGCGAGCGAGTTTATTCGCAACTACCGGTTACGCAAATCCGCCGAATTGCTAAAAGCCGGCCATTCCGTATCCGAAACGGCTTATCTGGTTGGTTTTGAGAGCCCTTCGTACTTTGGCCAGTGCTTCAAGGAACTATTTGCCTTATCTCCCAGCGACTATATCCGTAGTGTCTTGTCTGAAAATTAAGGGTATTTGTCTAAAAATTGCGATTGCGTCTATCTGAAATTTCGGAATATTGTATACTATTATTTTCTCTGCTCTCTTATGTTTTTAGGTACGAGCTAACGTAGTGCAGCGTAGCTCGTACATTCCCTTTCCGCCTTTTGCCAGCTACTCCATAGTGTTTCATATTCTTGCTGAGAAAGCTCGCCAACTGTACCTGTTCGCATTTCCCCCAAATGCCTGGGAACAAAACGTCAGTGTTTTTCTATACTTCTGAGATCCTCTAAAGCAATAACTTCCGGTGCAAAAACCCGAGCTCAAAGATAACTCCAGATGGGGTGACGGCTTTTTGCTTTAATTTGTCCGTACCATTCACAAAGCGGATACATGATCAGGACAACTCCTATCCATACTCCATACGTTATTCCCAGCGGCAACCCATGCTCCGGTACAACGCCCCCCATGCGGTTCTGAAAGTTGATTTCTGACCAGGCGACCCCATCCAACAGCAGCAACCCGATTGACAGCGCGTGGACCAAAAAAAAGTGTATAATAAAGTAGAAAAGCGGTACTCGACCATAGGTGATAAAAAATAACATCCAGTTCCCCCGCTTCCTTTCTAGTGCGCTCAAGAGCCAGACAACCGGTCCTAAAGTCATTAAAGCAAAAAGTAGCGACGGAGGATATTTGGTAACGTTGATAAACGAAAGAAGCGTAAATAACGGCGTTTTCTGTACCGACCACGGCGCCGGATCGCCGTAACGGTTTATCGCTCGAATCAAAATAAACGCGGTAACGCTGGCGATTCCTATCCAACGTAGCCATTTTCTGCGGTGCTCCGCATCAACGTCGCGGCTGTATAACGCTCCGAAACAGTAACCCACAATCAAAATGCCGATCCACGGCAGTACAGGATACATAATGAACACGATCTGGTTGGGCGATAGTGGAATGGCATTTGGCCGGTGTAGTATCGACCAGATAATATCCAAAGCGCTTCCCGCCGGAAACGACAGGGAATCCAGCGCGTTATGGCCGAGTAAAATAATCAGGCCAAGCCCCAAAAGTAGGTTTTGTGGTACTGTCAGCAGCACGCCCAGAACCACCATGCTCACGCCGGTCGCCCAGATGACTTCCAGCGCCAGAACGGAAAATGTGACATCAAACCATAAATTCAGGTTTACAACCGTCACCTCTAGAACGATCAGCCAGAGCCCGCGCGTAATCAGGAAAAACCGAAGTTGCGGCTTGCTCATTTTACGGCCCATCAAATACGCCGAAGTGCCGGCCAGAAAGACAAAGGCGGGGGCGCAAAAATGAGTTATCCAGCGCGTAAAAAATAGAATCGGGGAGGTCGTGTTTAAATCCGTTGCGTTGTAAAAGAAGCCGTTTCGATGAATGAAATCACGGGTATGATCCAACGCCATAACGACCATGACTAGCCCACGCACCACGTCGATGCTTAGGATACGGCTTGCAATCCGGCTTTGTGAAGGGGCAGTTGCGGGAATCATCGGTTTAGCTTAGTTCCCCTCCTAATTTAGTATTTAAATAAACCTGTGTTAAGCAAGACCGCATAAAAAAATCCGGCTCGCAGGCCGGATTTTTTATTATCGTGCTTCCACTTCAATGAGTTTCACAAAATCATCGAACAAGTACCGCGAATCGTGCGGCCCCGGTGAAGCTTCGGGGTGGTATTGCACCGAAAACGCCGGTCGATCTTTCCGACGAATTCCTTCGATGGTTTTATCATTCAGGTTGACGTGCGTCAGTTCAATATCCGCATTGTCCATTACTTCGTCAGCCCGCACCGCAAAACCGTGGTTTTGAGATGTTACTTCACAACGACCGGTGATCAGGTTTTTGACCGGATGGTTGAGTCCCCGGTGGCCGTTGTGCATTTTGTAGGTTGAAATACCGCTGGCCAGTGATAGAATCTGGTGGCCCAGGCAAATGCCAAATAGCGGCTTATCGGTTTCGAGCGCCTGCTTGACGGTTTCAACGGCGTACGGCATGGCTGCCGGATCACCTGGACCATTCGAGATAAAATAGCCGTTCGGGTTCCAAGCATTAATCTCTTCAAAGGGCGTTTTAGCCGGAAACACCCGACAATGAGCACCCCGACCAGCCAGGTTATTCAGGATACTTTTTTTGATGCCCAAATCCAGCACGGCCACTTTGAAGTCGGAAACGTTCGGATCGCCTACTTCATATATTTTTTTCGTACTCACTTCAGACGAAAGCTCCAGTCCTTCCATGTCCGGAATCTGGTGCAGGCGTTCCAGCAACACCGCGGGGTCCAGAATTTCGGAGGAGATGATGCAGTTCATTACACCCTTGTCCCGAATGTGCCGCACCACCTGACGAGTATCAATCCCGCTGATCCCGACGATATTTGCGCGTTCAAAGTACTCCTGCAACGAGGTATCAGCCGTATTCCGCGAATGAATTTGCGAGAAGAAGTTACAGACCATTCCCCGGATTGTTACATTACCCGACTCTTCTTCATCCCGGTATTGCACTCCGTAATTACCAATGTGCGAAGTGGTGTTAACAATCACCTGACCGTAATACGAAGGATCTGTATAAATCTCCTGATAGCCAGTCATGCCTGTGTTGAAGCATATTTCGCCACCCGCCGTTCCAATTTTACCAAGGGCCGTTCCTCTAAATACGGAACCATCTTTCAAAACCAATAAAGCAGCTGGTTGCTGAACCTGTTTCATGAATTGCTTTGGAGTTTCTGAGTTAAAAAAAAGGGTTAACCCATTACGGTTAACCCTCTGTTTTGTATGTGAGTTTGTTCTTCACAATAGTAAAACCAGCTCGACTGCTTTTTAGTTCGTAAGCCGTTAACTTATCAAGGTTAATACAGCAAACAGCAGTATCCGGTCGTGACCATGTCGTCGTATAGGCAGTGAATTTCAAAGCTATCCGGACTCTATGGCATTAAGATTTTGCTTCCTCGTCCGTTGATTCAGCTGAAGCTTCCGGAGTCTCCGGAGCTTTCTCTGCCGCTGGCTCTTCGGCCGGAACAGCCGCTTCGGCCGCCGGTGCTGCTTCTGCTGCTGGCGTCGCTTCAGCCACCGGGGTAGCTTCAGCAGTTTCGTCAGCTTTACGAGCGCCAGCGCTACGACGGCTACGGCGGGTACGGGTTGCTTTCTGATCTTCAGTAGCTGCTGCTAATAACGTTTCGTTGAAGTCAACCAGCTCGATGATACAGGTTTCAGCGTTATCACCAATCCGGTTGCCCAGCTTAATGATACGGGTGTAGCCACCCGGGCGATTTGAAATCTTATCTGAAACAACGTTGAAAAGTTCTTTCATCGTCTCCTTATTCTGGAGGTATGAGAAAACAACCCGACGATTTTGGTACGAATCGTTTTTAGCGCGGGTCAGCAGCGGTTCAACGTATTTCCGCAGCTCTTTCGCCTTCGCAACCGTTGTTTCAATACGCTTGCTCAGAATTAGCGAGGACGCCATGTTCGACAGCATAGCTGCACGGTGTGAATAGGTCCTGCCAAGATGATTATTTTTTTTACCGTGTCTCATGGTATTAGTCCTCGTCTAATCTGTATTTGGAAATGTCCATGCCGAAGGTCAGATTCTTTTCGGCAACCAACTGCTCAAGCTCAGTCAGCGACTTCTTACCGAAGTTTCTAAATTTCATCATGTCTGAAATCTCCAGTTTCACCAGATCGCCCAGTGATTTTACGTCGGCAGATTTCAAACAGTTGTAAGCGCGTACGGACAGATCAAGATCGGCCAGCGGAGTCTTTAACAGCTTCCGCATGTGCAGCATTTCTTCATCTACTACGTTGTCTTCCTCAGCTTTCGCGGTTTCAAACGTCATCGTTTGATCCGAGAATAACATAAAGTGCTGAATCAGGATCGTAGCCGCACCTTTCAGGGCTTCTTCCGGGTGAATAGAACCGTCCGTTTCAATGTCAAGCAGCAACCGCTCATAGTCAGTTTTTTGCTCAACCCGCGTGTTTTCAACACTATAACGTACGTTTTTGATCGGCGTGTAAATTGCATCGATTGGAATGTGACCGAACGGCAATTCGTTGGCACGTGGTTCGTCAGCCGGGATATAGCCACGACCTTTTTCCACGTAGATTTCCATTTCCAATTCACGCGTATCATCAATGTGGCAAATCTCCAGATCGGGATTCAACACCTCGAATGACGCTGAGAATTTAGATATATCACCAGCCTTTAACACCGACTGATTCTTAATCGTAACGGTAATTTTGTTGTCGACCATGTCCGAAACCTTCTTGAACCGCACCATTTTCAGGTTCAGAATGATCTCGGTAACATCCTCAACGACGCCTTCTATTGAAGAGAATTCATGCAGTACGCCAGGGAACCGTACGCTGGTGATGGCATAGCCCTCCAGCGATGACAGCAGAATTCTCCGCAACGCATTCCCTATGGTCACGCCATAGCCCTTTTCGAGTGGCTTGAACTCAAACAACCCGTGAAAGTCGTCAGCTCGCTCCATGACAACTTTATCGGGCATTTGGAACGCTAATATTGACATACGATTTTGTTGTTAACAGTTCAAATAAAATGTGTAGTATACCATTTCCAGTTTGTTACTGCTTTCATGACTCACCAGAGCAGTAACCTGAAAACCGCAACTATTATTTCGAATATAATTCGACAACTAACTGCTCGTTGACGTTCTCAGGAATCTGATCACGCTCCGGGTAGTTCGTGAACTTGCCCTGCAGTTGTTGTTGATCCCATTCTAACCAGTTGTAGCGTTTAGCACCGCGGGTGCTCAAGCTCGCAGAGACGGCTTCGAGTGATTTTGATTTCTCACGAACGCTGATCAACTGACCGGGCTTCAATGAATAAGAAGCTATATTTACCACTTCGCCATCAACGGCAATGTGTTTGTGTGATACCAATTGACGGGCGGCCCGACGCGTTGGAGCAATGCCCAAACGATAAACTGTATTATCCAGACGTGCTTCGCAAAGTTTCAGCAGGTTTTCACCCGTAATTCCCTCTTTCACAACGGCCCGGTGGAATAAGCCCCGGAACTGACGCTCCAGAATACCGTAGATATACTTTACTTTTTGTTTTTCCTGCAACTGAACAGCATATTCTGACTGTTTCCGTTTGCGGCCACGTCCGTGTTGACCAGGACCATAGGCTTTCTTTTGTAATGCTTTGCTGGGGCCGAGGATTGGCTCACCAAATTTGCGGGAGATTTTGGCCTTGGGGCCGGTGTATCTTGCCATTTGTAACGTAAATAATGAATAACGAAAAAGAACAGACACAACCTAATGTCGCCTGTCCGTATTCATTGATGGAGCAGCTTCTTAACAGTGAACTGCATAACTGAACAATATTGATTAAACGCGACGGCGTTTGGGGGGGCGGCAACCGTTGTGGGGCAACGGAGTGATATCTTTGATCGACGTCACTTCAATACCAGAGTTCTGGATAGTACGGATAGCCGATTCACGGCCTGAACCCGGTCCTTTAACAAAAACTTCGGCTTTGCGCATTCCTAGGTCATGCGCTACCGTGGCGCAGTTCTGAGCAGCAGTCTGTGCGGCATACGGCGTGTTCTTCTTTGAGCCTTTAAAGCCCATTTTACCTGCCGACGCCCAAGAGATTACCTGGCCGGAACTGTTAGTAATAGAAATGATGATGTTGTTGAACGAAGCCCGGATGTGAACCTGACCAACAGGTTCAACCACTACTACCCGTTTTTTCGCTTTATCCTTGCGTTTTGCCTGAGCCATTGTTAGTTGATCGTTTAACGTTCAAAGTCTAAGCTTTAAAAGCACAACGGCTTGTAAAACCTAAACTTCAAACTTTAAACCTTATTATTTAGTTGCTTTCTTCTTGTTCGCTACGGTCTTACGTTTACCTTTCCGCGTACGAGAGTTATTCTTCGTATGCTGTCCACGAACCGGCAAACCTTTCCGGTGCCGAAGGCCCCGGTAACATCCGATGTCCATCAGACGTTTGATGTTCAGTTGGACCTCAGATTTCAGCGCACCTTCTACTTTGTATTCTCCGCTGATGATGGTCCGAATGGCGTTTGACTCTTCGTCATTCCATTCGCTAACCTTTTTGTCAACAGAAACGCCTGCTCTGTTTAAAATCGTCTGCGCTGAACTACGGCCAATGCCAAAGATGTAGGTCAACGCAATTTCACCGCGCTTCCGGTCGGGAATATCAACCCCTGCGATACGTGCCATATTCAGTGATTATCCTTGTCTTTGTTTGTATCTTGGATTCTTTTTGTTAATAACGTAAAGTTTGCCCTTCCGGCGAATCACTTTACATTCAGCGCTGCGCTTTTTAATAGACGCTTTGACTTTCATGGTTTCCCTTCGTTTAAGATCTACTGCTCGGTCTCAAAAATTGCTTAACGCCAAGCGTTATTTATATCGATAAACAATTCGTGCTTTTGTCAGATCATACGGTGACATCTCCAACTTTACGCGGTCACCCGGCAAAATCTTAATGTAATTCATCCGCATTTTCCCAGAAATGTGAGCAATTACTTCATGCTTATTTTCGAGTTGTACACGAAACATCGCATTGGAGAGTGCTTCTACAATGGTACCGTCTTGTTCGATGGATGTCTGTTTTGCCATTCGTTACATTATGGTCGCTTCAGCGGCTTCAACCATTAAACTGGTGTTTGCCGTTACTTCTTCAATATATTGGAATGTGGTCAATATTTCCGGCTTTCCTTTTCGAATGGCTACCGAATGTTCAAAATGAGCAGACGGCTTACGGTCAGCAGTTCGAATGGTCCAGCCGTCTCTTTCCTGAACGATGTTTTTCTTTCCTAAGTTCACCATCGGCTCAATCGCCAGCACCATCCCCTCTTTAAGCTTAATTCCTTGACCTCGTTTACCGTAGTTGGGAACTTCGGGGCTTTCGTGCAGGCTTTTTCCAAGACCATGACCGACTAACTCTCGAACAACAGAATAACCAAACTTCTCTACGTAACTTTGTACGGCAAATCCAATATCACCAATCCGGTTTCCTTCCACAGCTTTCTCAATGCCGTAGTACAAAGATTGCTTCGTACGGACGAGCAAATCGCGGACTTCTGGACTAATTTCACCAATAGGATACGTGTAAGCGCTGTCACTATGGTATCCGTTAAGTTTCACTCCGCAATCAATCGAAATGATGTCCCCTTCCTTTAGTTCGTACTTGCTCGGAAATCCGTGCACAACGGTTTCATTCACGGAGATACACAGGGACGCCGGAAAATTGTTAAACCCTTTGAAGGAAGGAATACCGCCGTTATCACGAATATACTCTTCAGCCACGCGATCCAATTCCTTCGTCGTTACACCCGGACGAATCCGCTTAGCAACTTCAGCATGAGCTTTACCAAGAACCTGGCCGCTGATTCTCATCAACTCTATTTCGGCGTCTGATTTCAGGTAAATCATTTTCTTACCTTAGGCGGTTACACTTTCTGTGCGGCCCGTTACACGTCCTGACTTCATCAAGCCTTCGTAACGGCGCATCAAAAGATAACTTTCTATTTGCTGCAACGTATCCAGCACAACACCGACCATAATTAGCAGGGAGGTCCCTCCAAAGAACTGCGAGAAATTTCGCGTCATTCCCATCAGAGCAGCAATAGCAGGTAATATAGCTACTGTTGCCAACATCAATGCCCCTGGAAGGGTAATCCGGTCCAGTACCTGTCCAATGTATTCAGAGGTCATAAAACCAGGTTTAACACCCGGGATAAAACCTCCGCTCCGTTTCATATCATCCGCGATCTGATTCGGGTTGACTGAAATTGCCGTGTAAAAAAAGGTAAAGACAATGATCAATACGGCAAACAGCACATTGTACTGCCAAGACGTATAATCGGAGAAAACCGTCTGTACCGATCCCGCCAAATCACTTTTCTCAGCGAAGAAAGAGGCAACCAATGATGGTACGAACATCAAAGCCTGAGCAAAAATGATGGGCATCACACCGGCAGCGTTCAATTTCAGTGGTAAATATTGACGTTGACCACCCACTACTTTATTGCCAACTACTTGTTTTGCATATTGAATGGGTATCCGACGAACAGCCTGGGTCAGTACAACAGCGCCCATTACAACAAAGAAAAGAGCAACAATCTCTAGGACGAAGAGGAGTGCACCACCCGATCCACGGGATAAAGCTTCTCCGTAAACCGCGCCTGGAAAGCGAGACACAATGCCAATCATAATCAGCATGGAAATCCCGTTACCGATTCCCTTATCCGTAATCCGCTCACCTAACCACATACAGAAAATGGTGCCACCGGTCAGGATAAACACAGACACGATCCGAAACGTTGTTGGATTGATCATCACAGCTTCGTTCGGAATGGTCGTAGTCAAGTAAGTAATGGCCTGCGCAGCTGTAACGAAAATCGTTAACACCCGGGTGATTTGATTCAACCGTTTGCGACCCGACTCACCTTCCTTCTGCATTTTTTGGAAGTAAGGTAATGCTAGCGTTAGGAGCTGTATGGCAATCGATGCCGAGATATATGGCATAATTCCCAGCGCAAAGATTGATGCTTTACTAAAAGCTCCTCCCACAAAAATATCTACCAAACCTAACAACCCTTGCGGAGTCAGATTTAGTCTATCCGGATCAACACCGGGTAGTACGATCTGAGAGCCCAAGCGAAAAACCGTCACAAACAACAAGGTGTTGAGAATGCGGGTACGCAGTTCCTCAATCGAAAAAATATTCTGAAGGGTTGTGATTAATCGTTTCATTAGTGTATCAAGCTGCTCGTCCGAAAAAAGTCAACAAATTTACGAAAAAATATTGGCTAAATCTACTACGAACGAGCGAGCTGATTAGAGCTTAATTGCTTTACCGCCTGCTTTCTCAATAACCTCAATCGCTTTCTGCGAAAAGCTATGTGCTTTTACTTCGATTGCAGAAGACAATTCGCCCCGGCTCAAAATTTTTATTTTGTCGTTTTTACCGACTAAACCGTTTTGTAGCAACACATCAACATCGATCGAAGTAACACCAGCTTTTTCGATCAGTTGCTGAAGTGTATCCAGGTTAATTGGCTTATACTCAACCCGGTTAATATTTTTAAAGCCAAATTTCGGCACCCGGCGTTGCAAGGGCATTTGACCACCTTCGAAGTTTTTCTTCGCGCTGTAACCAGAACGCGATTGGGCGCCTTTATGGCCACGGGTGGACGTGCCACCCATGCCAGAACCCGTACCTCGACCTACTCGCTTGCGCTCCCGGACGGATCCTTGCGCAGGTTTAAGCGTATTCAGATTCATGAGATTAAATTTCTTCTACTTTAATTAAATGTTGTACTTTACGGATGATTCCACCGACTGCGTCATTGTATTCCAATGAAACGCTACGGTTGATTTTTCCCAGACCCAGCGACTGAATCGCTAGCTTCTGTGTTTTCGGCCGCTTAATGATGCTGCGAACCTGTGTGATTTTAATCCGTGCCATTTCTATTGCAGTTATAAAGGACGCTTATCCGTTGAAAACCTTACTCAGCTTCACTCCACGCTGAAATGCCACCTGATGCGGAGCCCGCATTTTCAGCAGCGCATCGATAGTCGCTTTAACTACGTTGTGCGGATTGGAAGAACCTTTTGATTTGGCCAATACATCGCGGATACCTGCGCTCTCCAGAACGGCACGCATAGCTCCACCAGCAATAACGCCTGTACCGGCTGAAGCAGGTTTCAGCAGGACAAAACCACCGCTGAATTTTCCTTCCATTTCGTGAGGAACTGTATGTTTCAGCAAAGGAACCTGTACCAGGTTCTTTTTCGCATCCTCAATTCCTTTAGCAATAGCATCCGTTACTTCGTTTGCTTTGCCCAGGCCGTAGCCAACCACACCGTTGCTGTCACCGACGACAACAATAGCGGCAAAGCTAAAACGCCGACCACCTTTCACCACCTTTGCAACGCGATTGATAGCTACCACGCGTTCCTTCAGGTCTGATTCGTTAACTTTAGCAGGTCTTGTGCTGGTTACCATTGTTTTGCTTAAAATTGAAGGCCGCCTTCTCTAGCACCGTCGGCCAAAGCTTTCACCTTACCATGATACAAATAACCGTTCCGATCAAAAACTACCTTGGTAATGCCGTTGGTAGTTGCTTTCTCCGCCAACGCTTGTCCGACTTGTTTTGCCGTGTCAACGTTGACGCCTTTTTTATCTTTGCCGTTAATATCAATTGAAGATGCACTCACCAGCGTGTGGCCTTTCTCATCATCAATGATTTGAGCATAAATCCGGGAGTTTGACCGGAACACTGATAATCTCGGCTGATCTGCCGTTCCGGATACTTTATTCCGAATATGTCTTTTAATGCGCAGTCTCCTGCTTTCTTTTGTGACAGCCATTTTCGCCTGTGCTTATTATATGGTTCACCTATTACTGCTTATTTCTTAGAAGCAGATTTACCAGCTTTACGACGGATTGCTTCGCCCACAAACCGGATACCTTTACCTTTGTACGGCTCCACTTTACGCAGGGACCGAATCTTGGCGGCTACATCACCGATCAGTTGCTTGTCAATCCCTTCCAGAATCACTTTCGGGTTTTGCCCTTTCTCCGTAACAGCCGTTACATTCAGCTCATTCGGAATCGCAACGTAAATATCGTGCGAATAACCTAAAGTCAACTGAAGGATATTGTTTGAGGCAACAGCTTTGTAACCGACCCCTACAATTTCAAGTTCAATCCGGTAACCCGTGCTAACGCCTGTTACCATGTTGTTTACCAGAGCGCGATACAATCCGTGTAGGGATTTAAAACGCTTCTGATCATTGGGACGAACCACTTTCAGTTCGCCGTCAGCGATTTCCAGTTTGATGTCCGGGTTGATGCTCTGCGACAGTGTTCCCTTCGGGCCTTTCACCGTAACTGTGTTACCGTTCTCGACCGAAACTGATACTTTCTCGGGCAGTGCAATGATTTTATTACCTACGCGTGACATAGTTTCTGATTAATATACGTAACACAATACCTCACCACCTACGTTCAGCGTCCGGGCTTCCTTGTCCGTCATAACTCCTTTTGAAGTAGAGACGATGGCGACACCTAGGCCGTTGAAGATGCGCGGAATGTCCGTAGCTCCTTTGTACTGACGCAGACCTGGACGGCTTACCCGCTGCAAGTCAACAATTGCTGGCTGTTTCGTTACAGGATTATACTTCAGCGCAATCTTGATACTTCCTTGGGGGCCTGTCTCATCGAACCGGTAGTTCTGGATGAAGCCTTTATCAAAGAGTACCTTAGTGATCTCCTTCTTTATATTGGAAGCAGGAATTTCGACGACCCGGTGCTTGGCGCGGATCGCATTTCTGATGCGAGTCAGATAATCTGCTATGGGATCAGTATTCATTTCCTCCTGATTAGTAACTGCAAGCCTTTTCAAACGGGCCTGCAAAATTAGGGAATTGTTTTGATAATCGCTAGATAGCGTAAAACTTACCAGCTTGACTTTGTTACACCCGGGATCTTACCAGCCGAGGCCATTTCGCGGAAGGTTACGCGGGAGATACCAAACTTCCGCATATACCCACGTGGGCGGCCTGTCAACTTACACCGATTGTGCAGGCGCACCGGAGAAGCGTTTTTCGGCAGTTTATCTAATCCGGCGTAATCACCAGCTGCTTTCAGTGCAGCACGCTTTGTAGCGTACTTTGCAACTAAGGCAATCCGCTTACGCTCTCTTGCTTTGATGGATTCTTTTGCCATGTTTTTAGTCGCGTTATGCGTTATTTTTTACCTCCGGCGAAGGGCATGCCCAACGCTTTCAATAATGCAAAGCTTTCTTCATCCGTGTTCGCCGTTGTAACGAACGTAATGTCCATTCCTGAAATCCGATTCACTTTGTCGATCGTAATTTCCGGAAAAATGATCTGCTCCTGAACACCGAACGTGTAGTTACCACGACCATCGAAGCCCTTGTCGCTGATTCCTTTGAAGTCACGAACGCGCGGTAGAGCAACAGCGGTCAGACGATCCAGGAACTCATACATCTTTTCTCCGCGCAGGGTAACTTTCGCCCCGATCGGCATTCCTTCACGCAGTTTGAAGTTAGAGACGGCTTTTTTCGCAATCGTCGGTACAGCCTTCTGACCTGTAATCATAGTCAGTTCATCTACACCTACATCTACTAATTTCTTATCTGCAACGGCGGCCCCAATCCCCTTGTTAACAACAATTTTGGACAGTTTCGGCACCTGCATGATGCTTTTGTACTGAAACTTTTCCTTCAGTTGGGACACGATTTCGTTCGTATATTTCTCTTTCAGTCTCGGAGTTGCCACTTTCGTACCTTGTTATACGTTCCTGATTCCTAATAAATTAGATAAAATTACCCGATTTCTTCGAGAATCGTTGCAACTTACCTTTATCGTTCAGTTTGCGGCCAGTCCGGGAAGGTTCGTTAGTCGTTGGATCAATGATCATCAGATTGCTGATGTGAATTGTTCCTTCACGCTTTTCCAAACTCCCCTGGGGGTTGGCTGCCGATGGTTTTACGTGTTTGGTGATCATATTCACTCCTTCAACCACGGCGCGTTGTTTATCGACCAAAACGCGCAATATCGTACCGGTTTGACCCTTCGAGTTACCGGAAATAACTTTGACAGTATCTCCTTTTTTGATGTGTAACTTCGCAGGTTTATCTGCTACATTCTTCATAGTTACAATACTTCTGGAGCTAAGGAAACGATTTTCATAAACTGCTTCTCGCGCAATTCACGGGCTACGGGCCCAAAAATGCGGGTGCCCCGGGGCTCGTCATTGTTGTTCAGCAGCACAGCCGCGTTATCTTCAAACCGGATGTACGACCCGTCTTTCCGGCGTACCTCCTTCTTAGTCCGAACGACTACCGCTTTGGAAACTGTCCCTTTCTTCATGTTACTTGAAGAAAGTGCCTGTTTTACCGTCACTACAATTTTATCTCCAACTGTAGCGAAACGCTTGCCGGTTCCACCCAGTACCCGGATGCAAAGTACTTCTTTGGCACCGCTGTTATCGGCTACGCCCAAACGTGATTCTTGCTGGATCATGATTACTTCGCCTTTTCAATGATTTCGACTAACCGCCAACATTTGTTCTTGCTCAACGGACGGGTCTCCATAATGCGAACGGTATCTCCGATTCCGCACTCATTTTTCTCGTCGTGGGCCATGAACTTCTTCGTACGGTGCATAAATTTCCCATAAATTGGGTGCTGCACTTTCCGATCGACCGCAACTGTAATGGATTTTTCCATTTTGTTGCTGACCACTTTACCAATTCTTTCTTTTCTTAGATTTCTTCCTTGCTGCTCCATGAGTCAATACCGTTAAATTAGCTGGCTTTTTGTTTACTAGTCAGCTCGGTCAGTAATTGAGCAATCAGTTTTCGCGTTGTGCGAATTCGCAACGGGTTTTCGATTGGCGAAATAGCGTGCGCAAACTTTAACTTTTGCAAGCGATCTTTTTCAGCCGCTACCTGCTCATTCAATTGTTCAACCGTCAGCGACTTAATCTCGTTCTTTTTCATGACTGAATTTTGTTGGTAGTTGCCCGTTTTGGGATTCATTCCTTAACTGGCAACCTTTTCCCGAGTTAGCCTTCTGTTTCTTGATAATCCCGACGAACAACGAATCTTGTTTTGATCGGCAGCTTTTGTGCTGCTAACCGCAGGGCCTCATTTGCCACATCCAGCGGTACGCCGGTTGCTTCAAACAAAATCGTACCGGGCTTAATGGTAGCTACCCAATATTCGGGAGCACCTTTCCCTTTACCCATCCGTACTTCGGCAGGCTTTTTCGTAATTACTTTATCGGGGAAGATCCGAATCCATACTTGGCCTTCTCGTTTCATAGCGCGGGTTACGGAAATACGAGCCGCTTCAATTTGACGGGCTGTAATCCAACCGGGTTCCAGCGACTTGATGGCAAACGATCCGAAAGCGATTTGGTGACCACGTCCGGCGACGCCTTTAACCCGGCCTTTCTGCTGCTTACGAAACTTGGTTCTTTTTGGTTGTAACATCTTTAGTCGTATCTAAAGGACGCTGCTATAGCTGACGCCCGATGTTCTTACTATCTCTTGCGTCCGCCCTGGCCTTGACCACCACGCTGACCACCCCGGTTCTGATCGTTCCGGCCCCGGCGACGGTCGTTGCGCTCGCCATCACCACCGCGATCCCCACGACGATCTCCGCGATCGCCACGGCGTTCGCTCCGCTCGCCACCGCGCTCCGATTGAGCAGCCGTGATTTGAGCAGCTGGTGACAAATCCCGCTTACCGTACAGCTCACCTTTAAAAACCCAAACTTTGATTCCGATTTTGCCGTAAATCGTTTGAGCTTCTGAAATGGCGTAGTCGATATCCGCACGCAGCGTGTGCAGCGGTACGCGACCTTCTTTGTATTCTTCTGTACGAGCCATTTCAGCACCGCCCAGACGACCCGATACGCGAACTTTGATTCCTTGAGCGCCAACCCGGATGGCCGAGCTAATCGCCTGCTTCATGGCCCGACGGTATGAAATACGAGCCTGAAGTTGTTGAGCAATCGTCTCACCAATCAGTTTCGCATCAATTTCCGGACGTTTGATCTCGAAAATATTAATTTGAACGTCTTTACCGGTGATTTTCTTTAACTCTTCCTTAATCTTATCGACTTCACCACCACCTTTACCGATCACAATACCCGGACGGGCCGTGTGAATAGTCAGCGTAATGCGTTTCAGGGTCCGCTCGATAACAACCCGGGCTATCGATCCTTTCGGAATACGAGCCTGGATATATTTTCTGATTCGTTCGTCTTCAACCAGCTTATCCGGAAACTCTTTGCCGCCATACCAGCTAGAATCCCATCCCTTAACGATGCCAAGCCGAAAACCAACGGGGTTTACTTTTTGTCCCATTTTATTGTCTTGTTATTCTGCGTTTTCTGTTGAAACTTCTGGTGCAACGGTAAGGCCGGTTGCGGCACTTTCAACGATGATCGTTACGTGATTAGAACGTTTACGAATCCGGTGGCCACGTCCTTGAGGAGCAGGACGCAGACGCTTCAGCATCCGGCCACCATCTACAAAGATCGTTTTTACGTATAGATCGGCATCTTCAGCACGTTCGTTCTCGTTTTTTTGCTGCCAGTTAGCAACCGCCGATAGCAGCAGCTTTTCCAGCAATGCAGCACCAGCCTGAGGTTGATAACGCAGAATTCCCAACGCTTTGCTCACCTTCTGCCCCCGAATCATATCGGCAACCAGCCGCATTTTACGAGGAGACGAAGGCACATTTTTTAGCTTTGCTACTGCTTCCATTTTTTTGGTTTCAGGTTTAACGCCTTCAGTAAACTTTCAAGCGGTAAACGTTAAACAATTCTATCGTTTGCCTTTGTCTTTCTTCGCAACGTGGCCCCGGAAGTTACGGGTTGGTGAAAACTCGCCTAACTTATGACCGACCATGTTCTCGGTAACATATACCGGAATGAACTTATTGCCATTGTGGACGGCGAACGTATGGCCAACGAAATCCGGAGAAATCATTGAACGGCGTGACCAAGTTTTGATAACGGACTTACGACCCGAATCATTCATGGTTTCCACCTTTTTTTCCAGACGAAAATCTATGTAGGGACCCTTTTTAAGTGAGCGTGCCATCTACCTCTTATTTTTTCCGTTTACTAATGATCAAACGATCTGAATATTTGTTTACCGGGCGAGTCTTCTTGCCTTTTGCATACAGACCCGTACGTGAACGTGGGTGACCACCAGACGCCCGTCCTTCACCACCACCCATTGGGTGATCGACCGGGTTCATGGCAACACCACGAACGCGCGGACGGCGGCCCAGCCAGCGAGTACGACCCGCTTTACCGATGCTGACGTTCATGTGGTCCGGGTTGGACACAGAACCGACCGTTGCAATGCAAGTTCCCAGTACCATCCGTTGTTCCCCCGAAGGCATCCGCAAGATCGCGTATTTATCTTCCCGGGCAACCAACTGTGCGTATGTACCCGCACTCCGAACCATCGCTCCACCTTTGCCAGGCTTTAGCTCAACGTTGTGAACGATAGTACCAATCGGCATGGACGACAGTGGCAGGGCATTTCCTACTTCGGGAGCGACTGATGCGCCCGCAATCACTTGTTGTCCAACGGTAATGCCCTGTGGAGCAAGAATATAGCGTTTCTCGCCATCAGCATAGAAAAGCAGCGCAATACGAGCGGAACGGTTCGGATCGTACTCGATCGTTTTAACCGTTGCCGGAATATCCATCTTATCGCGTTTGAAGTCGATAATCCGGTATTGTTTTTTGTGACCGCCACCGATGTAGCGCATCGACCGGTGTCCCTGGTTGTTACGACCACCGGTTCTTTTTATCGTTACCAGCAGGCTCCGTTCCGGTTTGTCGGTAGTGATCTCGGCAAAGTCCGGGGCCACCCGAAAACGCTGACTCGGGGTTGTTGGTTTCAGTTTCTTAACTCCCATGATTCCTAACTACTTCGTTTAGTCGTTCGTGGTTGGGTTACCCCTTATGCTTCGGCGTAAATATCGATGATCTCTCCTTCGGCAACCGTAACGATTGCTTTTTTCCAGGTTGATGTACGGCCAGAAGTGATTGCGCCTTTTTTCGTGCTTTTTGATTTTTTATGACCAATGCACCGCATCGTGTTTACTTCCGTTACCGTAACACCGTACAGTTTTTCGACGGCCTTTTTGATTTCGATTTTGTTGGCATTCATCGATACCTCAAATCCGTATTGGCCTTTCTTGTTCTGGGCCGTCACCTTCTCGGTAATGATCGGTCTTTTCAGTACGTTTTCCATAGTCAATTACTGGAGAAGAGATTCTAGTTTCGACAAGGCACCTTCCGCAATCAGCAGACGATCAGCGTGCATCAGATCATAGGTGTTGACGTTATCAGCCGTCGTTACTTTCGCTTTCTGCAGGTTACGGCTTGACAGAACTACGTTTGCGTCTACCTCTGGCAGAATCAACAACGTTTTAGTATTCAATGCCTGAAAACCATTCAGAAACTCGATGTATGATTTCGTACGGGCTGCTTCCAGCGTAAAGTTATCCAGGATTGAAACACTGTTTCCTTTCGCTTTAGCGGCCAACGCCGACTTACGAGCAAGTTGCTTAACTTTCTTGTTCAGTTTGAACGAGTAGTCGCGGGGACGAGGACCGAAGATGGTTCCACCGCCAACAAATACCGGCGATTTGATAGAACCGGCGCGCGCACCACCCGTACCTTTCTGTTTCTTAATCTTACGGGTTGAGTGAGCATTCTCACCCCGTTCTTTTGCCTTGTGCGTTCCCTGACGTTGGTTTGCCAGGTATTGTTTCACGTCTAAGTAGATCGCGTGCTCGTTCGGCTCAATTCCGAAGATATCATCAGACAAATTCACTTTTTTGCCTGTATCCTCTCCTTTCGAGTTATAAACTGCTACCTCCATGATTACTTATCTAAAATGAGGAACGAATTTTTTGCGCCCGGTACCGAGCCGCTCACTACGATCAAATTCTGCTCGGGCAGAACTTTCAGAACGCGCAGGTTCTGTACTTTAACCCGGTTGCCGCCGTAACGACCCGCCATCCGCAAGCCTTTGAAAACCCGCGATGGGAACGAACAGGCACCGATTGAACCCGGGTGACGCTGGCGATTGTGCTGACCGTGGGTTTGTCCACCGACACCGCCAAAACCGTGGCGCTTCACAACACCTTGGAAGCCGCGACCTTTCACCGTTCCAACAACGTCTACGAAGTCGCCTTCAACAAAAACATCCGCAACCTCCAGGGTTTGACCTAGGTCCAGGTTTTTCTCGAATGTTTTAAACTCAACTAATTTGCGTTTCGGCGTCGTACCAGCTTTTTTGAAGTGACCAAGCAAAGGCTTAGTGGTACGTTTTTCTTTCTTTTCACCGTAACCCAACTGGACGGCTTGGTAACCGTCCGACTCCTGCGTTTTTACCTGAGTAACAACACAGGGACCAGCTTCAATGACTGTACATGCCAGAGCCTGCCCGTCAGCATTGTACAGACTGGTCATCCCAATCTTCTTTCCAATTAAACCAGACATAAATAAGTGGTTGTAAAGCAGGAATTTATAAGTATAAACCCAAAAAACGGAGTGCAAAAGTACGAATTACTACCCTCTATTCCAAACCGTATTTTATTTATTATCAACTATTTCGGTCAAAAACAAAAAAGGCCAGGTGTGTTACACCTGACCTTCTGCTCGGTTGATCCAAGTTTCATGGATTACCGGACTAAAATAGTCAGATGCGGTTTCCGAAGAGGACCTTCATCCGATTTATGTCGTTGCCTTTACTTCGCGATTCGGATTGCAAATATAGACTATTTCTTTTCTTTCTAAAAATTTTTTGCGAAAAAGTTAGAAAGATTTTTAGCCTTAAACTTTGATCTCAACATCTACCCCACTCGGCAGTTCCAGCTTCATCAGTGCATCGACCGTTTTAGCGCTCGTCGAGTAGATGTCTACCAAACGCTTATAGGTGCAAAGCTGAAATTGTTCCCGAGATTTTTTGTTCACGTGCGGAGAACGCAGAACCGTAAACTTTTCTTTCTCCGTAGGCAGAGGAATCGGACCGCTTACGATAGCGCCCGTTGATTTAACGGCTTTGACAATTTTTTCAGCCGATTTGTCGACCAGCATGTGGTCGAACGACTTCAGTTTAATCCGAATTTTTTGATTCATGACAATTTGTGGTTCTGATAAAAGTAACCGGTTTATGGCCGGCGGCCCGATGCTGAAAGAACCATTTACTCCAGCAATCCGGCTTTTATAAAAAACAGAGAGCAGGTATCGCTAACCGCTCTCTGTCTTGTCTAAATTTAAGCTTTAACCGTTCCTTTTGCTTTGGCTACGATGCCTTCTGCCAAGTTAGTCGGCACTTGTTCGTAGTGTGAGAACGTCAGGTTAGCCGTTGCACGACCGGATGACATTGTCCGCAGATCCGTTACGTAACCAAACAGCTCCGACAGCGGAACATCTGCTTTGATAACCTGTGAGCCAGCCCGGCTATCCATCCCTTTCATGATACCACGCCGACGGTTCAGGTCACCCGTGATCGGACCGGTGTATTCTTCCGGTGTTAGAACTTCCACCGCCATAATCGGTTCAAGCAGTTTCGGACCGGCCTGTTTGGCAGCTTCACGGAAGCCCAGACGAGCCGCCAATTCGAATGATAGCGAATCGGAGTCAACGTCGTGGAAGGAACCGTGGAACAACCGTACTTTCATAGAGTCGACCGGATAACCCGCCAACGGACCTGTTGACATGGCTTCGCGGAAGCCTTTCTCTACCGACGGGATGAATTCACGCGGAATAACCCCACCAACAATTCCGTTGATGAACTCCAGGCCGGTTTTACCTTCTTCGCCCGGCATGATTTCGAATACGATGTCGGCAAACTTACCACGACCACCCGTTTGCTTTTTGTAAAGCTCGCGGTGTTCGAAGTTTTTCGTCAGCGTTTCTTTGTAAGCCACCTGCGGAGCACCCTGGTTTACTTCTACTTTGAACTCCCGACGCATCCGGTCGATGATAATTTCAAGGTGAAGCTCACCCATACCCCGGATAATCGTCTGACCGGTTTCTTCATCCGTTTCTACTTTCAGAGTCGGATCTTCTTCGATCAGTTTACCAATGGCTTTCGAGAAGTTATCCTGATCAGCCGTTTTCTTCGGTTCGATGGCGTAACCAATAACCGGATCCGGGAAGATCATGGATTCCAGGATAATCGGGTTTTTCTCATCGCAAAGGGTATCGCCCGTCTTGATGTCTTTAAACCCAACGACTGCACCAATATCACCCGCCCGCAGTTTATCAATCTGATTCTGCTTGTTGGCGTGCATCTGGAAAATCCGAGAAATCCGTTCCTTGTTGCCTGAACGGGTGTTCAGAACGTAAGAACCTGACTCCAATGCACCTGAGTAAACGCGTACGAAGCACAGACGGCCAACGTAGGGGTCGGTCGCAATTTTAAAGCCCAATGCCGTGAACGGGTCGCTTTCCGTCGGGTGACGAACGACTTCCTGATCCGTGTTCGGGTTAGTTCCTTTGATTTCCGGTTTGTCGAGCGGAGAAGGCAGCAGCGACATCACGTAATCGAGCATCGTCTGCACCCCTTTATTTTTGAACGAAGAACCGCACAACATCGGAACGATTTTCATCTCGATGGTAGCCTGGCGCAGAGCCGTCAGGATTTCATCTTCCGTGATCGAGTTTTCGTCTTCGAAGTATTTCTCCATCAACGATTCGTCGTATTCCGCAACGGCTTCGAGCAGTTTACCACGCCATTCGCGGGCTTCTTCGAGCATATCATCCGGGATGGGCACTTCCTGGAAGGTCATTCCTTTGTCGTGCTCGTTCCACTGGATACCGCGGAAGTTAACCAGGTCAACCACACCTTTGAAGTTATCTTCGGCACCGATCGGCAATTGCAGCGGTACGGCATTGCTACCGAGCATTTCTTTTACCTGATTGACAACGTTCAGGAAGTCGGCACCGGCCCGGTCCATTTTATTCACGAAACCCAGACGGGCCACGTTGTAATTGTTGGCCAATCGCCAGTTGGTTTCTGACTGCGGCTCAACACCATCTACTGCACTAAACAAGAACACCAGACCATCCAGTACGCGCAGCGACCGGTTTACCTCTACCGTAAAGTCTACGTGACCCGGGGTATCGATAATATTGACATGATAGTTCTGGTCACGGTATTTCCAGTTGACGGTTGTAGCAGCCGACGTAATGGTGATACCGCGTTCCTGTTCCTGCTCCATCCAGTCCATGGTAGCAGCCCCTTCGTGTACTTCGCCGATTTTGTGGCTCACCCCGGCGTAATAAAGAATCCGCTCGGTCGTAGTCGTTTTACCGGCGTCGATGTGGGCAGCGATACCAATGTTTCGCAGGTATCGAAGATCAGTTGCCATAATTAATGAAGTATAATTTCAGAAGTTAATATACAAATTCGGGTACGCAAGAATCGTCTGGGTCTATTCAAAAAGACACTTTTCGCGAATCAGACCGCAAAGATAGATAATTTATGATGTAAAAACAAAACTATTGTCAACTGATATTATGGAAGTTACCCGAGTCTGCCATTATTATTTTGTTGGCGGAGTCTTACCGCCGATAAAACTGGGAACACATTGCGCTAGAACCGTACTAGCGGTGGCATCTCAGGATAATCAGACGCCATCCGGCACAGGGAGAACAGTATCCGTTTCCGCGTAGTTTTGCAGACCAGCCTGCAGGCGTTTTCGAACAGCAATCCGCAGTCGTTCGGGTCCGATTACAACCATCCCATCGCCAAAACCGAGAATTTCCTTCTCCAATTCAAAGTTGTGCTGCACACAAAGCTGAATAAGAATCCCTTCGGGCGTTCGTTCCAACACTTTCTGGGAACGATGAAGCGGTTTTGTAGCCACATAAGGCGCGTGTGGATATTTCACCAGCAATTTTACCGCAACGGGCCGTATATTCTTGCTGACCGTCACCCCAACAACATCCTGGTAGTACTCCTCCGGGTTAATGGCCAGGTTGGGACGGTAATCTATCTCCGGCGCGGGGCTTAACGCCAGTATGCGGTCCAGGGCCAGATGCATGATGAACTGGTTGTTTTTGCCGTCGCAGACACCGGCCGCAAACCAACGGTTTTTAAATTCCTTCAGCCACCAGACGTGAAAGGTAAAAAATTGCGGAAACCGGGCGGAAAACGACTGGTATTGAATTTGAAACACTTTTTTCTGGATAACGGCCTGATAAAGCTCATCCAGAAAATGAAGCCCTTTTAGTTCTTCGTTCTTCTCGAAATCAATGACCGGTGCCGACTTCCGGCCGGTGGAGTACACATGATCCTCCAGTTTCTGCACCACTTCGTTGAGCTTGGCGAAGTGCGAAAATCCCTTGAATTGCTTCAGGACCTCAACGGCTTCGTTCATCCGGATCAGATCGCCGTCCGACAACGGCAGGTTGGTGATGCTGTACGACGGGTCCTCGTAGGTGTAGTATTTTTTGTTGATGACAATGATGGGCGCAAAATAACCCAGTTTGTCGCTTCGCATCATTTGCAGATCGGCCTGAACGGTGCGCCGGCTGATGCCTTTGTCCATGCCCTCGTACTCGTAGAGAGCCTCCGATACTTTTTCAATCAGGTCGTCGAGCGTCCAACGGCGCTGCCGGTTCCGGAGGCAATTGTCCAGTGTTTTGTAGCGAATAAGGGCGTTGCGGTTGGCGGGCATTGGAGAATAATTTTTTAGAAAAATGGAGAAAAAATCTGAACTGCGCAAAAACACTGCGCAGGAGGCTCCAAGCTTTGTAACGATAGAACGGCCCAGGTATCAAACCAGACGCGGGTTTCGGCATAGCCCCGTAGTATCGCGGCCTCTGGCTAAGGCGATATGCTGTTGATGGTGGAAAATTCTGTCCCTAACCTGCTGGTTGAAGGTTCGAATCCTTCTCCTGTTTCGGCAGGATAGCTCAAGGGTAGAGCAGCAGACAAACGCGGGTTCGAATCCTGCTATCAGCCCAAAAGGCTGATCCGTTGGTTGGAGAAGCGGCCACTTCTAAAAAGGTTACCAGATGTTCATAATCCGCCGGAGCTATCCGGTTGCGTCGGAACGGTTTTAAACCAGACGCAACGGTTCAGACGGGGCCAGCAGGGTCGTGTCGGGGCGGCCGGGCGTACGTTGCTTGCGAAAATAGGCCGGATGATCGCGTTTTGGTAGTCGGAGCGGCTGCCGGGGCGCGGAGCCATCCGAAACTTTTCGGCAAAGTTTCGGATGGCTCCGAACGGGTTTATCAACCTTAGTAACCCTTTACAAAGTCCATACATCCATGAAAACTGTACGTATCCTGGCTCGCCAAATTGGATTGGTCTTCAAACACGGCGGATACAAACGATTGCTTACGGCCGGGAATCACTGGCTCTGGCCGGGCGAAACCGCCTACGTCTACGAGCAGGGCACCCCGCTGCAAAATCCGCTCTGCGATCTGACGGTCTTGCTGGCGTATCCGGAAATTGCCGCCCTGCTCGACGTCGTCGAGGTGAACGATCATGAAATTGCCCTACAATTTGAGAGCGGCCGTTTCCAGACCATTTTGCAAAAAGGCCGCTGGGCGTACTGGAAAGGAATTAAACACTACGAATACATCAAGGCCGATCTAAGTCAACTTGCTATTCCCGGCAGCATCGACCTGGTTTCGTTGATGCCGCAACCCTTATCGCCCTTCGTGCGCACGTACACCGTCGAAGCGTACGAGCAAGGCGTATTGTTTATCGACTGGAAGTTTGAACGGTTGTTGTCACCCGGAACCTACCACTGGTGGAAAAACAGCATCCCGGTCCATGTTGCAAAAGTCGATACCCGCCAGCAGCAGATGGAAGTATCGGGGCAGGAAATCCTGACCAAAGACAAGGCATCGTTGCGGTTGAGTTTCTACCTGCAGTATGCCGTCAAGAACGTTGTGAAAGCACTGGTCGAAAATAAAGAATACGACAAACAGGTGTACGTATCGGTTCAACTGGCCCTGCGGGAATACGTGGGTGGTCTGACGCTGGACGAACTGCTCGACCGAAAGGGCGAAGTGGCTCCTTATGTTCTCACTAAAACGGCTGCCAAAGCGGCCGAACTTGGCGTGGATTTACGGGATGGCGGCCTACGGGATGTCATTTTGCCCGGCGATATGCGCGACATCATGAACCAGGTGTTGATGGCCGAAAAGAAAGCACAGGCCAACAGCATCATGCGCCGGGAGGAAACGGCCTCAACCCGCAGCCTCTTGAATACGGCCAAGCTGATGGAAGACAACGAAATGCTCTGGAAACTGAAAGAAATGGAATACGTGGAGAAAATAGCCGACAAAATCAGCACTATTTCCGTTTCCAGCGACGGTTCGATGGTCGACCAGCTGAAGCAGCTTTTCGTCCGGGGCCGAAGCCGTAATTCCTGACCATCAATCCGTACTTTAACCAATAACCTCCCGAATGAGAACCCGTTCGGGGGTATCTTCTCCTTTAATCATGGAAAACTCCGTTACAATCGATGATATCCTGACGTTGGCGCCCATTCCCGACCAGCTGCACACGGCTTTTCTGCGGGTAGCAAACGGTTTGGTCGAGCGCGCTCAGTACCCCAAAGCCAAACTAATGGGCTTGCTGGCGCAAATGCTTCAGAATCCCAAAAAGTATGCTTTCTCCAGAAATAAAGTAACCAATCTGGCGCGGGCCATTTACGACCTCAACAAGCAGGGTATTGCGGTGCCGTTGAGCGAAACCGGCCGGACGTATCTGCCGCCGGAGCCAGCGCCTTATGTTCTGAATACAGCCGAAAAGCAAACTTCTCAGGCGTTTGACCTGCGTACAACACCGTTGCCATATGCGGTTTTCGGACCGGAATACATTGAGGAAGGAGCCTTAAACCAAACGGAAACGGCCGCCAGCCTGCCAATTTCGGTGGCCGGTGCGCTGATGCCCGATGCCCACCAAGGTTACGGGCTGCCCATTGGCGGGGTTCTGGCCACCGAAGCCCACACGGTTATTCCGTTCGCCGTTGGCGTTGATATTGCCTGCCGAATGTGTTTATCGGTATTCGATCTGCCAGGTGCTTTTCTGAAACAGGAGTCGCCCCTGCTGAAAACCATCCTGCTGGAAAAAACCAAGTTTGGTATCGGGGGCGAAACCCGTGAGAAGTTCGACGAAACTGTCATGGATTTGCCGGAATGGCAGTCTACCAAGGTAATCCGGGACCTGAAAGACAAAGCCTACCGCCAGCTTGGCACCTCCGGTACGGGCAACCACTTTGTCGAATGGGGATTGATCGAAGTGTACGAACAGGACGACCAGCTAAACCTACCGCCGGGCGAGTACCTGGCTCTGCTGTCGCATTCGGGTTCGCGGGGTTTCGGGGGAGCCGTCGCCGGGTATTACTCCAGACTTGCCATGCAGAAAACGAAGCTGCCCAAACAGGCGGCCCACCTGGCCTGGCTTGATCTGAACACCGAGGAAGGGCAGGAATACTGGATTGCGATGAATCTGGCCGGGGATTACGCATCGGCCAATCACCACGAAATCCACCATAAACTGGCGAAAGCGCTGGGTCATAACCCGTTGACAATGGTTGAGAACCACCACAACTTTGCCTGGAAAGAACAACTGGCCGACGGGCACGAGGTAGTTGTTCACCGGAAAGGCGCTACTCCGGCGGGTCCTGACGTGCTCGGGATCATCCCGGGCTCCATGACGCAGCCCGGCTTTGTGGTTCGGGGGCGCGGTTTTTCGGATGCGCTGAACTCGGCTTCGCACGGAGCCGGGCGGTTGATGTCACGAACGCAGGCATTCAACCGCATCACCCGCGCGCAGCTTGACGATGCTTTGCTCAAAGCCGACATTCAGCTGATCGGGGGCGACCTCGATGAAGCGCCGATGGTCTATAAAAACATCGAAACCGTTATCAGCGCCCAGCACGACCTGGTGTCGGTGCTGGCAAAGTTCACCCCGAAAATTGTCAGGATGGCCGATGCCAACCGCAAGGAGGGTCGGGAAGACTAAATCAATACCGGAGATGGCCTAAAACGGATAACCCACTGCTACGTTCAGGATCAGGTTATCCCGACGCCAGCTCCGGCTTCCCGGATTAATCTCATCAAACACCCACTGTTGTCCTTCCGGTAGCCACGGTTTACGCAGCGGGAAAGCCAGATCAAACCGTAGAACAAAATACGACACGTCAATCCGCAGGCCAAGACCGGTGCCCACGGCCAGTTGTTTGTAAAAGTCTGATCGAAACTGGGTGCCAGCGCCGTAGGTACTCTCGTCAGAATACATCCAGACGTTGCCAACATCCACAAACAAAGCCGTTTGCAGGTACTTATTTATCTTAGGACGAATTTCCGTGTTAGCCTCCAGTTTGATATCGCCCCCTCCATCCTGAAGCTGAACGGTACCATCGAGGTTTCGGGTATAAACGCCCGGCCCAACCGCCCGAGGCCGAAACGCCCGCAAACTGTTAGCACCCCCGACAAAATACTGCTTGACAAACGGCAGCTGTTCTGAATTTCCGTACGGAACGCCCAGACCACCAAAGAACCGGCTGGCCCAGGTAATACCCGGCGATAATCGGAAGAAGTGCCGACTGTCGACATCCATCCGGAAAAACTGGGAATACGGCACCCCAAAAATCACCTCCTGGCCCAGTTCATTGGTTTTTTTCGTTACCAAAGACGCCAGGTTACCGGCGGGTTCAACGTTAACGCTCAGCCGATACGTGTACGAGGTATTTGTACGGGGCGATGAACTCAAATTGTACGTATAAAGCGTACTGAGGATAAGCTGCTCAGAACGCAGGATGTTGATGTACTGCTGCCGCGTAGTGGGATCGTCTTCCAGCGCATAAAACTTTTCGCCAAAGCTGGACGGCAAAACGTAGTTGATGCTGATGGGTTGAAAGATGTGCTCGGTTTGCGGATTGCTTCGCCAGGTATACCCGTACGTGGTCAGGAATGAGTTGAGGTGGTATAATCCGCCCCGCACAATCAGGTCATAGCCCACGGAAACAATTGTCTGAGGCAGCGTTTGTCCGCGTTGGTAATATTTGATCGGGATGGGCGACACCAGGCGCGGGAAGGTCAGGCTGGTTTGTAACCCGTACCGGTAGTTGGTCACACCCGTGCCGCGGGCTCCTATCTGAAATTCGATACCCGCGTTGGCATTGACGGTAAACAGTTCAGAACGGCCTAAGACGTTTCGATTCCGCCAGTTCAGGCTGAGTTGCGACCCTACCAGGTTGTTGGAACGACTGGTACCGGCAATTTCCAGCCGGGCCGACTTTTTGGGGTAAGGCGTCAGATAATAGTGAACGTCCATTACCGTAGAATCGCCCTGCTGAGTCGGTTCAAACCGATTGCGGACGAATTTAAACGACCCTACGTTAATGAAGCGCGACAAAGTCAGGTCCTGCGCCCGGCTGTTGTAACGCCGTCCCGGCCGCAAGGCTATGATATCCCGGAAAAGCTTCGGGTTGTACACATTATCCGGATCGACAATTTTGTAATTGCCAAATTCAACAACACGCCTTGGGCTGGCGGTGGTATCGGCCTGCAGGTTGTTGGATGAAAGACTGTAATTAGGATACACGTAAATATCCCGCACAGAATAGGGAAGCAGGGCCGCTGGAGGGGTTTCGGGCTTGATAGCTAGATACAAACGTGTCCGGTGGCTCCCCTGAGCACTGTCGGCCAGCACCGCAATGAAATCAGGCTGAAAGTAAAAGAAGCCCCGACGCTGTAAAGCCTGATTGATCCGTTCGCGTTCCAGCTTGATCATTTCCAGACGATAAGGATTGTCTTTTTTGAGCAAACTGCGACTCTGAATCTCATCCATAGACTCCTTCAGGGACGTTGAATCCATTAGAAAAGCGACTGAATCAATCAGATAGCGTTGTCTGACCTGAACCTGATAAACCCCGAAGGCCTTGTACCCTTCTTCGCGCAAACTTCCGGAAGCTGTTGAATGAAAATAGCCTTCATTTTCCAGAAAAGCGACCCAATTAGCCGCGTTGGATGAGAGCGCATTGGCACTTGCAAAAATCGGTTCTGCGCCCAATTTGCGTCGGAACCAGGCCCGTAATCCCTTTTCTTTCTTGGGCTCACCCGCAAAGTAGTAAAGGCCAACGCGGTACGGATACCCGAACAGTTTCTTGTTAGGCCGCGGCCGCGCCATTTCGGCCAGCTGCGTTTCGATCTGTTCTTTTTCAGATTTGGAAACCGTCGAATCAACCTGAACGTTGATTTCGGTTCCCATGTACAGTTTTTCCCCGGGCGGAATGTGGCGAGCCACGTGACAGCCGGTCAGTGCAAGCAAGGCAATACTATAGAATAGACTCTTTTTCATTGATTCTGATTTTCCGCCGATTTGCCAAAGATTTCACTCAGGGCGTTGTAATCGACCGTAATTACAAAACCAACCCCCGTTTCGATTACGTAACCTTCCAGAACCGCCTGGTAATCACTCTTGCGATAACCGCGTAGCATATAGCGGCCGTCGCGGGTAATGTTGTAGTTCAACGACAGGTTATCAAATACTTCGTTAGGATTGCGCGTGATGGCGTTCTGATTTCCTTCCAGCATGAAATTTCGACCCACCGAAACCGTCAGCCGACCTTGCAAAAAGCTCCGGGACACATCCACATTCAAATCGGTTCTGGTTCCTACGGTGTTGTTGGTCCCCGCCGACTGAGTGGACGAAAGCAGATCGAAGTTTACGTCAAATCCTTTCAGCAGGCTGGACGCAAACCGTTCCAGCTGATCGGAAAGAATTTTACTGACGCTGCTTCGGGCAATTTCTTCGGTATTAATACCGCCCCCTGATGAGCTGGATGAGCTTTCAGAAATGAAACTACCCAGTACCATCAGTCCGAAAACCTGTTTGTTCAACTGCGAGGGGTCCTGACGCAATTGGGAGAGCTTGGAATTAACCGCATCGATTACCGTCCGGGAAGCCAGGAAACCTTCCTCCGGCATTTCAATGTCAAAGCTGATATCAGGCGAAGACAACAAACCCTTCATTTTCAACAGGACGTTGAACGGTATTTTCTGCTTGGAAGCCGTCCGAAGCTGTTCGCTGGTTTCGTTGGCAATCAGGTTGGACGGCACGGCCGTCGTCTCATAAACCGCGGTAATGTCCAGCTGTGCCCGGTACGGATCGCCCGTCCAGGTCAGGTTACTTCCTTTCTGGATCGAAAACGTACGCTTCAGAACTTCATACGTCAGCGAATACTCTCCTTCCGTAACGTCGTAGCGGCCCAGCAACGAGATGGCCCCGCTCTGACTGATTCCTACGTTTAACCGGGCATTTCCTTTGATGCGCAGGTTATCGCCGTTGAGCTCATCCACAACGACGGTGATTTCCGAGGTTTCGTTTGCTTCCAGGCTTAGATCAATCTGGGCGTTGCTCAGGTCTTGGAAAGCCAGTTTGGGCCGGGCGGTATCGGGCCGGGCAACCACCAGGTACTTCCGCAAAGCCAGCGAATCGTTGTGGTCGATGAACGTAACAATCCCACGCGCTTCGTTTACGGCATCGCTTTCATCAGGCAATACCATCGTGATTTTGCTTTCGTCTTCCAGTTTGATGGAACCGCTAATGGTTGGACTGGTACCGCTGCCGCGAATGGCCAGATTGGCACTGATGGCGGCATTGCCGTAGGCCAGATCGTTGTCTTTCCGGGTGGCATTCAGCACCTGAAATTTATCGGCTTTGATGTTCAGGTTGTAGGCCATATCCGGCAACTCCCGGATGGTGATGGTCCCGTTCGTTGTCAGGTTGCGGTTTTGCCCGTCGCGAATGCTGAAATCCTGAAAATTGATGGTTTTCTCGCTGAACCGGATCGTTTCGTTGTCAATCTTGTAGGTCGCATTCAGGTAAGCCACGTTGAAAGCCAGCGAATCGAACGATACGGCGCCATTCATACGGGGCTGGTCCGTTGAGCCGGTTACATCGACCTGACCGCGCAACCGTCCGCTGGTTTGCCGCAGTTGACCGAAGCTGAATGCCTCGATGGTCTGGGCTGTCAACTCGTCCAGATTAATTTTGAAATCCAGCGCCTGGTCCGCGTTTGACGGATTGTAGAAACCCGTAACCCGCGCCCGGTTGCCGTTGCCCGTCAGCGCAATATCGGTTGAAATCCGCTGGTCGGTGGTATTGGCAAACCGGGCCGTCAGATTCCCGATGGCCTTTTCCATCACTTTCAGACTATCCACCGTCACGTCGCCGGTAAACGACAAATTTGTCATTACGTCCCGGAGCACAACATCCCCGTTGAGCATACCGCCCACCAGCGTCGTGTCCTGATTGGCCAGTTTTGCCATGTTGGTCAGGTTGATGCTTTCTACCTTGACCCGCATCGGCGCATTGGGTATTTTCTCTTCGCTATTAACCAGAATCCGCTGCGAACCAGTCTGAAGCAGGAAGCGATCGGCCACAATGCCTTTCTCGCTGTACTGAATGTAGCCAGTGGTGTCGCCGGTCCAGCGCTGGTAATTGGTTAACATACCATCCGGATTAAACCGGAATTGGTAGGCCCGGTCGGCGATGGCCAGACTACCCGATATACCGTACCACGCCCGGCCGGTCGAATCATCCGACTCAATCTCAAACCATAGCTTATTTTCGACGGCTTCCGCATTCAATTTGGTCACATTTAACCGAATTCCGCTGGCGTTGGCGGCATTGACCTGGCCCGTAATTCCCAGTCGTCCGTTCAAACCGGCCAGCTTCATAGCAACCCCCTGAATCTGCATGCTGTCGTATTCAACGACACCAGCCTGGAGGGAAGCGGCAAACGTCGTATCCCGAACATTATCCACGTACGCCTTAAACGTAACCGGATCCATTCGGGTCAGCGCGGGCACAAAAGCCGCCAGAAGCGGATGTTGCCGGAGCGTCATGTCGACGTTGAAACTATATGGCGGATTGACCGGCTTGTAGGTCAGATCGGGCAGCTCGATATACTTACTGACTTCACCAACGGCAATGTCATATAGACGCGTGTAATCAAACTGACCATCGAGATTCATGGTTGCGAACGGCAGCCGGGCTTCCACGATTTTTCGAACACCATCTACATCCGCTCTGACGTAAAAAGAATCCAGCGGATACGTTTTGCCGTTCAGCCGCACCACCGTTTCGCGGGCCGCTAGAATACCGACCGGTTTGGCAGGATCGGTGGACGCAAAATCAAACCGCAGATTTCCCTCCACACTAAGCGGGTCCTTGTAGAGTTTGAGTTGGGTAACATCCAGTTTTTCAATCGCCAGCCCGCCCCGCACGCTGGGAAAATCTTGTAACATGCCCACGCGGGCGTTCAGTGTCAGTTTAGCGTTTGGATCATTCAACGTACTTCTCATGCTGAGATTCCCCTGATCCAACCGGCCATCGGCAGCAAAATTCTGGTAATTGTAGCCCATCAGTTCCGCTTGGCGCACATTAAGCCGGAAAGCCGTCTGCATGGTTTTCACGTCGATGCCCCGACCGTCAACGGTGGCATCCGCCGTAATGCTTCCAATGGTTGCCTGTTGGCCCAGCCAGCGCCCGGCTTCCAGCCGCGCCAGCGACAGCGTTCCTTTGTAGGCCTGCCCTTTTCCGGAAACAAAGCCGCGCACGTTGCCGTCGAAATCAACATTTCCCCAATCAGTCTGAAGGGCCGAATTGATGTTCAGATTATCAAGTTCACCCTGAAAACGCCCCGTTAACCGGAGCTTGGGCGGAATGTTGAACGAATCGGGCAGGGTGCCTTTGGGAACGATTTTTCGAATATCGGTGAGCCGCGTCGACCCTTCGGTCAGATTAATGTCCAGGGCCAGGCGGTCTACATCCGTCACGTTCCGCAAACGCCCGCTGGCCCGCAGCCGGGTTCCCGACAGCATATCCACTTCAAACGTCGGAATGCTCAGGTTAGCCAGCGTACCCCGCATCAGCGTATTGACCCGAACAACGGCCCGGCGGTCTTCAAAAAACGGGGAAGTAGTGGCCAGAAACGGCGCCAGTTGCAGCATGTCAGCCACCGCCAGCCGGCTTTGGTTCAGGTTGACCCGAACGCCCACGCGCCCGGCTTCCCGCGGGCGGCTCAACTGCCCGATTGAATCGTAGCGCAGAATCAGCTGGTCGCGGAGCAATGTCTGGGGCGTCTGAACGTAAAGTTTGGTCACGGAGGTCATTGTATCGCTGTAGACCACATCGGCGTCGAGCCGCTGGAGCGCAAAACCGCTCTGGTCGCGAAACTGGCCCCCGCGAAATTTCCCGGCGATCAGTTGTGGGGTGTATTGCAGCGCCTGGGCGGTCAGTGAAAAGTCCTGAAGGTCAAGGTGTCCGTAATCCAGACCGGTTTTCTGCCGGGGCTGGTTCTGGTCTTCAAACCGAATCCGGTTTTTTGCCAGCGCCACCCGGCCAATGCTGGCCCGCCAGCCGCCCGACTCATCGGCCGTTTCCGGGGTCGCCGGAGCCGCAGAACTGGGTTTGGCAGTTGCTTTGGTCAAAATGGCGGCAATGTCGGCATTAGCCAGTTCCAGCGATTTGATTCCAACCCGCTGCCCGTCGAGGTACAAATAATCGGCATCCATCGCCAGCCGCCCGAGCGATCCGCGGGTCTGGAAGTCCGCTTCCTCGACCTTCACATCCCAGCGCGCCCGGTTGACCCGCCAACTGCCTAATTTCAAATCCAGGGTGTCGCCGGGTGCGGAAGTCGTGGGCGTTTCCGGGGTGTCGATTGCCGAATAAAGCCGGGTGTTGGCCACCAGACCGTCGATGTTAACCGTCCGAAGGTGGTATTGTGATTTAGCAACGTCCGTTTCATCAAAATTGGCCCGCAGGCTATCCAAATGGGCGCGAACATCTGCTCCAACCACATCGTCTTTGTAACGAATCCCGACGTCTTTCAGAATCACGGCCGCCAGACTAATGTCCATCGGAGCCGCCGTGGTATCGACTGGTTGCGGAGGGCCACCAGTGTCAAACGCATCGATGATATACTGGAAATTAAAGGCGGTGTCGGGTAGCGTCCGGTTGAGGTTTATGCGCACCTTTTCGAGTTCAATCTGATTGAGCGACACCCGGTTTTTGAGCAGCCCCATCATGTCCAGATCCACCCGGAGTTTTTCCCCGGCCAGCAGCGTATCGCCCTTCGGAGTGATAAACAGGACGTCTTCCAGACCGACGTAATCAGGAATGTCGTAGGTGATGCGGCCAATCCGGAAAGGACTTTTTATTTTTCCGGCTAAGTAACTATTGACCTGCCGGGTAACGAACTCCTGGCCCCAGGTCGTGGTGGCAATGACCCCGAGAAACCCAAGTACCAGAAAGATCAACGCCAGTATGGCAAGAAGAAAAAACGTCAGAAATTTTTTCACGTTCCTTATTATCAGTCTGCGGATAGCTTACCGTCCAGCTTGCCGGTATCGGTCTTGTACACCAATACGCAGCTTAGACGAAGAATGTTGAGTACCGGCTAGTTCTGGGTACGAAAAGCAGCATCCGGTACCATATAGCCGGTCTACCCGACTTATCCAATAAACCGCATAACAGGGATTATGTTATAGGTATGTTCTTACTTCAGTGGGTTTTATTTAGAAAAAACACCTTTTGCAATCAAATAAGGAATAATCAGCCAGAGCAGGCCCTTGATAAGGAAGAAAAGAAAGCCCAGCCAGCCGACGCGCTTGAGCCATGTTTTAAACCGGTTGTTCATGGTGTGGTCTGAGTAAATCAATACCGTTGTCGGCACTGGATGTTGAAAAAGAATAATATACCAAAGTTAACTAACTGCCAGGTTATTGAAAACCGCCGGAGCATTTTTGCTGGCTAACCGGCCGCTTCCCGCTAAGGCGCAGCCGGAATATCATATTTTAAATTAATTTAATTACATTAGTTTACAAATATGTCATTTTCAGTAAGTAAATTGGCTCGGTGGCCGACTTAATTCTAGTCGGTACGTGACCTTTTTCTTGCCTTGGAACGCATTACAGCCGCTGATTATAAAACCCTTGCCCCCCAGGAGCTCTGGCAGCGCTTTAAAGCAGGTGATGAACTGGCTTTCGGCGCACTGGCCCAGGTGCACTACCGTAGCCTATACAACTACGGCCTGCGGCTTACGGCGGATTCTGAACTGATTTGGGATGCGATTCAGGATTTGCTCGTGGACTTGTGGGACCACCGCCAGACCGTGGGGGATGCGGTCTTTGTAAAAGCCTACCTGCTGAAAGCACTGCGCTACAAATTATTGAAAATCCTGCCGCAGTCGCCTTCCATTCACCTCGACGAACCCGCAGCGACTCAATTGCCGTTCTCCGATTCCATTGAACAACAGATCATCGATGACGAAAGCCATACCGAACAAACCCGCTTGCTGCACCAATTGATGGCGTCGCTCTCTAAACGTCAGCAGGAAGTTCTGTATCTGCGTTTTTACCAGAATCTGGATAATCACGAAATTGCCCAGATCATGGGCCTGGAGCGGCAAAGCGTTGCCAATCTGCTCTACCGCACCTTCAAAGAACTCCGCAGCCAGTGGTCGGCCAGTCTTTTGCTGGCCTTGCTGGTCTTGATGCGGTCCCTGTAATCAGCCAGCACTTCCTACCCTGCCGGATGCCCTCAATTCGCCCCGACATTTTCATGCTCTATCAACCAGCCTGCTAAACGATTGGCCCAGCGACAGTTAGCAACAATTGAATTTTACCAGAAAATAATTTTACTTTTTCTGAGTATCAATTCTCAAAATTCGACACTAAGTAAGTAGAAGTCCTAGATTCAATTTGCTCAATGATTAATTACAGAACGTACGAAGCGGAAGACTTTCTGTTTGATGAATCGTTCCGACAGTGGACCGCGGGCACTTCCCCTCAGGCAGCCCATTTTTGGGAACAGTGGCTGGCCCAGAATCCGGATCGTGCCGAGGTGGTCCGGCAGGCACAGGAGTTGATCCGTGCCCTGGATAACCACTATCGGGATGATGCCACCGACAACCGGATCGCGCTCGAACTGAATAAGCTCATTGCCAAAGCCGCCGAACGCCGGGAAGCCGAACAGGAAGAAGACACCGAACACCCGGTTATTCCGCTGGGGCAGCGGAGTTGGTGGCGCGGGGCCGTGGCCGCGTCGGTTCTGCTGGTGGCGGCTTTCAGCACCTGGTTCTACCTGGGCCGGACGCCCAAACCAGCAGTGGGCTCGTACGAATACTTAACCCGAACGGTCGCTACTATACCGCTCCAGGAAAAGGTCAACACCAGCCCTAAACCAATGAACATTTTGCTGAGCGACGGCAGCGTGGTAACCCTGAACCCCAAAAGCCGGATAAGCTATCCAGTCCGGTTTGATGCCCTTTCCCGGACGGTTTACCTCAATGGCGAAGCCTTTTTCGACGTGGTGAAAAATCCGGCTAAACCGTTTCTGATTTACGCCAACCAAACCGTCACGAAAGTGCTCGGTACCAGCTTTTTAGTTCGGGCTTATTGCCGGGAAAAAGAAGTAACGGTGATGGTAAAAACGGGGCGGGTGTCGGTTTACTCGCAGAAAGATTACGAGAAGGCCCAGCAGAGCGGGGTCCGTCGCGTTGAGGGTGTGGTGCTGACCCCCAATCAGCAGATGACCTATAACCTGGCAGAAAATCGGCTTGTAAAGGCACTGGTTGAAAAACCCGCGGCCCTGGTCGCCAACCGGCCGAGTCGGGAGCAGGTATTCGAAGATGCGTCGGTGGCCCGGGTTTTCTCGAGTCTGGAGCGGACTTACGGCGTCAAACTGCTCTTCGACGAAGAAGCGCTGGCGGCCTGTCTGGTGAACGTGACGTTTAACGAAGAGAATTTGATGGAACGCCTGGAGGTAATCTGCCAGACCATAGGTGCGTCGTACGAAGTACTGGACGGGCAGATCGTCATCACCAGCAAAGGCTGTCAGTAAACGCTGAACTATTCCTAAACCCCTATATACTCCATCTAGCTTAACCCTGTTGCCTATGATTTGATTTACAAATCCCTTCTTAGCAGAAAAGGTCAATGATGGTACCAGCATCATTGACCTGACAAATC
The DNA here is from genome assembly GCF_026248825.1 of Larkinella insperata. Classification (NCBI taxonomy): domain Bacteria; kingdom Pseudomonadati; phylum Bacteroidota; class Cytophagia; order Cytophagales; family Spirosomataceae; genus Larkinella; species Larkinella insperata. Next base: position 2,131,493 of record NZ_CP110973.1, on the reverse strand, counting down.
CCTTTTCTAATCAACCTGTGCCGGGATGATGAGGGAATCTTTTGTCCATTCGAAACCTCAAACAGCCAAAAAACAACCAAAAGTATGGAAAAACTTCGACAACCGCTTAGCCTGTTGCGTAGCTTTATGAAATTGACTTTCTACCAGTTACTCCTGGCAGCGATCTTCACCGGACTGGCCCTGGCCCGCCCGGTGGAAGCGCAGCGAATCATGGATCAGCGCGTGACGATTCAGGTGACAAACCTGCCCGTGAGAACCGTCCTGAACCAGTTGGGCAAACAGACCGATGTTCGCTTTGCCTACCGTTCATCCCTGGTCCAGCTGAACCAGCGGGTGACGTTTAATGCGGCCAATCAGCCCCTGAGCGAAATTCTGGATAAACTCCTGAAACCACTGGACCTGAACTACCAGGTGAAAGGCCGGCAGATTATCCTGAACCTGGAACCCCGCCCACTCCCCTCTCCCGAAGAGATTCTCCGCCGAACCGACGCGGCCCCCGTCGATCAGACCATCACCGGAACGGTTTCCGACGAAACCGGTGGCCGGCTGCCGGGGGTGAGCGTGGTCGTCAAAGGAACCACGCGCGGTACCACCACAGACGGCAACGGCCAGTATAAAATGACCTTGCAGACCGGCGACGCCATTCTGGTATTTAGCTTTGTCGGCTATACGTCACAGGAAATTGCCGTTGATAACCGCACGGAGATTAACGTGAGTCTGGTGACTGATACCAAAAACCTCAGCGAAGTGGTTGTGGTCGGTTACGGTACGCAGAAACGGTCGGACTTAACGGGATCGGTTTCGTCGGTCAAAGCCGCCGAAGTAAAGAACCTGCCGGTTCGCAGCGTCAACGAAGCCTTACAGGGCCGGGCCGCCGGGGTACAGGTAACCCGTCCGGACGGAACGCCGGGTGGTGGCTCCGACATCGTCATCCGGGGCGTTGGCTCCATTGGCGGGATGGCTCCGCTGTACATCGTCGACGGTATCCGGATGGGCGCGGGCAACAACTTCAACCTTCAGGATGTCGAATCCATTGAAGTGCTGAAAGACGCCAGCGCAGCCGCCATTTACGGCGCGCAGGCAGCCGGAGGGGTTGTACTGGTTACCACCAAACGGGGGGGCGGCATGGACAAAATGAACATCAACTTCAATGCCTATTATGGTGTTCGGCAACCCCGGAACCTCTACCAGATGCTGAATACGACGGATTACATTACGGCCAAAAAAGCATCGGGCGTCAATACCAACGGCTGGGGCGACCCGGCCAGCCTGCCAAACACCGATTGGGTGGACGAAATTTTCCGGAACGGCAAAGAGCAGAGCTATTCGCTTTCGCTGGCGGGTGCATCGGCCAAGGCCAATTATTACCTCTCGGCCAACTACCAGCGCGAAGACGGCACCATCATCGACAACTCGTTCGAACGCTACGGACTGCGCTCCAACGCGGATTTTAGAATCAACAAACGGTTTAAGGTGGGTGAAACGTTGTTTGCCTGGAAAACCAGCACCAACCCCGCACAAAATACGACGTTCCCCTTTCGTTCGGCCCCACTGGTCGCCCTTCGGGACGAAACAAACCCGTATGGTGGCTGGGCCAAAACCGGTTCGTTTTTTACCGGCCCCAACCTGGTGGGCTGGGAAAATATTCACCACCGTCTGAACGACCAATACGCGCTGGAAGGCAACATTTACGCCGATTGGGAAATCACCAAGGGCCTGAATCTGCGCTCAACTTTCGGAGCGTCGATCTATAGCGGGCGGAATTATACCTTCCGGGAATCCCACGATTTTGGGGTGGTCAGAAACCCGATCGCGTATTTAAGCCGGGAGCAAACCAGCCAGCGCAACCTGACCGCCAACTTCGTGCTGACGTACGACAAAACCATTGGTCAGCACGAGTTCAAGGCGATGGCCGGTTACGAAGCGTTTCAGCAGGACCTCAGCAACCTCTACGCCGAAGCGCAGGGCTTCCAGATTATTACGTACAACCTGGGATTGAGCACCGACCCGAGCACGTACCGCGCCAGTGGGGGCGAATACCCGCAGACCCGGCTGTTGTCGCAGTTTGGCCGGATCAACTACACCTACGCCGGAAAATACCTGCTGACGGCCAACGTCCGGCGCGACGGTTCCGACCGCTTCGGTCCGGCCAACCGCTGGGGCGTCTTTCCGTCTTTCTCGGTGGGCTGGCGCGTGACCGACGAAGCATTCATGCGGGATATCCCGGTGCTGTCAACGCTGAAACTGCGGGCCAGCTACGGAAAACTGGGCAGCACCAGCAACATTCCGCAATTTACGTATCAGGCATCCTACGGCGGAACAGGCGGCACAAACATCCACGGCTTGCCGGATGGAAACCGCGCCAAAGGGTATGCGCTGACGGCGCAGTTGCCCAACGAAAACATCAAGTGGGAGGAAGTTAAACAGACCGACATAGGCGCCGACATAGGCCTGTTCAACAACCAGTTGAACCTGGTTATCGACTGGTACAGCCGCCAGACCGAGGACATGATTTATCAGGTGCCGGTCCCCAATTCAGCCGGTTTTTCGGGTTCCCGCGTGTACACGAACATCGGTCAGATGAGCAACAAGGGGCTTGAACTGGCCGTCGATTACCGGGGTAAAAAAGGCGGTTTCACCTACAGCATTGCCGCCAATGCCGCTTTCAACAAGAACCTGGTGAAGCAGTTGAGCGGTACCAACAACAACCCGATTAACGACGGCGCGGGCGGTGATTACCTGGAAAGCACCATTGCCCGCACGCAGGCCGGTTACCCGCTGAGTCAGTTTTACGGCTATGTCACCGACGGTATTTTCCAAAGCGACGCGGAAGTAGCGACCCTCAACCAGCAGGCGCAGGAAAAAGCCGCAGCCGCCGGAAGACCCACCACGGGTGTTTTTTACCAGAACGCCGGAACGGGGGCGGGTGATTTGCGCTTCCGGGACATCAACGGCGACGGCCGGATTACAATTGACGACAAAACCTACGTTGGTAATCCCTGGCCCAAAATGACCTACGGTTTGACGCTGAATCTGGGCTGGAAAGGTTTCGACCTGTCGGCGCTGTTGCAGGGTGTTCAGGGGGTGGATGTATATAACGCCAACCGGTATTACACCCAGTTTTTCGTGGGCGATTACAACACCACGGGCGACATTTTCAAGACATCGTTCTTCAACGGCAACGGGCTGACCGATCGTCCGCGCGTTGGGTATACGGATGCATCCGGCAACTACGTCCGCGACCCGAACTCCAACTACACCCGGATTTCCGATTACTACGTTGAAAACGGTTCTTTCCTGAAACTGCGCAACTTGCAGGTTGGCTACACCATCCCGAATGCCGTAACGAGCAAAATCAAGATGAGCAGCATCCGCATTTACGTGCAGGGCCAGAACCTGATGACGTTGACGAACTACACCGGCATGGACCCCGAAGTACTCGGACGCAATGGCACCACCGGCCGCGGTATCGATGCGATTTATTCCTACCCGCGCACCACGCTGATGTCGCTGGGCATCGACGCCAGTTTCTAATCACCAGACCTTAACCCGTTGAAAAACGATGTTTCATACCATGAAGTCATTTCTCAAACTAACCTTCTTTCTAACCCTGATCAGTTTGGCGGGTTGTAAGGAAGATTTCATTGACGTAACCAACCCCGGGGCCTTGTCGACCAACAACTACCCGAATACCCTCACGGACCTGGAGCAGTTGCTGACGGGCGTATACGGCACGCAGCACTCGGCGGGCCTGTTCGGGCACAACATCTACGGCAAAGGCTACTACATGTGGGATCACACCGCCGACCTGAGCTGGCAGGGCACGCCAACCTGGATTCAACTGGCGCAGAACAACTCACAACCCAACGACGGCTTTCTGTCGGAAACCTGGCGCGATACCTGGAAGGGCGTCCAACGGGCCAATACGCTGCTGGTCAACATTGAAAAAATCCGTCCGAAAGTTACCCTGGAAGCTGATAAAAAATCCCTCGACCTGATCAAAGGGCAGGCGCTGTTTCTGCGGGCCTGGTATTATCAGTACCTGATCACGATCTGGGGCGAATCGTTCATCATCAACAACCAAGGCGGTGACAAGATGGGCGTGCCGATCGTTACCGAAGCGGCCACGAGCCTTGACCAGACGCAGGTGCCGCGGGCCACGGTCAAGGAAGTCTGGGACTTCATCATCAGCGATCTGAAAGCGGCCGAAACCCTGCTGGCCGGAAAAACCTGGCCGGGCGCCAACGAAAAACACAAGATCAGCGGGTGGGGCGTCAAAGCCGCGCTGGGCAAAGCCTACGTGTATACGCAGGACTGGAACAACGCCAAAACTTCGCTGGCCGACGTGATCAACAACAGCGGCAAATCGCTCGTTTCGTTTGATGTTTATAAGGATATGTTCAACGGCAAAAACGAGTTCAACTCGGAATCGCTGGTGGAAATGAACCTGAACGTGGACATGACCGCGCGCGGCAACACGGAAACGTCCACGGGTTCGAGCATGGGTATGGTGCTGGCTCCGACCTACGTGGGCGACAACAACCTGCCCGCGGCTTCGGCCTGGTCAAACGTGTTTCCGCACGCTAAAAACATCGCCCGCTTCGGTTTCAACGAAGGCCACTATTTCAAAGCCGGTACTACGCAGCCACTGGCCACCAACGTTGATCCGGCCTACGTTACCCGCTCGCTCCAGGCCCGTCAGGCCAAAACCGTTGACCCCCGTTTATGGGTGTCCTGCTGGCAGCCGTACGTGGATAGCATGGTGGTCAGCACCCGCAAACGGCCTCTTTCACACTTCCTCGACATCAGTGAAATGGACATGGAAGCCTGGAGTTTCCGCAAATACCTGACCCTCGACGCGACGGAAACCGAGGTCAACATGGCCAACGGCAATAACATTCTGCTCCTGCGGCTGGCCGACGTTTACCTGCTTTATGCGGAAACGCTCACCAAGACCGGCGACAACGCCACGGCGCTGGAATATATCAACAAGGTCAAACGACGGGCCTACGGGTATCCGGTCAACGGAGCATCGCCGGTGGATTACAAAAGCCTGACCGACGTTACGAAAGCGCCTGATCCGGTCCTGAAGAACGACCCGCTCAAATACGAACGCTGGGCCGAATTATTTGGCGAAGGCCATTGGTGGATCGACGTGCGACGCTGGCAGCTGGGTCCGCAGGAAGCCGCTTATTACCAACGGGTTCGGGGCGGAACCATTCAGTGGGAAGCCACCGATTACGCCCAGCCGATCCCCATTGACGAGATCAACTCCAACACAAGCATGAAGCAAAATCCCGGGTATTAGGCCGTAAGCCCATCAGATTACGAACGGAGTGGCCTACTGGGCGCTGCTCCGTTCTCCCTCACCCCTCCGGATTTACGTTTCGACCTATGAAAAAAATAGTCCTTTTTGTTGGTGTACTGATTGGCTTGGTAAGCACAACGCTGAAACCGCCCTTCCCGGAAGTCGAAATTTCCAACGGCATTCTTCGCGCCAAACTCTACCTCCCCGACTCGGCCAACGGATACTATCAGGGCGTCCGGTTCGACTGGTCGGGCGTGCTGGCCAGCCTGAATTACAAGGACCATTCGTATTTCGGTCAGTGGTTCGAGAAATACGACCCGAAACTGCACGACGCCATCAGCGGCCCCGTCGAAGAATTTACGCCCATCGGGTACGAAGAAGCCAAACCGGGCGACGAGTTTTTGAAAATTGGGGTGGGTTCGCTACGCAAAGTCAAAGACATGCCGTACCGATTTGCCGCGCCGTACGCCCTTGTTAACCCCGGAACGTGGACCGTCGAAACCCGGCGTGACGCCGTGGTTTTCACCCACGCGCTGACTGATGCCGCTGGCTATTCCTATCATTACCAGAAAACCGTCAAGCTGCTCAAAGGCAAACCCGTTCTGACGCTGGAGCACAGCCTGAAAAACACCGGGCAGAAACCCATCGCGACGACGGTGTATAACCACAACTTTTTTGTGATGGACCACCAGCCCACCGGGCCGGATGTATCGGTTACGTTTCCCTTCCCGCTTCAGGTCAAACCCACGCGCGGCATCGGTACGCTGGCCGACATTCAGGAAAACCGTTTTGTCTACCTGAAAGAACTTCCCAAAGGTGAAAGCACGCACTGCTACCTGACCGGTTTCGGCGACTCGGCCAAAGACTACGACTTCCGCGTTGAAAACCGCAGCAGCGGGTCGGGCGTCCGGGTTGTGGGCGACAAACCGATTGTTCAACTGGCGTTCTGGTCCATCCCCACCACGGTGTGCCCCGAACCCTACATCCAGGTCAACGCCGGGCCGGGCCAGACGTTTCGGTGGACGATCTCGTACGAATTTTACCAGCTGCCCAAAACCGCATCCGTCAAGTAAACCGTTCCTAAACCCTTTTCAATTCTTCAGTAAACAACCATGAAATATGCGCAACCAATCGTAGTCGGGCTGTGGCTCCTGATGGGAAGCAGTTCGTCCATCGCTCCCCTGCCGGGAACGGGCGTTCGGGATCAGCCGGGCGGACGAAACTGGCCGGCTTACGGGGGTAATCAGGCCGGAAACCGTTATTCGTCCCTCAAGCAGATCAATCTCCAAAACGTCAAAAACCTGAAAGTGGCCTGGTCGTATAATGCCGCCGGAGCAGACGGGCCATCCGGTCAGCAACTCGAAATCCAGTGCCAGCCCATCGTCATCAATGGTATGCTGTACGGCACCACGCCCATGCTGAAGGTATTTGCGCTGGATGCGGCAACCGGCCAGCAACGCTGGATTTTCAATCCGTTCAAAGACAAATCTCCGCGCTTCAACCAGAGCCGGGGCGTCATGTACTGGGAAAACGGGGCAGACAAACGCATCCTGTATACGGCTGGTTCAACGCTTTATGCCCTGAACGCCCTCACGGGCGAACCCGTGGCCTCGTTTGGCAAAAACGGCGAAGTGGATTTGCGGCAGGGATTGGATGATGAATCGAAGCGGGACATGAGCAAAGTGTCCGTAACGTCTACCACCCCGGGCGTGATTTACAAGGACATTCTGGTGATGGGCTCGACGGTTTCGGAGCAGGGCGACGCGGCTCCGGGCCACGTGCGGGGATTCGACATTCGCACGGGCAAGGTGCTGTGGGTCTTCCACACCATTCCGCAACCGGGCGAACCGGGTTACGAAACCTGGCCGAAAGACGCCTATAAGCGCATCGGGGGTGCCAACAACTGGGCCGGCATGGTCCTCGACGAAAAGCGGAAAACCGTCTATTTTGGAACCGGCTCCCCATCTGTCGATTTTTACGGCGGTATTCGCGCGGGCCAAAATCTGTATTCTGACTGCATCTTGGCGCTGGACGCGGAAACCGGCAAGATGAAGTGGTTTTACCAGACCATTCACCACGACCTCTGGGACCGCGACATTCCCTGCCCGCCCAACCTGATGACGGTGAAGCACAACGGCCGCCTGGTGGACGCTGTCGCCCAAACAACCAAAGACGGGTTGGTGTACGTGCTGAACCGCGATACGGGCGAATCACTGTTTCCGGTGGAAGAACGCCAGGTGCCTACCTCGCCCGCCCTACCCGGCGAAGTGCCGTGGCCCACGCAGAAATTTCCGATCAAACCCGCGCCCTTTGCCCGGCAGGTCTTTACCGAAGCCGACATTACGAACCTGACGCCCGAAGCGCACAAATTCGTTAAAGAGCGGTTTTTGAAGACGCGCTCCGGTGACAAATTTATGCCGCCCAGTCTGGAAGGAACGCTGTTTTTCGGGATCGGCGGGGGGGCCGAATGGGGGGGTAATGCGTCGGACCCGGACGGTATTCTGTACCAGAACTCCAACGAAATGGTCTGGGACCTGAAAATGTCGGATCTGGCAACCCGAAACGCCGAAATTGCCTCCAAGGGAAAAACCATCTACCAGGCGAACTGCATGGCCTGCCACGGCCCCGACCGCAAGGGCAGCGGGCAGGAGTACCCCAGCCTGGTGGATATTGGCAAACGGCTTTCCGCTCCCGAAATCAACGCCGTGCTGAAATCCGGCCGGGGCCGAATGCCGTCGTTCCAGCACATTTCCGACCAGGACCGCTTTACGCTGATTCGGTATTTGCTCAACGCCGATACCAAAGCGCCCGAACCCAAACCCGCCGAAAGCCAGGATCAGCACAACGCCCCGGTTCTGACTCAAACCGATAAAAACACCGAGTTTCCGTACATTCCGCCGTACATCAACAACGGTTACACCCGCTTTTTCGACCCGAACGGTTATCCGGCCGTCAAGCCACCCTGGGGCACGCTCAACGCCATCGATCTGAACACCGGCGAATATCTTTGGCGGGTGCCGCTGGGCGAATTTCCCGAACTGACCAAAAAAGGCATTCCGGTTACGGGCACCGAAAACTACGGCGGCCCCATTGTTACGGCGGGTGGCCTGCTATTCATCGCCGGAACCAAAGACGAGCGCATCCGGGCGTTCGACAAAAAAACGGGCAAAATCGTCTGGGAATACCAGCTTCCGGCGGGCGGGTTTGCTACCCCGATTACCTACGAAGTAGCTGGTAAACAGTATGTCGTTATTGCCGCCGGTGGCGTAAAAAATGGTCATAAGCCGGGAGGTTCATACATTGCCTTCGCCCTACCGTGAAGTCCAACAGTAACGAAACGTCTTTTGATGCTTTTGTAGGTACATTTTGTTGATAAACCTTTAATTCCTGAATCATGAAAGAAATCGAAAACCCCGCCGAATTCAACAGCCGTCGTGAGACGTTGAAAAAGATAGGCTTTGGCTCGTCAGCCGGTCTATTGGGTTTGTTCGGGGGTATTTCCAACGCCGAAGCCCGCGAACGGCAGGGAACTCCCCAGTACGCCAAAGGGCTGGCTCCGGTTAAAATCAAGTCTGTCAAAGCCATTGCCACCGCTCCGCAGGGTTCCAATTTGATTGTTGTCAAAGTCGAAACCACTGAACCCGGCTTATACGGCCTGGGCTGCGCCACGTTTACGCAACGGGCGGCCGTGGTCATTGTGGCCATCAATACGTACCTGAATGAATTTTGTGTGGGCAAAGATGTGGACAACATCGAGGATATGTGGCAGGCGGCTTATGTCAGCTCCTACTGGCGCAACGGTCCGGTGCTGAACAACGCGCTTTCCGGGCTGGATCAGGCGCTGTGGGACATCAAGGGCAAACGGGCCAACATGCCGGTGTATCAACTGCTGGGTGGAAAAGCCCGGTTCGCTATTCCGTGCTATACCCACGCGGGCGGTAATACCCCCGAAGCAGCCGCCGAAAGCGTGAAAAAATTCATGGAGCAGGGCTATAAATACATTCGCATCCAGCAGGGCGGTTACGGGGCCGTGGGGGCCAATGCGAGCAACAGCCAGCCCGACTTCAAAGCCGCCAATTTTGGAGGAGCTACCGACAATTACATGAACGAGCAGCTCTACCTCAAATCGGTGCCGAAGATGTTTGACGTAGTTCGTAAACAATGCGGTGAGGAGATTGAATTGCTGCACGACATTCACGAGCGCGTTCAGCCGATCGATGCCATCAATATGATCAAAAAGCTGGAAGACTACCGGCCGTTCTTCATTGAAGATCCGTTCTCGCCCGAAAACATGAAGTGGTTCGCGCAGTTGCGTCAGGTCACCTCGGTACCCATTGCGATGGGCGAGTTGTTCAACAACATCAACGAGTTTAAAGAGCCGATGGTGAACCAGTGGTTCGATTTTATTCGAATTCACGTTTCGCAGATTGGCGGTATTACGCCCGCCATGAAAGTCGCCCGGCTGGGCGAGTGGTTCAATATCCGCACGGCCTGGCACGGCCCGGGCGACGTATCGCCGGTCGGTCACTCGGCCCACGCCCACATCGATCTGGCCGTCTGGAACTTCGGTATTCAGGAAGCCGTGCAGTTTTCGGATAAGATGAAGGAAGTGTTCAGCGGCTGCCCGACGATGAACAAAGGCTACATGTCGGTCAACGAAGCGCCGGGACTGGGCGTGGACATCAACGAGAAGGAAGCGGCCAAATATCCGATCACGACCAAATCAAACTGGCAGGTCCGCAAAGCCGACGGAACCATCATCCGGCCGTAAAAAAGACCAATCTGGCTCCGAAAACGTTTCCGAATTTTGATCGGATTCGGAAACGTTTTCCGATAGACCACTGCCACATTTTTTACCTCATGAACAATCCCAAACAATCCGCCAATCGACGGTCGTTTCTCAAATCGGCGGCTGGCCTTGGCGCAACGGGGGCGCTGGGTAGCGTCTTGCCCGCATCGGTGTTGGCCCAAAATCCGTCGTTGCGTTCGCCCGACCCGGCCAAAGGACACGTTTTTCTGAGCGAACCGTATCTGCAATACGTCGGTCCGGGCTCCATGACGGTTATGTGGGTGGCTAACCTGCCCTCCTACAGTTGGGTTGAATACGGTGAGAGCGAATCGCTCGGCCAGAAGGCGCACAGCGTTACCGACGGGTTGGTTGACGCCTACAACCGGATCAATAAAATCACCCTCACCGGTCTGAAACCCGGCACGACCTACCAGTACCGCGTTTTTTCCAAAGAAATTACCGAGTTCAAACCGTATAAACTTACCTACGGCAACACGATCGAAAGCGGTCTGCTCCGCTTTACGACCCCGAATGAACAGGCCGATACCGTAAGCTGCCTGGTGCTGAACGACGTTCACGACCGGCCCGACACCATCACGCACCTGCTGAGTTTGAAGGGAAGCGATCCGTTCGATTTTGTTTTTCTGAACGGTGATCTTTTCGATTACCAGACCGATGAGCAGCAACTGATTGACCACCTTCTGAAACCGTGTTCAGCCGGTTTTGCGCAGGAAAAACCGTTTCTGTTTGTTCGGGGCAACCACGAAACGCGCGGCAAATACCGGGGTGAAATCCACCAGTATTTTACCAATCCGCAAGGCAAACCGTATTACAGCTACACCTGGGGACCGGTACATTTCACCGTAATCGACACCGGCGAGGATAAGCCAGACAGCGAACCCGTCTACGCGGGCATCGTTGATTTTGACGCCTATCGGCAGGAACAGTCCCGCTGGGCGGATCAGGTTATGCAGAGTGCCGCCTTTCGGAAAGCGAAATTCCGGGTGGTTTTTATGCACATCCCGACCCATCACCACAACAATTGGCACGGCCCCATGCATTGCCAGCAACTTTTTACGCCCCTGTTCAACAAGCATAAGGTCGATTTGTGCATTAGCGGCCACACGCATAAATACGACGTTCACGAACCGGTGGCGGGCCAGCACAACTACCCGATCATCATCGGCGGAGGGTCGAAAGACGGTACCCGGACGCTGATCAAACTGAAAGCGGACCGGAAAGACTTGCACCTGCTCATGCTGCTGGACGACGGAAAAGAAGTTGGTCAGTACCACCTGACGGCCAAACGATAAACGGTTTTAGCCATGAAAAAACGGTTGTGGCTGTTTAAAGGACTTGCGGCCCTTTCGCCCCTGTTGCTGCTGCTGTTGGTTGAAGGGTTGCTTCGGCTGGCTGGATATGGTCACGACTACCGCCTGTTTATCGAGGACCCGCAACGCAAGGGGTACTGGATCATGAATCCGCATGCGTCGGAACGGTATTTTACCGAAACCGATAACGCCACCGTCGGCAATTTTGAACCGTTCCGACAACGCAAAGCCGAGGGCACGTTCCGCATTTTTGTGCTGGGCGAATCGACAACGATTGGCTACCCGTATTTCCACAACGGCTCGTTCCACCGCTGGCTGCACTACCGGCTGATGCACACCTTTCCGGACCGGAATCTTGAGGTCATTAACCTGTCGCTGACGGCGGTTAACTCCTACACGGTTTTTGGTTTTGCCCAGCAACTGCCCGACTATGAGCCGGATGCCGTTCTCGTTTACACGGGGCATAATGAGTATTACGGCGCTATGGGCGTAGGGTCTACCAGTTCGCTGGGCGGTCATCCGGCGCTGGTGCGGCTGGTGCTGAGGCTACGCGAGTTGCGGATCATGCAGTTGCTGAACCAAACGCTGAGCGGTATTCGTAAAACTGTATCGGGCGGCAAGGTGGATTTGCGCGAAAACCTGATGAAACGCATGGCTGCCGATCAGCAGATTGCTTACGGGTCGGATACGTATCGGCAAGGCATTGCGCAGTTTGAAACCAACCTGAACGATCTTTGCCGGTTATTTTCGGAAAAGCATATTCCGGTTTTTATTAGCAACCTGGTCAGCAACGAGAAAGATTTAAAACCGTTTGTCAGTGCACCGGGCAATACCACGGTATCGGCTCAGCACCAGTTCGAAGAGGCTACCCGGGCGTATGCCAACGACCGCTTCGCTGAAGCAAAACAACGATTTAGGCAGGCCAAGGAACTGGATTTGCTGCGGTTTCGGGCCCCGGAAGCCATGAATCAGGTAATTCGGGAGCTGGCAAACCGGTATCCGGACATTACCGTTGTAGATACCAAATCGGTTTTCGAGCGGCAATCGCCAAACGGTATTCTGGGCCGGGAAACTCTGCTGGAACACGTTCATCCGAACCTGTATGGGTACGCGCTGCTTTCCGATGCGTTTTACGAAGCCCTGAAAAAGAAGCGACTGATTGCCGCCGAGTGGAAAGATGGTCTTTCATTGGCCCAGCTACGCCAGCAAATGCCGATTACACCGCTGGATTCGCTCAAGGGCGCGTTTGAAATGCTCATTTTGAAGGAGGGCTGGCCGTTTAACGAGCCGATGCCGCCGGAAGAAAAACGGCCCAAAACCGCTGAAGAACAATTGGCCGGTGCGCTGGTGGTGAAGCAACTTTCGTGGCCTGACGCCATGCAGCAACTGCTGGCCCATTACCAGAAAACGCAGAACCCGCAGGCGGCCTTGCGCGTGACCGAAGCGCTGATGCTGGAGTACCCGCATGATCCGGCTTTTTACGGGCAGGCCGGGAAACTGGCCCTCAGCCTGAATCAGCCGGAGCGGGCGGTCTGGTTACTGAAGAAGGCGTTCCAGTTGGAGGAAACGTTTGGGGTGGCGCAGAACCTGTTTATTACGCTGCTGAAACTCGACCGACCGGACGAAGCCCTACCGTACCTCCGTTACGCAGCCGCTCACAACGAAACCCGGTTCAGCCTGAATGAACTCCAAACCTTTGTAGAACAATTGGTTTCGGCCAAAAACCGCTACCTGACCGACACCACAAACGTGGCCCTGAGCAATAAGCTAGCGGCTGGTTACCTGAAATTTGCGAATACGGCCGGGGCCGCCAAATACGTCGCCAAATCGCTCCGGCTGGATCCCCGCAATCCGGTAGCGTTGCAATTGAAAGCCCAGCTTCAAACCCTTAAACCGTAACCCGATGGAATTTATACACGAGTTCTGGCTCTTTATGCGGACCCGCAAACGGTATTGGCTCTACCCGCTGCTGATTCTGCTATTGCTGCTGAGCGCATTGACCGTCATGACAACCGGCTCAGCCCTCGCGCCATTTATCTATTCGCTTTTCTAAATCATCAGCCCACGGCGCAAACTGTGGGCTGATGATTTGATTCATTGTCAACAAAATCGGTTTCTGTATTCTCTTAACGGACGAGTTTGAAACGCGCTTCTTTCACTTCCTGCGAATTGGTCCCGACAAATACCGTAAAATCGCCCGGCTCGGATGTCCATTTCATGGCAGCATCGTAAAACCGCAGATCGGCTTCTTTCAAAGTGAAGGTCACATTTCGGCTCTCGCCCGGTTTCAGGGAAATCTTCTGGAAACCTTTCAGCTCCTTCAACGGCCGGGTTACGCTGCCCACCAGGTCGCGGATGTAAAGCTGCACAACCTCTTCGCCCGCGTATTGGCCCGTATTTTTGACGGTGACGCTAACCTCCAGCTTACCCGTTGCTGTCAACGTCGGGTTGTTTAACGTAATGTCACTGTAAGAAAAGTTCGTGTAACTTAGCCCGTAGCCGAATGGGTACAAAGGGGTATTCGGTACATCGAGGTACTTGGACGTATACTTGTTGTTCGGATCAATGGGGCGCCCCGTGTTTTTGGCATTGTAATAAACCGGAATCTGGCCCACCCGGCGCGGGAAGGTCATCGTCAGTTTGCCCGCCGGGTTGTAGTCGCCCACCAGCACATCGGCAATGGCGTGACCGGCCTGCGTGCCCAGAAACCAGGTTTCCAGCAACGCCGGAACGTGCTGATGCTCCCATTCCAGGGTCAGTGGACGGCCATTCATGAGCACTACCGCCACTGGTTTTTTCGTTGCCAGAATGGCTTCCAGCAGTTTGCGCTGATTCTCCGGAATCCCAATTTCGGAGCGGCTGGCGGCTTCACCGGTCATGCCCTGCGATTCGCCGATTGCCATCACCACCACATCGGCTTTCTGCGCCGTGGCCACGGCTTCGGCAATGAGTTGTTCGGGCGTTTTTTCGTCGGTCGAGATGTTTCCTCCGTTGTTATTCAGCTTCGTTACCAGTTCTTTATCATCAATCAGGTTGGCCCCCTTGGCGTAAAGAATCGTTGCGCTGTTGCCCAGTTTGGTTTGTAATCCTTCGCGCAGACTAACGGCTTTCTGCCAGTCACCGGCTGCGCTCCAGTTACCGATCATGTCGCGTTTGTTATCAGCCAGCGGGCCAATGAGAGCAATCGTTCCGCTTTTCTTCAGCGGCAACACCGGATTTCCGGCTACGGCTTCATTTTTAAGAAGAACGATGGACTTGCGGGCCACCTCACGCGCCAGTTCCAGCTTGTCGGCGCTCATAATTTCGCGTTGCGCCCGCTCCTCGCTGATGTATTTATACGGGTCCTGAAACAACCCCAAGCGATACTTGGCTTCGAGCACCCGCCGGGTTGCGGCATCCAGCTCCTGCATGGTAATTTTTTTATCGGCCAGCAATTTCGGTAACTGAGTCCGGTATACGTCGCCCTGCATGTCCATGTCGACGCCCGCCCGCAGGGCCAGCGCGCCCACCTCATACTCATTGGCACCCACCCCGTGCTGAATCATTTCGTTGATGGCCGTGTAATCCGTTACCACAAACCCTTTGAAGCCCCACTGCTTCCGGAGCAGATCGGTCATCAGCCAGCGGTTGGCCGTTGCCGGAATCCCGTCCACCTCGTTAAACGACGTCATCACCGTGGCGGCTCCCGCGTCAACGGCGGCTTTGTAGGGCGGCAAATAAGTCTGAAACATTTCCCGGTGGCTCATGTCAACGGTATTGTAATCACGTCCGGCCTGAATTGCCCCGTATAGTGCGAAGTGTTTCACGGACGCCAGTACCTGATCGGGCTTCGTCAAATCACCCTGATACCCGCGCACTTTCGCCCGGGCCACCTGCTCTCCAAACCAAGTATCCTCCCCTACGCCTTCGGCTACCCGGCCCCAGCGCGGATCGCGGGCAATATCGACCATCGGCGAGTACGTCCAGTGCAGACCGTCGGCGCTGGCTTCAACCGCAGCGGCACGGGCCGTTTTTTCCATCAATCCCATGTCCCAGGTGCAGGCTTCGCCCAGCGGAATCGGAAAAATGGTGCGGTGTCCGTGAATCACGTCGTAGCCAAAGAGCAACGGTATTTTCAGGCGCGATTGTTTTACGGCCAGATCCTGCAACTGCCGTACATACGGGGGCGAATAGGCGTTAAAGATGGCCCCGCAACGGCCTTTCTGAATGTCCTCTTTATATGTAGAGCGCAACGTCGGGCCGGTCACGTCCATGTCACTCGTAAACAGGGTCAATTGCCCCACTTTCTCCTCCACCGTCATTTGCTTCAGCAAACGGTCGATGAAGAGGTTCATGGCCGCCGGGTTGGACCGGGGCGTTGGCTGAGCCAGTACGGAGCCAATCGCCAGACCATACAGGATGATTATTTTTTTCATACTCACTGATTATCTACCCCTTGATGAAGTGAAATCTTAACACGCTGCTTTGCCTCACCCTGCGCCCATTCAAATTCGTACTTTCCGTCCGGAAGCTGGGCCGTCAACTGGTGCGTTCCTTCGGGGTAGGTCTTGTTATGGATTAATTTTTGCACCTCCCGACCGGTCTCGTCCCGCACCGTCAGTGTTACGGGCTGAGCGCCTTTTACCGCGAAATCCAGTACGTACGCTCCACGATCAGGGTGTTTCCAGAGATCGATGTAGCCGGTGCGGAAGTCGGGCGCGTAGGAGTAAAAACCCGTCGGATACGCCGGTTTTTTGATGCCCATTTTGGTTAAACCCGTCCACAACTCGGGCGTTTTCTCGCCCAGTTTCCAGATCAGGCCGGAGCGGTAGTTTTCCATCATCACCACAATTGGCCCCTGGTCAATCGCCAGGTACTGATTCGAGTACCAGTTTAACCCTTTGTTGTAGGCGTCGTAAAAACCGTAGGATCCAAACAGGCGGTTGCCCTCCCGCAGGTAGAGATTTCGCAACACCTGCATTGAATAATAGGGCGTATACGGAAAAGACGATAAGGCCGCCGTTGGGCTGATGGTACCGTTGTCGTTCGTGGGTGAGTGGGCGTCATAGAAATTATAGTCGTCGCTGGCGGTCAGGCCCCAATTGCCCGGACCGTAGCCAAACATAGCCTGGCGGGGTTGCAGGCAGTGCGCCCGGTTGATGAGCGTGTGGTTCATGTTCTGCTGCCAGTAGTTTGTCTGCTCATCCTGCATCAGCCGCGGGTCAAGGCTTAGAAACGAATAATGCGTGAAGAACAACGGCCCACCCATCGGAAAACCCAGCGGAAGCTTGTAACCAAAGTAAGTCTGGTTGTTGACGTAATGGTCACTCTGCTTGTAGGTATTCTGATAAACTTCCGGTTTGATGGCGTGCGTCGGTGATCCCAGCGCCAGCACATACGTGATCAGGGTTTCGTCGTGGCCCCGCAGCGGGTGGTTCATTTTCCATTCGTGATTCGGCGACCAGTGCCAGAGCAGTTTGCCGTCGCGGACGTACCAGTCCCATTCCACTTCACGCCAGAGTTTATCGATTCGTTGGCGCAGGTCTTTTTCGGCCCCGGCTGCCCTGTCAAAATATGCCCGGGCGCTCAGCAAACCGTTGACCAGAAAAGCCGTCTCGACCAGATCGCCCCCGTTGTCGTACTGCGAAAACGGAATGACTTTCCCTGAGTTGCCATCCAGCCAGTGCGGCCATACGCCGTGAAACCGATCAGCTTTTTCCAGAAAACCGACCATCTTCTGCAACCGCTGAACGGCTTCGGCGCGGCTTACCCACCGGCGGTCGGCCCCAACGACGATGGCCATGATGCCAAACCCCGTTCCGCCCGTTGTCACTACGTTGGGCGTGGCCGTTCGTTCGGGAGCCAGCCCGGAGACCGGATGAGCAAAGTCCCAGAAATAGCCAAACGTGGCTTTCTGGACGGTTTCCATGTATTCGCTGTATTCGTTGGCAACGCCCGTTGCCGGGGGAGTCGATTGCGCCCGGCAGGCCAGTTGGCTGATTAAAGCCGGTAAAAAGAGGAAAACTATTTTTATGTGTTTCATTCGGTTGCTGTTTAAAAGAAAAGAGGCTATAAACAAATCGCTATAGCCTCTTCGGCACTTGGTTTATGCAAAATAAGTGTTACTTAATAGCCTGGGTTTTGGGTCAGAACGCCCCCGCTGGCATCAATCTGCGGCTGCGGAATCGGCATCAGTTCGCTTTTCCCTTTTACAAACTGTTTACCCAGTGCCCGCAATACCGTATCCGCCCGGCCCTGCCGAACCAGATCCCAGAAACGGTCGTGCTCCATCGCCAGCTCCACCCGGCGTTCTTTCCAGATGGCCGCTCTGAGTTGTTCTTTGCTGGTGAAAGTTACATTGGGCAGAATGCCGGTGTTGTTGCCCCGCGCCCGCGCCCGAACGGAGTTGAGCGAAGTAACGGCCTGCTGCGACTGGTTCAGCTCGTTGGCGGCTTCGGCGTTCATCAGCACGATGTCGGCATAGCGTAACAAGCGGATGTTTTTGTTGGCATCCCCCAAACCGTTGGGTGATCTCGTCTCGTTCTGAGCTACATACGCTTTCTGGTTGTAATACGGGTTGACCGCGTTCGAGATGATAACCACCCCGTCGGGCATGGTTTCGCCCCGCTCGATAATGGTCGCGTCTTTGCGCGGATCGCCGGGTTCGTAGGCTTTCACCAGATCTTCAGACGGCACGTTGAAGCCCCAGCCGAATTGGCCGCGTACACTCTGCACCTCGGCGTACTGCGATCCACCGCCCCCCTGCGGCAGGGCGGCAGCCTGTACTTCAAACAACGACTCTGATGAGTTTTCGCCAGCTTCGGTAAAGATCACGTTGTAGGGCGTTTTCAGGTCGTACTGGCCCGACTGCATGATTTCGTTGGTTAGCCGCAGTACTTCGCTCCATTTGCCCTGGTACATAGATACCTTTGCCAGCCAGCCTTTGGCGGCTCCTTTGGTGGCCCGGCCCAGATCCGTCGCTGCGTAAGCGGATTTCTCCGGCAGTGCGGCAATGGCGTCGTTCAGATCTTTTTCGATTTGAGCGTAAATCTCCGCGCTGGTTGACCGCGGCACCGCCGGGGCGTCATCACCCTGAAGCTGCGTAATCAGGGGAACACCACCGAATGTCCGGACGAGGTTAAAATACAGGTACGCCCGAATCATCTTCGCTTCACCGATCAGACGCGCCTTCAGGGTTTCGTCCATTGCAATGGCCGGAACCCGCTCAATTACCTGGTTAGCTTTCGCAATGCCGAGGTATTGCCCGCTCCAAAAATCGTTTACCCCGCCGTTGGTCGACGTTAGGGTGAACATATCAAATTCGCTCAGGAAAACCGCATCGCCCGGTTCGCTGCCTTTCTCAGCATCGTCGGAGGTCATACTCGACACGGCCAGGAACGCAAACACGTGCGTTGGCCACTGGCGAAGCTGCCAATAGATGGCGTTGGTAGCCTGAACGGCCCCTTCCTGGCTGTTGAAAAAGTCGTCAGTGACCAGTTCACCCTGCGGCCTTTTCTCCAGAAACTCTTCACTACAGCCCTGCCCTACCAACAGCAGGGAACTCGCCAAGGCAATTCTTAAAAACTGTTTTGATATGGAAATCATGGTTGTTGCCTATTAAAATTTAGAAGCCAATTTGTAATCCAACGGTCGTTGTCCGGTAAACCGGTACCACGTCCAGATCAACACCCCGGCTCAAAGTGCTGCCTTCGTTGCCGCCCACTTCCGGCGAGAATCCGGAATAATTGGTGAACGTAACCGGGTTCAATGCATTGACGTACGCCCGGACGGAACGGATACCGATCGAACTCAGCAGCGTCGACGGCAGGGTGTAACCAATCTGAATGTTCCGAATCCGTACGAAAGAGCCGCTCTCGATGAAGTAATCCGACACCTCATAGTTCTGGCCGCCGTTGGTCAAGCGTGGCTGCGTATTCGACGGGTTTTGCGGGGTCCAGCGTTCCAGGGCGATCCGCTCGTAGTTTTCGTTTCCGAAACGCACGGCCCGCCGACCGTTGTAGATCTTGTTCCCGTGTGATCCCTGAAAGTCGATTCCCAGATCGAAGCCTTTGAAAGAAAAGTTGGTATTAAAGCCCCAGAACATTTTTGGGATGGGCGTTCCCAGGTAAACGCGGTCGTCGCCATTGATGACCCCGTCGCTGTTAACGTCTTCATACCGCAGGTCACCGGGCTGCGCGCCGGGTTGTGCACTGCCCCGCACTTCATCCGCCGTCTGGAAAACGCCAACCATGCGATAGCCGTAGAAGGCCCCAATAGGCCGACCTACATCCGTCAGCGTAGCCGTCCGGCCGTTACCGAGGCTACCGCCGATGATGGGAATACCGCCATTACCGAGGTTGGTGACTTCGTTCTGTACCGTCGTCAGGTTGGCATTCAGGCTGTATTTCAGATCGCCAACGTTATCATTCCAGCCCGCCGTCAATTCAAAGCCCCGGTTGTAGGCGCTGGCAGCGTTGGCCTGTACCTGTCGACCGTTTCCGATGTTAACGTTCAGAATCATGTCGGACGTCTGCCGGTTGTAGTAGTCAATCTCCGCCGTCAGCCGGTTATTCAGGAAGCCCATTTCCAGACCAATATCGGTTTGGGTTACGGTTTCCCAGATCAGGTTAGAGGTGTTGATTCCTTCCAGTGTGGCTCCCTGCTGGATGTTCTGCCCGGGTCCGAAGATGCCGTTCAACCCGCTGGTGATCCGGGAATAATACAGGTAGTTAGGAATGTTGGTGTTCCCCAGCTTTCCGTAACTGGCGCGCAATTTCAGGTTGCTGAATAACTGCTGGTTTTTCATAAACGATTCGTCGATGATCCGCCAGCCCAAACCAACGGCCGGAAACGTTGCCCACCGGCTTTCGGGCGGAAAACGCGACGATCCATCCCGCCGGAGACTCAGCGTCAACAGGTAGCGGTCCATCAGGTTGTAATTCACCCGAAACAGGTAGGACGCGTACGTAAATTCATAACTCGGAACGTCCGTTGTCTGTGCCCCGACGGTACTTCCCAGCGAAAGGAATTTCACATCGTTGCTGTAACCCGGTACGTTAAACCGGATTCCCTGCAGGAAATCGGCCCGGGTGTTCTGGGCAGTTGCTCCGAACAGGGCATTAATGTTATGGATTTTGCCAAACGTCCGATTAAATGTCAGGGTGTTTTCCCACAGCCAGGTGGTATTCAGACCGTATTCGCGCGTCAGTTTGCTCTGATCGTTCCGCTGGCTGGCCGAAACAAAATACTGCGGCAGGTAAATTCCGGTATTGTTCAGACCCAGATCCACCCCAAAGCTGGAACGCAGGGTGAACGATTTCAGAAAATCCAGTTCGCCGTAGATATTACCGACTAACTGACCGCTTTTCACGATGTTATCAGTTTCATAAGCCAGCGTAGCCGCCGGGTTGGCGACGGTGCTGACGCTCGAAAAACCGTAAGAACCGTTGGCGTTCATGGGCGCGATGGTCGGGTCGGCATTGTAAGCCGTTTGTACTATACCGCCGGGTATGTTGTTGGACTGCGACCGCGAGAAAGCTAGGTTGTTACCAAGCCGGAAATTGCTCGTCAGTTTATACGTATTGTTCACCCGGAACGTCAAGCGGTTATAGGCCGATTGCTGAACGATCCCTTTTTCGTCGTAATAGCTTCCGCTCGCGTTAAACGTCACCCGCTCATTGCCGCCCGAAGCCGTAATCTGGTGGTTTTGAATGCTACCTGTACGGAAGATGTAATCAAACCAGTCGGTTCCGGCCCCCAGCGAGCCGGGGTTTGGAAACTTGGGTTGCCCGCCCTCGTTCACCGCCACTTCGTTCACCAGCGTGGCAAATTCGCTGGCGTTGGTCATTTTTAGCTTTTTACTGAGTTGCGTGACGCCCGCGAAACCTTCATAATTGAAGGCGGTACGGCCCGATTTGCCGCCTTTCGTTGTAATAAGCACCACCCCGTTAGCACCCCGTACTCCGTAGATGGCCAGCGAAGAGGCATCTTTCAGGACATCGATGGACTGAATATCGGAAGGGTTTAGAAACCGGATGTCGTCCACAAACATACCGTCGACCACGTACAGCGGGTTACTGTTTCCCACGGTTCCAACACCCCGAATCCGCACGTTCGGAGCTGCGCCCGGTAAGCCCTGGTTGGTCGTGATCAATACCCCAGCGGCTTTGCCCTGTAGCGCCTGCGTAGCCGAAGCCACCGGTCGACTGGCAATGTCCTGGGCTTTGACCGACGAAATAGAACCTGTTACGTCTGCTTTCCGCTGAACCCCGTACCCGACCGCAACAACTTCCGTTAGGGTGGTAACATCTTCCTCCAACTGAATATCCAGCGATGAACCGCTTACGCTGCGCTCGGCCGTCTTCATGCCGATAAAACTAAATACCAGCACATCACCCTGATTGGCTTCAATGCTATACTGCCCATTAGCGTCGGTATTGGCGCCCTGCGTTGTGTTTTTAACTTGAACACTCACCCCCGGAAGGCCGGTCCCTTCGCTATCAGTCACTCGCCCACTGACTCTTTGCTGTGCCCAGGCTTGGGTTACCAGTAGCAAGAGTAGCGTCAAAAGCTGTATACTCCTCTTCATAACTTTTCCTGTAAATTATTTTATTATTTGAAGCTCAAATATAAACTAACTGGTGCCGTATAGTGTTACAAAACCGGTACATCACTACTACATCATTTTAACTAATTTTGTAGTTACACCACTCTTTATAGGTTTATTTTCTTTCCTTATGCATTAGCAGTGAAGCTGTTGTACCTTTAGCAAATTTTTTCGAGAATTTCCGTTACCCATCACCATGAGTTTCTTTAATCGGCCGGATAAGTATTTTCTTGCACTTGTCTGGTTCTTTATCTTGTCAGGAGCGGCTGCGGCTCCGGCTTCTGAGAATCGCTTCTTTGCTCCTTTCATCCGTAATTTTTCCAAACAGGACTACCAGGCTTACAACCAAAACTGGTCACTCTGCCAGGATACAACGACGGGATTTCTATACGCCGGAAATTCCAAGGGTCTGCTGGAATTTGATGGAACCCGGTGGAAACTTTACCGGCTTCCCAGGCAGGCGATTGTCCGTGCTATAGCGGTAGACCAGCGGGGGAAAATCTTTACGGGTGGGCTGGGCGAAATTGGCTACTGGCAGGCCAACCGAACCGGCGAGCTTCAGTATCATTCTTTGACGACGCTGATTCGCAGCAAGCGGTTTGCGAAGGAAGAAATCTGGAATATCGTCGTCGGCCCGGATTTCGTTTTCTTTCAGTCTTTCTCAACCGCCTTTCTTTACCGCCTTGGCCGCATGGAAGAACTTCATCTGCCGGGCAACGTCCTTTTTCTGTACGCCGTCAAGAATCGCTACTACCTGCAGGCCATTGGAAGCGGTTTGTATGAAATGATCCATGGAAAGTTTGTGCCGCTTCCCGGCACCGCATCGTTGGCTACAACGGCGGTTCATGCCATCCTGCCGCTTGGGTCAGACGGTTTGTTGATTGGTACGCACGACCACGGGTTGTTTAGTTACCGCAATGGACGGCTTGCCCGCTTTCAACACGCGGCCAGTCAGTTGCTGCAACGGTATCAGTGTAATAAAGGCCTGGCATTGCCGGATGGGCGCTACGCTTTTGGTACCATTCTGAACGGCATCGTTGTGACGGACACCACCGGAGCGATTCTGTATTCCGCCAATCAGCGGGAAGGTTTGCAAAATAACACCGTCCTTTCGCTGACGCTCGACCAACGGGAAAATTTATGGGCTGGACTCGATGACGGCATTGACGCCATTTCTTTCAGTTACCCGCTGAAATATTACAGCGATCCCAACGGGCAGCTGGGTACCCCTTACGATGCCGTTCTGTATCACAACAAGCTCTATTTAGGTACGAATCACGGGGTTTACTGGAGCGACTTTCTCCCTTCCGGGATGCCGGTTTATCACCTCGTTGAAGGATCGCAGGGGCAGGTCTGGGATTTAACGGTTCTGGACGATCAACTGCTGTGCGGACACAATTCGGGTACGTACCGGATTGCGGCCGACGGTGGCTGGGAGCGGCTATCCCAACAGGCGGGTGGCTGGCGACTGCATCCGCTGGCTTCCCGTCCTGGATTGGCCCTCCAGGGAACCTATACGGGGCTGTGTGTTTATCAGCGCGACGGTAACGGACGATGGCAGTTTAGCCATACGGTAAGCGGCTTCAACGAACCCATCCGGGAAATTTGGGAAGATTCGGCCGGTCAGATCTGGCTGCGCCACGCTCATAATGGAGTGTATGCCGTTAAACTGTCGCCCGATCTGCGGAAGGTAAGCGGGTTAAAGTGGGCGCCAACGTATCCAAAAGACGAACAACTGAAACGCAACTTTCGGATTTCCGGCGGTATCCGGCGGGTTTTTGCGGGCTGGAAAAACGAACTTCTCTTTCTGCGGCAGGACGGTAATCTGCTCGTAGCCAGACCCGACGGCCTGAAAGCCGAGTTTGCCGTCAGCAATTTTTCCTGGATGGATGACTACGAAAACATCGTGCCGCTCGACTCGGCTTATTACCTGTTGTGCTTTGAAAAAGGGTATGCCCTCCTGCCACGCCAGGAAATTTTGACGGTGAGTAACCGGCAACTGACCACAAAACCGCTGATCCGGCAACTAGCCGTGGTAAGTGGCTCGGAACAACGGTTCTTTACGTTTCGTGATGCCGCTGCTCTGTTGTCAACATCGCCGATTCTGGATGCCGAAGAAAATCACCTCGTCCTTCAGTTTAGCTTACCCGAGTCGATTCAGGAGCCGCTGTTCAGTTACCGACTGGTGGGACTGGACGATCACTGGTCTGATTTCAGCCGGGTTGCCGAAAAAGACTACGCCAGCTTACCGCCGGGTCGATACTCGTTTCAGGTAAGGTCCAGCACCGACGGTACGTTTACAGCCCTACCATTTGAAATTTTACCGCCCTGGTACCAGAGCCCGTGGGCTTACTGGAGTTATTTTTTGCTGCTTTGCGGGACGGTTGGTCTGAGCTTTTACGTTCACCGCCGACAGGTGAGCGCCCACCAGTTGAAAGTACGGCAGCAAATGGAGGAAAAGCTGGCCCGCGAGCAGGAACGGCACCGGCAGCAAATGATTCAGCTTCAAAAGGAAAAGCTGGAACAGGATGTCATTGGAAAAGCCGAAGAGCTCGCCAACACCACTATGAATCTGATTCACAAGAATGACCTGTTAATCAAGTTAAAAGACGAAGTTGAGAAGCTGAAAGACGAAGTGCAGCAACGGCAAGCCATTGATCGGGCGACGGGACATATTAACCAATTGATCAAGCTGATTGATTCCAATCTTTCAAGCCGGCAGGACTGGAAAGTGTTTGAGAAGAATTTTAACAAGGTCCACGAGCAGTTTTTCAAGCAGCTGCTCAGTCAGTACAGTGGGTTGACACCCGACGACCTGCGGCTGGCGGCTTACCTGCGCATGAACCTTTCGAGCAAGGAGGTCGCCAAACTTCTCAACATTACCGTACGCGGGGTTGAACTGAAACGGTATCGACTTCGGAAACGGTTGAATCTGGAACCGGAAGCCAACCTGAATGAATTTATGATGGCATTCTAAACAAAAAGGCCACTCGGAATGAGCGGCCTTTTTGATAAATCGAACTCGGTTGGATTAGAACCGGAAGTGCGAGAAAGCCTTGTTGGCTTCAGCCATCCGGTGCGTGTCATCCTTCTTCTTAACGGCAGCGCCTTCACCTTTTGATGCGGCTATGATTTCCGCAGCCAAACGATCTACCATGGTTTTCTCACCACGTGAACGGGCATACTTGATCAGCCATTTCATGCCTACTGATACTTTGCGATCAGGACGCACTTCCGTTGGAACCTGGAATGTTGCACCACCCACCCGACGGCTTTTTACCTCAACTGAAGGCATTACGTTGTTCAACGCCTTTTTCCATATATCCAGACCGTTGTCGTTGGTTTTTTTCTCAACCAGCTCGAGCGCGTCGTAGAAAATGGCGTACGAAAGGCTCTTTTTCCCTTCGTACATGAGGTTGTTTACAAATTTCGTTACCAGCGTCTCCTTGAATTTAGGATCGGGTAATACGTATCTCTTTTTTGGTTTTGCCTTTCTCATGATCTTCAGATGATAAATCTTACTCTAAGCGCTGCGCATCTTTTCAACGCTCAGTCAATTTAAAATGAAGGGGTAACTTATTTTTTCTTACCTCCTCCTTTTCCGCCTTTCGTCGGAGCCGCTACCTGACCTGGTTTCGGACGTTTTGCACCGTACTTCGAACGAGCCTGTTTCCGGCCGTTTACACCGGCGGTATCAAGCGCACCCCGAACGATGTGGTAACGAACCCCTGGAAGGTCTTTTACCCGACCACCGCGCACCAGCACGATGGAGTGCTCCTGCAGGTTGTGGCCTTCGCCCGGAATATAGGCGTTCACTTCTTTGCCGTGCGACAGACGCACACGGGCTACTTTACGCAAAGCCGAGTTTGGCTTCTTGGGGGTGGTGGTGTACACGCGCGTACACACGCCACGACGTTGTGGGCAAGAGTCCAGCGCCGGTGACTTCGATTTGAATGTCAGCTTTTCGCGGCCCTTGCGTACTAATTGTTGTATCGTAGGCATTTTATCAGAATTGGTATTACTACAGTCCTCCGCAAAAATAGGAGTGCAAAATTAGTCAAACCGGACGGAAAACCCAAACGCGCGGTGAATTAATTTTCAGTATTTCGCTGGACATTACCGAATTAGGCTTCGCCGATGGGTCCGCCAAACTGTGTCGGGAACCGAAAGGCTTCTTCCGCACCGTTGATCGACCCGTAGCTGTCTTCAAACTTGCGAATATTTTCTTTCAAAGCCGTCAACAGACGCTTGGCGTGTTCGGGCGTCAGGATGATACGGGATTTAACCTTTGCTTTGGGAACGCCCGGCATCAGTCGGATAAAGTCAATAATGAATTCGCTGTTGGAATGCGCAATCATGGCCAGGTTGGCGTAAATGCCTTCCGCAATTTCTTCCGTCAATTCAACGTTGATCTGACCTTCCTGATCAGGTTCTTGGTTTTCCATTTGCTTTGTAGGTAAGAGTCAAATATACACAACTCCCGACGGTTTTCCGCAGTTCGAAGCCGACCGGTTAATTTATTGTACGACCAATAAGTCAGTCGGTGGTGCGCATGGGAATTCCCTGATTGCTCAGATACCGCTTTAGGGCCGGAATCTCGATTTCCTTGAAGTGAAAAATGCTGGCCGCCAGCCCGGCGTCGGCTTTCCCGCTGGTAAACACATCGACAAAGTGCTCCATCGAACCGGCCCCGCCCGACGCAATCACCGGAATGTTAGCCGCGCCGGAAATCTGCGCCGTCAGTTCGAGCGCAAAACCGGCTTTGGTGCCGTCAGTGTCCATCGACGTGAGCAAAATTTCCCCCGCCCCCCGGCTTTCAATTTCTCTCGCCCAGGCAATCGTCCGGATTTCGGTCGGTTTCCGCCCGCCGTGCGTATGAACAATGTGTTCTCCGTCGACAAACCGGGTATCGATGGCCACCACAATACACTGACTGCCGAATTCCTGCGCCAGTTCATCCACCAGCGCCGGATTCCGAACCGCCGAAGAATTGATGGAAACTTTATCCGCCCCGGCGTTGAGCAGCGCCGACACGTCCGCTTTCGACGAAATGCCTCCGCCGACCGTGAACGGAATGTTGACGACATGCGCCACCCGTCGGACCAGTTCAATCAGCGTCTTGCGCTCGTCGACGGTCGCCGTAATGTCCAGAAAAACCAGTTCGTCGGCCCCCTGCCGGGCATAAATTGCGCCGAGTTCAACCGGGTCGCCCGCGTCACGCAGGTTAACAAAGTTGGTGCCTTTTACGGTCCGCCCGTCTTTGATGTCGAGGCAGGGAATGATGCGTTTGGTCAGCATACGTTAAAGTGCCGTTGTTTAGAGTTAACTAGGCATAAACTCTATGTAACAGCTGTTCTCATTATAAAAACTTCGACAATTCCTTCAGCTCCACCCGGCCTTCGTAGATGGCTTTTCCAACGATGACGCCGAAAACGTTCATGTCCGCCAACACCTCCAGATCCTGCATCCCGCTGACGCCCCCGCTGGCGATGATGTTCAGAGCGGGGAACTGATCCTGCATGGTCCGGTATAGCTCAAACGACGGCCCTTCCAGCAAGCCGTCTTTGGCAACATCCGTGCTGATCACGTATTTTATCCCCTTTTCCACATAGTTTTCCACAAAGTCGTACACCCAGACCTCCGTGGATTCTTCCCAGCCGCTCACCGCAATTTTCTCGTTTTTAGCGTCTGCGCCCAGAATGATCGCTTCCGGACCGTATTGACTCAGCCACCGCTCGAATACGTCCGGTTTTTTAACGGCGATGCTGCCGCCCGTTACCTGCTTGGCCCCGCATTCAAACACGATCCGCAAATCGTCGTCGGATTGAACGCCCCCGCCAAAATCGATCTGCAGCCGGGTTTTGCCCGCAATCAGTTCCAGCACTTTCCAGTTGATGACGCGTTTCTCTTTGGCACCGTCGAGATCGACCAGGTGCAGGCGCGTCAAACCGGCATCTTCAAATTGCTGGGCCACTTCGAGCGGGCGGGCGTTATATTCTTTCTTCTGGCTGTAATCGCCCTGCGTCAGCCGGACGGCTTTGCCATCAATGAGGTCAATTGCGGGTATAATGTGCATTTTTTTAGACAAAAGAGCCGCGACGGCGGACCGTTAAGACAAGAGAGTTGAGACAAGAGGATGTTTTGACGGTTTTTGTTCGTCTTTATTCTCTTGTCTATCTTCTCATGTCTATAAATCTATTTTTAAAAAATTTTCCAGAATCCGCTGGCCGATGTTGCCGCTGATTTCGGCGTGAAATTGGGCCGCGTAAAAATTTTCCTTCTGCAGCATGGCGCTAAACGGCCGAACGTAGTTGCAAACCGCGGTGGTTTCCGGGCAAACGTCGGCGCAGTAGCTGTGCACAAAATAGACGTAGGCATTATCCGGCAACCCTTCGGTCAGCGGTCCTTTCAGTTCCGTCAGGCCATTCCAGCCCATGTGCGGCACTTTAAAACCGGGTGTTGCCGGAAACCGCCGGACATCGACATCGAACACGCCCATGCAGGTGGTATCGCCTTCCTCCGAATACCGGCAAAGTAGTTGCATCCCGACGCAGGTACCCAGCACCGGCTGTTTCAGAGACGGGATGACCCGGTCCAGCCCCCGCTCGCGCAGGTAGGCCATCGCGGTACTGGCTTCACCGACACCGGGAAAGATCACTTTATCGGCCGAGCGAATTTCGGCTTCGTCGTCGGTCAGCAGGTAACTGGCGCCGATGCGGTCCAGCGCGTACATAACCGACTGCACATTTCCGGCGTTGTATTTGATTATGACGGTTTTCATAATAAAAAACCCGGCTCGTGGCAGAACCGGGTCTGGTATCGGGAATTCGTTGTTTCGTTGCTCAACCCCAAAAACGCATCCGTTCTGCCGTACTAACAGACAGAATGATGATGGTAACGAATGGTTTCTGCGGAATTCATAGGGCAAATGTAAACCGGCCCGTTATAAAATCAAAACATTGTTGCTAGTCGGTACGAATACGCCGTATTCTGATTTTGTCAACCGTTATTGTTGTAAAACAACCAATCAAATCTTCTATTCTATTTATGAACAACTTTACCAGAATTTCCTTCATTCGACCCGTGTCTCTGAAATCATAACGCAGGAAAACAACACTAATGTCTGTCACATGATGGGCAAACACCCATTCGCCAAAATCTTTGTCTTCCGTCAGAATGATGCGGGGCGGATTGCGTGACGCTTCAATGATAACCTCATCCCGAATGCCTCGCCGGGTTTCATACACAGAATCAGTTTCAATGCCAGCCGCCCGAATTGCTTCAATGAGGGTGTGATCAATATTCTCATCGGCGATGATCATGCCGCGTTCAAATGAATCACCTCTTCGTTAGCCAGCACATCAGAAGCATACAGTAAAGCCGCCTGAATATCTTTCTCTTCCAGATGCGGATACATAACCAGCAAATCTTGTACCGCTGCCCCCTGAGACATTTTGCGCAGCAAAAGTTCAACCGTGATTCGGGTTCCCTTGATAACCGGCTTTCCCAGCATAATCTGATGATCAGCAACGATTCGTTCTTTATAATTCATAGCCCGGTTCTTTAATATCCTAAGATAGCAAATCTCAGGACAACTATATCAAAACAAACTGCCCTGAACCACTTCTGGCCGAATCGTTGGCTCCTGCAGGTTCAGGCCGCAAACGGCGTTAAGCCGCTGCACCCAGTACCGAATCAGGTCGGGTGTCGTGTCGTTTTCTTCCCCGCCGTGAATAAACAGATAAGCGGTTTGCAGCCCCTTGCCAAACCAGGTGTGTAGGCGTTCCACCCAGGCGTCGGCCCTTTCCTGATCCGTCCGGTGACCATCGTTCGCCACAAACCGTAGCACCAGATTCGGACTGGTCAGACTCATGTGCAGCACATCCCGCCGACCGGCCACGTCACTCATGACCACATGGCGGTGCAGGGCGCAAAGCCGTTCGAGCGTTTGCTGCCAGACGCCCGGTTTGCGAAACCAGTCGGGATGCCGAAACTCCACGGCCACTTCCAGATCGTCGGGCAAGCTTTTCAGGTATTTTTCGAGCACCGGCCATTTATCCGGTCCGAAATTCGGCGGCAGTTGCAGAAAGGTGGTGCCCAGAAATTCTTCCAGACTCAGCACGGCATTGACGAATTCCTCCGTCAGCGATTCGGCGGCCACCAGCGCCCGCTCGTGGCTGATGGCCTGCGGAAACTTGGGGCAATAGACAAACCGGGGGCGGATCGACGAACTGGCGGCTTCGGTTTTCCACTTTTCGATCATCCCCGCCGTCGGAATCTGGTAGTGCGTGCTGTTCAGTTCAATGGTATTGAATTGCTGGGTGTAATAATGCAGGAAATCCCGCTCTTTGGCCTGCGACGGATAAATTCGGCCTACGTACGTTTTATTCGACCAGAGCGGCCCGCCAATAAATACTTCCGGAGCCGCGGCCGGCTCTACCTTGTCCCAAACCGTCTGATTGAAGGGCGAGTCGGCCGGTAACGTAAAGTCAACGGTATCAACGTTGGGCAGTTTTCCGAAGTCCATGAGCGTAGAAAGATGGTCGTGTGAACGTAAAACCACCAAATCCGGTGTTTCGTTTTCGCGCCCGTTCTGAATTGACTAATTTTGTGGATGAAATAGACAAGAGAAGTAAGACAAAGGAGAAAAGACTTAGCCAATCGGAACAATCTTTTATCTCTAGTCTCACCTCGCACTTCGCATCGACATGATTTCAAAGACGTATAATCCGAAAGACATCGAGGAAAAGTGGTACCAGTACTGGCTGGAAAACCGCTTTTTTCATTCCATTCCCGACGAGCGCGAACCGTACACCATCGTCATTCCGCCCCCGAACGTAACCGGGGTGCTGCACATGGGCCACATGCTGAACAATACCATTCAGGACGTGCTGATTCGGAAAGCCCGGATGCAGGGCAAAAACGCCTGCTGGGTGCCGGGAACCGACCACGCATCCATTGCAACGGAAGCGAAAGTGGTGGCGATGCTGAAGGAGCAGGGCATTGAAAAACGTGACATTGGCCGGGAGAAGTTTCTGGAACACGCCTGGGAATGGACCCACAAATACGGGGGTATCATTCTGAAACAACTCCGCAAGCTAGGTGCGTCCTGCGACTGGGACCGTACGCGCTTCACCATGGAACCGGCGCTGTACGATGCCGTCATTGACACGTTTGTGGATCTGTACAACAAAGGTCAGATTTACCGGGGTGTTCGGATGGTGAACTGGGACCCGCAGGGCCGGACGGCGGTTTCGGATGAGGAAGTGATTACCAAAGAGGTTCAGCAGAAACTGGTTTACATTCGGTACGAAATTGCGGGCAGTGCCGAGTCGGGCGGTGAGCCGGATTACATCACCATTGCCACGGTTCGGCCCGAAACCATCATGGCCGATGCTGCCATCTGCGTGAACCCCAACGACGAACGGTATGCGCACCTGCACGGCAAAAAAGCCCTGATTCCGCTGATCAACCGGGAAATCCCGATTATCACCGACGACTACGTGACGATGGATTTCGGTACGGGTGGTTTGAAAGTAACGCCCGCCCACGACCCGAATGACTACGAACTGGGCATCAAACACCGCCTGCCGGTGATCGACATTCTGAACGACGACGGAACGCTGAACGAAAAAGCGCAGATTTACGTCGGCCAGGACCGGTTTGCGGCCCGGAAAGCCATCATCAAGGAACTGGAAGAAAAAGGGTATCTGGTTAAAGCCGAAGAATACAAATCGAACGTCGGGTTTTCGGAACGGACCAACGCGGTTATTGAGCCAAAGCTGTCGCTGCAGTGGTTTCTGAAAATGAAGGAGATTTCGAAACCGGCGCTCGAAAACGTCATGAACGATACCGTTCAGTTGCACCCGGCAAAGTTCAAGAACATGTACCGCTCGTGGATGGAAGCTCCGCACGATTGGTGCATCAGCCGTCAACTCTGGTGGGGCCACCGGATTCCGGCGTTTTACATGAAAGATGGCACCATCATCGTTGCCAAAACCAAGAAGGATGCCCTGCGGATTGCCCGCGACAAATACCAGTTGTTTGCCTTGAGCGAAACCGACCTGACACAGGACGAGGACGTGCTCGACACCTGGTTTTCGTCATGGCTCTGGCCGATGTCGGTTTTTCTGCCATCCAACGACTCGAACGATCCGAAAGCCGCGCCGGGCGATTTGGATTATTATTATCCCACCAATGACCTAGTTACCGGCTTTGACATTATCTTTTTCTGGGTTGCCCGGATGATTATGGCAGGTTACGAATTCAAGGGTCAGGAACCGTTTCAGAATGTGTATTTTACCGGAATGGTACGGGATAAACTTGGCCGTAAAATGTCGAAACAGTTAGGAAATTCACCGGACCCCATTGACTTGATTGAACAATTTGGGGCCGACGGTGTGCGGACGGGTATGCTGTTCAGTTCCCCGGCGGGCAACGACTTGCTGTACGATGAGAAATTGGTGGAGCAAGGCCGTAATTTCTGCAACAAAATCTGGAACGCTTTCCGGTTGGTGAAAGGCTGGCGGGTGAGCGAAGATACGTCGGTGGTTGAAAAACCGCTGGCAGTTCAGTGGTTTGAATCGAAGCTGAACCAGACACTAATCGACCTGGAAGACCATTTCAGCAAATACCGGATGTCGGACGCCCTGCAGACCGTTTACAAGCTGATCTGGGACGATTTCTGTTCGCAGTACCTCGAAATGATTAAGCCGGGCTACGAGCAGCAGGATCAGGTCCGGCCCATCGACCAGGTTACGTACGACGCGACGATTAATTTTTTCGAACGACTCATGAAGCTGGCGCATCCGTTCATGCCGTTCATTACGGAAGAAATCTGGCAGGAGGTGAGCGAGCGGAAAGAGGGTGAAAGCATCTGCGTTTCGGATTACCCAACCGCCGGAGCCGTTGACAAGGCGTTGCTGGCGGATTTTGATACCTTGTTCGAAATCATTTCTGCCGTTCGGAATTTGCGGAACAGCAAGCAGATCAGCCCGAAAACCGCCCTTCCGCTGGCAATCAAAACCGACGACGCAGCCCGTTTCCGGCCGCTCGAAAGTTTGATTCAGAAACTGGCGGTGGTTTCCGAAATCAGCTACGTTACCGAAAAAGCTGAAGGGGTATCTTTCCTGATTAAAAGCACGGAGTTCTTCGTCAACATCGCCGGAGAAATTGACGTTGAGCAGGAACGGGCCAATATTGAGAAGGAATTATCCTACGCCAAAGGTTTTCTGGAGTCGGTAATGAAAAAGCTGTCCAACGAAAAATTCGTGGCCAACGCCAAACCGGAAGTCATCGAACGCGAACGGCAGAAACTGGCCGACGCCGAAGCGAAAATCAAGACGCTGGAAGAGAACCTGGCGGCTTTATAGTACCGTACATTTGTTACAACGTAGTCCGTGTTTTGCGCTTCCGTCCGGGAAATGCAGGCACGGACTATCTTTTTATGGCCTGCCCACTAGCATCGGGAGCTTCTGTAAGCCCGCTTACCGCCCGTACTTCGCTACGGCTATTTCAAGCGGGACTTTTGGCAGTTCAGGCAGACCGGCGTTGAACGGACGTCCGCACCGTCCCAACTTTGGCTCCTCAACTGCTCTTTTATGGCTACCTATCAACTTGCCCAGGTCAACGTCGCCCAGATGCTGGCTCCCCTTGACAGCCCTCTGATGGCCGACTTCGTTGCGAACCTGGACCCCATCAACGCGCTGGCCGATCAAAGCCCCGGCTTCGTCTGGCGGCTTAAAACCGAAGAAGGAGACGCTACCGCAATCCAGGCCTTCGACGATAACCTGATTCTGGTCAACCTCTCGGTTTGGGAAACGATAGACGCTCTCAAAAACTATACGTACCATACCGCCCACACGGCCATCATGAAGCGTCGCCGGGAGTGGTTCAGTAAGTTCCAGGGCGCTTATATGGTTTTGTGGTGGATAGAAGCCGGTCATTTTCCAACTCCGCTGGAAGCCCGCCAGCGGCTCAATGCCCTGAGCCAGTTGGGCCCTACTCCTTACGCTTTTACGTTCCGCCATTCGTTTGAAAGCCCGGCGTCAAATACGGAAACAAAAAAATCTGGCCCCACCGAAGTGAGCCAGATTTAGACCATTCTACGCTAAGAATCAAGGCCGCAGCATGGTGCCGTCATTTTTGCGGACGGTCCAGCGGGATTTGGTGCCGATGGGGTATTTGGCGGCTTCCTTCTCGTTGATGTCGATGCCCAGCCCCGGCGATTCGCTTACAGTGTAATAGCCGTTCTTGATCGTCGGACAGCCCGGAAAGACTTCTTTCACGCGGTCATTAAACATCTGTGACTCCTGAATTCCGAAGTTCCAGACGGCAATGTCAATGCTGTTGTTGGCTGCGTGACCGACCGGCGAGGTATCACCCGGACCGTGCCAGGCCGTGCGGATGTTGAACCACTCACCCAGCCGGGCCACCTTCATGGCGGGGGTAATGCCGCCAATCTGCGAAATATGAATGCGGATGTAGTCAAACCACTGGTTCACCATCGGTTCCTTGAACTCGTTGGTGTTGTTGAACAACTCGCCCATCGCAATGGGCACCGAAGTCGTTTGCCGCAGCGTTTTAAACCACTTCATGTTTTCGGGCGAGAACGGGTCTTCGATGAAAAACGGGCGGTATTCTTCCAGTTGCTTGATCATGTTGATGGCATCCATCGGTTCGGTCAGTTCGTGCATGTCGTGCAGCAGTTCTACGTCCTCCCCGCACCGCTTCCGAACCACCTCGAACATTTTGGGCACGCGCTTCAAGTAGGTTCGCTGATCGGAAAAATCGTCGGACTCCTTGCCAAATCCGGCGGCTTTGAAATCCGGTTTGAGTTCGGCCATCGCCCCAACGCCCCCGTAACCACCCTGCTGAATCCGGATGTGCCGGAATCCCTGCTCCATAAACTGCTGAACCTTGTCGGCAATGGCTTCGGGCGTCGGTCCGCTGGCGTGGGTGTACGTATCAACGGCAATCCGGGCTTTTCCACCCAGCAGTTGATACACCGGCATGTTGGCCCGTTTGCCCTTGATGTCCCACAACGCCTGATCCAGCCCGGAAAGTGCGTTGTTCAACACCGGGTCGTTGCGCCAGTAGGAGCTGACGTAAGCCGCCTGCCACATATCCTCGATGTTATCCACATCTTTGCCCACGCAAAATTCATTCAGGTAGGTGTTAACGGCCGGAACGACCACCAACGCCCGTTGGGTGAAGGTGGCGCAGCCCAAACCGTACAGCCCCGGCTCCGACGTTTCTACTTTGACGATCACCAGGTTAGGGCCGCCCGGCGCGGTGGTAATGGCCCGGACGGATTTAATCGTGACGGGAGCCATACCTTTGGCGTAGGACGGGGTAACGTACTTCTCGGCGCGGGCCTG
This sequence comes from Larkinella insperata, assembly GCF_026248825.1. Lineage (NCBI taxonomy): Bacteria > Pseudomonadati > Bacteroidota > Cytophagia > Cytophagales > Spirosomataceae > Larkinella > Larkinella insperata. The sequence goes on along the minus strand of NZ_CP110973.1, from coordinate 2,096,101 downwards.
GGGACTGTCGAACAAGCCGAAAATGCCGGCCGTCGAACCCAAGCCGAGCATTTTCAGGGCGTTCCGGCGGGTGTTTTCGTTTTGAATTTCAGAATTTTTCATGATTGGGTTTAGCAGATTAAGGATCGTAAAAAGTTATTTCAAGGCGAACGCGATGTAGTTCCCGCCAATCTTCTGCCCTCTCCCACCACCGGCAGCAATCACCACGTATTGTTTACCGGCCACTTCATAGGTAATCGGGGTGGCAAAACCGCCCGCCGGAAGCTGGTATTCCCAGACCACCTTACCCGTCTTTTTGTCGAACGCCCGGATTTTTTCGTCTTTGGTTCCGGCGATGAACACCAGCCCGCCCGCCGTGGATACCGGCCCGCCGTAACTGTCGGTCCCGGTGGTTGGCACGCCTTTTTTGGCCAGTTCCGGGTACTCGCCCAATGGAACCCGCCACAGATACTCGCCGGTGTTCAGGTCGATGGCGTTCAACGTACCCCAAGGCGGCTTGATTCCGGGATAACCATTTTGATCCGTAAACCGTCGCCAGACTTTGCTTACGTAGGCCGGCTGGTACGGAAAGCCACTTTTGCTCGTCGCAGCCGTAGCGTTCGGTTGGTTATTAGCCACCTTCGGACCGGTTTCCTGGTTCAGCAGAAAGCTGACGATGGCGTCGCGGTCCTTTTCCGGCAGGTGCTGGAATGACGGCATCCGGCCGCTTCCGGTTTTCAGAATGGCTTTAATTTCGTCGGCCGAGCGCTTTTTACCAATATCCACCAGGGGGGGCAGTTCCGGGCCACTACCTTTCCGGTCCTGCCCGTGACAGGCGGCACAATTGGTAACGTAAAGTGCATTCCCGGCGGTTATGGGTGCTTCCGGTTTATTCAGACTGGCCCGTTCTGCCATAATCAGCTCCCAGGGCTCTTCGTTGGCATTCTGATAAAGAATCCCGTCTGCATCAATCGAGTTGCCGCCCCATTCAGCGCCCCCGCTGTAGCCAAACAGCAGCGTACCCGTTGTGCTCGGGGGAGCAAACTTGTGGTCGGTGCGAATTTTCTCAAAACGCTCTTTCACAAACGCGTGGGCTTCCGGCGAGAGATTGGTAATGTCGGCTTCGGTGTAAACCTGCCGGGTCAGCGGCAGCGGTTTGAGCGGAAATTTCTGCGTGGGATACGGATGTTCGCCCGGTAACCCGTTGGTTGGTACCTTGCGTTCCTCCACCGGAAACAGCGATTCGCCGGTGTCGCGGTTGAGCACGTACACCTGCCCGTCTTTCGTAGCCTGCACGACCGCATCTACCCGTTTTCCATTCCGGTTCAGCGTGATCAGATTCGGCGGACTCGGATGATCGCGGTCCCAAAGGTCGTGGTGGATGGTTTGGTAATACCATTTCAGCTTGCCGGTTTCGGCATCGAGCGCCATGATGCAATTGGCAAACAGGTTGGCCCCTTTTCGGTCACCGCCGTAGAAATCCGAAGCGGGCGAACCCGTCCCGAAGTAAACGACGCCCCGTTTTTCGTCGAGGGACAGACCGCTCCAGTTATTAACGGCCCCGATCTTTTTGTAGGCGTCTTTCGGCCAGGTATCATAGCCAAACTCGCCGGGTTGCGGAATGGTGTGGAAAACCCATTTCAGTTTACCGGTTACCACGTCGAACGCCCGGATGTGCCCCGGAGCCGCATCGCCCGATTCGGAAACGCTCGACCCCATCACCACGGTATTGCGGTGAATAATGCCGGGCGTTGTGGCTGTCACCGACAGCTTGCTCACGTCATGATCCAGGTTTGTCTGAAGCCCCTGGTGCAAATCCACCCGCCCGTCGTTGCCGAAACTGTTGATGATCTGACCGTTCTGCGCATTGACGGCGTACAGGCTTGCTCCTACGGTGTACAGAATGCGCTTGTTAGCCCCGTTTTCCCAGTACATAACGCCCCGGTTGGAGTTCAGCCGGTCGTCTTTTGAAGGTTCAAATTTCCAGAGTTGCTCCCCCGTGTCGGCCCGGAGGGCAAAGAGTTTTAGTTCAGGGGTTGTTCCATACAGAATACCGTCGATGACGATGGGTTGGCATTGGATCGCGCGTTCTCTCCGGCGGCCGTTTGCATCGGGCTTTTCGGAGGCATCGTACATCCAGGCCACCTGCAACTTACTAACGTTCCCGGTGTTGATCTGGGTGAGGGGCGAGTACCGATTACCGGCTTTATTCCCGCCGTAATTGGGCCAGTCGTGACCGGCTTCCAGCCGGTGTATCACTTCCTGCATTCCGTATAACAGGCAGCTTCCCAAAACCAGCCCCGTTAGAATTACCTGGCGGGTGGTGGGCAAAAAAGCCACTGATACCAGCCTGCGTTTGGCGGTCTGGCTCGGTTTTTTACGTTTCATCAGAGGGTTTAGATTTTAACTTCAGGGCTACGTACTAGTGATTACGCGCCGGCCGCTCAAAGGCGCACGTCCTCCAACCAGCCGAATGGTAAAAGAAAGGTTGGAGGCCATCCTACTAGGCATTCTGGTCCGTTTTTAACTCATTGCCCACAGAAAGTCCACCAGCGGATCGCTGCAAGATTTCGTTGCCGCTGAAAAGCGTTGCTGATTTACCAAAACCAGCGCTTTTGAGTTCGTGTACTCTATTGTTGTGTAGCTTTATTTTAGAATGGTTACTTCCACCCGGCGGTTTAGCCGGCGGGTTTCCTCGCGTGAATTATCGGCAATCGGTTTGCTGCCCCCGTACGCTTTGGTCTGGATTCGCGCCGACTGGATGCCTTTGTTTACCAGATAGCTTTTAACGGCATCAACCCGTTTTTGGGCCAGCGCCACGTTTAGTCTGGGGTCGCCAACATTGTCCGTATGGCCCGCCAGTTCGATTTCCATGCCCGGATTCCGGTTCATAAGGGCCACCAGCGAATCGAGTTCCGGGTACGATTTGGGCTCAATTACGTAAGCCGACTGCTTAAACAGCAGGTTATTCAACCGGTAGGTCCGGCCCGCTTCCACGTTCGATCCAAAGTTTTCCACCTTTCCCGCCGGGGCTGGTTTGGGCGACTCTCTGCGCGGTATCTGAGCGATCACCGAGTCCGGTGGCGTTACTACTTTGGGCAACGGTTTCTTTGCGGGCGCAGGCGTGGGTTTTGGAGCCGGTTTGACTGGTGCCTTCCGAACGGGCGGTTTGGAATTTTTCAAGTCATCCCGGTAGACCATTACCCGCAGATCGTATACGTTGTACGGCCACTGCGAGCTGACTCCCCCCAACGGATTCCGGGGATCCACCCGCCCTTCATACCGCTCAACGTCCTGCTCAATCATATCAACGGAAAGCACGTTTTTACCCGGCCGCTCAAAGTGAGCCTCACACGTAATGCTCCTTACGTCGCGCAGACGAACACCGCTCGGATCATCCAGTATGCTTCCCACCAGTTCCCCGTCCGCCTTGATATTTTTGATGTACAACAGGGCATACTCCTGCTGGCTTTTCGTGTCGAACAAACGCCAGCAATTGGGGTGCCCCGGACCGTAAATCGTAGCTCGCTGAGCGTAGTCCCGGTCTTCCGCGACGAAAAATACAATCATCTTGTGGTTGGTGTATTCCACCTTTACCACTTTTCCGCCCCCTTTTACATTCCGCTGGGGTGGGTCATAGTCGCGCTGGACAATCTTCTGCGCCCGGGCCGACTGTAGTACACCAAAACCCAAAAACCATACAATCAGAAACCATTGTTTCATTATACTATTTTTTCGTCTTACTTTCTAACGCATAAATCCCAGTCTATAAACACATTCCGTTCGGTTTTTTTGTTAACGTCCTCTAAAAAAATAGCATTTTATTACTAATTGTTGCAAATAAAATACTATTTATACGAAACAATTAGCGGTAGAGAATCCGTTACCGATAAATAACCGTATTCCACACAATGAGTAAATGTATTTTTCTGGATCGTGACGGCGTATTGAACGAAGACCGGACCGACTACGTGTACCGAGTTGAAGATTTTATTATTCCGGAAGGAGTCGTTGAAGGTCTACAACTGCTGAAGAACGCCGGTTATTTATTAATTGTAGTTACCAACCAGGCCGGAATTGCCCGTGGTATTTATTCGCGCAACGATGTAATGCGGTGTCACGAGTATCTGCAGGAGCGGTGCGGTCATCTGATTGACGACATTTATTACTGCCCGTACCACCCTGATTTTGATACCCAGTCGCTGCTTCGGAAACCCGATTCGCTGATGCTGGAGAAAGCGATTGCCAAGTACAATATCGATGTTAGCCGGTCGTGGCTGATCGGCGATGCCCTGCGCGATATGCAGGCCGGTCAGCGCGTCGGCGTCCGTACTGTGCACATCACGCACGAAATACCAAAGCCGCCCGTTGGGGATCAACAGGCGGCCAATCTACTGGAAGCGTCAAAAATGGTCGTAAATGCAGCTTTTTAATTAAGCTACCTGCTTCACCGGAGCGGGATGTTTCGGCTGCAATTGGCTGTCATAAGCCGGGCACGACCGCCGTGCGCAAGAACCGAGCGATACGAGGGCAACCAGGCCCAGAACGATGCTTATCTTTTTCATTTCTTCTTTCGTTTTCTGTCCACAACCATTCGAATGGTTGTGGACAGGCAAAAACTATGCTATATTTTAATTTTCCTGTTTTTCCAGTTCCTCAACGGGCTGCTGCTCCTCCTGTTCTTGTTCAGCCGCTTTAGCTGCTTCAATTTCGCGCGTGTTAGGTGCCGTCGGATTGGTATAGCCCAGAATTTTCAGCATGACATCGCTATCCTGTTCGGCCGCAAAAAGCCGGGTGGTAAGCTTGCCTTCGCTGTCGCGGTCCACAATCACGTGCTGTGGCGCCGGAATCAGGCAGTGCTGAATACCGCCGTAGCCGCCCAGCGACTCCTGGTAAGCCCCCGTGTGGAAAAAGCCGATGTACTGATCCTCCGTATCCTGTTCAAAGATGGGCAGGTACAAATCGGCGCTGTGGGCTTCCGTGTTGTAAAAGTCGTGTGAGTCACACGTTAGGCCGCCCAGATTGACTTTCTGATACGGATTATCCCAATTGTTTACCGCCAGCATAATGTACTTCTGGCCCAGGCCCCATGAATCCGGCAACTGTGTAATGAACGAGCCGTCGATCATATACCACAACTCCTTGTCGTTTTGCAGTTTCTGATCGATTACTTTGTAAATAACGGCGCCACTCTCACCAACCGTATAACTGCCGAACTCCGTGAAGATGTGCGGCACCGGCACGTTGTTTTTGTTGCAGATCCACTGGATACTTTCCACGATCTGATCGACCATGGCCTGGTAGTCGTAGGTGAACTGAAAAGACGTCTGGATCGGCATACCGCCCCCGATGTCAATTGAGTCCAGATCCGGGCAAATTTTACGCAGCTCGCAGTATTTATACATAAACCGGCTCAATTCACTCCAGTAATATGCGCTGTCTTTGATACCTGTATTGATAAAAAAGTGCAGCATTTTCAACTTGAACTTACCACTGTTCTGAATCTTAGAACGGTAAAGTTCATTGATATCGCTGTAGCGAATTCCCAGCCGGGACGTATAGAACGCAAAGTTCGGTTCCTCATCGGTCGCAATCCGGATTCCCAAGTTAACGGTTTCGGCGGTTACATCCTGGTAGGCTTCGATCTCCTTCAAGTTGTCCAGCACCGGCACAACGTTAAATCCTTCGTTCAGCAACTCACCAATGTACTGGGTATAGAGCGGCCGCTTGTACCCGTTGCAAATGATGAAGGTACTTTTATCAATCTTCTCGTCTTTATACAGTTCCCGAATCAGGGGAATGTCAAAAGCCGATGAGGTTTCCAGGTGAATTTTATTTTTTAAAGCTTCTTCCAGCACAAACCGAAAATGCGACGACTTGGTGCAGTAACAGTACGTGTATGTACCCTTGTAATTATACCGTTTCATGGCATTCTTGAACAACAGACGGGCGTGTTCAATGTGCTCGGTGATTTTGGGCAGGTAGGTCAGTTTCAACGGGGTTCCGTATTGCTTGATGATGTCCATCAGCGGAACATTGTTGAACAGCAAATTATTGTTTTCAACTTTGAACTCAAGTGTCGGGAATTCAAAGGTCTGTTCGATCAGGTCGTTGTAGCTTTTCATCCTTTCGGCAGAAGCATAGAAGCGTGTTTTGGTTTCGAAAAAAGTCTGCGAAAATGCCATAAAAAAGGCAGCTTTGCAATGACGCAGGAACGTGTTTACAAAAACAAAATGTAAGCCTGAACCGACGCCTGATTTTCAAGCTGCTGCTTGGCAATTCATTCACATTAAGGAAAACGAAAAAACTGGGGTTTTGATTCGATTAGCAAAGTTAAATTTTAGAATGCGCTGCGGGTGTTTTTGAAAAATCCGGACGGTTTCGGGACCTCTGAAGCGATTTTCGGTTTAAAATCAAAAGAACTTGTATTTTTAGCGCTACAAATTTGACAGAATGAAGCCATTGACGATTCATTTTATTTCCATTGGTGGTAGTGTGATGCATAATCTGGCCATCGCACTTCATCAACAGGGACACCACATCACCGGCTCCGACGATGAAATTCACGAACCCTCCCGGACCCGCCTTCAACAATACGGTTTACTGCCCGCTCAAACCGGCTGGAACCCGGATGCCATTCAGCCCACTCTGGATGCGGTCATTCTGGGCATGCACGCCCGGCCCGACAACCCCGAGTTGCAGAAAGCGCGGGAATTAAACCTGCCCATCTACTCCTACCCGGAATTTGTGTACCAGCAAAGCCTGAACAAACAACGCATCGTCGTTGCCGGCAGTCACGGCAAGACCACCATTACGGCGATGATCCTGCACGTTCTGAAATACCACAACCGCAATTTTGATTACCTGGTCGGGGCCCAGATCGAAGGCTTTGACATGATGGTTAAGGTAACGCCGGATGCCCCCGTTATTGTTATTGAAGGCGACGAATACGGTTCGTCAGCCATCGACCGGCGACCGAAGTTTTTACATTACCAACCCCATATTGTTCTCATCAGCGGCATTGCCTGGGATCACGTCAATCTCTATCCCAGTTACGAAGAATACGTTGATCAGTTCGAACTGTTGGCCGACGGGATGTTCAAATCCGGTACGATTGTTTTCGATGATACCGACGACATGCTAGATGTAATTGCCCTGAAAGAGCGGGAGGATGTGACCCGCCAGCCTTATGATGTACACCCGTACCGGATTGAAGACGGGAAGACGTTTCTGGTGACCAAAAATCAGGGATCAGTACCGGTTCTGATATTCGGGGAGCACAACATGAAAAACATCAGCGGGGCGCTGGCCGTCTGCGATCACCTCGCCATCACGGAGGAAATGTTTTACGAAGCCATTCAGAGCTTTAAAGGCGCACACAAACGCCTGGAGAAGGTGGTTGATGACGGCCCGACGGTGGTTTTCCGGGATTTTGCCCACGCTCCCTCAAAAGTTGAAGCGACAACCGAAGCGGTCAAAGCGCAGTACCCCAATCACCGCTTGATTGCCTGTGTCGAACTGCACACGTTTAGCAGCCTCAACAAAAATTTCCTGACGCAATACCGTGACAAACTCGATAAAGCCGATGTAGCCGCCGTCTTCTACAGTCCGCATACGCTCGAAGCCAAAAAACTCGAGGCCATTGACCCGGCCGATATCATCACGGCCTTCGACCGCCCCGATCTGCGCGTGTTTACGGACCCAGCCGAATTACAACGCTTCCTCAAAAGTCAGCAAAATGGTCAGCCAACGGTTTTCCTGCTCATGAGCTCGGGAAAAGACCTGAATTGGGAATAACGACAACCGGGATTGCACCGACTTAAGGGACAGCGGGAAAAGCCATATTTCCAATCAATCCGCTGGTCGGTGCAATCCCGCTCTGAGACCGTTTAAGGCTTCTTCAATAAATATGCTACCAAATCCGCCAATTGCTGCTCCGAAAGCCCCAGCGAGGCTGGATCGGGCATCAGGCTCGTGCTGTATTGTTTGCGGGAGGCAACCTGGGCCGTAGGGACGGTGTGTTTCTGCCCAGCCGCATCTTTTATGACCAGCGCCTGCTGGCCGTCACTGATCAGAAAGCCGTAATAGGTCTGTCCGTTTTTGGTGGTCACCAGCCAAGGTTCGTAACCGAATGCCAGACCCGCGCTCGGATTCAGAATGGCGTCGAGCAATCCGTTCCGGTCGAATTTCTGGTGAATCTTCGTTAGTTCCGGGCCAATGTCTTTCCCCTGTTCACCGTGACGATGGCAGGTGGCGCAGGTGGTTTTAAAAACCGCCAGCCCCGCCGTTTCGTTGCCCGCAAGGGATGCAATGGTTTTCAGGGACAAAGCCGTGGCGCCGTTGGGCCGTTTGAAATAATCGCCCGCCATCGTTCGCACGCTTTGGTCGGGGTTGGTGAAAATGATTTCACTGATGGCCGGTTTCAAACTTTCGGGCAGCTTCTTTTCAGCGGCCAGACCCACCAATAGCTTTCCGCCTTCCGGGCTGATGGCCATTTCTTTCGCCAGCTTCAGCTTCTCTTCGGCCGGGGTGTATTCTTCCATCAACTTCTGCCGGAGGGCCAACGCCCTCTGCTCAATCTCCGATAATTTTGGTGGCATTACTTCGTCCCAGTTCAGCAAGGTGGCCCAGTCGTTCGACCGGCGGAAGTTAGCCCAATACTCGGCTTGTTGCGCGATTGTTTTGTCATCCAGTTTGGTCAGTTGTACCATTGCCCGGGCGGCTGTCGGGTCTTTCATGAAACCCAGGGCCACCAGCGCCTGTTTGCGGGCGTCGGCAGTCAAGGTTGGAGCCAAAGCACGTTGCTTCATCAAGTCGGCCGTACTGAGCGGGTGCAGGCGCCAGATCAGGTTAGCGGTTTTCTGATCCCATTGAAGGGGGCTGACCGGAATCAACGGCTTTAGGGCCGCATACAGCTCCTCTTCTTTTTTGTCTGCCGCCATCCCGACGGCTTCCAGATAATACCGATCAACCCCGTCGTAGTGATTTGCCAATTTTACCAGCAAGTCCCGGCACTGCTCAAATGGAACATCCCGTAAAGCGATGGCGACTTCCCGCCGAACCGCCGGCGATGGATCATCAACCATTTGCCGGGCCAGCGCCAGTACATCCGGCTGGACCTGCTTCAAGGCCCGGAAAGCCGTGACCCGTAAATCGACCTGATCCGACTTCAACAATTCTTCTGCCTTCTTCCGGCCTTTGGGTCCGAGCTGGGCGAGCAACCAGACCGCCCGGGCGCGGTGGTACGGGTTCGGTGCGTCGAGTAGTTTGGCGACGGGTTTCACCACTTTGTCACCCTGCGCTCTAAGCTTATCGAAACCCAACACCCGAATGTTGATGGCGGGATTCGTCAATGCCGAGATCTGTCCTTTCGTTGTAGCGGTGTTAATTTCCGGAACCTTCAGACTTTTGCCCTTTGGAGTAATTCGGTAAATACGCCCGTAGCCTTTGGGGTCCTTCATCTGGTGCCCGCCCACCACCGGGTCAAACCAGTCGGCGATGTATAACGCACCATCCGTTCCGACGGTAACATCACTCGGGCGGAACCATTTGCGAACGTCTTCTTTGATGTCATTCCATTTGTAGTCTTCGTCAACTTTGTCGAAGGTGCTGATGAAATCAGTTCGGGGCATCCGGTATCCGGCGCCCTGCGGTTCGGGTTTGTAGCTAAAGATAACGTTGCGACCCGCTTCGGCGCTCAGCAACAAACCCCGGTATTTTTCGCCGAGCTGATCTCCTTCGTAAAATACCATACCGGTTGGCGATCCGGCTCCGCTGATGTCGCCCGCCGGAATCACGCCCGGGTCTTCCTGATGCCAGTGGGCCGTTGGAATTGTCTGACCGGGCCGCTGGTCGCCCTGCCAGAATCGGGTCCCGTCTTGACTGAAGTAGCCCATGTTTCCACCTTCCATGAGCCAACTCGTCCGGCAGGCCACCACCTGGTCGTCGTTGTCGTTTTGCCAGAGGTTGCCGTAGGAGTCGATGGCAGTTTCGTAGTTATTCCGGAAGTTATGGCCCAACACTTTCAGCCCCGTTCCGTCCGGGTTGATGCGGAGCGCCAGACCGCCCACCCAAACCCGGCCGTCGTCACTAACCATGTTGCCTTTGTTGAGTTTATTATAGGGCGTCCCGCCGGTGTAAATGCTTCCGGAGCGAAGCGTCCACCCCGCCTTGTCGGTGACCGTATGGGGCCCGGCATTGCCCGTGTTGAAATACCACTTGCCGTCGGGTCCGGTCACCAGTGCGTGCAGCGAATGATCGTGATCGAGTCCTCCAAAGCCGGTCAGAAATACCTCTTTTTTGTCGGGTTTGTCGTCGCCGTTTTCGTCAGTATAGATGACCAGATGCGGGGCCGCCGAAACAATGGTTTTGTTCCCGATTACGGCAATTCCCAAGGGCGAAACTAAATCTTTATCTTCCACGTACACCTTCGCCCGATCAGCCTTGCCGTCGCCGTTAGTATCTTCTAGAATCATGACCCGTTCGCCGTTCGGATGGTCGAGACGGGTTCCCGGTTTGTTGTTAAAGTTTCGGTAGTTGACAGCCTCCGTCACCCAGATCCGACCGCGGGCATCTACGTCGATGTTAGTCGGGTTGTAGAACATCGGAGCTTCGGCCCAGACGGTAGCCTCCAGGTCGTCGGGCAGGTACAGTTTACTGGAGTCAGCGACCATCATCGAACCCCGTCTGGAAGGTTCTGACGGCTCGGACATGCTGTGCTCGAACTGGCGCGTTTCTTGCGGTTGAATACTCCACCAGGACAAGGCTCCCAGTAGGATGGACGTACTTAAAAGTTGGGTCGAGTTTGGAATAGCTGCTTTCATTATCGGGTGTTCCACGTGGAATAATTACCTGAAAAACAACATTTAAGAGTAGTCAAACTTATTATAATAAGTACTTATTCTAAAATTTCGTGGAACAGTGATCGTCCCATCCTATGACAAAATCTCTCTTACAAACTTATTATTATAAGTGTAACTTTCCAACATGTTTTTACCCTCTGGCACAGCACCTTCGATGTGTATCCAACCCCGGTATTGAATGTCGTCAAGTGCTTTCCGAACCTCGGGGTAGTTGACCTTGCCCTGCCCCAGCAGGAAGCTGTTTTCCTTAAAGTGGAATTCGCAGATCTGATTTTGCTTTCCAAGCCAGCGAATTTCCTTTAAAATATTATATCCCATTACGGTGGAGTTGCAGACGTCGTAATAAACTTTCAGAGCCGGTGAGCCCACGGCTTCAATGATCGCCATATGCTCTTCGGCGCTCAGCCACGATTCGATCGCCAGCACCACCCCTGCCTTTTCGGCTTTGGGGGTGACGGCTTTCAACCGGTCAATAACCACCTTCCGACCCTGGGGATCGTTCTTCAAATCGCCTTTGTTAAAGAAAGCCAGCAAAACGTTTTTAGCGCCGAGCGCCCTGGCCACATCGACACTGTCCTGGACCCATTGTTCGGCCCGCGGGTCGGCTTTGTACGGAATGTTGTTGAGCTCGCCCAGGGCCAGACCGCCGATCTGTACACCGGTTTTTCGGGCCGTTTCGCGCCAGGCTTTTTGCAGGTCTTTCCGGCGCAGGTGCATGTCGTTTTTTTCCGATCCCATGTTCACCTGAATACCGTCGAGGCCGATGGTTTTGGCTACGTCGAACGCTTCGATTTTGCTGGACTGGCCGATTGACCAGTCACAGGCCCCGACGCGAAAACGTTGGTCCTTTCGGTTTTGTAAACTAATTTTAAAGTTTGAAAGAGGTGCTGACAGGTGGGGACTTACCCCAATAAAACCCAGCGTTTGCCGGAGCGCCGTACGTCGATTCATGAAAGTTTAGGAATAGATTTTGTTCAAAAGTACAGGCAAAAAGTAATATTCTCTCGTAGCCAGCGAGTTAGGCTTAAATTTATTTTATAATCCTTTCCAACCGTTGGACCGGCGTTGGGGTCAGTAGCCATGAATTGATATGTTGGATGAACGAGCGTTAGTTGACGGCTGTCGACATAAGGACCGAACTGCTCAGCGAAAACTGTACGAGTTATTCGCCAGGAAGCTCTTTGTCGTTAGCCAACGGTACACCAAAAACCGTGACGACGCCGAGGATGTGCTGCAGGATGCCTTCGTGAAAGCCTTCCAGCATATGGATACATTTCGGTTTGAGTGCCCGCTGGAAGCGTGGCTGAAGCGCATTGTGATTAACACAGCACTTAAGCACATCCGCAAACAAAAGCCGTGGCAAAACCAAGCCGAACTGGATGATGTTGCTCCTAATGTATTACCGCAGACGGAAGACAGCTTATCGGGTCTGCACTATCAACAGCTTTTAAAGATGGTGCAGGAACTCCCGCCGGGGTGTCAGGCCGTATTTAACCTGTACGCAATTGAAGGGTACACGCACCCCGAGATCGCCGAATTATTGGATATTTCAGAAGGTACCTCTAAATCGCAGTTTTCGCGTGCTCGCATGCTGCTGCAACAAAAGATTCAGAACGAACGTCCGATTCCGAAATGAGTCTCTCGAACGAAGAACAATTTAATGCAGAATGGCGCAAGGTCTTCGAAGATGCCGCCGAAAGCCCATCCGATGAGCTTTGGGACGGTATTGTCCGTCAGTTGGACGAGGAAGACACGACGCCGGTAATACCGCTCTGGCCCCGCGCAAAACCGTGGGCATACGGAGTAGCTGCTGCCGTTATTACTCTATTGATAGGTTGGTGGGCAACGCAGTCCATCGATAATGCCGGTTTGAATTCTCCGACGGTAAGCCAAACCACCAATTCGGCTACCAACTCGAATGCGGGTAAACAAGCGGCCGGGCCGAACCGCGTTTCCGCCCAGCCGGAAGTAACACCTGACAACTCGGATACGAAATTAGAAACGGCTCCGAACCGCGACGAAACCCTGGCCGCCAACCAACCCGCGACGACCGCCCGCAACCGGTCAGAAGCGACGGGCACGCCTGATCAGCTTGGCAAAAACAAAGCCGTTTTAGCCAGAAGATCCGAAAACAATCCGGCTACTCAGCCGCAGGCAATGATAGCCTACCAATCGCGCCGGGCCAACCGTCCGACTGGCGCGGCTCAGGTCAACGGTGGTACACCCTCCGAAGCGACACCAGCCACCTTGCAAAACACGGCCCTAGCTGCCGACCTGACCGCCGACACGCAACTGGCCTACGAAGCGTCTTACATCAACAGCCGGTCAGCCCTTGCCAAGAAACCGGCTCCAATTAGCCGCATCATCTGGTACCAGGCGCCGGAAACTGTGATTGAGCCAACGGAAAAAGAACGCTCCCGAAAAGAGTACTGGGCGGCTTTGACGGCCACCCCAATGTCGTTCAATCCGATGGCCAGTGTGCAGTCGAATTTCAGCCAGACCTATGTAGCCATGAACGGTGTTCAACAAAATAGCCGCCAGTACAACACCTCCTCGCTCCAGAATCAGGCGCAGGTATCCATGGCCTGGCAGGCTAGCTCTGGTGTCAAGTTGAGCAAACACTGGTCGGTGGAAGCGGGTATTCAGTACCTAAACGGGCGCTCGCAGACCCAGAACAACGGTGTCGTGACCAATGCGCTCACGAATCAGACCGAAAACCTGCTGGTCAACGCCATTCGGAGCAGCAATCCAGCGCTCCCACAACTGGCAATGGACTCGCCCAATAATTCGTATCTGGCACCTACGCTGGTTGATAAATCGAATGGAAATGCCTCCTTCCTGACGGTTGTTCCGTCCAATCAGGTCGTTTCCAACAACTTTCAGTATATCCAGGTTCCGGTTCAGATCGGCTATCACATTCTGCCCGAACACAAATTCAGCTATTCCCTGCTGGGCGGTCTGATGGCCAACGTTTTTCTGAAGAATACAATTAACGATGCACTGGAAGTTAACCCGATGGACCAGGTCTATCGCCCTACTGCATTGGCCGGAACGGCGGGTTTACGGATCAACTACCATCCTACTCATCATTGGTCGGGTTCCTTAACGGGTTCTTACCAGCAATCGCTGCAAAACGGAACTAACCCGGACGCCCAACTGCAAATTCGCCCGCAAGCGGTTGGGGTCGGCTTTGGGTTGAATTATCATTTTTAATAGGTGGGATTTCCCTGGACAGCATCGGCCGGCGGGGGAATCCCACATATTTTCATTTTTCCTTCTTTTTTTCAAGCTCCCTTACAACCAATTCATTTCCAATCGGGTCCTTACTCTTGAGCGCTCAAGATGGTAAATTAAATCCTATTTGAGATGAGAAGAGTAGCCTTTATTTCAAGCACATTGGCAGCCGCTTTTTTTCTGACGACGGCCAGTTGTCAGACCGAAAACTCGCCAAACCCGCCGACCGTTGGTTTAAAAGCGACCCCGAAAGCGCGGCTATTTGCCCAGAAGACCAACGACTTTTCGTTTGATTTTCTGAAGCGCATCAACGAGCAGGCAAAAAAAGACGAGAACATTTTTGTTTCACCGCTGAGTCTGCACATGGCCCTTGGTATGTTGCTGAACGGTGCGGCCGGGCAGACGGCGGATGAAATGAAAAAAGCGATGCATCTGGACGGTGTTTCGCTGGCCGACGCCAACCAAACCTATGAGCTTTTAATGCAGGGATTGCCCACCGCTGATCCGAAAGTAACAACAAAACTGGCTAATTCCGTCTGGTACCGCAACGGTTTTTCCGTGGAGCCCTCGTACCTCGATGCGACCAAGAAAACGTTTAACGCCCAGATTTCCGGCGAAGATTTTAACAATCCAGCTCCGGTCATTACTAAGATTAATCAGTGGGCTAGCGACAACACAAACGCCAAGATCAAGAATGTCATTCAGGAAATCAAAGACAACCATGTGCTGTTTCTGCTGAATGCCCTGTACTTCAAAGGCGATTGGAAACGCCCATTCGATCCCAAGAGTACCGTTGATGCACCGTTTGAACTGGCATCCGGTTCCACTAAGCAGGTAAAACTGATGACCATGACGGGCGGTCTTCGCCATGCGTTCCGCCCCACCTATGGCGCCTTTCAGCTGCCGTATGGCAATGGCACTTACTCCATGACGGTTTTGCTGCCAAACGAAAACTCGTCGGTGGATGCGCTCATCAGCAACCTAAACGCAACCGAATGGGCCGAATTGCAGCAGTCCCTGAAGGAAACTAAAGTAGCCATTGGGCTGCCCAAGTTTACGCTGGAGTACGAAGCCAATCTTAACGATGCGCTATCTCAAATGGGAATGCCAACGGCTTTTACGGATGCTGCCAACTTTACCGGCATCAGCACAAAGGAAGGGCTGAAAGTTAGCTACGTTAAGCAGAATACGTTTGTGGCCGTCGATGAGAAAGGAACCGAAGCCGCAGCAGTAACCAGCATTGGTGTTGAAACGACCTCCATGCCTCCATCGCTGATTTGTGACCGGCCGTTCGTCGTTCTGATTACCGAAAAAGAAACGGGTTCCGTGCTCTTTATGGGCAAAATAATGAATCCACAAACAACGGTACAATGAAAACTATCCTCATCTTGGTTTCAGCGATTTTTCTGATCGCTGCTTCCTGCAACGATAAAAAAAATACAACGATTCAACCGCTCTCTGCCGCCAGTTTTGCCGGAACTTACAAGCTCGTTGAGCCGGGTTCAAAATTTGAAATCAGTCTGGTACTGACCTCTGACTCCACCAGCGGTGAAGTTACCAACCGGGTGGCTTATAAAATTGCCGGCCGCTCGTCAGTTAATCACTACTTCGGAACACTGATCGGTTCGTCGGCATCAGATGACGTGCAGATTAGCGCTATTGGTTCGACCAAAATGGCGGGACCGGCGGATGCCATGCAGTTTGAAACGGAATACTTTAAAAAACTACAGGCCGTAAAACGGTACGAAGCCACTGGAAACCGGCTGCGGTTTTTTCCGGGAAGCAGTGATGCCGATGCGCTGGTATACGAAAAACAAAAATAATACAACCTGAAAATAGGGAGCGGGGCCGGTAAGAATCCACACCAGCCGGACTCCGCCCCTTTTATGAAATGAAACCGTTCCAGACATCGCTACTGCTTTTTGCTCTGATTTTTGCGGCCCTAGCCTGCGAGCCCTCCTGCGGCTGCTCGCCCGCTCCCGAAAAATATTCTCCTTTGGTGGGTCGGTGGGAATTGAGCCAGATTAAGTACGGTATGACAGGAACAGTTGCCACTCCTCAGCAGGCAGGCTACACAGAAACGCTGGACTATTACGCCGACGGAACTTTTCGACGGCTAAAAAACGACCGGGAAGAAGAAAACGGGAGTTTCCGCATTACGCAAATTGAAAACATCGCAGGTTTTACGGAGGCCCTTTATTATCAGAATAAGACCTACCAGCCGTATCGCCTTCAGGAAAATACGCTATTGCTCTACGAACGAGCCCCGAATGACGGTGTGATAGCCGACGGAGCCACATACACATATCGAAAACTTTGACCTCTGATTCATTGTGCAAACCGGATTACCCGGCGGCCCTGCCTGCCGGGTAATTTTTTGTCTATATATTCCAACGCTTTCATATTCAGGGGGGTCAGAAGAATGGTATACCTAAACACCTGTTGTATGAAACTGACTTTTTACGCGCTCCTCGGGATCGTGTTGGTGGGCCTGAACGGCTGCACCGACAAATGCAAGGAAACCCGGACGTTCCGGCAGTACACGCCCTTCACACTAACCGTTGCCCAGGTGCGCAACGGTATCCAAACCGAACAGCCCCGCACGCTTGCCAGCCCGGGTAAGATCTACACCAAAGACGGCTTTCTGTTCATTAATGAAATCAAAGAAGGAATCCACGTGATTGACAACCGCAATCCGGCGAACCCCAAGATGGTCTCGTTTCTGCGCATTCCGGGCAATGGTGACATGGCCGTTCGCAACAACATCCTGTACGCCGACAGCTACATGGACCTAGTGGCTTTCGACATTCGGGATCCGCAAAACATCCGCGAGTTGAATCGTGTCAAAGATGTTTTCCCGAATGGGCAGTTTGAAGGCGGTTTCTGGAACGTTCAGCAGGATTTGATCAGTGATCAGAAGGCTGAATACGTTACCCAAACCGTTAGCACCGACTGCGAGGATGCCGTAACGACCGCCGGGTGCCGCAACTGCGTTTTCTTTGATATGCGCGGGGGTCTTTCACAGAATTTCAGCAACGCTCCGAATGGTTCGCCCGTGCCCAGCACAAATGGTACAGGTGGCTCGATGGCCCGATTTGCCTTGTACGACAACTACCTGTATACCGTCAGCCAGTCGGAAATGCAATTGTTTGATATCCGAACGCCCGCCAATCCCAAAAAAGGCAACAAGATCAACCTTGGCTGGGGTATCGAAACCATCTTTCCGTACAAAGATAAGCTGTTCATCGGTGCTCAGACGGGTATGCATATTTACGACAACAGCAATCCCGAACAGCCCGTCCGGATGTCGACCTTCCAGCACGCTCAGGTTTGTGATCCGGTGGTGGTTCACGAAGATAAAGCCTATGTAACTCTGCGTTCGGGTTCGCCCTGCGTCGGATTCACGAATCAACTAGAGGTGGTCGATGTATCGAACCTGTATAACCCGCGTTTGCTAAAGACGTACCCGATGAAAAACCCGCACGGTTTGGGCATTGACTTTCCGACGTTGTTTATCAGTGAAGGTGCCTACGGCCTGAAAACCTTCAATGCCAACGATGCGCTGAATATCGACCAACTGGAGCATCTGGAAGGTTTCCACGCATTTGATGTCATTCCGCTCGGAACTTCTCTGCTGCTAATCGGGATGGATGGATTTTACCAGTATGATTACAGCAATCCGAAAAAACTGCGCTTGCTGAGCAAAATTCCCGTTCAACGTCCTTATCCGGCCAGCTAACCACCTTCATGCATGAAAAATCTAGTTGGCATAGCCGTTTGGCTATTGTACTTTTGCGCTTTACCGACCTTCGCACAAAAAGACCGTTTTAAGCCCGTTTTTACGAACATGACAGAAGTTGGCATGGCATTCGGGCAAGTTCGTTACAACGTCAATCTGGCCACCGAAAACGTCAAAAAACGTCAGAACCTCACGGCTCAGACGTTCAACGGTGTTCAGATTCGGCCAAAGCTGGCCTTGGGCGGAACCGTGGGGGCTGACTGGTACAACACGGTATTGCTGACGCCGGTCTGCGCGGGGGTCCGGTATGACCTCGCTCAACCGGGAAAAAAGAACCTTCGGGTGTTTACTAGTTTTGACACGGGATACGGCTTTACCTGGTTTAAC
This sequence comes from Larkinella insperata, assembly GCF_026248825.1. Taxonomy (NCBI): domain Bacteria; kingdom Pseudomonadati; phylum Bacteroidota; class Cytophagia; order Cytophagales; family Spirosomataceae; genus Larkinella; species Larkinella insperata. The sequence goes on along the minus strand of NZ_CP110973.1, from coordinate 2,077,900 downwards.
GAAGATCCGACGGGATATGAAACGCGGGGGGGCTGGGTGATCTCACCCGGCATCGGTTTTCGCATCGGCCGGCCCCAGAATGCCAACTTTATTATGTCCCTCAGTTATAAACGGCAGGAGGCTGAAACCGATAAACCGCTGGGCTGGAACGAGATTCACAAAGTTGAACACCGGGTTTACAACCGGGTTGCGTTTCGGTTAGGCGTTAGTTTTTAAACAAAAAGCCCCGGCTGGTGCCGGGGCTTTTTTTAGGCCATCGCAAACTTGTGCTGATTGCGCTTGCGTTCGTTTTCGTCCAGATAAATCTTGCGAATCCGCATCGACTTCGGCGTTACCTCCAGGTATTCGTCTTTCTGGATGTATTCCATCGATTCTTCGAGCGAGAACGATACTTTCGGTGCAATCCGGACGTTGGTGTCAGAACCCGAAGCCCGCATGTTCGTCAGCTGCTTCGCGGTTTGTACGTTCACCACAATATCGTTCTGGCGGTTGTGTTCGCCAATTACCTGACCGGTATAAACTTCGTCGCCCGGCTCGATAAAGAACGTACCCCGATCCTGCAATTTGTCAATGGAGTAAGCCGTGGCAACTCCACTGGTCATTGAAATCAGGGAACCGTTGATCCGCTCAGGAATAGCGCCTTTATAGGGTTCAAAGCTTTTGAAACGGTGTGTCATGACGGCTTCACCGAAGGTTGCCGTCAGAACGTTCGACCGCAAACCGATCAACCCGCGTGACGGAATTTCAAACTCCAGGTGTTGCAAATCGCCCTTCGGCTCCATAATCAACAGTTCACCCTTCCGCTGGGTGGCCAGTTCAATTACTTTTCCGGCAGTTTCTTCCGGTACATCCACCACCAGGGTTTCTACCGGTTCTAGCCGATTGCCGTTATCATCAAACTTGTATAACACCTGAGGTTGACCCACTTGTAGCTCGTAGCCTTCCCGGCGCATGGTTTCAATGAGGACCGACAAGTGTAGAATCCCGCGTCCATATACCAGAAACCGGTCTTCGCTATCCGTGTTTTCAACCCGTAGCGCCAGGTTTTTCTCAATTTCTTTATACAACCGATCACGCAAATGGCGTGAGGTAACGAATTTTCCTTCTTTGCCGAAGAATGGCGAGTTGTTGATCGTGAACAGCATGTTCATCGTCGGTTCATCCACCGCAATCCGCTCAAGCGCTTCAGGATTTTCGGCATCGGTCAACGTATCGCCAATTTCAAAATCCTCCAATCCGGTTACGGCACAAATATCACCGCACTGTACATCGGCAACTTTTTGCTTACCAAGTCCCTCGAAGGTTTGCAGCTCTTTAATCTTAACTTTCTTAATCACATCCCCTGCTTTGACCAGAGCCATGTTAGCGCCTTCTTTCAGTGTACCGCGCACAACCCGGCCGATGGCGATCCGACCCACGAAGGCCGAATAATCGAGCGATGTAATCTGCATTTGGGGAGTTCCTTCCACGACCGGAGCGGGCGGGATGGTTTCCAAAATCGTGTCCAGCAGGTAGGTAATGTCTTCGGTCGGATTTTGCCAGTCCGGACCCATCCAACCCTGTTTTGACGAACCGTACACTGTTGGGAAATCCAACTGCTCTTCGGTAGCGCCCAGGTTAAACATCAGGTCAAATACTTCTTCGTGTACTTCTTCCGGCCGGCAGTTTTCTTTGTCGACCTTGTTGATGACCAAAATTGGCTTCAAGCCCAGTTGCAGCGCTTTGCTCAAGACAAACCGGGTTTGCGGCATGGCACCTTCGAAGGCATCAACCAGCAGACAAACACCGTCGGCCATTTTCAGAACGCGTTCCACTTCACCACCGAAATCGGAGTGGCCCGGTGTATCGATAATGTTAATTTTTACGTCTTTGTACCGAACAGAAACGTTCTTCGACACAATCGTAATACCCCGTTCCCGTTCCAGGTCGTTGTTGTCCAGGATCAGGTCACCGAATTCCTGATTTTCACGAAAAATCTTGGAAGCGTGAATAATTTTGTCAACCAGCGTCGTCTTACCGTGGTCAACGTGTGCTATGATAGCTATGTTGCGAATAGATTGCATACAATATTGTGATAAAAGAGTATAGACAATAGATGAAAGACTCGTTGCGTCTGATCGTGGGAAGGTAGTTTTTCGGTGGTTTTCTGTTGTCCTCTCAATTAAGCCGCAAAGATACGTAATTTTTAGCTGAATAACAGTATTTTACAATTTATTAACCGACTAAAAAACAAAAAGCCGGGTTGCCCCGGCTATAAGTACAATTTAAGATGCGTTCGGATTAAAACTTAGGGCAACCGCACGAGTTTTTCTTCTTAAAAAGGCCCCACATGAACCCTTTTTTCTTCCGGTATCCACGGGCTTTTTTCCGTTTGAAGCTTTCCGTATTTTTTAGTTCGCTATGGGATGTCTTAACGACGGCGGCTTCAACCGGAGCTTCCAGTGGAAGCATCAAGCATATCGTAATTCCCAGCAATACAAGCTTTTTCATAATTCTCCGGCTCTTTGTATCTAGTAAACGCAAAGAAATTTGAAAAGTGCGTAATCAGGGTAAAGTTTTTCTTACGATTTACTTTTTGCAAGCATGCCAAGGCCTGACTATAAAAAAATACCGCCTTTACGACGGTATTTTCTGTTAACGTGGTCCTCGGCTGCCGCGGTTGGGACGGTAGCCGTATTGCGGGGCCCGCCGGTAATCGTTTCGGTAGTGACGCTCCCGGTAACGCCGGGGATGCGATTTATAGTAAACTCTCGGCGGAGGAGTCACAATAACGGGTGGCTGGCGATAATACCGGTAGGGAGCATAACCGTAGCCATAGGGATGACCCGGCCCGTAATCAGCTCTCACACCAACGCCAACCGAAGGCGCACAACTGGTTAATACAATCCCCAGCAGGGCAATCACCAGCAACGAAGTCAGATTATGCGTTTTCATGATGATAACAGTCTATTGGTAAATACTGGATACCTGTTAGACCCGTTTGGTTCATAATGGTTTAACGCATAATTCGAAAAACTTGTTCGAATCTGGCCTACTATCTGACTAGACTTTCAGGTGCGTTTTCAAGTAATTCAGCGTGATCTGATAAGCATCGGCCGTCGCTTCTTTGTCGTAACCCGGATTGCTCGGATTGGCAAAGGCGTGGGGGGCATCGTACATTTTGATGGTGATGTCTTTGCCAGCTTCTTTCATGTTTTTCTCGAATTCCGACACGGCTGCGGGCGGAATACCGGAGTCTTTGGCACCGAAAATTCCCAGTACATTGGTGTTCAGGGCTTTCAGGCGCTCGATGTTTTTTTCCGGCTGACCGTAATAAATTACACAGCCCATGGTCTGTTTACCGCCCAGAATAGCCGACTGCAACGACATACCGCCCCCAAAACACCAACCCACGTTCGCAATCTGCGCTTGTGGCCCCACATACGAGAGTGCGCCCTGCATGATGGCTCCCAGCCTTTCGCGCGGCACCTGAACCAGTTTTGAAGCCTCTTCGCGGGTCGTTGCCACTTTCCCGTCGTACATATCAATGGCCAGCACGTTTACATCTTTAAGGTCGTTGTAAAGCTTCTCGGCTTCCTGTTTAATGTAGTCGTTGAGGCCCCACCATTCCTGATAAACAAACAGCCATTTGTTGGTTTCCTTCGGAGCCTTGAGCAAAAAGCCGTTGGCCTCTTTGCCGTCGGGCGTTTTGAATTTTACCATTTCGCCGGCCGCGCTCTTGTAGGTGAAAGGCAACGGTTCTTCGTGAAGCATCACAAAGGATTTGTTACTGGCCAGCAAGGCCATGTCATTATTGACCTCCGCAACGGGTTGGTCGCAGCAGGACGGAGCCTGGGCGTAAGAAGCAAGTGCGACCAGAAGGCCGCCAGCAAGCAGGAAAAGCTTTTTCATGGGTTGTTTGTCTGAATTAGGATTATCGTTCTGAACCTGAATTCCGCAGCTTGACCAGAATCGGCCAGCCATTGGGTTAAATTGCTGGCTTCCGCTACGGCGCAGGGCGGTCCGTGCCGACCGTTTTAATTCCCGTACTCCAGGTTCAGATTTACACTTTTTTCAATTCGAAAATGGTGACTTCGGGCCAGATACCGACGCGCCCCGGGTAGCCCAGGTACCCGTAGCCCCGATTGACATACAGATACTGCTGGCCTTGCTGATAAAGCCCGGCCCATTGTTTGTAGGCATACTGCGACGGACTCCAGCGGATGCTTCCGACTTCAACGCCAAACTGCATCCCGTGCGTGTGGCCCGCAAACTGCACATCAACATCCGGAAATTGTGGCCGTACCTGAGCGTCCCAATGGCTGGGGTCGTGAGAAAGCAACAGCTTGACCGGGTAATCTTCGGTGCCTTTGTAGGCTTTGGCCAGATCACCGTATTTCGGCCACCGGCCCGACCCCCAGTTCTGGATGCCTATTAAAGCGATTTTGTCACCATTTTGTTCTAAAATATGGTTTTCGTCCATCATCAGATTCCAGCCCATCAGTTTATGAGCGGCCATCAGATTCTGCAGATTCTGCCGTTTCGCCTGCTGGTTTGGCCAACTGACGTAATCGCCGTAATCGTGGTTGCCCAGCGTTGAATAAACGCCCATCGGCGCTTTAACCTTGCTGAAAATATCGATGTAATTTTCGACCTCATCGGCGGTATTGTTTACCAGATCGCCCGTAAAAAAGACGAGATCCGGTTTTTCACGCAGCAGCATTTCTACGCCCCCTTTCACGGCCGTCTTATTGAAAAAACTGCCGGAGTGAATGTCCGAAAGCTGGGCAATTTTCAGCCCGTCAAAACCCGAGGGCAAATTTTTGAGCGGCAACTTGATCCGGCGGATGCGGTAATCGTGCGCCCCCGAAATGATGCCGTACGAGAACGCGACCAGCGGCACCGCCCCGGCGACCAAAGCGGTTTTCATCAAAAATTCGGAACGCGGAATGACGTTCGTCGCCGGGATGGTCGACTGCGTGGTGTCGTTCACCGCTTCGCGGATGTCGGGCCGGTAAAAAAGCGAAGCCACCCAGCGCACAAACCGCCCCAGATCGTCTACGAAAATGAACAGGACAGCAAATACTTTGGAGAAATATGGTATCAGAATGGCCGACCAGATAAAGCCCCGGGCGATGCGCCCGACCGCGTCTGGCGGCAACAACTGCATCGTCAGGTAGGTGACGATGGTGACCGCGGTAAAACCCCAGTAGACGAGTTGAACAATCCGCTGGGTGGTTTCAGACGCTGAGCGGATGACGGTTTTGATAGCCTGAAAAACATACCAGTCGATCAGGACTAAAATGGCCGATACAATGACAAACAAGACAAGACGGTTCATAGCGACGCAAAAAGAAAACCCACAGCGTAAACAGACACCGTGGGTTTTTCGGTTCAATACAGTTAGTTATTTATTCATTCACTAATTCTGGTTCGCGAACGGATTCGGCTGATTTTTTCGAGATCCGGCCTTTCACTTTTTCGCTGACCCAGTACATACACGGTACAATCACCAGCGTCAGAACCGTTGAGAACGTTAGCCCGTAGATGATCGTCCAGGCCAGGATGTTCCAGAATACCGCGCTATCCCCGCCGATGATCACGTGCGGGGCAAAATTCCGGAACAGGCCGACAAAGTCGATCGTCAGACCCAGCGCCAACGGAACCAGACCCAGCACGGCCGCCGAAGCTGTCAATAATACCGGCGTCAGACGGATGGCCCCGCCCTCAATGATGGCTTCGCGCAGGGGCATCCCCCGCCCCCGGAGTTCCTCAATGAATTCAATGAGCAGAATACCGTTCTTCACTACGATACCCGCCAGCGCGATGATGCCAACCCCGGACATGATGACGGAAAACGTTTTTCCGGTGATCATAAAGCCCAACAACACCCCGATCAGCGACAACACAATCGTGAAGAAGATGATAACGGGTTTGCCCGCCGAGTTGAACTGCGTGGCCAGAATCAGGTAAATCAGCAGCATGGCCAGGCCAAATGCCGACGTCAGGAAGTTCATCGATTCCGCCTGATCTTCCTGTTCACCGCCCATTTTGATGACGTACCCATTCGGTACTTCGATGTCCGTGATCAATTGCTGAATCTGCGCAACAATCTCGTTGGCGTTGAAGCCCGGCACCACATCAGAAGCCAGCGTAATAACCCGCTCCTGATTCTGCCGGTTAATCTGGCTGAACGTTGTCGAGTAGCTGATGTTAGCGACCGACTGAATGGGAACCTGCCGCAGTTGACCGCCCATGTTCATGTCCCGGTACACAATATTCAGACTGAGTAGTTGCTCGATCTGGCTCCGGTCGTCCGGTTTCAGCCGGACCATGATGGGGTATTCATCCTTATCATCCCGGAACTTCGATACTTCCAGACCAAACAAAGCCGTCCGAACCGCCATCGCTACCTGCGCCGACGAAATTCCTTCCCGCTCGGCTTTTTCCCGGTCGATGTTGATTACAATTTCCGGTTTGTTGGTAATCAAGTCGGATTTCAACTGGTCGATTCCCTGAATACCGGACTGGGCGATTTTCTGACGCACCTGCTTCTCCAAACCTGACAGGGTTTTAAAATCGTCCCCGGAGATTTCAATCGAGATCGGTTTTCCGGTTGGCGGCCCGTTGCTTTCCCGCTCCACCGAAATCTCCGTTCCGGGAATGCCCTGCATGGCTGTCCTGACTTCATTCAGCAGCACTTCGGATGAAATACCGTTCCGGAGTTCTTTTTTCTCAAACGCCACCGTCACCTTCGATTTGTGGGGCGTGTCCGAACGATCCGGGTTATAGGGGTCACCGGCGTTTTTACCTACGTTTGCGATCACTGAATTGACGATGCCCGTAGCTTTATTTTTTTCCAAGACATCAAAAACCCGTTTTTCAATAATCTTCGTGACCGAATCCGTCACGTTAGCATCCGTACCAACCGGCATCACGTTGTAAACGTAGATGTAATCCGGGTCACCGCTGGGGAAGAAGATAACCTTCGGCTGCACGATGCCCATCAGGAAAAACGTCACAAACAGCAAGACAACCATGCTGGCAATCGCGCCGATGGGCCGCCAGCCGACCAAAATCCAGTTAATCAGCTTCCGATACCCGTTTTTCAGCTTGGGCAACAGTTTCTCCTGGAAAGGAACGATGATGTATGGGGTGAGGATATAGTGGTTAAAAACGTAAAGAACCATGAAGAACACCAGGAAGTTACCAATGCCGCGGTCAATCAGGTAGCCGATGACGGCCAGAACAGCCATGATGATTAACGGCCGGCGAATTGGGGCAAAACCCTGATTGTCTTCGTGGTGATCATCATCGTGGCGTTTCATGAACGTGACGGCAAAAACCGGGTTCATGACATAGGCCACAAACAACGACGAGAACAGCGTCAGAATCAGCGTCAGCGGCAAAAACTTCATAAACTCCCCTACAATGCCCGGCCAGAAAAGCAGCGGGAAGAAAGGCGCAATGGTGGTTAGCGTACCGGACAATACCGGAATGAACACCTCACCGGCGGCCGCTTTTACCGACTTCTTAATGTCCCAATCTTTATTCAGGTTGAACAGACGGTGGGTGTTTTCAATCACCACAATCGCGTCGTCCACAACCAGCCCTAGGCCCAGCAAAAAGGCAAAGAGAACGATGGTGTTCAAGGTAAATACCGTCCCGACGACGGGACCAACGATTGGCATACACACAAAAGCCACCAACGCCGAAAGCGGTACCGATAACCCAACGAAAATGGCATCGCGAACCCCCATAAAAAACATGAGAACCAATACCACGAAAATAAAACCGAGAATTACGGTATTGACCAGATCGTGCAAATCGGCCCGGGTTCGTTCCGACTGGTCGGCTGTCACCTTGATGTCCAGCCCTTGCGGAAAACGGGTTTCCTTGTATTCGCTAATGACTTCTTCGATTTTATCGGAAGCCGAAATCAGGTTAGCGCCGGAGCGTTTGATCACGTTCAGCGTCACAACGGATTTGTTGTTCAGCCGCGCAAAATCCTGCTGTTCTTCGAAACTATCCTGAACCTGGGCAACATCGCCCAGGCGAACCGTTGCGCCCGTTGAAGTCCGGATTTGCAGGTTTTGCAACTGATCTACGGCATTGAACTCGCCTTTTACCCGCAGCGTCCGGCGAACCCCGTCAACGTTAAGGTCACCACCGGAGACGTTGATGTTTTCACCCTGAACGGCCTGCTGAATGTCGTAAAATGCCAGTCCCGCCGACTGCATTTTTGGCAAATCCACGTTGATCTGGATTTCGCGTTCCAGTGCTCCAACAATATCCACCCGGCTGATTTCGGGCATGGCTTCAATGGCGTCCTGCAAATCCTCCGCGTACTCTTTCAACCGTTTCAGTGAGAAATTTCCCGCCAGGTTGACGTTCATAATTGGGAATTCGGAAAAGTTGACATCCTGCGCCGTCGGGCCGTTATCCAGTTTCTGCGGTAAATCCTGCCGGGCTTTATCGATCGCGTCGCGAACCCGCTGCAAAGCATCCGGTATCTGAACATCCGGGTTAAACTCTACCAGGATCACTGATACATCCTGCAACGCATTGGATTTAATTTTCTTAACGCCGTTGATGGACTTCAACTGCTTCTCGATCGGCTTGTTGATGGTGTTTTCCACATCCGCCGGGGCCGTACCGAGGTAAACCGTGTTGATGTAAATCTGCGGTACTTTGATATCCGGAAACTGCTCTTTGGGCAGGTTATTATACACCACCAAACCGCCCAGCGTGATGATAATGGTAAAGATGTAAATGGCCGTCCGGTTCTCTACGCACCAGTTGGTAAAACTCAGGGTTTTATACTGTTCGAACTTCATGGGCTTTAAGAGTTGTAGAGGAACACAAAAACGGGCAGATTAAACCGATCCGAACGGATATTAGTCAAAATCCGTTGAACCCGCCGAATCCGTGTGCCTCCTGTTTTAGAAATTTATCGGTTGTCCGTCCACTAACTCCTGATAACCTTGCGTGATAATCTGATCGCCCGATTGCAACCCGTCCGTAATTTCAATCTGACCGCCGTAGCTCAACCCCGTTTTCACCTGCCGGGCTTTGGCTACTTTCTTGTTATTTTCATTGACCGCTACATAAACCAGTTGGCCGTTTTCTGTACTCTGTACCAGATTCTGGTTGATGACGATGGCTTTCTCTTTTGAAATATCGTTGATCTTGATCTGCGCCAGCATGTTCGGTTTGAGACTGTTGTCCGACGGCAGCGGGGCTTCGATCGTAAACGTGCGACTGAGGGGATCAACCGTGGTGGACACGAAACTGATCCGGGTTGTCAGCTCTTTGTTGATATCCGGAAAACGAACGATGACCGCATCGCCCCGGCGCACACTGCCCGCGTAGGTATCCGCCACTTTCGCCACTACTTTGAGCTGTGAGAGGTTGACTACATTGACAATCCCAACGCCCGGCATTGCCGATTCACCCGCCTTCACGTTTACCCGGTCTACAATCCCCGAAATCGGCGAAGTAACGTTCGATTGCGACAGTTGGGCATTCAGAGTGGCCAACCGTTTTTCGAGTCCTTCCTTGCTATTTTTGGCCTGCAGAAATTGAATCTCCGTACCGATCTGCTGCTTCCAGAGATTAGCCTGCTTTTCGTACACGGTATTTGCCAGCGTCAACTGGTTTTTGATTTCTTCCAGAGATTCCCGTAAAATCTGATCGTCGATCTTGGCCAGCACCGTACCGGCTTTAACTGCATCGCCTTCCTTGACGTAGACCGCCGTAATCGCACCACCCGATTTTGGGCTTACCTGCACGTTGTTCTTAGCATCAATTGCCCCCTGCAACTCAACAAAATGCTTGAAGGTAGTGGCCGCTAATGGCGTTACGGTTACCTCCTTTATTCTGGTTTGTTCAGCCTGCTTTGGATCGAGTTTGGCAACCTCGGTTTCCAACGCACGGATTTTTGTTGATAATTCGCTCTGCTGGCTTTTCAACTCGGCTAGTTCCTGCTTTTTAGACGCCAAGTCCGACTTTTTCTCCTCTGACGAGCAAGACACCATCAAGGCCGTTGCCAATCCGATTATGTAGTAAGTTTTCATCTTTGATTACTGTATAGTAGTGCTTGAGTAGCGTGAATAGAAATGGAGATTATTGACCGGTATATAATTTGCCCAGCGCTTTATCGAGGTCAACTTTTGTAATCATATAATCCAGTAAAGACGAGAAATAATTGGTTTGTGCTTCCCGGAAAGAAGTTTCGGCGTTCAGCACTTCAATGTTAGAACCGACGCCTTCCTTATACTTGATGCGCGTAACCCGGACCACTTCCTGCGCCAGATCCATATTGCGTTTCTGACTCTGCAGCGTTTGCAGGTTATTGGAGAGCGTTACGGTTGCCTGCCTGATCTGTAGGTCGATGGAGTTCTTCAGGAGTTCTCCGCTTTGCCGGGCCTTGTCGATAGCAATCTTCCGTTGCTGGGCCGCATAACGTTTTTGAAAGCCGTCGAATACCGGCACATTCAAGTTTAGGGTAATAGCCGCTGAATTGAACCACTGCGTCGTCCAGAAATCCATGAAGTTATTGCGACCGTTGTTGTGCCCGTAGGTGGCAGCCGCGGTCAAACGGGGGTAGTATTGCTTTCCGATGCTCTGATAATCCAAATCGGCCAGTGTAATCTGAGTCTGTAAAGTTGAAAATTCGATGCGCTGACCGTAGTCAAAAGCCGAGTCCAAAACGGCAGCCCGTTCCAGATCCTGCTGGCTATACGTTTCGATCTGGTCGGTCAACTGAATGGGTGCGTTGATGGGTAACCCCATCTGAAATTTCAATAGGTTATAACTTAGGTCAACCAGGTTCTTCACATTTTGCCGGTCGGTTTTCAAGTTATTTAACTGGACTTCCAAACGATCTATGTCGATCTTTTCAACAAATCCCTGGCTGTTCATGGCTCTCGTTTCCCGCAAAAGCGTATCAACTCGGGTGATATTCAAATCCAACAGCTTTAGCCGTTCTGTACTCACCAGAACACCATAATAAGCTTTAGCAACCTGTTCGGCCACGTTGATCTTAGAGGCTGCAATGTTTTTCTGAGCCAGTTCCCGGTACGTCGCTGCAGCTCTGAGACCGATTTTATAAGATGCGTCAAAGATTAATTGGTTGACGTTGGCGGCAACACTTCCCTGGTATTTTACCCCAAAAGGGATAGCCGTAACATCATCGCCATTGCTACTTCCCCCACCGGTTGAGGTGGAGTCCACGGGCGCACCGAAACCACCCGCAGGAAAAATAAACTTCTGAATGATGGCATTATACGTTGCCGACGCTCCAACATTTATTTGGGGTAGCGCGAGGCCTTTCACTTCCTTAATACGTGCTTCGGCGCTTAGTGCATCGAGTTGCGTATTCTTTACATTAAGATTTTGTTGGGTAGCAAAACGGATAGCTTCATTTAATGAGAAATCATGAGGAGTTTGAGCCATTACCGAACCCAATAATCCCGTAAGCAGTAGTAGCAGAAACGGTTTACTTGGGAGAAAATGCGGGGTCATTCTGGTATTGTTGAACATATTGGTTGTAGATAATTGATCCTTTTTCAGTAAGTATCCCACGCACAAAATGATGAAGTAGCTGAATTTGTACTTCTTTCATACCCGCCAACATCCTGGGAAAAACATCTGTATCATAGGCCATGCGTATAAGTTCTACGCGAAGTCTGGCCATTATTTCAATATCTATTTCCGATCGGTAGAGGCCCTGTTCTATACCTCTCTTTAAGTTTGACCGGATGGATTCAAGCAAAAACTTTTCTTTGAATTCGGTACAAATCTCCCAGGCCCTCGGATAATGCCGTTGCACGTCAATTAGTAGAGCTGGGTTCATTTCTGCCAAATATTGCCGCATTAATTCCGACGCCAGTAGAATCTCTTCAATTGGATCCTGAGCAGTCGCTAATCGACACGACACATTTTCCCGATTCTGATCCATCCGATATTGAATAACTTGATAGACAATATCATCCTTATCGGTAAAATGTTGATAAAGCGTTTTCTTAGAAATACCGATATCCCGTGAGATATCGTCCATAGTGATGCTACGTGTACCAAATTTCCAGAAAAGGGCTTCTGCTTTGGATAAAATACGCTCCTTGATTTCCAACGACTTACTACTTTTTTGAAATTGAAACTTCAGAAACTTTCATTAAGTTCATAGTTTCCTTAGTTTTATTTCAGCCATTTGGAAGACTGACTACATATACAAATTTCCTCTTAAATAGTAAGATGAACAACCACTAAGGAGTGAAACGGCTGTTTTTTCGGATGAACCTACCAGTTTTTGAAGATGAAAGGTAAGAGGTGAGACTGTAATTGTAGAGAAGCATTTAGAAGCTCTGGAAAGGGCAAAAAAAAGTCCCCATCTCATTGCTGAAATGGGGACGGATAATCTGTGGTGGCGGCAACCTACTCTCCCGGAAGTGACTCCAGTACCATCGGCGTAACGGGGCTTAACGGCTCTGTTCGGTATGGGAAGAGGTGTTCCCCCGCACCCTTGCCACCATCCCAGCTCGTGCGGTGCTGTGCCTCAACGGACACACCTACCGTGGATGGTTCTTTTTTAAGCTTCTTTAAGAAGAAAGAGATTCACAATCACCAGACTCCCACCAACAATGTCAACGCTTCGGCCCTCAGGTCATTAGTACGGCTCGGCTGTAACGGTCTCCCGTCCTGCACCTGCCGCCTATCAACGTCATCGTCTCTAACGTCCTTCAATAGAAGACTCATCTCCGGGCCGGCTTCGCACTTAGATGCTTTCAGCGCTTATCCAAACCCCACGTAGCTACCCGGCCGTACCGTGGGCACAATAACCGGTTCACCAGCGGTGAGTCCACCCCGGTCCTCTCGTACTAAGGGCAGCCCCCGTCAATCTTCTAACGCCCACCACAGATA